>CAZWZQ010000128.1:0-1572 GCA_964638955.1 uncultured Rikenellaceae bacterium | reverse complement strand
ATAGACAATTATTTGAAAATGCTATAGCAAATCAGTTGAGTAATTTTGGAGAACTTTCATTCTACAACAAAAGAAATACTTCTGAAATAGACTTTGTATTAGACAAGGAGATTGCCATAGAAGTAAAGCTGAAATCCTCCCCGGCCGATTTGAAGAAACTTGAAAAAAATGTGGCGGGTATTGGTTTAAAGCAATACTATCTTGTTAGTAAAAACTATGCTGAAACTAAACGTACTATATTCCCTATGTTTCTTTAATAGAGGGATCTTCGCTTTGCTTCGCCCTCATGCCGTGCGCCGCATACCTGGTCGGCTTTAAGGATTTTCTTTATTTATTAGTTGTGTTTTGAAGTTGTGCAGTTTTACAGTTTGGGATAATTTTATATATTTGTAATGCACAAAAGTTCATAATAGTAATATAAACAATTAAAGATGATACTGAAAAAGGAATTGAGAATGGTGCTGATAAAGCAGCAGGAGGATTTACAGCGTGACCTTGGTGTTGAAAGGGATATATCGCTGAAGATACTGCCGAAATTTGCCACAATAATCTCAGGAGTGCGGAGATGTGGCAAATCGACTCTTGCAAGGCAATACCTAAGAAGAACATCGCCTGTATATTATATCAGGTTCGAAGATATCAGTCTGACGGGTTTTGAACTAAATGATTTTAACAAAGCGGAAGAGGTTTTTAGTGAGATGTTTGGAGAAGGAGGCACTTACTTTTTTGATGAGATACAGAATATAAAGGGATGGGAGAATTATGTAAGACAGCTAATCGACAGGGGAGAGAAGGTAATTATTACCGGAAGCAATGCTGCCATGCTGAGTAGTGAACTGGGTACAAAACTGACGGGCAGACATCTTTCGGGCGAACTGTACCCGTTCTCATATAATGAATTCCTGAAGCTCCGCAATAGCGATCATTCACTTCAGTTATTCGACGATTATATTGGCATGGGAGGATTTCCGGAATATCTTAAAACGGATGATCCGTCTGTCCTGCGTAACCTTTTCCAGGATATATTTTACAGGGATATAATGCAACGTAACGAACTGCGCAGTGAAACAGCCATTAAGATGCTGCTTTATTATGTTATATCCAATATCGGTAAAGAAACATCGTATAATAAACTTAAAAATTTGACAGGTGCCGGATCGGTAAACAGCGTGAGTCAATTCGTGCATCATTTCGAAATGGCTTATATGCTTTTTGAGTTAAGGAAGTTTGACTATTCCGTGAAAAAGCAGATGGTAAATCCTAAAAAACTTTATTGTGTTGACAACGGCCTGATAAGTCAGAATGCTTTTTCTTTTAGTGAGAACAAAGGTAGAATGCTGGAAAACCTTGTATTCCTGCAATTAAAAAGAGAAGGGAAAGATCTGTTTTATCACAGGGGAATATATGAATGCGACTTTGTTATAAGAATTGGCACAAAAATCAGGGAAGCGATACAGGTGTGTTATGAGCTTAGTTCCGATAACAGGCAACGGGAGATTAACGGGCTTATTGAAGCCATGGAGACCTACGGTTTAAAAGAAGGCCTGTTGCTCACCTATGATGAAGAGGATA
>CAZWZQ010000127.1:0-1933 GCA_964638955.1 uncultured Rikenellaceae bacterium | reverse complement strand
GCACAGGGCACAGGGCGCAGGGCACAGAGTAAAGGAGAGATTCACGAAAGTCAGCAACAGAAACCCGGAAAAAAGATTTGAGAGTTTCTTACGGTTATTCCTGTTCAGAAAATAGCAGATCAGGAAAATACCTTGAGAAATTCCCGGCAACATTACCAATGCAAAAATATCGAAGCGGGCTTCAAAACGCATAATATTTTTTTGATAAAGTAATAAAATTGTAAAATAATCATTTATTATTGCAGCATACCAACATTTTATACGTATTTATATATTATTAATACTCATCTAAAACTTAATCTATGAAAAGGATTTTTCTACACACTCCGGGGGCATTACTTATTTTATTTGTTTTACAGATTAATTTTGCTTCTGCCCAGGATAATCCGGCAATAAACGATTCTATCTATTCAAATGCTTTAAAAGAATGGCGGTCAATTAAGATCATCCTGCCTGAAAATTACCAGACCGAATCGTCTGAAGAATTTGAAGTTATATATCTGACTGACGGTGAATGGGTTGTGAATTTATTTCCATTTATATACAGATTTGCGAAAAATGAAGAATATGTTCCACCCGCAATAATTGTTGCTCTTCCGAATACCTATATAAATGGAGCAAATCAGCGTGACAGGGATTTCTTACCTGTACATGTTCCAAGTCCGGCAATATCCGGAGGCGCTGATAAATTTCTGGCATTTCTTAAAGATGAATTGATTCCTTATATCGACAAAGCCTACAGGACTAACGGGACGAACTCATTATACGGACACTCCTATGGAGGCGTATTTGTTATGTATACCATATTTACTGAACCTCAACTATTTGATATATATTATGCTACGGATCCTCCGCTTAGTTGGAATAATGATTTTGTTATCAGACTGGCTTCCGGGAAGCTGCAAGAGCTTCCTCCTGATAAAGTGCTATGGATTGCAGGCATAGAATCAACTTATAAAAATCAGGGAATCGATCGTATGGATTCTGTGTTGAAGCTTAAAGCACCGCAAAGCTTCAGGTGGAAAACAGCAACCTTCCCGAACGAAAAACATAATTCAGTAAGGCTAAAAGCGATGTATGACGGAATTAAATATTCATATTCAGGTTATCCGGGTGGCTCAATCACTTTTCATCCGATGAACGGAATTATATTAAAAGATATACCTGCAACTATCTATTTATCAAATAATTACACTGATCTCAGGTATGAAATGGATGGAACTGAACCTGACGAAACATCCCCGAAAGCCGGATCAACACTTATCCTGACGGGTCCCGCTCATCTGGTGTTCAAATCATTCTCCACAAGCGGTAAATATGATGTGACGGCCAAAGGTAATTTTGAACAGGGAGAAACATTACCGTCATTGTCCAAACCAAAAAAGATTGAAAGCGGAGGATTTAAATATTCATTTTATGAAGGAACATGGGATAAAATGCCGGATTTTAAGAAACTTAAACCATCACTGACCGGGATCACCGACAGCCTGTTCAGTCTTAAGAAACTTACTGCAAAAGCCGATTTTGCCTGCCTTTTTGAGGGTTATGTCGAGATCACAGAGGATGGATACTATCTCTGGGCTATCGGATCCAACGACGGATCCAGACTCTGGTTGGGCAATAAATTAATAATCGATAATGACGGAATTCACATTGATGAGAGTCTTAAATCATATATAATCCCTCTTAAAAAAGGATTCTACCCTGTCCGGCTTGAGTATTTCCAGAAAGATGAAAACCATAATCTCCAGTTTATTTACCTGGTTCCGGGCGCCGGTGAACCACGTTCTGTTCCTTTAAAATATCAGTATCATAATAACTGATACCTGTAGATTATAAGAAGAATGCAACGCTCAATGACAGGGCGCTGCCCTGCCTGATGCTATATAAGGCCTACGGCCTTACTATTATAAATCAATAAATTAGCCTCGTC
>CAZWZQ010000126.1:0-1992 GCA_964638955.1 uncultured Rikenellaceae bacterium | reverse complement strand
CTCCCGCTAGCGTTCATCCTGAGCCAGGATCAAACTCTTCATTGTAAAAATTTATCTTTAAATCTTGACGAAGACTTCTCCTTGGCCTCATTCTAAAATACTAACAAGTTTTTTAGACGAGATCGTCTATCTCGCCTGGTTGCTACTTCATATTTTCAAAGAACAAATGCCCTCCGTTGATTATACGAAGGAGGACCTTTCGCTTCATTTTATTTTCTTTTGGGACGTCAAAGATATGAAATTTTATCGTCCTTCCCAAATAAATCAGAGATATTTTTTCCGGCCTTTCCTCTCATTATTCTCCCCCTCTTTCGTATGCCGGAACTCTATCTCTTTAAACTCCTCAACCAACTTCTCGCTAAAAGCGGGTGCAAATGTATGAAATGAATTCAACTAAACAAAAAATCATACGTGTTTTTTCATTAAACCTTTCTAATCCCAAGTATTATCTGTTATCATCCATATGCAATCTGCTGTTTATATGGAGATTATATATTATTTATTGTGACGATGCTTAATGCCGGCAGACTTTAAAGATACTAACATGCTTCTATAATAATGTATTTAACTATCTTCAATGTTGAGATTCAATTAATATTTATTTAAGGTTTCTTCAAGTGATTTTATCACTTTATATTAATTTCAAAATTCTCCATTTTCAATTAACAGGTTTGAGATGAATAAAATACTCGACGATTCAACCGGACAACGATTTTCATCGAGACCTGGCCTGATATTAAGTGCCCTTGGGGTGGCTGTGGGAACAGGTAATATATGGCGGTTTCCGAGGATAGCTGCCCAGAGCGGAGGCGAAACAGGAGCAGGTGCTTTCCTTATAGCATGGCTTTGCTTCCTGTTCCTTTGGAGCATTCCGCTTATCATCGCCGAGTATGCATCCGGCAGAAAACATCGTTCAGGAGTTGTAGGTGTATTTATGAAAAGCATGGGCCCAAGGTTTACCTGGATAGGCTCATTTGTTGCTTTTGTGCCACTTGCCATAACATTCTTTTACACTGTTGTGGTTGGATGGTGTATCTATTATTTCGTCTATATGGCATTCCATCCGCTGCCTAATAACTTTGAATCAGCCATGTCGATCTGGAACACTTACCAGGCAAGCATATGGCCGCTGTTAACTCATGCTGCGGCAATATTGTTTGGCGCCCTGGCTATCTGGAGAGGCATAAATTCGATCGAGAAAGTAAATAAAATACTCATACCATCTTTACTGTTAATAGTGATTATAAGCGTCATAAGGGCAGTTACCCTGCCGGGAGCAGGGGAAGGGCTTGCGTACCTTTTTACCCCGGACCTCAAACAACTTGGGGATCCAAAAACATGGCTCGATGCACTTACTCAGAATGCATGGGATACAGGTGCAGGTTGGGGACTCTTCATGACTTTCGCAGCATACATGAAGAAGGAACATGGGGCTGTAGGTAATGCTTTCCTGACCGGTATAGGTAATAATACTGTCTCGCTCCTGGCCGGAATAATGGTCTTCGGAACAGTATTCGCAATACTGAAGCATGAAATGGGTATGAGTGATCCACAGGTTCTCGAAATAATGAAGACAAGCGGCCCTGCATCAACAGGCCTGACTTTCATATGGATGCCTCAGCTTTTTGATAAAATGTTCGGAGGAAGCCTTTTGTCAGTTCTCTTCTTCCTGGGGCTTACATTTGCCGGGTTTTCTTCCCTTATTGCCCAGCTTGAACTTCCAACAAGGGTCCTGGTTGATACCGGTCTGAAGAGGAACAAAGCTATAGCTGTTATTGTGATCCTGGTATTCCTGTTTGGAATACCTTCCGCAAGAAACCTGAACTTCTTGAGTAATCAGGACTTTGTATGGGGAGTCGCATTAATGATATCCGGGGCAATGATCGCTGCAATGATAATAAAACAAGGAGTAAATGAGATACGAGACGAAATCAATTCCGTGACCGGAGACCGTAAGCTTGGGAAATGGTGGATATATGTCATTACATGGTT
>CAZWZQ010000125.1:0-2068 GCA_964638955.1 uncultured Rikenellaceae bacterium | reverse complement strand
GATTACAATAAGCTGACAGTCAGGTGTGTAAGTGGGGTTTATTATATTTTTGCAAATGAATCACTTGTAGTTAAACTGGATGATATCGAACTTGCAGGAAACCAGATTGGATTCAATGTAGGGACGGAATCAGAGATATCGGTTGATTATTTGAAAGTAACTGAAATTAAAACCACGACTGCCCCGCTATTGGCTGAAAATGCTCAGGCTGTACAGCAAAACGTACCAACTGAAACTATCAAGCCTCCGCCACCTGTCATTACATGGGAAAATCCGACAAAATCAAATACTAATCTCAGGTCAGCAAATTCAAGTTTAGTTAAAGCAAAGATCAATTCACCGTCAGGTATACAATCAGTGGTAATTTATCTGAATGGAGTTATATATGGTTATCCTGAAATGAAACCATCGCCCGATGAGCAGGGAATTTTCCTTATTGAAAAAGAGATAAATTTTGATCTGGGAGAGAACAATATTTATCTTGAAGCTTCTAACCCTGGCGGCTCATCTTCCTCTGACAAGCGTTATTTCACAGTCGATTTTCCTGTCAGTACTGCAAATGTTGAACCACAAACTGCAGGTGACATCACATCCGGAGCACCTGTAGTAACATGGACAAGTCCATCGGGGAGTCGTACAACTCTACAAAATTTTAATGCTACGGTAAAAGCACAAGTTAAATCATCTTCAGGTTTGAAGTCAGTGCTGTTATACATGAACGGTGTTTCAAAGGGGGAAACAGATATAAAACTTGTACCTGATGAAACCGGAAGCTTCATGATAGAAAAAAATCTGAACTTCGGTCCGGGTGAAAATCAAATCTATCTGGTGGCTACTAACAGTGAAGGAGCAACAAAGTCAGAGATAAGGTATTTTACTAATCCTTTTGCGGTATCTCCGGAAATCAACTGGTCAAATCCTGAATCACCAAATACTATTGTAAACACCGAAGTGTTAACCATAGGTGCCTGTATTAATTCACAATCCGATTTAAGATCAATCAAACTACTCGTCAATGGTACTATTTTTTCTGAGGACAATGTATTCCAGGCTTCAACTGCCGGTGAATGTAATTACACATGGCAGGGTTCGGTAGTATTAAAGGAAGGTGATAACAGCGTCTTCCTCATAGCAACAAATATAGCAGGCAGCACAACATCTGAAAAAAGAGTGATCAAGCTGGAACCTGCATTTACAGAAAAAAGGATTGCCCTTGTTTTCGGGAATTCAGAATATATGAACGGAACACCTCTTAAAAACCCTGTTAATGATGCTAACCTCATGGAGGGAACATTAAAAGAACTCAATTTTGAGGTCATAAAAAAACTTAATGCAAATAAAGAGGAGATGATGAATGCTATCAGGGAGTTCAATGAGAGACTGCCCGATTATGATGTTGCATTATTCTATTACGCAGGACACGGTAATCAGGTGGATGGTAAGAACTACCTGGTACCAACAGATGCCCTCCTTGAAAAATCGAGTGATTGCAGGTTTGAAGCCATAGAGGTTGATTTTATTGTAGAGGAATTCGAAAGGTATCAGGATAATACTAACATTGTTATACTTGATGCCTGCCGGAATAATCCTTATACTGCCTGGGCAAGAGGAGGAGATGCCGGCTTCAGGGCAATGTCATTCTCAAGCGGAACGATAATTGCCTTTGCCACATCAGAGGGCGCCACTGCCGCTGACGGTAAGGGAGCCAACGGGCTCTTTACAGAGGAGCTTGTCAAACAGATGGCGGTTCCGCAATCAATACTGAGTGTCTTTATGAATACCCGGGCACAGGTAAGAAAGTTAAGTAACGGCGCACAGGTGCCTACAGAGTGGAATAAACTGAACGGCGATTTCTTTTTCAGGAAGTAGTTACTATATTTAACTATTGATAACCGTTTCTGATTCTAATATTTAGCGGGAGTCATAAAATATAAAAGAAAAAAGAAATATGAATTCCATCAGATTTCTTATTCTTTTGAACATTAAAAATTAATGTTATGAGAACTCTTTTACTCCGATTTATCTTACCGGGGCTTTTTTTCTTCTTTCTGATAACCCCAAACCTTCA
>CAZWZQ010000124.1:0-2098 GCA_964638955.1 uncultured Rikenellaceae bacterium | reverse complement strand
TCGAACTATCAGGATCGTCCCAATGGTTTAAGATCCTGACCTCGTATGAAGGGTTACAAATTATTTTTTCAATGGGATGTCCTGTTTGCTGGCGCCGCAGGAGCTCATAAACGCCATATAAAATTCCCAGATCTGTGTTTGCCTGAATTTCACCAGGACTGAGTTTAAAACCATCGTATTTAATTGCTTTGTCATCCTTTATAGTAAGAACAACCTTTGCATTGTCCTTCCCCTGCCACCCCTGCTGCAATTCCTTGATTGCAATAGCCAGGGTAGGAGAGTTCCCGGAGCAGGTCACAGTTACATGCCCCGTGCTTTTATTACGAAGCCAGAGTTCATGACCATCTTGAGCCTGCAAGCTCAGGCTGATAAAAACTAAAAGAAAAATAATAACAACAGGTTTCATTATGACGGTATTAAATTAGTTCATACATTACAGATGTTATTTAAAAAGGAGTTGTGCAAAATTAAAAAGGTTGTTTCTCCATACGGGCCAGGCGTGCCCCCCTGGGTAATCGCTATAGACATATTTCAGATTCATCTCATCGAATTTTGATTTCATTGTCTGACAATTATTGTAGGCAATATCTTCTTGGCCGCCTATTCCTATCCAGATGAGTTTAAGGTTGCTTTTGATCTTATCAAGTTTTTTATTCATTAAATCATATTGAGTATTGGCAAGATCAAGCTGCATGGGCATTATCCATCCGGAGCTGAAAATTCCAAGGTATGAAAACAAATCGGTGTTATTTATTCCAACATAAAGAGTTTGTATTCCACCCATCGACAGACCTGCAAGCGCCCGCTTCCCTGAACCGATTTCTGCACGATAATTTTTTTCAACAAAGGGAATTATGCATTGTTTCAATTCTCTTTCAAACATTCTCAGGGTATTTTCGCCAAATCCCTGTGCATTTACATTTCCATCCGGCATTACAACAAGCATTGGTTTTGCTTTTTGTGCGGCGATGAGATTGTCTAGAATCAAATCCGTTTTACCCTGGGTGGCCCAGCCTCTTTCATCTTCGCCGCCACCATGCAAAATATATAATACAGGGTATTTTTCGTTAATATTAACATCGTAACCAACCGGCTTATATATATAAAACTGACGCCAACCATTGAAAACGGTGGAATAATAACGCTTAATACATATTCCCCCGTGAGGAACATCTTTAATTGCATAATAATCATCACCTTTAAACGGGACCTCAATACCGCTTGCCATACGCCCCATTCCGTAAAATGTTTCACTTGCCGGATCTGCAACAGCCAATCCGTCAATCAACAATGAATAGTAATGGAATCCTTCTGTTAAGGAATCGGTTGTCACTTCCCACACGCCTTCACTGTTTTTCACCATGTCGTATTTCTTTGCCAGGTCAAGCTGAACTTTTTGTGCATCAGGTGCATTTACCTGAAAGATTGCACGGCTGTCAGGTAATATCTGAGGATATTTTGCCCTTCTTACATTAGAAGGAGCAGGGATTCCAACCATACTGTATTTATTGAACTTCGAAATGTCAACAGGTTTGAACAGCAGCTGTGAAAACATGTACAGGCTGTTTTTCCATACTTTAAAGTCGTGCACACCGGGTTCTATATAATATATGTGCGGAACATCATTGGCGTTCAGATAATCGTGAGTGCGCTGGCTGTATGTTATGAGGCCGTCGTTATCGCCGCAGGAGATCCACAGCACCTTAAGCTTATTCCTTGCTTCTTCCGGATCCGGCACCAATTGTTCAGGAGGTTTGGTATTGGGAGCTGATGAGAATCCGCCTATCCAGGCGAATTTGTCGAGGTTGCCCAGTCCGAAGTTCAGCGACTGCCCGCCGCCCATCGACAATCCTGCTATAGCACGATGTTCGCGGTCTTTAATTACCGGGAACTTTTTCTCGATGTAGGGAATGAGATCGTTAAGCAGGTCTTTTTCGAACGTGGCGAATGCCTCCACCCTGTCAGGTGCCATCATATTCTTTCCCACACGGTCATCCTTCATGGCCCTGCCATTAGGCATTACAACAATCATCGGCTCAATCTTTTTCTGAGCATAAAGATTATCAAGAATGATTTCAGGATGGCCACCCTTAAGCCA
>CAZWZQ010000123.1:0-2149 GCA_964638955.1 uncultured Rikenellaceae bacterium | reverse complement strand
ACTTTTATCTTTTTACTTTTATCTTTTTACTTTTATCTTTTTACTTTTATCTTTTATCTTAACAAGTACTCACCCTATTGCCTTGTAATATACATCTTCAAAAAGCTAATTCTCTAATAATTATAAACTAACTACAAATCAAAATGTTTGATGTTAATTGTATTTAATCCAAATAAGCATGCAAAATTATTAAAATATTAAGATATATGCTTTTCAACAGTTGAATTTATTCTGTAAAAATGAATTTGTAAATCCATGTTTTACAATTCATTTCTCTCCGCCGGCACGAAGCCTGATATCCGCCTTAACTGAGTTATGAACATGCGTTAACAAACACTTTTGCTCCTTTCGTCAAAGACCTATCTAATGAAACATCTGAATCTTTGTGCTTTTCTCATTTAATATGTATATTGTCATCTCCATTCATCGGCCAGTGAAGATCATAAAACTAATAGTACCGCTGATTTTTGTATTTAACCTGCAGGTATTCTCTCAGGCACAGGCGTCTGTCAGTAAGCCCGGCCTTACATATTTTAATGATACACTGATCATTACTTTTGATATAAGAGATTGTCCTGATAAGGCAATTTTTAATATTAATCCCCGCATATTTAAATCGGACGGCACTATAATCGAAGTTTCCGATATAACCGGAGATTTAGGGAATAATATCAAATGCGGGAACAATAAAAGTATCATCTGGAATCTTGCAGGTGATAATTTCAGGATAAATGGCAATGTAGATGTGCAAATCTTTGCTGAGCAGATAATTATTAATGAACCTGCGGTTCAGAAGGAAAATGCCGGTGAGGTTAAGGTTATAGCAGCTGATACAAGTATTCAAACCCGTGCCGGAAAAACGGATTCAACAGGATATGATGATGATTTCCCGGCCGAAACCGAAAAGGATGCCACCAAAAATAAAGCTGCCGATATGCCTGTCACACCACCTCTCAGGACATATTCCAGGGGTAATATAATGGCTTCCTCTTTTGTTTTCCCCGGACTGGGACAGAAAAAAATCATCAAAAAAGGTACTCCCCTGTTACTCGGTGTGTTAGGTTACGGAGGACTTGCAGCTTCGGGTTACTTTATATACGACTATAACAGAAAGTATGACCAATATCTTAAATCAGAACTAAAAACTGAAAGTGACAGACTTTTCAATGATTCAGAAAAGTCATATAAAATGGCTCAATATTTTATATTTGGTGCAGCAGGTGTATGGGTAGCAAACCTGATATGGTCTGCCGTCATTCCTGCTTCACGATCTGATAATTTTAATGCCGGCTTGTCAGCAAATGACATCTACGGGATACAATTTTATGCAAAATGGACATTTTAAACTATCCGTCATGAAATATTATACAACACGGATCATTATCTCTTCGCTTTTAATCCTTTGTTTTTCAAGTGCCTTTGCCCAGATTAAAAGCGAAAAATCGACCATATATATAAATAATATTCCTGAAAAAGAACCGGTAATGGTTCTGCATCAGCCCCTCATGGATGTGTCAAGGGTTTTTGTGACGCCTGAAGCTTCCTTCGATCTGGCAGGTGAAATTGAGAATTTCAACAACCATATAAAGGTAAATATCAATAATATGGCTGTTGTAAATATGGATGGTAATTTCTTCTGGCAGAAAGTTGAACTTAATCCCGGACCAAATACCATTAACATTGACATTCTAAAGAATGGACAGATAGCCAGAAGATACAGTTATAATATCTATTATACATCTCCTGTGAAAAGTCTTGCCGGTGGATTAATCAGCACAGGGAAATATTATGCCCTCATAATTGGTATAAACAGCTATCCGGCTATGGGTGAGGATCTTGAAAATGCAATCAGAGATGCCAGATCCGTTTACACCGTATTATCTGATAAATATACATTCGAAAAAGAAAACATTAACCTTCTGCTGAATCCAAAAAGGGAAGATCTTTATATTGCTTTTGATAAACTCTCATCGAAAGTCTCGGAGAACGACAATCTGCTTATCTTTTATGCCGGACACGGGCTTTGGGAAGAAGATTCACAACTCGGGTACTGGCTGCCATCAGATGCCAGGAAGGAGAGCCGCGCGGCATGGTTCCCCAACAGTACCCTTGTAGATTATCTGAAGGCAATTAAATCGAAACATACACT
>CAZWZQ010000122.1:0-2171 GCA_964638955.1 uncultured Rikenellaceae bacterium | reverse complement strand
AGGGTTGAGAGTCAGTGCCAGTATTGCAATTTTACAATGGTCAGAATGCAGGGGCTCGGAGCAGAACATACACAGGTTTTGATTAATGGACAACCATTATACACAGGTCTCGCCAGTGTGTATGGCTTGCAACAGCTAAGTACCATTGATGTTGAAAGAATTGAGGTAGTAAAAGGAGCAGGTTCGGCATTATACGGAAGCAGTGCGGTTGCAGGAGCTATAAATATTATTACAAAAGAACCCTCATATGAACCTTCCTTAACACTGGATGTTCAACTTGGAAACCATAGTACAAATAAATATGAGTTTTCATCTTCCTTAAAAAATGAAAAAGGAAATATCGGATTGAACATTTTTGCCCAGAAACTTACCGGAGAGGCAATAGATGAAACCGGTTCCGGTAATACAAAAGTTGAAGTAAAGAAAAAAGACGGAATTTCCGACAGAGTTGCAACAAATCTTATAAATAGCGGTTTCGGATTGTTTATTGACGGTCTCTTTTTTAATGATGATAAACTGACATTAAGGGGGAAAACCGTATTTGAAAAGAGAGAGGGAGGTACAATGACAGATGATTATTACAGGAATCCCCTGACTGACGGAACTGAAAGTATAAGTACAGACCGCTATGAAGTTCAGTTAAGTTATAAAAAACAAGTAAGTACAAAATATGAGATGAATTTCAGCCTGGGTTATGTAAAACATGCCAGAGTAGCCACAAATGATTCATTTCTTTGTGATTATATGGAAACACATAATGACAGTGTGCCAGATCTTCGGGACATGCGCCCATATCTGGCAAAAGAAAACACCTTGACCTCTTTATTAACCTTTGGAGTCAAATCGGGAAATCATAGTATCCTTTTAGGTATGCAGGGATTATATGATAAGATTGAAGAATCAGGAATGTATGTCGTAGTTGATCCTGAAAGTGAATATCTTGGTGAATCATACAGGTCGGTAAGTGATAAATCGGCATCAGAATTTGGCGCTTTTATCCAGGATGAATGGGATATTTCTCAAAAGCTGGCTGCCGTACCCGGGATAAGAATTGATCTGCATAGTTCAAGTGAAGAATACAACACCGACAGGCAGGTTTTTAAATCGGTTACTTTCCCGAGAACCGATTTTGATGAAACAAGCATAAACCCGCGGTTTGCTGTTAAATATGAAGTGTCGGATAGGTTTTCGCTACGGGCAAATATAGGATCAGGTTTTCGGGCTCCTTTTGGGTTCTCCGAAGATCTGCATCTATGCAGCGGATCTCCCCGTGTATGGAAATCATCGAACCTGGAACCAGAAAAATCTTTAAGCTATAACCTCTCCGCCGATTATTATGGCAAAAACATCAGGATAAGTACAAATATTTTTCGCACTGATCTGAAAAACAAAATCGGATTTGTCGATGCGTCGGATGAAGTTGCTGCATTAGGTTATGATTACCAATGGGAAAATATTGATGATGCTTTTGTACAGGGAATAGAATTATCATTGCAGGCTAACCTCGTAAGGAATCTCAAATTAGGCGTCGATTTTACTTTAAACCAGGGCAAATACGATAACGCAAGGGAAGACTGGATGGGTACGCAATATGAAGACGACAGTAAAAATATTTCGAGATTTCCGGCAATGACAAGCGATCTGGAAATCGAGTATAACCCCGGCACTTGGATTTTCTCTATTACAGGCGATTTCCAAGGAACCATGTATATTGACTATTATAATGAGGATATAGATCCCTCAATAGGCGATCAGTCAAAAATTAAAAAGACCGATCCTCATATGCTGTTCAACACAAGTGTCTCAAAGAAACTAAATAACTTCAAACTTTATGCAGGAATAAATAACATTTTTAATTACCTACAGGATGAAAAACACCTTGATGATGCAGCATTTATGTACGCTCCCGTCTATGGTACATTGTTTTATGGTGGTCTCTCTATTGAAATCAGATATTAAATTTGTTTTTCTCAACCTGAATTATCAGATCTGCAATACTCCAGGCATTTGCGGGAATTAAGAACATCTTTATTTTATTCCAGTCTGATTTTGACATGGGAATTAATAGCGAACCGGCATACATCTATGGCCCGTTATCTCCCAGAACGGTTTACTTCGGAATTAAAATAGGAAATAAGTTCAATTAATATATCTTCATTTTGTAATTACCT
>CAZWZQ010000121.1:0-2238 GCA_964638955.1 uncultured Rikenellaceae bacterium | reverse complement strand
ATCAGATAAAGAACAGAATTTTCACTATTTTTTTTGAATATCTAATTATTGCATTACTTTTGTAAGCCAATATTGCGATTAGATGAATATTGTACACAATTATGCCGCTTATTCTTTTTATTTCTTTTTTTATAAAAAGAGATAGGGGGATTTTTGTGTACAGTTAACGAGTTAATATGATACAAGGTCCCCTGGAAAGGGGACTTTTTTTATGGAGAAAAAGAAATGAAAATAGCGATCCAGGGAGAAAAAGGAAGTTTTCACGAAGTTGCTGCAAGGTTGTACTTCAATAATGAATCATTTGACATTGTACCTTGCACTACATTCGATCTGACCCTTATTGCTGTTAATGAGAAGAGGGCCGATTATGCAGTTATGGCCATCGAGAATGCACGGTCAGGAAGTATCCTGTATAACTATAACCTCATAAGGGAATCAGGTATGAAAATTCTTGGAGAAATCAACCTGAGGATAAGACAAAATCTCATGGCGCTGCCCGGCCAGTCAATAGTATCGATCAGGGAAATCAGATCCCACCCTATTGCCCTGTCGCAGTGTATGACTTATCTTAATCATATGCGGGGTGTGATACTTGTTGAGAGCGACGATACTGCAGGAAGTGCACGATACATAAGTGAAAATAAATTAAAAGGTATCGCAACCATTGCTCCATCAGCTGCCGCAGAGATGTACGGCCTTGAAATACTTGCCACGGGAATTGAAACATACAAGAAGAATTATACACGCTTCCTGATCATGGGCAAAAAGGAAAATGAAAACACTGATGGCAATAAGGTATCCATCTGTTTCTCAACAGGTCACAAACCCGGGTCCCTTGCAGCAGTACTCGTAAGACTTGCAGAGCTTGATATTAATTTATCCAAGATACAATCGGTGCCGCGTTTGAATGGTGAATGGGAGTATATGTTCTATATCGACCTGGAGCTGAATCCCGATCATGATATCGGACTGATAAAAAATGTCCTTGAGAATTATACAACCAACCTTGAGGTGCTTGGAATATATAATAAAGGAGAAAAACTGTATGAAAGTTAAACCTGCAAAACGGACTGAAGGTGTAAGTGAATATTACTTCTCGCAGAAACTAAGGCAGATAGACCAGATGCGCCTGGAGGGTGCTGATATAATAAATCTTGGCATCGGCAGCCCCGACCAGCCTCCTTCGGAAAATACAATATCACGCCTTGGTGAGGAAGCATCGAAGCCGACATCGCATGGCTACCAGAGTTATACTGGCATACCTTCATTGCGCAAAGCGTTTGCAGACTGGTACAGGAAATATTTTAACGTTGAACTCGACCCTGATAGCGAAATACTTCCATTAATGGGAAGCAAGGAGGGAATAATGCATATAAGCATGGCATTCGTTAATCCTGGAGATGATATTCTGGTACCAAATCCCGGATACCCTACCTATTCATCAGTGACAAAGCTGCTGAACGGCAATATCGTGTATTATGAACTGGATGAGAATAACGGATGGCACCCTGATATCAACAGACTGGAAGATAGCGATCTGAGCAGGGTAAAGATCATGTGGGTCAATTATCCCCATATGCCTACCGGAGCAAGCGGATCCATGAGAATGTTTGAAAAGCTTGTTTCATTTGCCAGTGAACATGAGATCCTTCTCTGTAACGATAATCCTTACAGTTTTATCCTGAATAGCGACTACCTGAGTCTTCTTTCAGCCGATGGTGCAAAAGAGATTGTCCTTGAGCTGAATTCGTTGAGCAAATCACATAATATGGCAGGCTGGAGAATCGGCATGGTAGCAGGACATGGTGATTACATCAACAGCATCCTCAAGGTTAAGAGCAACATGGATTCAGGAATGTTCCGGGCGTTGCAGGTTGCTGCCATAGAAGCCCTTTCCAATCCCCCTTCATGGTACGACAGAGTAAACAGAGTCTATAGTGACAGAAGGAAAGTAGTTGAGGAAATAATGAATATCCTCGGATGCAAATTCGATAAATCACAGTCGGGATTATTTGTCTGGGGACGAATCCCGGAGGAGATTCCTGACTGCGAATTATTTGTGGATGAGATACTTAATAAGACACACGTTTTTATTACTCCGGGATTTATCTTTGGCAGCCAGGGAAACCGTTATATACGTATTTCACTTTGTGCTAATGAGGATCTCCTTACTTCAGCTAAGAACAGAATAAAAGAATACATAACCAAAAACGGCTTTCTTTACCCCCCATACCCCCC
>CAZWZQ010000120.1:0-2300 GCA_964638955.1 uncultured Rikenellaceae bacterium | reverse complement strand
AGAGGAGTGATACCGGTAAGCGCATACGATAAAAGAAGGATAAAAGGACTGATCCATGATCAGTCTGCTTCCGGTAAAACGGTATTTATTGAACCAGAGGAGATAGTGGGGATAAACAACGACATAATCGAGCTCGAATATGAAGAAAAGAGGGAGATTGTGAAAATTTTAACACTGTTTGCCGACAATATAAGGCCATACATCGACGATCTTCTCGCATCAAACGACTTCCTGGGTGAAATTGACTTTTTAAGGGCAAAAGCATTATTTGGCAACTATCATAAATCAATAATCCCAATCATTTCCGAAAATCCGTTAATAATTTGGAAACAGGCAGTGCATCCTCTGTTGTCAAGGACATTCGAAAAGCTTCACGGAAGAATAGTAGTGCCGCTTGATATTCAGCTAGATGAAAAAAACAGGATACTGGTCATCTCAGGTCCCAATGCCGGAGGAAAATCAGTATGTCTTAAAACGGTAGGACTACTCCAGTATATGGTGCAATGCGGGCTTACTATCCCGGTGGATGAAGGTTCTGAAACAGGTGTATTCAAAGATATACTTATAGATATAGGTGATGAGCAAAGTATTGAGAATGACCTTAGTACATACAGCTCTCATCTTATTAACATGAAGTTTTTTCTTAAGAACAGCGGTGACAGAAGCCTGATACTTATCGATGAATTTGGCACCGGAACCGAACCGATGCTCGGAGGTTCAATTGCAGAGGCGATACTTGGTGAACTTAACAGTAAAAAAGTCTTCGGTGTGCTGACAACACATTATACCAACCTCAAACATTTTGCATCGCTTACAGATGGAATAATAAATGGAGCCATGGCCTTCGATAACCATCTCATGCAGCCACTGTTCCATCTCTATATCGGCAAGCCGGGCAGCTCCTTTGCCTTTGAAATAGCACGGAAGATAGGTCTTCCTGAAGAGATACTAAATAAAGCGTCAGGAAAAGCAGGAGTGAAGAATATAAAATATGACAGGCATCTGAAAGATATAGCCCGCGACAAAAGATACTGGGAAACAAAACGGCAGAACATAAGGCATCATGAGAAGAGGCTTGAGGAGCTGATAGAGGAGTATGAAAAAGAATTGTCTGGAGCAAAGTCGCTCAGAAAAGAGATCATTGCAAAGGCTAAAGATGAGGCACAAAACCTGCTGAAGGAATCAAACCGTATGATTGAGAATACTATACGCCAGATAAAAGAGTCGCAGGCTGAAAAAGAAAAAACAAAGAATATCCGTAAGCAGCTTGAGAAATTCAGGGATGATGTTGTAAGGGAGACCGGTATAAAAGAATCTGAAGCAGAGAAGAAAGTGGCTGTCATGGCTCAGAAGGCAAGGAGGTTTAAATCGAAGGAAAAACCTGCCGGAACCGAAGATCAGGAAGCAAAGGAAAAACCTTTGAAAGCCGGAGATGCCGTGAGGATGATTGATACCAGGGCTGCAGGAGAGGTCATTGAAATCAAAGGTAAAATGGTACTTGTAGAATCGGGAAGTTTCAGGTTTCAGGTTTCACAGGAGAGAATTGAGAGGATAAGCAAGGCTGATCTCAAAAAGAGTCTGAAGTCAGGTCAGATATACAGGGAAACAGATCCTGTATTGTCTCAAAGAAAGCTCAATTTCAAGCCTGAGATAGATATCAGGGGAGTAAGAGGAGAAGAGGCATTAAAAAGAGTTCGTGACCTTATTGACGATGCCATAATGGTTCAACATAGGAACCTGAGGATCCTTCATGGAAAGGGAAATGGTATATTAAGGCAGCTTATCAGGGATTATCTTGATACTGTCGATATAGTAAAGTCATTCCGTGATGAACACGTTGATATGGGCGGATCGGGAATAACTGTTGTAGAATTGGATTTTTAATCAGGCAACCGGTCGCCGGATGTTGCCCACTACCCGAATTTATAATGCTTTCTTACTGCTTTATTTATTTTCCAGCGGCATTTCAGACCCTCATCAAAGACAACCAGATCTCCTTTTCCGAATTTTACAGGATCACCGTTATCGGGTGTTACAACAACATCACCTTCAAGGATATAGCAAGTCTCAGTTTCGTCATATACCCAGGGAAATTCCGATACTTCCTTTTCCCATATTGGCCATGACCTGATATTCAGATCATCAAGCTTTTGCTCCGAGGGTTTTTCTACATGTATCATGATAAAACCATTTTTAATGTCATTATGCAATTTAGTACAAAATATCAACAAAAAAATCCCCTCCGGGTGAAATGGAGGGGATTAATCAGTTGCCCATAGCTTGTAGCCGGTTGCCGGCAG
>CAZWZQ010000119.1:0-2602 GCA_964638955.1 uncultured Rikenellaceae bacterium | reverse complement strand
AAGACTCAAAGAATACTGTCTCATCCTGGCGGAACAGGATCCTGGGAAGCCTGTTCATTCGTGTCTGCTCCCTGATCTCCGGTATCTTTTCCCTCCAGACCGGTCCGCTGGGATGAGGTGTTACAGTTACGTGGTATCTATCACCCGAATAGAACTGATCCTCTTCAACCCTGTATATGTTTTTGGCATTCAGATTGAATTTTTCATAGCTTAGCTCATCCTGTATCCATAAAAGGATAAGTAATGATGTTGCAAGCCCGATAGCAAGGCCAAATATTTTGATAAAGGCGAAGCCCTTAAACTTCAAGATATTACGGAAGGACTGGTTGAAAAATTTTCTGATCATGTTCGGTTTATAAATCTCTTAAAGGACAACTTTGAATCAGTATTGTTGCATATAAAAGAATAATTATGTCTTTTGAAAAGTTATTCTAAAATACAAATAAATAAAAAATAAGATTGTATTGATATCATGTTAATATATTGTTTTGGACTTAATTATGATTAGATATATTTTTAAAGCCAAAACCTAACCATTATAAATTCATTAATATGTTTAAAAACCTTCTTAAGACAGCCGTTCGCCATATCCGCAAACACTTTGGGTATAGTCTTTTAAATATCATGGGCCTTACAATCGGGATCTCCAGCGCCCTGTTCCTGATAATTTATGTCTCTGATGAGGTCAGCTACGACAGGTACCATGAGAATGCTGACAGGATATACCGTGTATCATCAAAAATCACGGAAACAGATGACCAGTTCACATGGAATGTTGCACAGATACCTTTCGGACCCCAGGTCGTCCAGGATTATCCTGAAGTGCAGTCTTTTGTACGATTCATTAACATGCCGCGGGCGTTGTATAAATATGAAGATCAAGAGTTTGTTGAGGAGAACTTCTATTATGTCGACTCCACCCTGTTCGACATCTTCAGCTATAGGATCCTTCGTGGTGAAGTAAGATCTGCAATCAAGGATCCTGGTAAAATAGTGCTTACAGAGACTGCTGCGGCCCGCTATTTCGGAGATGAGGATCCTGTAGGAAAGACTCTCACCACCGGGGATAATACTTTTGAAGTGACAGGTGTGATCGGAGATGTTCCCTTCAATTCGCATTTCCGGTTTGACGCTGTTGCAGCAAGGAATAACCTGCCAAAACAGATCGGAAACTGGGGCAATTTTGGTGTCTTTACCTATCTGCTGCTGCCTCGCGATGTAGATGTCGAGGCATTTGAAACCAAGATGCAGGGTATGTATGATGCACACATGAAGACGATATTCGGACCATTGGAGATTACCATTGAGTATATCATGGAACCGATCACTAGGATCCATTTGTATTCGACGAATCCTGGCGAACCGGAACCAACAGGCAGCATTACCTATGTATATATCTTCGGGATTATAGCCCTATTCCTTGTATTGATAGCGGCAATGAATTATATGAACCTGGCAACCGCCAGGTCATCAGGACGTGCACGGGAAGTTGGGATGCGCAAAGTTGTCGGTTCTCGTCAGGCGCCATTGGTGGTGCAGTTCCTGTCCGAATCGGTCGTACTGACGGTTATTTCTCTGATAATAAGTGTAATATTGCTACTTATTCTTCTTCCGAAATTCAACCTGCTGGCCGGTAAATCATTTGATGTTTCAATACTATACAGTCCGGTGGTAATAATCTCAGCGATTGGTGTTATACTTGTAGCCGGCATCTTCGGCGGAAGCTATCCCGCATTTTTTCTTTCAAGATTCAGCCCGGTGACTGTACTCAAGGGGGAAATCACACAGGGTTCTGCAGGAAGTCTTTTCAGGAAGATCCTTGTAGTTATCCAGTTTACAATATCGGTGGTAATGATAATATGTACTCTCGTAGTATTCAGACAGCTGAATTATCTGAAAAGCATGGATCAGGGATTTAACCAGGAAAACGTGCTTACACTGCAGCTTAACCAGAACATGGTCCGCAAATACCCGGTGCTTAAACAGGGTCTGCTGGAAAATAATGATATTAAATATGTTACCTCAACAAATACACCATTGGGTGAAGGCTCGGGCAAGGTTATTTTCAACCTTGAAACTGACCAGGGAATGGCACAGAGAGGGATCAACTTTGCTGTTGTTGATCATGATTTTGTTGATGCTCTCGGGATAAAGATAGTCATGGGTCGTGATTTTCAACAGGATATGCCTTCCGATACACTTACCGGAGTAATCGTTAACCAGACTCTTGCCAACAGAATGGGCTGGAGCGATCCGATAGGAAAAAAGGTACAGCTGGGGGACGGCCAGCAAATTAATGCCAGAGTTATCGGTATGATGGCCGATTACCATCAGACGGGTATGTACAATGAGATTGAATCTCTCATGCTTGTCTGGCGCGAAAGGAATAATATAATATATGTAAAGTTAAGCGGTAATAATACAGAGGAAACAATGAGTTATATCGAAACCAAATGGAAGGAGATATTTCCCGATCAGCCCTATTCATATACATTCCTTACGGAAAGGTTCAACAGGCAGTTTGAAGCAGATGAGAAACGGGGCCTCATATTTACAATGTTCACCATACTGGCTATATTTATTGCCTGCCTGGGATTATTCG
>CAZWZQ010000118.1:0-2649 GCA_964638955.1 uncultured Rikenellaceae bacterium | reverse complement strand
GACTTCCGACTTCGGACTTCCGACTTCGGACTTCTAACTCATTTATTAATAATCTATTCCTAAAGTAGAATGAATTGGTTTGAAGCATTGATCCTTGGCCTGATCCAGGGGCTCACGGAGTTTTTGCCCGTGAGCAGTTCGGGACATCTTGAGATAGCCAAATCACTCTTCGGAGTTAATCCTGAAGCAAGTTTTTATTTTACAGTGGCTGTTCACGGGGCAACTGTGCTGAGCACTATTGTGGTTTTCCGGAGAGAGATAGTGACACTTGCAAGGGGGACCCTGAAATTCAGAATGAATGATGAGACCTCATATGTTCTTAAGATCATTGTTTCAATGATCCCGGTTGGTATTGCAGGACTGTTGCTAAAGGAACCTATTGAAAGAATGTTCAATAGTAACATGGTATTTGTCGGATTAATGCTTCTGATCACTTCTCTGTTGCTGGCAGGTGCTCATTTCATCAGGAAGAGAAACAGGACAATTTCTTATCTCGATGCCTTTATTATTGGTATTGCACAGGCTTTCGCGGTTATTCCGGGGATATCAAGGTCGGGAGCCACCATCGCTACCGGACTCATGATTGGAAACAGTAAAGATAAAATAGCAAGGTTCTCTTTTCTTATGGTCCTGGTACCCGTTATAGCTGCAAACCTGCTGGAGATAGTAACGGGAGAGATAAGTAATGACAGTTCAGGAATTGGTATAATATTGATCGGATTTTGTGCAGCCTTTGTTGCAGGCTATCTTGCCTGCAGATGGATGGTAGAACTGGTGAAACGCAGTAAACTGATCTGGTTTTCAATGTATTGTGTAATTATAGGCTTGCTGGCTGTGTTACTGGGTTAACATGGAAGATGAGAGGAAAAACATATTTGAAGAGGGGCAGGTTCTCTTATTTGATAAACCTCTTTACTGGACTTCCTTCGACCTTGTAAACAAGGTGAGGATCATGATCGGAAGCATGTTCGGTATTAAAAAGATCAAAGTGGGGCATGCCGGGACCCTTGATCCTCTTGCCACCGGTCTGATGATATTATGCACGGGAAAAGCCACAAAAAGGATAATTGAATTTCAGGATCTTGATAAGGAGTATATTGCCACACTCCATTTTGGAGAAACAACTCCTTCGTTTGACCTGGAAACAGAAACTGACGGACGTTACCCGACAGACCATATCACACCTGAATTAGTTAATAGTTGTCTGCATGACTTTCTTGGTGAGAATAAACAGGAACCACCTCTTCATTCAGCGAAATTCATTGACGGTAAGAGAGCGTATGAGGTTGCACGAAAAGGGATAACTAAAAAACTGGAACCGGTAACCATATTTTACAGGGAGCTGGAACTTCTTAACATTGGTATCCCCGAGTCGAGGATCAGACTGCTTTGCAGCAAGGGAACCTATGTAAGATCATTTGCCAGGGATCTTGGCATGGCCCTTAAAAGCGGCTGTCACCTGTCGGGACTTATAAGGACGGCTATAGGCTCATACAGGCTGGAAAATGCCTGGAGCATAGAAAAATTTGAACAATTCCTGGTACAAATGAAACAAAACGGGAAATTTTACGTATAAAGGAATTCGAAATTTATAAACAGCTATGAAACTATCTCAATTCAGGTACAATCTGCCGCAGGAGCTGATTGCACTTTATCCGTCTCAGAACAGGGATGAATCACGACTGTTTGTTGTTGACAGGAAAACAGGGAAATATGAACACAAGATCTTCAAAAATATAATTGAATATTTCAATGAGAAAGATGTCCTGGTATTCAACAACACAAAAGTATTTCCGGCAAGATTGTATGGAAACAAGGAGAAGACAGGAGCTGAGATTGAGGTTTTCCTGTTACGCGAGTTGAACAGGGAACAACGTCTGTGGGATGTGCTTGTTGATCCGGCCAGGAAAATCAGGATAGGGAATAAGCTCTATTTCGGGGAAGATGACATTCTTGTGGCTGAAGTGATTGATAATACAACTTCAAGAGGCAGAACACTGAGATTTCTTTTTGACGGCACTTATGAAGAATTCAAACAGACGCTCTACAGCCTTGGAGAGACACCACTGCCGAAATTCATAAACAGACCTGTGGAACCTGAGGATAATGAACGATACCAGACAATATTTGCAAAATATGAAGGAGCTGTTGCAGCTCCCACCGCAGGATTGCATTTCAGCAGAGAGCTACTGAAGAAACTTGAGATAATTGGTGTTGAATTTGCAGAGATAACGTTGCATGTAGGACTTGGGAACTTCAGAAGTGTTGATGTTGAGGATCTTACAAAACATAAAGTTGACTCGGAAAGGATCAGGATCACTGATGAGGCTGCGGAAATTGTCAACAAGGCAAAAGAAAATAAAAATAAGATTTGTGCTGTCGGCACAACGGTTGTCAGGACACTTGAAAGTTCTGTTTCCACAGGAGGCTTACTCAAACCTTTTGACGGATGGACAAATAAATTTATCTTCCCGCCCTATGAGTTCAAGGTTCCTGATATGATGATCAGTAATTTCCATCTGCCCTATTCGACACTGCTCATGATGGTAGCGGCATTTGCAGGCTATGAAATTCTTTTTGATGCTTACAGGACAGCAGTGAAGGAGAAGTACCGGTTCGGCACATACGGTGATGCAATGCTGGTGATAT
>CAZWZQ010000117.1:0-2676 GCA_964638955.1 uncultured Rikenellaceae bacterium | reverse complement strand
GTAAAAAGTAAAAAGTAAAAAGTAAAAAGTAAAAAGTAAAAAGTAAAGGTTCAAGGGTGATGGGTGGTAATAATGAAAATATGAGCGAGAAGGCCAGACAAAGAGAAGATTGGAAGGATGCTTCGTTTTCGGAGGAGAATAATGTTCTGTTCGAAAAGATCGGTAATTACCTGAAGGGTGAGCTTGAGATAGAAGAGATAAAAAATGATCATGGATATGCTGCTGCCGACAATGCAGTAAAACAAATGTTGTTTGATTACCGGCATAATATGCATAACAAAGAGAATGAAAAATTCATCAGGGAGGCTCTTTCCGGCAGAAATTACGAGATGAAGATGAAGGAGGAAGAGGAGGTCAAAGAGATACGTGAAGAGATAAACCGAAGTAATCTTGACAGGATATCATCTGAATGGGTAAGGGAATGGCACATAAAGAAGCAGGGCAACGTAGAAAGGGAAGCACGGAAGAAGGAGATTAAGGAATTCATAACCAGCTCGCTTAAACAGGAATTGAATTTTACATCGCAGAAAAACGGTCACAGGAGAAAAATACGATCAGGCAGATTGTTTTTTATACGGTATATTTCACTTGCAGCTGCTGTTATAGCAGGCGCAGTCATTATATTGAAGGTTCTCCTGCCAACGGATGATCCCGGCAGGTTATTTAACAGGTATTATGGACCCATAGAGGCGATATCGCCTGTAACACGGGGTCTGGGTAATAATGAAGCAGACATCTGGGCATCAGCAGTCAGGAACTATAATGATGGAAATTACCAGACTGCATCAACCGGATTCTCCGACCTGACTGAAATGGATCCTTCATCAGCGGCACCCAGGTTCTTTATGGGTATGACTCACCTTGGACTGGGTGAATATGATAAAGCTGCTACACTGCTTGAAGCAGTAGCCGGAGAACAGGGGGAATATTCAAAAGAGGCACGATGGTACCTGGGACTTGCATATTTAAAAGCGGGCAATATAACGGGAGCTGCGGAATGTTTTGAGAACCTGGTACAATCGCCTGGTTTTTACAGCGAACGATCGGAAAAGATACTTCGCCGCCTGAAATAATTTGTGAATATAATCACCACTGCGAGTATTGTTACAATAAGAATTATCATCCATTTCTTATTACCGGCTACGGGTGTATTGTCGCCAAGAACCTCGTATGCGGCCCAATACCATGGATCTGACAAGGAAGGGGAAGAATTTGCCAGGTAATCAAGCTTTGCCCTGCGAAGAGCTTCGTTCTTATGCATACCGCGGGAGAGATTATTATAGAAACCTGTAATGATCTTTGCACTTGTCTCATCGTTGATCTCCCACGATGTCCTGACCACCGATGATGCCCCTGCAAGGATAAAGCTGCGTGCAATGCTCATCAGCCCTTCGCCGTGATACAGAGTCCCTGTGCCCGAATTGCAGGCACTGAGCACTACCATCGGTGATTTTATCCTCATCAGGCTTATTTCATAATTGTAGAGTCTGCCGTCCTCAAGGGTATCGGTTCCAGTATCAAACGCGAGCCAGGAGTATTTTGAATTGACAGTGTCGGCTACGGAATGCATGGCAAGGTGAAAGATGGCAGGCTCCCTCACGGCAATCCTGAAATTTGATTCTGTTGCCTCTCCCGCTGTGTAACGTTTCCCTCTGAATCTTCCGGATATTGATCCGATCTCTTTTTCTGCACCGGGTAATTCTCCGCTTACCTCTGCAGATATATTATTGCTTCCGTAATCAGGTAAAAATGCAAACACCTTCACTCCTGCTCTCCCGGATCTTTTACTACTGCTGAATGCAAGGGACGATGAATAAGAATATGAGAAGGTATAATCCCGGATAAGATACTGAAGTTGTCCATAATCAGCCTGATCCCGAGCCGGTACATCTTTCACGAATGCCTCAAAGGGAAGCCAGGCGATCTCCTCATCAGGTATGATGATAAGCCTGTTTCCTGCAAAGGTTTCTTCAACAGGCTCAATAAGGTTTTTATACATAAAGTCAAGAGCCCCGGTATATTTCCTGAATTCATCTTCATAGTGATGAGGCATACCATGATCCATTATTATTTCTGCATTTTGCATGAAAAGAGAGTCGATGAAAGACAGGCGGAAATCTATACTCTTCCCGCTTATAATGAACGTATAGAGCGCCCTTTTGCCTTCCCTGTACTGGTTTGAAAGAAGGTAATCGACGATGGTCTCATTACTATGCAAATGTTTTTGTATATCATCAAGAGTGAGCGGTTCGGTTTTCTGAAGAAGTTCCCTGATTGCAGGATACTTACTGTTTATTTCCTTGCTGACATTTTCCATTTCACGGTTCATATCAAAGAGGGCATCTTTCCATAGTGAGAGCTTGCTGCTGTCGGGATTTGTCTTTTGTGACTCCTCAAGGATGAGGTTATTATAGGCTGCAATGTTAGCTGAAAGGCTGGTTTGTTTCTCATTGAGAGAATCAGGAATACCTGAAGCGGAAAGAAGCTCGTTTTCGGTTATCTCATCACGGAGCACTGCCGCTTTGGCTTTACAGGCGATCCCGTACATTTGTCTGATATAGGAGCTCTTACCTGTCATTTCGTACAATGACCCGGCGACATGAACGGCAGAAAGATATGTCTCTTTTTCATTCTCTGCCAGGTACATACGGCTCTCCTCGGTGAGATAATCATTCC
>CAZWZQ010000116.1:0-2860 GCA_964638955.1 uncultured Rikenellaceae bacterium | reverse complement strand
ATCTTTGATAAACAGTGAATATTTGAAGTTAATTTATAATTATACTCTTATGGGAAAAAATCTTTTCTTTATAGCATGTGTTTTTCTCGTTTCCTGTACCGGGAAGAAGGAGATCCCTCAATATTCTGTTGAACAATTCTATAAGAATATCTCATTGTCGGGAGGATCATTTTCGCCTGATGAGACAAGGCTTCTTGTCAGCAGTAACGAAACAGACATTTATAATTTATTCGAGATCAACATTGCCGATGGTACAAAGCGGCAGATCACCAACTCGGAAACAGAGTCGTTCTTTGCCGTTGATTATGTACCGGGTACAGGACAAATAATCTATTCAGCGGATAAAGGGGGAAATGAAAACGATCATCTTTACCTGTTGAATGAAGATGGTTCTGCAACTGACCTCACACCGGGGGATGCTGTAAAAGCCTCTTTTAACGGCTGGAGCAAAGACGAGAAAACCATGTATTTTCAGTCTAACAAGCGTGATCCCCGGTTTTTTGACCTTTATAAAATGAATGTGGGGGAATGGAAAGAAGAGATGATATTTAAGAACACTGATGGTTTTGAATATGCAGGCTGTACGAGAGACAGGAGCATCCTGGCACTGCTGAAATCCATAACTACCAGTGAATCACAGCTTTTCCTTTTTGATAATGTGACAGGAAAAATAACCGAGGTATCTGAGCCGGAGAAACCAGGATTGTATAATGGATCAGGATTCAGTAATGATAAAAGGTACTTCTTCTACACAACAGATGCCGGAAGAGAGTACAGTTACCTTGTCAGCTACGAGATTCCAACCGGGAATCGCGAGGTTATGTTCGAGGCCGATTGGGACGTCACCGGACAATATCTCAGTGAAAATGATAAATACAGGATAATTGTTATTAATGAAGATGCCAGGTACGTTATAAAGATCATTGACATGGCTACCGGGGAAGATGTAGCTTATCCTGAAATACCAGGGACCAACATAGTGAATGTAAATATTTCGGACAGCGAGAAGCTGTTAATGCTCAAACTCGGCAGTTCAAAGACCACGGGCGATATTTATGTATGTGAATTCGGAGCAGCCGAACTCAAAAAACTTACATCAACAATGAATCCTGAAATAGATCCTGATAATCTTGTTAATGCTGAGGTGGTACGTTTTAAGTCTTTCGACGGACTGGAGATACCGGCAATCTACTATAAGCCACTGACAGCATCAAAGAAGAACAGGGTGCCCGCCCTGGTATCTGTCCATGGCGGCCCGGGAGGACAATCGAATGTAGGATACAATCCTATGACTCAATATCTTGTTAATCATGGATATGCAGTATTGGCTGTTAATAACAGGGGTAGCAGCGGATATGGCAAGACCTTTTACAAAATGGATGATCAGAATCATGGTGACAAAGACCTGAAAGATTGCATATATGGTAAAAAATGGCTTCAGAGTCTTGAATATATCGACAGCACAAAAATAGGGATCATTGGCGGAAGCTATGGAGGCTTTATGACCATGGCTGCGATGACCTTCCACCCTGATGAATTTAAGGCTGGTGTAAATTTCTATGGAGTCACCAACTGGTTGAGAACGCTTAAATCGGTTCCTCCATACTGGGCTTCTTTCCGCGACGCACTGTATAAGGAAATGGGTGATCCTTTTTCAGCCGATTCTGTAAGGTTGTATAATATCTCACCTTTATTCCATGCCGGTAACATAAATAATCCCGTAATGGTTCTGCAGGGAGCAAATGATCCACGTGTACTGAAGGTAGAGTCGGATGAAATTGTTGCTGAAGTAAAAGCACAAGGAGTACCGGTTGTATATGTGATTTTCCCTGATGAGGGACATGGTTTTATCAAGAAGGAAAACCAAATAAAAGCTAATTCCCAGGTTCTGGAATTCCTTGATAAGTACCTGAAAGGATCGGAGAATCAGTAATTAAATTATGTTCAAATATATATTCTTTTACTTTATCTCTTTCCTTATGATATTTGTAAATCGTGTTGTTGAGATATACCTGTCGGCAAGTATCTTTCCGTTATAGATAAGATTAAATACACCATAAGCCGAGGGGGTATTTTGTGCTTCCTGTATCGTTCTGAGCTCTATAATTTCTGTATTTAGTTTTTCTTTGGCCATGACAGGTTTTATCTCTTCAATGCACCTGGCAACCCAGGGACACTGCCGTGAATAAATGATTGTCAGACCTTTATGATTATCAAGAATTTCAGAATTTACATTAAACGACGGCAGAGAACCCTTTTTGAATTGTTTTACCAGTAACTGGTCCTTACCCGAAACGGAAACAACATTATAACCATTCTTCAGAAATATAGTTTTATTGGCCATAAATGAACCATCACTGGTCACAACAGCAATACCTTTCATCCCTGTAGAATCTTTTTCAACTTCCCTGATCAGAAGACTCCCCCACCCCTGGTTCTGATATTTTTTCCCGTAAATCCAGAGGCAATGGATAAACATATAATCCTTTGCATTTACAGGCCTCCAGCAATACTCTCCGGGTATATATTCGATGAACCCGACAGATCTTTTCTCTCCTTTGATATACAGGATAATGATCCTTAATCCGTTTTCATATTGTTCCCGAAACCATTCAACTTTCTTATTGTAATATTTATGCTTTTGATTAATGAAACATATTGCCTGTGGATGCTCTTTAAAATTCTCAGGATTTACCCTGACTATTTTGTATGACATATCCATAATCAGTTTTATAAATTAAATTTCACGATGCTTTCAAATATTTATCTAATTTACGAAGTAAAATCTGAAATAATTAAATCAATTACCAGAGTTACAATTTACAGTTTTTAATTTTTTTCCGCTTTTAAGTTAATACTT
>CAZWZQ010000115.1:0-3021 GCA_964638955.1 uncultured Rikenellaceae bacterium | reverse complement strand
ATCGAGTATTCGACCTTTACGGGAAAGAACTTATATGTGGTCCTTTGTATATGGGTACATGGTCATAAACAGGGACGCGGCGATTACAGAAAACAAGGAATGGGGAAAGCCCTTCTGAAAGCTGCCGAAGAAGATGTAAAACAGCTTGGAGCAGACGGACTTGTAGTATGGGGACTCATAATACCTGTTTTTATGCGTGCATCATGGTTCAGAAAACAGGGATACAAAACTATTGATAAAACCGGTATTATGCGAATGCTGTGGAAGCCATTCAATGAAAAGGCAACACCCCCTAAATTCATGAAAATCTTAAAGAATCCTGTTAAAGGAGAAGGAAAAGTAAATGTGACTCTGTTTAGAAACGGCTGGTGCCAGACAATGAATATAGCATGCGAACGTGTTAAAAGAGCCTGCCTTGAATTTCCGGATAAAATAAATCTCCGGGAATTTGATACTGTTGAGAACAGGGAGATTGTAAAAGAATGGGGAATAACGGATTCTATTTATATCGACGGCAAGGAGCTATGGGTTGGTCCTGCTCCACCCTATGAAAAGATCAGGAAAAAGATTGAAAAAAGAGTGAATAGAATAAATTAATAACAAAGGTAACTGGAAGAATGAAATGGTTCAAATTCAAAAAGCTGACAGAAATAAATTTCAGTAAACAGGTAAAGGATTTAATCTATTTCCTCCGTACTTCAGATGCCAGTTATTTTCTTGTCTTTTCAATACTTGTTGGTACAGGAGCCGCTTTCGGGGCAATATTCTTCCGGTGGCTGATTCTTCAAATCAATAATCTCTTTTTTGTCGAGAGCAAAAATATCCTGGGGTTCATGGGTAACTACTATGTGATAATCATACCTGCTATCGGTGGATTACTGGTTGGACCCATTATTCATTTTTTTGCCAGGGAAGCCAAGGGACACGGTGTCCCGGAAGTGATAAATGCCATGGTGACCAAAGGAGGAAGAATAAGACCAAGGGTAGCTATTGTCAAAACACTGGCATCATCGATATGCATCGGTTCAGGAGGTTCAGCCGGAAGAGAAGGACCGATAATACAGATCGGCTCCGCACTTGGATCATCTATCGGACAACTTTTTAACATGACCGAAGAGAAGACAAAAACACTTGTAGCCTGCGGGGCCGGAGCAGGAATCGCTGCAACCTTCAATGCACCCCTGGGAGGTATATTTTTTGCCCTTGAAGTGGTCCTGAGAGAATATGGACTAAAAAATTTCTCATCTGTGGTCCTTTCGTCAGTGACTGCAACAGTAATTTCCAGGTCCTTCCTTGGTGATCATCCCACTTTTCAGACTCCTCCATTCCAGCTTTACAGCATAGCAGATATGCCCTACTATTTTGTTTTCGGATTATTTACAGCCCTGGCTGCGCTGTTATTTATTAAAGTTCTCTATAAAAGTGAAGATATCTTTAACAGTATCCGGATACCTTCATATCTTAAACCTGCAATTGGCGGATTATTGATTGGTTCGATCGGATTATTCTTCCCGCAGGTATTTGGAGTAGGCTACGATGTTATCGAAAATACAATAAACGGGGAATTAGTTATCGGTGTTATAGTTGCCCTTGTATTTCTTAAAATTATTGCTACATCAATTACTCTTGGTTCGGGAGGATCAGGCGGCATATTTGCTCCTTCTCTCTTTATCGGGGCGTTGCTGGGAGAAGCATTCGGGAAAACAGCAACTTTAATACTGCCTTCAACTGTGATACCTCCCGGAGCATTTGCACTGGTTGGAATGGCTGCTGTTTTTGCGGGTACATCGCATGCTCCGATATCAGCTATCCTTCTCCTGTTCGAAATGACAGGCAATTACCAGATACTCCCTCCTCTTATGGTGACATGTGTTATCTCTGTCATCATAGTCAGGTGGATATCAAAACCGTCAATTTATACACTCAAACTATTAAGAAGAGGTATAGATGTAGAAAAACATATTGAAGTTGATCTTATGGACAGTATTATAGTCTCCGAAGCAATGATTAAAGATGTAATTGCAGTAAATGAATCTGAAACTGTAAGAAACGTAGGGTTGAAGATCAAGAAAACAAATCACAGGGGTTTTCCGGTATTGTCTGAAGAGGGTAAACTGGCAGGTATGGTAACACGTCAGGATATTAACCATGCTTTGCAGAGCGGGGACGCTGATTCTGAAGTTAAGAAAGTGATGACTAAAGATATTATAGTATGCTTCCCGAATGAAAGTCTTAAAACCGCACTAAACAAGATGGCAAAAAAAAATATCGGCCGCATACCTGTTGTAGAGATAGAAAATCAGGAAAATATAATCGGCATTTTGACCAGAAAGAGTATTATCAATGCATATAATTATTCCATTGATCGTATAACAGGGAAACACTAAGTTAAGATCATGAATATTGATTACATGATATCAGAGCCTTTTCGGTTTAATCCCCTCAAACATCATCTTGCATACATCAGGGAATATACATACGATAAAATATCTGAAGACAATAAATCTGATATTAAAAGCCTGATCAAAGAACTTCGACATATTGGAACATCTGTTATGGATATCTATTCCGGTAGATTATCAATAAAAAGGATTTGCAGGGAGATTACAGAATTTCTTAACTCTGAAAAGCTGATGGAAAAAAAGGTTTTTTCCGACTGGACAGGGAAGAGGTTTAAAGATTTCAGGATGATCACACTGTCAGACGAATCTCAATGGATGCTGAAATATCATAATGATGAATCGAGGTATGTTCATACTTTTCCTTTAAGATTAAGTCCCCATACATTCAGGGTTAAGGCCAATACACTGAAATCAGCTATCCTTTACTATATCCTGATAGGAAAGGATTATATCTCCCGAAGGGATCTTAACCATGCCAGATCGTTGCTGGGACTATCGCCGGTAAAGGATCCTTCTGAGGCTGAGGCTATTACGGAAATGATTGAAATACTGCGCATTTGAGGGATGGATAGGGTCGCCCCTCATCTCCTTTAAACTTTTTACTTTCTACTTTTTACTT
>CAZWZQ010000114.1:0-3121 GCA_964638955.1 uncultured Rikenellaceae bacterium | reverse complement strand
AGCCCCCTTGGGGGTTGGGGGGTCATTCATATCGGAGAGCTTCGACCGGATTTCTTGTTGCTGCCCTCCAGCTTTGCCAGCTTACAGTAAGTAAAGCCAACACAAGAATCATTATTCCTGCAATAGCAAATACCCACCAGCTTAAGTCGGCTTTATATGCAAAATCCTGCATCCACTTACTTATAAAAATCCATGCTCCCGGGCAGGCAATTAAAAATGCCATAATCACCCATTTCGCAAAGTCTTTATTCAGCATTGACAGGATTTCTGAAACTTTTGCACCATTAATTTTTCTTATCCCAATCTCCTTGGTCCTATTCTCGGCTTCAAGAGTACTTAATGCAAAAATTCCCATAAATGACAAGAATATCGCAAGAATCGAAAATATCCCAGTTATCCGTGCAAGTTTTTCCTCAGCACCATATGCATTCCTGTATTTTTCATCAATGCTCTCAAATCCAAATGGGATTCCGGGAAACATATCATTCCATTGTGACCTGATAAATTCAATTGTCTCAGACTTTTTATCAGGATTTAATCTGATTGTAACATATCCCGGGTAGTTATGATGACGACCGAACTGATATATCATCGGCTGTACCGGATACTGTAATGATGTGACATTAATATCATTAATTACCCCTATAACTTCCTTAATATTATCCCTTGTAATTAATCCTGCATTTTTACCGTCCAGATCTTTCCATCCAAGTTTTTCCCATGCTGTTTCATTAATTACCAATGCATTATTGTCAGTTGAATAATCCTTCGAGAAAAATCTCCCGTTGATTGTTTTCATATCAAAAACTTCCGGGAAATTCTCATCAACATCGCAGGAGAGTAACTCCAGTCCATCAGGATATTCATTCCCCTCAGGATATATTTTAAACAGATTCCTGAAACCAAATCCGGGAACAAATTCAGTTACCGAGGCTTTACTATAATCATACTGTGATGAGTATTTTGCCAGCATGTCAGTAAAAAGTATAGTATTCTTCATCCTTTCATTGCCGCTATACCCCAGCGACCGAACCGGAATGGTTACCAGGTTCTCTTTATCAAATCCTGTTTCATGGTTCTTCATGAAAGAGATCTGTTTGAAGATAAAAAGTTGTATAACAACAAGTATCAGGGTAATTGTATATTGAACAACAACAAGGCTTTTCTGAAAGGTCATTTTGTTTTTATCCGATTCTTTATTGTGAAGCAGGACTTTTACAGGAGCTGGTCTGGATAAAACAAAAGAAGGATAAAGTCCGGAGATCAATATGGATAAAATACCAAATCCGATTGTGCCATACCAGAATATTGGATCTGAAAGATCGACATTAATGGTTTTTTCTATCAGGTTATTAAAAAAGGGTAATATCAGATATACTGCAAAAAAGGATATCACAAGACTTGAGATAACTAAAAAGGAAATTTCAGCAAAGAAATCACCAATTAAAATCCCGGGGGAAGCTCCGCTTACCTTTTTAATAACGGTTTCAACACTTCTTTTCCCGCTGTTTGCAATTGATATATTCATAAAATTCAGACATGCAATTATTAGTATCCCTAATGCAATTGCCGATAGTATCCACAGGTAAACGGGATTAACACCAGGTACAATATCATTCTCAAGCCAGGAGTTCAGATGACTGCCATTAAATTCAGTCAAAAGATAATTGTGCCTGTTTTTCATAAAATCCGGATAGTACTGTTTCTCTATGTTGGTCAGCTTGTTTTCAAATCCATCGGGGATCCTGCTGCCATGAAATGTTACAAAAGTGAAAAGTCCGAAATGATACCATCTTTCATGTATATCGGGGAAGTAGATGTATCTGAAATTATCTGAAAGGAAGTATTCGAAATCAAATATCGAATTTGACGGAATATCGCTTATTATTCCTGCAACTTTAAAAGTAAAAGTCTCATATTCAAATGTTTCTCCCAACACATCTATTTTTCCGTAAAGTTTTTCTGCAAGGCTTTTTGTAATAACAGCCTCATAAGGATCTTCAAAAAGAGTACCCTGATTTCCCGATTGCACAGGGAAATTGAAAAGATTAAAAAGTTCTTTCTCAACAACAGCACCTCTGAGATTTTCAAATCTCTCTTCTCCAACCTTTAAATCATTTGTTGTACTCATTAATCCAATTACCTTATCAATCTCGGGGTAATCCTTTTTCAGAACATCTGATAAAGCGAGGGGAGTTGATGCCCCGATTGAACCATCCTGTAATTTTTTTTCAACAATGCGGTATATATTCTTTGCATTAGGATTAAAGTTGTCAAAAGAGGTTTCATATCGAACATACAGTAGTATTAAAAGACTGGCGGTTATACCAACAGACAACCCGATTATATTTATTAATGCAAATTTTTTATTGGTAAATATGTTACGGATGTTTACCCTTAAAAAAAATATTAACCTGCCCATTTTATAATTTTAAGTTTACTACACAAAAAGATCTGATCAGGTTTCCTTATCACTGGAAATCATTCCGTCAATAAGACGTATTATACGGCTTCCGTACAATGCAAACTGCTCATTATGAGTAACCTGAATTATAGTAATCCCCTCATCATTAAGCGTTTTGAGGAGTTCCATGATTTGTTTGCCCTGGTCGGTATGCAGGTTGCCGGTCGGTTCATCTGCCAATAATAATTTAGGTTTACCAACAATAGCACGAGCAATACCTACAAGTTGCTGCTGGCCGCCTGAAAGCTGAACAGGGAAAAGGTTTTTCTTAGCGACAATATTAAACCTGTCGAGCATTTCGGCAACCATTGCTTTCCGTAGTGAGGCTTTAACACCCTTATAAATAAGAGGCGTTTCGATGTTTTCATAAACAGTCATCTCTTCAATGAGATGAAAAGCCTGGAAGATGAATCCCATATAATTCCTGTGAAATTCAACTCTGCTTTTTTCATTTATTTTATGTATAGAACGGTCAAAAAAGTAGTACTCTCCTTCACTCGGTTCATCTAGCATACCAATGATATTCAGAAGAGTAGATTTCCCTGCCCCGCTGGGACCCATAACTGTAACAAACTCACCTTCCGATATTTCCATGTCAATGTCCTTCAGTACGAAGGTTCTCTGGAACTTTGAATCGTAATACTTGTAAATGTTTTT
>CAZWZQ010000113.1:0-3392 GCA_964638955.1 uncultured Rikenellaceae bacterium | reverse complement strand
GCCCTGAGCCCTGAGCCCTGAGCCCTGAGCCCTGAGCCCTGAGCATTATATTACCTAACAGCCTTCATAGGTGTAATGGTCACCGGACCTAACAGCCCCGATTCCCTTGGCTGCCACGATGATGCATCAAAGACACCATCCCTGGTGTTTTGCCTTAACATAGCTGCAAAATTGATGTTATAGAATTTCTTCCACTCAATGTTATTACGATCCATATAGGCAATACGGTTGGCCATCAGGTTGGATACTTTTATTTCAAGAGTATTTTTTTTCTTAAGTTGTTTCTTGTCAATAATTACCTTAAAATCAGGACCTATCAGTGATCCCAGGTCTTTATTGTTCAGTACAACGGAAGCACTTTCACAAACCCTCCCAAGGTTAAGCGACCATGCATCAGCCTTTCCTTTCGGCTTCACAAAGCTTATTGTGTATTTTGCAGTGCCTGAAAAGTTTTTTAAAGAGCTCTCATCAAAATCTGTCCATGAAATTAGTTTTTTAATCTCTGAAACGGCCGGCAATGCCGGACCTCCCTGGATGAATTCAACCTTCCATGTGCCGGATATTTCTTTAGCCATCGAGATATTGTCATAATATGAGTAGGATCTTCCATCCGGGTTATCCATGTATGTTGTTATTATCAGGGATTCACCCGGATATATTCTGGCATATACCTCTATCAATCCGGGTTTTGCCATTCTGTATTTTGCCAGGCCGTATTTATTATTTATCGGATTGAAAATAGCTGCTGATGTAGCAGCTACATTTAGAGGTATCCATCCATCATATGCCTTTTCCCCCTTATTACAAATAAAATAGGTAAATCCTGCCGGCGTTTCACGACGTATAAACATGAGATGATCGTCAGACATGGTCTCCCTCCTGATCCCTGCAAAAACAAGAAGTTGTTCCAGATTATTTCCTGAGAGGATCATTCCGTTCCCATATACAGCTTTGAACACCTCCGGATTATTTGTTGGAGAAAAATTGATACCTGCTTTCATCTGGTTGAAAAATGAAGTCTTTTCGTCTTTATATGCCCATCCTGCAACATTTTCCGGCATATTTCCGTAAAATATAATATGGGCTCCTTCATTTGCAAGCTTAATGATATATGAGAACGTTTCCAGAGGGATATACCTGCATTGTGGTATAACCAGGGTTCTGTATATATTACCTTCAGTAAACAGCAGCTCATTGTAAAAATCTGTATTTTTTATCTGAAGATCTGATATATAATCAAATGTATAACCCTTCTCCAGCATTGTTTCAGTCGCGTTTTTAAAATGAGATCCATCATAGAAAGAATCAATTCCGTCAAAGTGTGCCAGCATTCCGCTGCCTGTATCCGCATAGTGATCAAATATCGGGAAATAGAGAAGTATGTCGTTATCCGGCCTTCCCACTTGAAGGAATGACTGAACTCGTGTAACATATTCATTAAGAGCTTTGAAATCGTTCCAGAGAGGATTTGCCGGTGTGAATTCTGTTGAGGCATAGAACAGGAATCCCGGCCATGGTTCATTAACCGGTGAATAACATGTTCCGTGGTAAAAGACATGATTAATTCCTGCCAGGAAAAAGAGATCGACTGCTTTTTTAACATCGGAGAGGTTTGAAGTGAAATGTTCTCCCAGCCATGTTGCAGCCTCGCATGAAACAAATTGTCTGCCTGTAACATTTGCTGCTGAAGAGGCAAATTTCATTCTGGTAATCTCATTGCCTTCAGTCTCGGGAATATCAGCGGCTGCATAAAGGTCAAGGATATTACCGGGAGAACCATGTGCCTGGTTACGCGTTATTTTGCCCTGTCTGTGTGCCCAGTTTGTCCATGTTGATGTGAATTTTTCAAGTATGAGGTCGGAGATTGTCTGACGATAGTCCGACAGGATACATTCATTTTTTTCAGGATCATCTTTCAAAAACAGGGCTGGAAGATGTTCACGGAGGTCATATCCTCTTCTTATCATGAATTCATAAAAAAGGTCATTAGTCCAGTTGGCTTCCCCCGGAGCATCATCAACTTCATAGGAATCATTAAAATAACCGCGGAGTGATTCTAAATCATGATCCAGGAAAATAGTATCAAAATGTTTCAGGTACCTGTTTATTGCCTGTCCGGAAAAATGGTCGATTACATCTCCTTTTCCACCCGGGCCTGCTCTTTCAACCTGTTTTCCGTGCCATCCCTGGAAGAGAGCATAAATTGTCCAGATACCTGGAGGAGCTGTCCATTCAAGGTCCCTGTCAGCGGTAACCATATCAGTGAGGTTTACAACCTGGCCCGAATCGGAATAGGCCATTACAGCCTGTATCGGAAGCGGCTTCTTACGTTTTATCTGGTCAATAGCATATAACTGAATATCTTGCGTCCTGTTTTCCTGGTCAAATATTTTTATTTTATCCGGGATATTACCAACAGGTCTTACCACTGGCGGTTGGGTGAATTCGATTTTCTCGCTTAGTTTTTCACCTGTATTGAGTGAATATGTTTTGTAGTTTATATTCTTACATGCATCAGCAGAATCGACCCATGGCCCGCCAAAAGGCCATCCGGATGCATTGGCAAGGTCAATGCCCAGATCAAGACGCTCTGCTTCCAGAAGAGTATGGGTTAACATATTCATCCATTCAGGCGACAGATACTCTATGAATTTATCTTCCTGTCCCCTCACACCGTAGATGGCAGTAATTTCCATTCCTCCAAGTCCGGCTACCCTGTACTTTTCCATATTAGCTTTTATATCCTCGGGAGAAACAATGTTCCCGGGCCACCACCAGCGGGTCCATGGCCTGTTCACACGTGTAACTTCAGGCCAGGATAACTCTGCTTTTTGAGGGAATACAATCAGGCATAGTGTAAGCAATATGCTGATAAAGAGTAATTTGACTTTCATATCAGGTTCAGACTTTTAAGAATATCTTCTTTTTATACAGAATATAGAGGAATACCCATCCAACGGCAGTTACACCTACAGCCTCTACAAAGGGAGTCCATATTTCTGGCAGCAGATCAACAAATCCTCCGAAGAAAAATCTCGATGCCTGCCTGAAACTGATGATCCTGCCTGCAAGATAGATAGTTATCGGATTCATACCGATGACAACAAAAAAGAAAGTCCGATGTTATTAAGGATGCCGAGAACAACAAGGATCAATCCTCTGAAGATACCTTCTCCTCCCATGATCCAGAACATATCGAATCCACGGAGGGCATCGAGTGAATATAATCTTTTTGAGGCTGGTGTGTTTTCTTTTTCCATAACAAAAATAACATTTTATGGAAACCAGGGATGGAAAAAGAAGCCTTTTTGTTGCGAATTGAAGTTGAAATAATTTATTTTTACCTGATGAGCCTGAATCATAATTATATATTTAAAAAGTCACATCATGTC
>CAZWZQ010000112.1:2351-3544 GCA_964638955.1 uncultured Rikenellaceae bacterium | reverse complement strand
TTGGTGTTCATCTATTCGTCTTTCCAAATCATTTGTGTACCCGGTATAGAACCGGTTATCTCTCTCACATAAAAGTATATAAATGTAATACATTTTGCTATTTCACAGGGCGAGCAATATTATCCATTATTGATCCTTAAGATGTTCTAATCTGATCACGAAGCTTATAATCGTTGCAAAACGGTTTCTTCGAAGTAATAACAAAAATGTTATTACATAATTTCCTGGCTAACTGCCAGATCTCCAAATCTTCAAACTTGTCAATTTTCATAATTTCAATATCAATGTGTATTTAAATCCGGACTTTTGAATTTTGAATCTGGAATTTGGAGTTTATATTCCAAACTCACCGCTATCAACCCATTTCATATCGATCAGCGACCAGAAGTCAAGGGCCAGACGTTTTAGCACGTATTCATAGGGGAGCCAGCCATAGCCGTTATCACCCCAGGAGGCGCCCCATGAGTTACGGATAAGCAAAGCTCCTTTTGTTTCGATATTACATTTTGTGTTTTTTATGATCCGGTCATCATCATATCCCATGGCAGCTACAGCATGTCCCCATTGCGCCGATTCCCCACTGCAGGGAAAGGGTATGTCGCCCGGACTGCAGGATTCTTCGAACGACTGAAAACCCCAGAAACCGAACATGGACGGTATACCCGCCCCAAGATACTTTTTCACGGAAGAGAGTACCTTTGCTGCCGGCAAGTCGGATCCCTGAGGATCATGACAGAAATATTTCAGCGTCCGGTAGTTATCAGCCAGAGAATAGATAAAACCGCCCGGTTCCTCATCATATCTGTCAATATCATAGGGCCAGTATTTTTCAGACGGTATCCCGCACAGGACCAATGCTCCCATGGTGCTCCTGAGCCATCCTCCGGTGTCGCCTGTCACCTGCATAAGGTTCCTGGTGACTTTATAGAGAAAGAGTCTTGAGGCTTCGATATGTTTTCCGCAGGCTCTTCTTTCGAAATACTCTACAATGCCGGCGCCGGCATGTGCAGTACAGGATCCCAGATTCAGCTGATCCTCGACAGGAGAACACCATTCCCTGAGATCAACCTTTGTTTTCTGTTTACGGTCATCGATTGAAATGCCGAGTTTTTTATTGAAGAGTTCTATTTCAGGATGTGTCCCGGTATAGTCGCGTAAATCGGGTAACGGAGTAAGCCATCCTGTTCCTACCG
>CAZWZQ010000112.1:0-2251 GCA_964638955.1 uncultured Rikenellaceae bacterium | reverse complement strand
ACCGCAAGCCGCGTGCCGCGTACCGGATTTTACTCTGTTGTTTCACCGGGAATAATTTCTATTAATGTTGTGCCGCCGGTGCCGGGTATGATCTCATATAGTCTGAAGTATCTCCCTGACATATCCGGTTCGGCAGGCGACGGACCGGTAAAGGCCTGGGCCGTGTATGCGCTCTTTGAAAGCATCGATGCCACAGACTCGAGGGTCTCCGAAAACATCGATTCGCTGACCGCTCCATAAGATGTTAATGCGCTGTTGGTGAATGCCAGCTTAATATCATTTTTACCTATACCGGTCCTGAACCCCATATACTGCGGAGTTGCCAGGTCGGGCAGATAAACGACGGTTGTTTTAACTGTATTATCCTTCTCTGCCTTGTATTCCACAAGGAGGTACGGTTTAAGAGTATAATATCGCAGACCTGTTTCATTTTCAAGGTCGGAATCGGAGTAGAATTTTACCGATGCACATCCAGCAAGGATGATGAAGCTTCCGAAGATAACAGCTTTGATGATCAGCCGTTTAAAATTGTTCGGACTGTGACTGCAAAGATCAGCCCGGTGGTTTTTTGTTTTTACAATGTTGTCCATGTGAATATAATTTTATTATTAATGACTATCAGGAATGTATAATAAAAACTTACAAAATATTTATTGATTTCAGCTTTTGCCAAATTGGCTTTCACAACCGAAAGATAAGAAATTTCATTTATACGAGTAATTCCAGTCTGGATCCGGAATATGTTAAACGGTGTAAGATTTGCGGCAGGCGGCTTGAGGCGTGCGGCACGGGGCGTCTTATATTTCTTTCTGATTACATCATTTTACGTTTATTGTTATATTCAAACAAATTGATCTATTTTTACCCTTAAAAACAAATGAAGATAGTCTCCGTTGTCGGCGCCCGGCCAAACTTCATGAAAATCGCTCCCTTTATCAGAGCTATCCACAATTACAATATAAATCCTAATATTGGTTTTACCTCCCCCTCCTACCCTCACTCCCTCCCGCCCTCTTCGGATAAAGAGCAGATTACCCATTTACTGGTCCATACCGGACAACACTACGACGACCGCATGTCAAAATCATTCTTCGAGGAACTGGAAATCCCGGAAGCCGATATTAATCTTGGTGTCGGCTCAGGGACACATGCCGAACAGGTCGGGCAGACAATGATAGAGTTCGAGAAGGTACTGAAAGCCGAAAAACCCGATTGGGTAGTGATCGTGGGAGATGTAAATGCCATACTGGCATGTTCCGTTACCGCAAAAAAGGAACATATAAAATGCTGTCATATTGAAGCCGGACTTCGTTCGGGCGATATGACAATGCCCGAAGAGATCAACAGACTGGTAGCCGACAGAATATCCGATCTTCTTCTTACTCCGGATCTTATTTCTTCCGAAAACCTCAGAAAAGAGGGAGTCCCGGAAGAGAAGATAAAATTCGTTGGAAACATAATGATTGATACTCTGGAGGCAAACAGGGAAAAAGCTGGGGGATTTAAAATAATTGATATTATATCAAAAAATCTTTTAAATTATAAAATGGCGACCGGAAAAACATCCCCCCAACCCTCCCGATCTTCGACCGGGACAGGCTCTTCAAACGGGGAGATTATTGGCAGCAAATCTGAAATATGGAATCTGGAATTTGAAATTAATGATTTCGCAGTTATGACTCTTCACAGGCCGTCGAATGTAGATACAAAAGAAATCCTGGAGCCGATAGTAAGGTTCATCACTGATGAGGTTTGTGCTGAAAGAACTTTGATCTGGACCATCCATCCACGAACACGAAAGATGCTTGAGACTTTTAGCTTATTTAAGAATTTGCCTGATCAGAAAAATCTTATCCTTCTGGAGCCTTTGAGTTATCTGGAGATGCTCAGACTGAATATGGAAGCACGTATTATGCTTACCGACAGCGGGGGATTGCAGGAAGAGTGTACTCTCCTCGGAACTCCCTGTCTTACACTCCGGTGGAATACTGAACGTCCTGTTACTCTCCGTGAGCATGGCGGAGCAAGTATTCTTGTTGGTAATAACATTGAAAGAATACGTAAAGAATATTATGCTGCCCTTGAAAATCCCGGAAAACCGGTGAGACCGGAGTTGTGGGATGGGAAGACGGCAGAAAGATGTCTGATGGCGATACTTGATTTTGAGGATGAATCCAAATGAATAAATACGGCATGCGGTTCGCGGTGTGCGGCGCGAGGCATGTGGCAAATTTATAGCTTAAAAGTTGAA
>CAZWZQ010000111.1:0-3604 GCA_964638955.1 uncultured Rikenellaceae bacterium | reverse complement strand
CGGGATGACAGGCCGATATTCTAATCCCGAGTACTCGGGAAACTACCGCACCAAAACTAAAATGCGATGCAAAATTAAAGGAAATTTCATTAGTGCAAAATAAAATATATAAAAAAACTGAAGGAGATCATTATTCTGGCCTGTTCTTCCCGCATTGAAGATAATCCATAACTATTCCCTTCAAAATATTGGCAAACCTCACATTCGGTATCTCATCTTGCGAAAAGTACCTGACATCGTCACCCTCCATGAGGGTAATGTCTTCAACCGGCAGATTGATCCTGCCCGAAAATATATATTTAATATTCTGAAATTACTGATTTTTCTCAAAAAACTTTGAAAATCTATGTTTTACATATCCGAAGTCAGGTATTAAGGATATATAAAAGGAATTTATTACTTATCTGGTTAATAATTATTTAACTCTGCCTGATACATAATATTTTTTTTGTGTAATTTTATATATCTGTAGATGGGGGAAGTCAGGCAAAAGCAGGATATAAGATTGTATTTCAATGCATTATAGATTACTTGCTTTTGTGAGTGACGCGGTGGAAACGTGTCCGGAATTAAGAATTCCGGATTTCAGGTTTATTTGCCCAATGTGTAATAACTAAAATAAAATGTACGGTGTACCGTGTATCGTGTACGCTGTACAAAACATAACACTATTCACCTAAAATTATATATTATTTACATTTACTATCTAAGTAATAATTAAGTATTTATAACTATTCTGAAATGAAAGATAAAAACATCGATTTAAAATGCATTTCTCTCAGGTTGGCAAACGTCTGCCTTCTGAGCCTTATGTTTATCCTGGTTTTACAGGCACAGCCTCAAAGGCCAAGATTCAGAAATATTGTTTCCCCTGGGGTTCTTCCCGATAATAAAGTAACTTTCCGGGTATATTCAAAAGAAGCTGCATCAATATCAGTTTCCGGCGACTGGTCGGTCACACGGGAGGCCACTCAGATGGTTAAGAACGATTCAAGTGTATGGTCGGCAACCATCGGTCCGTTAGAACCTGATCGTTACCATTATACCTTTACAATAGACGGAATAAGGGCAACTGATCCTTCAAATCCTATAACTGTACGTGACATTACAACACATGCCAGTGTCGTGTTAGTTCCCGGTGAAGTGTCCGAATTATACACTGTTCAGAATGTGCCTCATGGCAGTATCCACAAAATATGGTATAACTCACCGACAATGAAATTATACAGGAGAATGGTTATATATACTCCTCCGGGTTATGATGACAGTCAGGATAAATATCCTGTACTTTACCTGCAGCATGGCGGCAGCGTTGATGAAGATGCATGGACAGAGTTGGGAAGAGCCGCTCAGATCGCGGATAATCTTATTGCCCGCGGTAAAGCAAAACCATTGATTATTGTAATGCCAAATGGTAATACCAATGAAGCTGCAGCGCTCACTGAGATTCCCAGAGCTGCCGGTTCTCAGGGTTTTCCTCCGGGGCCGACCACCGGTAATAATTATGAAGCAAGTGTAGTAAAAGATATTATGCCTTATGTTGAAGCGCATTACAGGGCATTGCCGGGTCCTGAAAACAGTGCTATTGCCGGTTTATCTATGGGCGGAGGTCAGGCATATAACGTCGGACTTCGCAATACCGATAAGTTTGCCTGGATAGGAGTTTTCAGCAGTGGATTATTCGGAGGCGTACAGGGAGGGTATGGAAATTTTGATCCCGAAAATCAGATACCGGGTTTGCTTAGTAATTCAAGCTCTTTCAATAAAAGCCTGAGATTGTTATATATTTCATGCGGTGAGCAGGACCCCAGAATCGAATACACAAAAAAGGCAGCAATCCTGTTTAAAGAAAACGGATTAAATAATGTCTTTACCGGCTTCCCGGGACAACATGAATGGAGAGTATGGCGTAAGGCTCTTGCAGATTTTCTTCCACGATTATTCAAATAAAACAGATTCAGCAGAGGGTATTATAGGACATTTTAAATAATCTTATTAAAATCTGATCATAATAAACTTAAAAAGCTTAATTTTAACTGAAAAATAATTACTCGTGCCGGTGCACCGGGTACATTGTACGGTGTACTTATTTAATTCTCGCTGTAAAAATGAAAAAGAAAGTTATTCTCAAAAGGATTTTTCATCGTGATGAATGGCGGCTTGCCATCTTTTTCGATTACGATGCAATATTGAAAGCTAAGGTGAAGATGATCGCTGGTTCGGTTTACAGTAGCACTAACAGGTGTTTTTATGTTAATGATACTGAAGAAAACCTTAAGCAGGTACTTAAAACGCTTAAGGATTTTGCGGAGATTGATATTTCAGCCATTTCATGGAAAAAGAAGAGCCGGGAAGATATTCCTGATCAACACAATGCAGATAATGTACCGGATGATATTTCACTTCCGGGAGTTCCTGAAGAGGTTGGGATTGAACATTCTTATCAACCTAAAACAATCTGCAAAGTTATCGATGGCAGCAACAAAAAGGGAGATGTCAGGTTTTCGCACACATCAGGCAATTATGGTCCTGTGGAATTCCGAATAAGTGAGAAAGAGGGATTGCTGGTAATCAGGTTTTTAGGCGTTTATAATCAGGAGTGGATAAAGGAACTCAGGAGTTATGGTACTCTCCGGTTTGATAAGAAGCGAAAGGAATGGCTTTTGCCATGGTCGAAGATTGCATGTGATTCTCTGGCTGATTTTTTTGCAGGTCAGGGAGTTAGTGTTAACGTGATGAAGCAGGTTATAAATGCGGATCTCATGGCTGAAAGGAAGAGTCTGGGTGATAGTATTCGTTCTAAAGATCTGGGCAGGCAGGCTTTTGATGGTCTTGATATGATGACCTGGTTTCTTGATGAGAATCGTTACAGTCCCCGGACAAGGGAATCATATCTTGCGATGCTCGAGTTTTTCTTCAGGTATTTCAGTCCGAAGGAGCCTTTGGAGATAACTGAGGAAGAGATATCCCGTTTTCTTTATGAATATATCATCAGGCTGGGATATTCGGCGGCGTATCAGAATCAGATGGTATCGGCTATTAAGACATATTACACTATTGCCGGCAAGGGAAGGATAAATCCTGAGTTTTTAGAGCGTCCGCGTCGTAGCAGGGCTCTTCCGAAAGTTTTTTCCAAAGAAGAAGTAACAAGGATACTGAATTCGGTCAGGAATATCAAGCACAAGATGTTGTTATGGATGATTTACTCGTGTGGTTTACGGAGGTCGGAAGTTACGAACATAAAGCTTACTGATCTGGATCGTGAAAGGGGTATAGTACACATCAGGGAAGGTAAAGGGAGAGTTGACCGGGTAGTACCTGTTCCCGGGAAGGTTTGGGAGAAGATTGACGAGTATTACAGTGGGTATCGGCCGAGGGAGTATTTATTTGAAGGGCAGGCTGGAGGGCGGTACTCATCTGAAAGTGTTTATCATGTATTTAAGGGGGCATTGCTGAAGGCAGGTATTAAGAAGGAAGTAGGAGTTCACAGTTTAAGGCACAGTTATGCGACACATCTTCATGAGAACGGACTGGATATCAGGTACATTCAGGAATTGCTGGGGCATAAGAGCTCACGTACAACGGAGATTTACACACATGTAAG
>CAZWZQ010000110.1:0-3689 GCA_964638955.1 uncultured Rikenellaceae bacterium | reverse complement strand
AGGCTGTTGGCAAGACAGACTTTGACTTTTTTACCGGGGAACATGCACAGCAGGCGTTTGATGATGAACAGAATATCATTCGTACCGGGCAAATGTTAAGTATAGAAGAAAAGGAGACACATCACGATCGTCCCGATACCTGGGTTTCAACAGTTAAACTGCCATTGCGTGACAAAGAGGGAAAAATCATCGGTACATTCGGTATATCCAGGGACATTACCGAACACAAGCTGGCGGAGGAAGCTCTGCGGGAGAGCGAGGAGCATTACAGGATCCTGTTTGACGAAGCCCTGGATGGGATCTGTCTGGCAGATGCGGAAACAGGTTTTATCATTGATTGCAACCAGGCGTTGTTGTCTTTAGTAGGCAGAGAGCGGGTGAAACTGATAGGGCAATCGCAAACGATTTTGCACCCGCCAAATAATAAGAAGGCAGCCTTCTCTCCTACATTTGAACAACACCTGAACGATAAAGAAGGTAAAACCCTGGAAACACAGATTATAACCGCTAACGGTGATATCAGGGAAGTGGAAATCAAAGCCAATCAAGTGAATATTCATGGCAGGAAAACATTGCAGGGAGTGTTTCGCGACATCACCGAACGCAAACAGGCCGAAGAAGAGCTGGCTCTGGAACAATACCTGATGCATACTCTTATGGATAACCTTCCTGACCATATCTATTTCAAAGATCACGCAAGCCGCTTCATCAGAATCAGTAAGACGTTAGCTCAAATGTTCGGTCTTAGTGATCCTGCACAGGCTATTGGCAAGACAGACTTTGACTTTTTTACCGGGGAACATGCACAGCAGGCATTTGATGATGAACAGAATATCATTCGTACCGGGCAAATGTTGAGTATAGAAGAAAAGGAGACACATCACGATCGTCCCGATACCTGGGTCTCAACAGTTAAATTACCATTGCGTGACAAAGAGGGAAAAATCATCGGTACATTTGGTACGTCCAGGGATATTACTGAACGCAAAAAGACAGACGAAGAAATCAAACTGAAAAACGAGCTGCTTCAGACCATTAATGCGGAAAAAGACAAGTTTTTTTCTATCCTTGCTCATGACCTGAAAGGCCCGTTAAGTGCCTTCCTTGGAGCCACACAAATATTAACGGAGGAAATTCAGAATATGACCCTGGAAGAGATTAAGGAGATTGCTATCAGTATGAAGGAATCTGCCTCAAACATCTTTGGATTGCTTGAAAACCTTCTTGAGTGGTCAAGATTAAAACGGGGCATGATGGATTTCATCCCTGAGACATTTAACATGAAACAAATAATTACTGCAAGTATTGAGGTATTAACAGAATCAGCCCGAAAGAAGGAAATTACAATAGATTATTCTCTTCCGGAAGATATAACAATTAATGCTGACTTACATATGTTCGAAACCGTTATCCGCAACCTGGTTTCCAACTCAATTAAGTTTACACCAAAGTATGGAGAGATTAATATTTCGGCTACAATTACAGAGGATAATAATACAGAAGTAAAAATCTCTGATACAGGGATTGGCATGGACAAAGAATTGATTAGCAGATTATTCCTGCTTAATGAAAAAACCAGTCGCAGAGGCACAGAAGGTGAACCAAGTACAGGACTCGGATTATTGCTTTGTAACGAATTTATCGAAAAACACGGAGGTAAAATATGGGTGGAAAGCGAAGCAGGCAAGGGAAGTACGTTTGGTTTTATAATTCCGGGAAAGGTTTAAAAGGCGTTAGGCGTTAGGCATTAGGCATTAGGCATTAGGGAATAGTAAGAACTAATAATAATAGATATGTCTGTAAAAAGTTATAAGGATTTGAATATTTGGCAACGAAGTATGGATTTGGTTGAATTAATATATCGGGTTACTGAAGATTTCCCTGCGAAAGAGAGTTTTGTATTAATATCTCAAATGCGAAGAGCGGCAATTTCGGTACCCTCTAACATTGCTGAAGGTTATGGAAGACAAGCAACTGGAAGTTACTCGCAATTTCTTTCTATAGCCAGAGGTTCTTTGTTTGAATTGGCAACACAAGTTGAAATTTGTATCCGGTTAAAATATTTTCATAAAACTGAATCGGAAAAATTGGTTGCTGAAATTATAGAAATCAGCAAAATGATCTCATCACTAATCTCAAAATTACACTAATGCCTATTGCCTAATGCCTAGTTATAATTATGGATTACCAGAATAAAACGAGGAAGGATCTCATTAAAGAGCTGCTGGAATTACAAAAGGAGCATAATTCGTTAAAAACATTGTATGAAAAAGACATCACCGAACGTAAGCTGGCAGAGGAGGCGTTGACGGAGCCCGGGATTCCTGACAAAGAGCTGATGGACCTGTCCCGCGATGTTATTTTTTCGCTAACGCCACAAGGGTTGTTTGGTTCTATGAATCAGGCATTCGAGAAGACCACCGGCTGGCAAACGCAGGAGTGGATCGGGAAACCATTCACGGATCTGCTGCATCCGGAAGACATTCCTTTGGCTGAGGAACGTTTTTCGAACATGATGAAAGGACGCACAGTTCAGGCAATCGAGCTGCGCATACGAAAAAAATCCGGGGACTATGGCTGCACAGAGGTGCTGGCCTCCCCCCGGATGAAAAAAGGGATGATCACAGGTCTTCTGGGCATTGGCCGCGACATCACCGGGCGTAAGAAGGTGGAGGAAGAACTGAAACGTTCCGAGATGCAGTACAGGTCTTTGGCTGAAAATTCACCCGATCTTATCGCACGGTTCGACAGGCAGTATAGGCATTTATATGTGAATCAGGTAGCTGCTAAAGCCGGCCGCTATTCGCCATGTGAGTATATCGGCAAAACCATTGCAGAAGTCGGTGTCCCCGAAGAGGAAGCCGGGAGATGGGAGAAGCGTATCAGAACCGCCTTCGAAACCGGCCAGGTCGTAGATGTGGAAGACACCTTTGAAACACCGGATGGCTTTCGATACTTTAATACCAAATTCGTGCCTGAATTTGATCCTGACGGGTCAATCCAAACGGTACAATCCATTGCCCGTGACATCACTGAGCGCAAGCAGTCGGAGAATAAACTGCGGTTTCAAAGCGAAATTCTGCAGAACATGAAAGAAGGAATACAGTTGACCCGTATCTCGGATGCTGTTATTGTTTATACAAATACATACTTTGAATTTATGTTCGGTTACCAGAAGGATGAACTGATTGGGAAACACGTAAGTATTTTAAATGCCCATGTGGATAAAAAGCCGGAAGAAGTAGCATCTGAGATTATGAACTGTCTTAAACAGGATAGTGTATGGAGTGGTGAAATACAAAATATCAGAAAGGATGGATCAACATTCTGGAGTTATGTCAATATTTCGACTTATAACCATTATGAACATGGTGCCATATGGATATCAATACACGAAGATATCACCGAGCGTAAAAGACTCGAAGAAATTATGAAGCAAGAGCGGCAAGAACTTAAGCTCATTATTGATTCTTCGCCAATTATAATTTTCTATAAAGATAAAGAAGGAAAATATATACGTGTCAATAAAACACATGCCGAAGCGATTAAACTGCCTGAAGAAGAATTTGTGGGAAAAACAGTCTTTGACCTTTATTCCGATAAGATTGCGCAAAGTATGACAAACGATGATCAGGAAGTTTTAAAATCAGGGCGTCCTAAATTAAACATAATAGAACAATATGAATCTG
>CAZWZQ010000109.1:0-3982 GCA_964638955.1 uncultured Rikenellaceae bacterium | reverse complement strand
TTTACTTTTTACTTTTTACTTTTTACTTTTTACTTTTTACTTTTTACCGGAATCTAATATATCACTCTTTTAGCCATCTCATCCGATTCCATCATCTTCCTGTAATCCGGATGACTCTTCACCTTTTCAATAAGTTCCGCCTGGGATTCACTTTTTTTCTTCCGTACATAGCCGTAGCTGTAATTCAGTTTTTCGGCTATCTCCTGAGGGGAGTAGCCTTTCCAGTACAGTTTCAGTATTTTTCTGCCTGACTTATCCAGTTTTTTAAATGACTTCATAAAAATCTCTCTGGACAGATCATCATCGACCTGTTCAGAGAAATCGGTATCTTCTTCGGTATCGATTTGTCGCTGAAGATAATTAACTGTACTCTGTCTCTTTATGAGTACCGATTTCCAAAGGTTTTCGCAGATACAATAAAGAAATGTTTTGAATTTGCAGGTAAGCGCAAACTCCCTGCTGTCGATTTTCTCGAGGATAATCATAAGACCTTCCTGAAAAATATCCTTAGCATCCTCTGAGTTGCCTCCCATATGAGTAACCATGTTTTTGATCATGGGAAGGTACTGGTCAGACAGATAAAGTACCACGTAGCTTTGACGGTTACGCAGACATTCGATGATTTCGCTGTCGGTGTACTCTTTCACAAAAGCTTATATTTCTTGCGGGGGCAAAAAACAGCATCCCAAATTTAGGTTTTTTTTCCTTTCAAACAAAAATAAATTGTTTTTTCAGGGTAACAATTTCATGCCAATCGAGATTAAACTATGTTTTTACTTATGGAGGCAGGAATATGTATTTACATGTATCTGATATAGAGTACTTTACTGTTTTCATGAAAATGGGAGGGGTAAGGCATTTATATATTTCCTGGCAAAAAAAATATAAGAGAATAAAAAAAAAATAGCTGAAATGACGATTACAAAGTCACAATACGATCATGGTTATCACTTCAGCGGGAGTGAAGAGGGAAAAATCAGCGATACCGGAACATTTGACTTCCTCGTAAGTGAAAATGCTGATGGAGTACCTTTTCAGTTAATCTTCGGGCAACAGATCGGAGAAGGAATTTATCTCAATACGGGGGCTGGGGTAAAACAGCTTCTCGGCATCTCGCCCGAAGATTTTACTGAAAAAATCTTCCATGATATGATAGAGGAAATCGTTCCTCTTTCCGATGATATACCGGCTGATCCTATAATGACACGCAGGAAATTTATCAATGGTGAGATAAAGAATTACAGGGCTGAAATTCTTGTAAAGCTCCCGGGGGGAGGTAAGAAGTGGATCCTTGATACATCGGTTCCGATGATCGATGATGAGACTGGCACAGTCACAGGCACCATGGGTATTTTATATGATGACACCACAAGAAAGAATATACTTGAGAAGCTTGTAGAAGCCCGCAAAAGAACTGATGACAGTGAAAATCTGAAGGCTGCCTTTCTTCATAATATTTCACATGAAATAAGAACTCCTTTGAATGCCATTGTCGGATTTTCCACACTGCTGGAGGAGTATCCCGAAAGTCGTGAAAAGAGGAGGGAGTATCTCGATATAATATCCAGGAGCTCCGATCATTTGCTTGAAATCATTGACAACATAGTGGAGATTTCAAAAATTGAGGCAAAGACGGTAAAGATCAGCAGGGAGCAGGTTAATCTTTATAAGGTTATCCGGACTGTTTATGACCAATTCAGTTGCATTGCCTCAGAGAAAGCAATTGTGTTCAATTATATTGTGCCCGGTGAGAGTGATCCATGCATTTATACCGATAATTTCAAGGTTACGCAGATACTCAGAAATCTGGTCAGTAATGCCCTCAAGTTTACAATGGAGGGCAGGATAGAATTCGGATACACACTAAAGGATAAGTATATTGAATTCCATGTGTCCGACACCGGAATAGGCATTTCCTCTGAACAGCAGGCAAATATATTCACCAGGTTTTACCAGGGCGACAATACTTCAAAACGAAGCTATGGAGGAACCGGTCTGGGGCTTGCAATCTCCAAAGCCTATGTAGAGCTCCTTGGTGGCAATATCTGGTTCACCTCACACAATGGTGAAGGCTCAACATTCAGGTTTACACTTCCTAAAGAGATAGCTGTTAAATAAAGAATAATCCTCAGTATTCTGTTTTCACTTACAGCTTGTTGTACTGCAAGTTGTACATTTAGCACAGGAAACTCCCCGGCAATGGTGTGTGCATATAAGGGATATCATCTCTGTTTGCTTTTGATATTCAAAACAATATCCATGCATTATGGCTATAAAGATTAAAAAGAATTTTTTTATTAAATTGCATTGAAAAATCCTATGAAACATTAAATTTTTAGTAATGAAAACAAAACATATCTTTATTCTTTTCTTTACCTTGTCGCTACTCATAATCAACTCCTGTGCGCCGGCTTATGTACCTAATGTCATTAATGCGCCTATGCTTACCAACAAGGGAGAAATACAGGCAGCTATTCATTTTGGCACTTCCGGATTTAATCCCCAGTTTGCGTATGCATTGACAAATCATTTGGGAATAATGCTTAACGCAAGCTTCCTGGATATGACATCCGATACATCCTCTGCTTCCGATTTTTACCATAAGCATAATTTTTTCGAATTCGGCCCGGGTTTTTATACCAATTTTGGATCGTCAAGATTTAAATTTGGTACATACGGAGGTGTTGGCTTTGGAAAAATAAATGCTGAATATGAAAATGAAATATGGACTTCCAAGGTCGATGTCAAATGTACCAGGCTTTTTCTTCAACCGACAATCGGTATCACTTCAAAGATTTTTGATTTGGGTATCTCAACACGGTTTGTAGTGGTTACTTTTAACCAGGATTCAGAAAAAGATACAGGTGTAATGTTTGAACCGGCCCTGACAGCAAAGCTGGGTTGGGACCATATAAAGGCAGTTGGACAGATAGGATTATCCTATCCCCTTAATTCCGATAATATCCATTTCGTTTATCAGCCGGGACTTGTGTCGCTGGGCATTCAGGGTAATTTTGGCAAAATTTTTAAATGACCCTGATCAGGAATCAGCAGGATAAGCATTTATTTCATGATTTCGCCTGTCCGCGCCGCGAGAGATATCGGGCCCTTGCCTCTTCAGGATCTGCATCCGGGGCAATATAAATTTTGGTTCTGTGGTCAATAATAACTACCTGCATCTTATTGAGGTCAGGAGATTTTAATACTAACTGTTTTTTATCGTAAATACTGTTATTCTTCATCTCATTGATAATTGATAATTGATTTTTGGATCCCGTGAGTGTTATTGTCAGTTACACCCTTGTATTGATCTGATAACTCTCTGATTGATTTTGTTCTGTAAAACATGCATTTCAAAAAAAAAGTCCCGCTTCTGGCGGGACCAAAAATCTTAAATGATTAATATAGATAAACTAAGCAAGTTTAACATTTACTGCATTTAATCCTTTTTTTCCCTGTTCAACGTCAAAGGTTACCTCATCATTTTCTGAAATGATATCCTTTAATCCTGAAGAGTGTACAAAATACTCTTTAGTAGAATTCTCCTCTTTAATGAATCCGAATCCTCTTGATTCATTAAAAAATTTTACTGTTCCTTTACTCATAATTTATTTTTATAATTTGGGCGCAAGGTACGCTTTCTTTTCAATATATCATATTTATTTACAATAAATTAAATATTTCAGTACTTTATGCCATATCAAACACGTAAAAAGAGGGGGTGAATTCATTTCTAAAAAGCATCGTTTCACTCGGTTCTGATTGAGCTGGCCGGATTCATGATTGCTGCCTGGTATGCCTTGTAGCTGATTGTAATAAATGTAATGACAACTGTCAGCAATGCTGCCAGTATCAGAAGCATTACACCTATCTTCGTTCTGTATACATAGTTCTGTAGCCAGTTATTCATGAAATAATATGCTACCGGAAGCGCAATAACAATTGAAATAGATACTAGTATCAGGAAATCCTTTGAGATCAG
>CAZWZQ010000108.1:0-4108 GCA_964638955.1 uncultured Rikenellaceae bacterium | reverse complement strand
ACGAAGGACTTTTTCAACAGCCCCAAAGCCCGAACGAAGTGAGGGAAGGCCTGCCTGCCGGTAGGCAGGGGGTGAGTACATGTTTAAAACCTGAAATAAATAAATGGTATGATATCTGTCGTTCTCATACGGAAAAGCAGGATGGCAACAAACATGATAACAACTATCTGTAATGCCACAGGTATCCTGATAAAAAGTCCCCTGTAGGATTCTTTAATTCTATCGGGCAGAAAATGAATGATATATCCGACAGCCATCAGCAGAAAAACACTCGCATAGGCCGGCAGGACATCCATATATGATCCCGGTGAAAAATTATCAAAAATCTGATTCAGCATAAGCCGAACGGTGTCCATATCCTGTGCCCTGAAAAATATCCAGCAGAAGGATACAAAATTAAAAGTAATAAAAACAGCTGCTGCCCTTCTTAATTTTCCCTGTCTATAACGATTGCCAAAAAGCGAATTCCATATCTTGTTTATTACGAGGCCTAAGCCATGGAGTCCTCCCCATATAACAAACCGCAGGGCTGCTCCATGCCACAAACCCCCAAGCAACATGGTGATCATCAGGTTTATACCCGTCCTGAAACTGCCTTTCCTGTTCCCTCCAAGCGGAATATAAAGATAATCCTTCAGCCACCTCGATAGGGAAATATGCCAACGCTTCCAGAAATTACTAATGCTATTTGCTTTGTAGGGTGAGTTGAAGTTTACCGGCAGCCTGAAACCAAGTATCAATGCAATGCCAATTGCAATATCGGTATAACCTGAAAAATCGCAGTAAATCTGGAGTCCATATCCATAAACGGCCATCAGGTTTTCAAATCCTGAATAGAGAGAAGGCATGTTAAAAACACGATCAACAAAATTGATCGCAATAAAATCTGAGATAATTATCTTTTTTATAAGCCCTTTTGAAACAAGAAATAATGCATGGCTGAATTCCCTTTTTGAAAGGCTGTAATCCCTGTAAAGCTGAGGTATAAACTCCGAAGCTCTCACAATTGGCCCGGCAACAAGCTGAGGGAAGAATGATACATAGAAGCCGAAATCAAAGATATTTCTTACAGGTTCCAGTTTGCCCCTGTAAACATCAATGGTATAACTGAGCGACTGGAAGGTAAAAAACGAGATCCCTACAGGCAGGATAATGCTGCTGACATCAAATGAGGTTCCCAGATGAATGTTCGAAAATGATGCAAGAAAATCATGTACCTGGTATGCTGTTCCGAAGAGTTCATTTACCGTATCAACAAAGAAACCTGCATATTTAAAATATGCCAGGATACCTAGATTGGATAAAAGGCTGACAATTAAGAATATACGTTTTGCGTATTTCTTACCTGACCTGTATATAAGCAGCCCACAGGTAAAATCGACAACAGTAACCAGAACCAGGAGAAACAGGAATAAGCCTCCCGACTTATAATAAAAGAAAATGCTTACAACCAGAAGATAGAAATGCCTTAAAAAGAGTTTCCTGTAAATCAGGCTGTAGCCGGCCAGGACTAACAGGAAGAAAAGCCAGAATGCCGTAGTGGTAAAAATAAACGGCTTATTTTCATCATAACTGAATATACGGCTGATAATACTTCTTGCCAGGTTGTTTGCTCTTATTTCATAATCCTGCAGGCTCTCCCTGCTTATGTCGCTGACCATAAGTGTATCTGCCTCATTATCTGCATTTTCCTTAAATATGGCCTCAGCCAGCATCTGTGAAAGTGTATCGGCACCCGGATAGGTTAAATGTACATAATCGGTCAGGGCAAGGGGAGGTTTCTTTTCAGCCCATTTAATGATTGATGAGCTTCCCCCCATCGCTTCATACGGGTCCCAGAAAGCAGCTCCTGCTTCGGAGGCCGCTTCTTTTTGTGCCTCAATTATTGCAGGTATATTGCTGAACGACTTTATGCTGTCACCCTCTGCTGCAGCCATATCGGTAACTCCTATTACCATAAGGGTGGCTGAAGGAGCAATCTCTTTGAGAAGTGTAAGCTGCCTGTAAAGACCTTTTTTATAATAGGAATATTCTCTTCTTACATTCTTTACAATGTTCAGTCCGTAGTGCAAAACAATTAGATCAGGATCAAGCATCGACAAGGTCTCTTCAAGAATATCCCTGTCAACCATAGTGAACTCAAGCCCGGCACTACCCCTCCTGGGTATGTTGTCGACGATCACACCTGACTTGCTTTCGATACTGATGCCAAGAACATCGGGACTGGTTTTTCCTTCAAATTCAACCACTATATCATTTGCTCCGTTCAGGTTACATTGTATCTCATGAACTCCTTCTCTATTTTTCAGTCTGCCTGTAAAGACCTGATTATCATTTGCTTTAATTACAATCTTTACTTCTTCCTGTGCATTGGAGTAAAACAATCTCAATGTTTCATATTCAGCAGCGGCACTGTCGGCAAATACTGAAGGACGTATTCTTACATATGCCTTTTCAGGTTCAGCAGCAGTAACCCCCTCAGGTAAATATCTGCATACTGTCATCAATGGTCCCAGCCGGTTATGAGTCAGAATGCCATTCCTGTATGAAATATAATTATACCTTTCCCAGTTAGATGAAGATTTAAGCCAGATTGATTTTGTGTACATCACCGGCATAGAGGGGAGAAACAAACCGGGACCTGTACCTTTCCGTCCCTCCCTCAGCAACTGCCTGAGATAAAATGTTATACGGTCACCTTCAACCTGTGAATCACCATAATACATTATTCTGATCTGCCCCTTTGATTGCCGCAGAGAGTCAATTAATGGCTTTAGAAGAACAGCGGAGGATTCAGTAACTAAAGAGGAATCAGAGGTATCTTTTAATACTTCGGTATCGGCTGGTGTAATTGCGACAGAATCAATAACGTGCTCAATAACAGCACTCTGAGGCTTTATTTCCGGGATAAACTCGCTTAATGGCGGGAATAACCTGCTGCCCGGGAACAGATAAACAAGGCCTGACAGTGAGGCAATGATTATCAATAATAATAAGAACGACCTGAAAGGACGCATATTTCAGTCAGGGATCAGCTCTTCTTTTTAATTTTAAGTTTTTGTCCTACCTGTATTTTACCAGGATTGGTTATATTATTCAGATTAAGCACATCGGTAGTAGTAACATTGTCGAACATCTTAACGATATCCCAGATCGTATCACCTGATCGTACAGTATAGGTAATATAATCACCATCGGTTTGAGTTGATAATGAGTTACTTGCTGCCGATGTATTGGATGGGACAGCTTTGCCGATCATTTTTTGCTTTTCGGTAAATGACATTGAGTTTATCTTCGAAAAGTATTCTGATTTGGAAGGATCGACATATACCACAAGCTTCTGACCTATCCGGATGGTATTCCTGTATGCATTATTCCAGTACCTCAGCTCTGAAAGCCCCACATGATACCATTCTGCTATGTATCCAAGGTTATCGCCTTCCTTGACAGTATAAACGAGCCTGGTTTTTCCCTTGATGTTTGCCGGCACAAAAGATGATCTTGAAGGATCAGCGATCCTGGTTGTTCCGTTAAGATAAACATCCGGTTTATATTTCCTGATTGTATCATTCAGATCGATAAAATCGCCCAGGTGATTCATGGGCAGGGTAAGTGCGAGTGGTTTTGCCGAGCCGGGAACCAGGCCTGTTCTATATTGAGGATTCAAGGCACGGAGCTCTCCCGGCGGTATTTTCATAACTTCAGAGATCTGAGCAAGGTGAATATCCTTGCTTACCATTATCGTATCGGTAGCGACAGGGATATTTATTGACAGAGGCCTGATATTATGTTCAGCGTAATAATTCAAACCATAAGCTGCAGCAACATATTGCGGTATATAACCTCTCGTTTCACGCGGCAGCCGGTAATATATCTCCCAGTAGTCCTTTTTATTTCCTGATCTCCGGATTGCCTTATTTACATTGCCCGGACCACAGTTATAAGCGGCGATCACAAGGATCCAGTCGTTGTAAATATCATACAGGTCCTTTAAATACTTCGCTGCCGCATGAGTTGATTTCACAGGATCTCTCCGTTCATCAACAACAGAATTGATGGTAAGACCATAAAACCTTCCTGTGCTGTACATAAACTGCCATAAACCTGT
>CAZWZQ010000107.1:0-4118 GCA_964638955.1 uncultured Rikenellaceae bacterium | reverse complement strand
TTAATGTTTTCATAGCGAGACATTTTATATTTTGCCTACTCTTTTAAGGCTTTTCGGCTTCTGCCTGTAAAATGCAATATGATTAATATTGTATCGCATACCAATATAAATGTGAAAAGTCCAATAATAATGGATTTATGAAAATTGTTAATAAAAATCTTTCCAAAAACGGCTGTATAGATTATATGTCCTGATTAACTCATTATGATCACCTTGTGCTGATATTTTTTTATTTTCCATAACATAAATATAGCTGCTTAGTTTTTTAATTATGTTTATCCGATGCGATATCAATAAAATACCCATCTCAGATTTTAGTCTGGATATAAGATTCACTATAATTTCTTCAGTGTCACGGTCCATGTTTGATGTTCCTTCATCAATAATCAGGATATCAGGTTTATTTAACAGGACTCTTATAAATGATAGAAGTTGCTTCTGCCCACCGGAAAGATTAATCCCCTCTTCTCCTACCAGTGTCATTAATCCTGAAGGAAGACTGTTAATATAATCTTCCAGTCCATATTCTGTAATTCTTGATATTGTGTCCCTGATTCTGGCCTCAGCAAACTCAGTAATCAGGTTTTCCAGAATCGTACCATTAAAAATATGGACATCCTGAGGTATAATTCCAATTTTTGTTCTCCAGGTCTTTATATCAATACTATCTGAGTCCAGTGAATCATTCACTGATATCTTGCCAGATTCCGGAACATAATACCTTAAAATAATGCTGGCAAGCGTACTCTTCCCACATCCGCATTCTCCAACAAGAGAGACTACTTTACCCTTGTCAATGCTTAAAGAGATCATATCAAGCAATAATTTTTGTCCGGGAAATCTGAATGAAAGATCTTCCAACTTTAACTGATCGATTTTTGAGGGAGATCCAACACGGACACTTCCAGTTTTTTCTTCAGTATCAACCTGAGTGAATTCAAACATTCTGTTGAGTGCAACCTTTACTTCACTGATGGGAATCGAAAGAAGTGCAAGGTTTAAAACTGATGGCAGCATTGTTGAACTTAATGTCAAGATAGCCATTAACTCCCCCTGGGTTAGATTTGATTTCATTACCTGACTTGATGAATATACAAGAATGATAATCAGATATAAGGCTCCGGTCAGGCCAGTCAGAAGACTTAATTTAACTTTAATTTTACCAAGATTTAAAGCTCTTTCCTGAAAATCAGAATATACATTCCTGTTTTTCAATGAGAAGTCATTCTGCCAGTTCATGCTTTTTATTTCGGTTATTCCTTTGAGGGAATTAATAAAATTGCTTTCGCTCAATGCATATCCTGCCATTACAGAATGCTGTGATGAAATGATTCTCCCATTCCATTGTTGTATCAGGAAATAAAATATCGGGATACAAATCAAACTAATTATGGCTGTTATTTCAGAATAGTAAAAAAACAATGCAACAGTAATACATACTACAAGGACATCAATAATATAAACCGTTACTATATCAGCAATTACTCTCTGAACCCTTGTTGTATCATTTAAGCGGGCAACAAAATCACCCGTTTTTCTTGTATCAAAGAAATATTTCGGAAGATCAAGCAATGTACTATAGAATTCATCCACAATTCTTATATTGAATGACTTCCCTTGTGTCAATAGAAAATATTGCCTTATTGCAGAAAAGATTATCCTGGATGACAAAAGGATAAAAACTAAAAATGATGCTATCCAAAGTGTTTTAATCTCTCCTGATGGCAGTATCTTATCAATAAGTTTTTGGGTAAACAGTGCCATTACCATTCCCAGGATTGAAATCACAATTCCAATAAGGACACTTATTAATAACAGATCCTTTTCAGGTTTTATGTTATTGATTATCCATTTCCATTTGTTCTTTTTGTTTTGCTTTTCTGGTTTGAAATTACCGTTTGGTATCACTCCAAGACATTTCTTGCTAATCCAGATTTTATCGAGCTCATCATCAGATAATAATTTCACTCCACCAGCAGGATCCCAGATTATAAATTTCCCCTCCTCAAATCCATAATTTATTATATAATGCTCATAACCTTTTTCAATAGTTACATGAAGGATCAAAACATTATTGTATTCAATAACTTCTTTAATTGATGCCTCATACCCCGTAGCATCCATACCGCATTTTTGAGCGGCCTGATAAAGTCCCAGCAATGAAGTACCGGATTGTGAGGTCCCGCTCAGGTTGCGGATCTTTTCAATGGTCGAATTTCCCCCAAAGTACCTTATCAGTGAGACCAGGCAGGCCGCACCGCAATCTGTTGAGTCGTGCTGAAGAACAGAATACTTCTTTATTTTATTTATTCTGTCCACTCAATCTGAATCGTTCAAGAATTGTTTCTGTTGTATACTCTCCATATAGAACCTCAATAAGGTTTAACTCCTTGTCATATAAATAATTAGATGGAATTATATTACGCCCAAAAATATCCCCGAATATTATCGCTGTGTCAATAAGAGTAATAAATCTTTTTGCTTCTTCTGTTTGGCAACCGGTCAGAAATTTTTTCAAAGTATCAGGTACGGCACTTGAAACAAGGATTACTTTTATCCCGGATTCTATGATATTGCTTTTCAATAATGCGGATATTTCATATTTACAATGTTCACATTCCGGATGAAAGTTGATAATGAGCAATGGCCCTTCTGTTATTTCTGAAGATGAAAATGAATCATTCGTCAAAGACAAAAAAGAAAATTGCGGTAAATGATTTATTTTCTCTGTTAATAGACTTTGATCATGCAGCCTGTTTATTGAGCCGAAAACCAAAAAGAGTGCACCTGAAATGAATAATACCAGTATAATGCCTAAGATTACTTTTTTCATGTGATAATATTTTTTTCAATGGTCATATGGAGGTTTTATAATGAGGAATCAATTGATATAAACATTATCAGGACCACCCAAAAAAGGAGGGCCGGCATATATGAATAAATTACCACCTTTTCTGATTTCGTTTTTTCGATAGCTCCGGCTTTAGTAAGACCAATGGATAAAGTAAATATGTATATCATCTGGAATAGATTGACGCTCTGAAGGGGAAATATCCAGAATTGCCTGACCTCCGATTTATCAAATAAATTAATCAGGGACAAAGGATAAAAAAAGGTGATGTCATTAAGATCATAGTTGCCGGCAAAAAGATAGAACCATAAGAATTTTGATAATCCTGCAAAAACAAAAATTATTTCACATGCTACTACAATTCTGAAGATTCCACTAAAAGAAATTTCTTTATGAAGATCACAGAAAAATACTCCAGTATATAATACTATACTGATCATTGTAAACTTAATGATGAGCATAAGCGGTAAAAACACGTAATTAATCCATGATAGTCTTTTTAATTCCTCAAATAATTTCATTGATCGTTCATAAGAGAGTTGTTCACTGTATGAATTATAAAAAACTATATCATTTATTAAAATATTCTTTGAAAGCCAATAAGTAAGTAAATAACAAGCTGTTATTATCACAAACAACCGGAAACTGCTTAAATTAAAATAGCGATCTAGCAAACCCATAATATTTCAATATTCTTTTTTAGCCATATTAATAGAGATCCTGTTCAATTACACAGGACCCAGAATATCAGATTCAGCTTCAACTGTTATTCTGATTCTCCGTTCATCAGCATAATAATATGACTGTCGGGTGCAGGAATATCTTATATCTACACCCATATCACGCATTTCCTGAAGAGATTGATAAAGAGTGCTCCTCTTTATACCAAGTTTCTCCGCAAACTCTTCAGGAGTACCGGTAGCTTTCATAAATATCAACGCATCAATTCGTTTTAATCTATAGATGTACTTAACCAGACACATGACTTTGTTATTTAATAATGCAAATCATAAAATATCAAACAGATAATGAAACTCCCCGATAAATCGGGGCAGGCTTCCGCTAACGCGGAATCTCCGCGTTGCTCCGATCTCCAGGGTAAAATATTCTATTGTAGCAGAATTCCTTTCAGCACGAGGATAGGCGTGGTAAATAAACTTTATGAAATGTAATCCTTTTCGTAAAGTATTTACACAGCCAGACAAAAGAATCATTCCACTTGGATTATATTTGATTAGACATGTTTCCATGTTTCTCAAACAGTAGT
>CAZWZQ010000106.1:0-4138 GCA_964638955.1 uncultured Rikenellaceae bacterium | reverse complement strand
CACTCACTCAGACAATTGACTACTTTACGCGAGAGCGAGTACTTTCACTCTTTTTCTCGCTCCCGCTCTCACACTCACTCAGACAATTGACTACTTTACGCAAGAGCGAGTACTTTCACTCTTTTTCTCGCTCCCGCTCTCACACTCACTCAGACAATTGACTACTTTACGCGAGAGCGAGTACTTTCACTCTTTTTCTCGCTCCCGCTCTCACACTCACTCAGACAATTGACTACTTTACGCAAGAGCGAGTACTTTCACTCTTTTTTCTCAATTCTCATACTCACACAAGAAAAACGAATCCTGCAGTATCAAGACTATACTGGATTTTGTATTTAAGATGGCGACGGAATTGTTGGCAGATTTTGCAATATTCAAATAATAAGTTGTTTACAAAAGAATAAGTGTCCCTATTTTCCATCTATGAGAAACCATTGGGCTTTCCTTACCAAGAGGCGCTACCTAACATCAAAGTTAACCGGAATAATGAAAAATCATATTTAATCCTTATCTCTAACAATTAAACCTCAGGTTGATAAAAAAAGTGTCAACCTATTTCAGGATGAGACAGGCCAGAGTAGTAGTTAACAATACTAAAAACCATATCTTCTTTTTAGTTTTTTGAAATAGTTTCTTGAAATATTCAATGGTTCAGGAATACCCTGTATAATCACTTCAGCTGAGCCGGTAAAATGATGATTAATGTTAATGATATAATCGAAATTGATAATAGTTGATCGGTGTATCCTGCAAAAATTTTGATCGGGCATCCTGCTTTCCCATTCCCCTATAGATATTGAGGTGAGATATTCCTTTTCATCACTTGTATTTATATAACTATATTCCCTTGATGCTTTAATATATGTTATTGTATTGATCTTAATAAAGTTAACTGATTTGTTATGCATTACCATCAAATGATCATTATAGTTTAGCTTAGCTGTAGTTTTATGAATGTTCTGATCATCAGCATTGTACAGCTTATCAATAGCCTTTTTAAGACGTTTTGATGATATCGGTTTCAGTAAATAATCAACAGCATTAATTTCGAAAGCTCTGATGGCGTATTCATCATAAGCTGTTACAAATATTATCCTGCCCGCATAGTCAATTTGGTTTAGTAAATCAAAACCACTCCCGTCGGAAAGCTGAATATCCAAAAATAGAAGATCAGGATTGATTTGTTCAATTAAACTCTTTGCTGTTGTTATGTTAGACGCTTCTCCTGCAATGATTATTTCAGGGAATTTCTCCAGGTCTTTTTTTAATGTCAGACGCGCCAACCGCTCATCATCAATAACAATGGCAGATAAAGTCATGTTTTTATCGGTATTAATAGCTTAACTTTTACAAGGTTATCCTTTTCAATGATGCTGAAATCATATTGATTAGAGTATGCAGTTTTCAAGCGGTCAATTACATTATTTATTCCTGTTCCGTTAGATGCTCCGTTCTTATTCAAGGAGCCACTATTTTTAATTTCTATAACCATAAGTTCTTTATGAACGCAGAAGTTTATATTAAGCATTAATCCAGCCGGATTATTCGTAAGTCCATGCCTGATGGCATTTTCAACCAATGGCTGTGTAATGAAGCAGAGTATTTCATTGTTCAGGAGATCCTTATCATAAGTAATTTTATAGTCAAGTCTCTCTTCAAATCTTATTTTCTCGATTGACAGGTATTTTTCAAGTATATCAATCTCTTCGCTGACAGGAATATAGATTTTATCTTTAAAAAGTAAGGATGTTCTTAAGAATTCGGAGAATTCAGTAAGCATATAGCCGGCCTTGGTTGGGTTTTCATAAATTAGTGCTTTAATTGAATTAAGAGAATTAAAGAGGAAATGAGGATTAATCTGGTATCTTAACATCTGCAGTTGAGCCTCTTTTGCATGAATTGTGATTTTGTTCAGATTTTCCCTATCATTTATGAGGTCGATCCAGGTTTTTATCCCAAAGTATAATATACTCCATAAGAAGAATGGCCAGACCATCATTGACCACTGTCCAAGAATCTGGCTTTCAGTGACCATTCTATCCAGAAATTTAAAAAATGTCACATTAAGGTTTACCCCAAACAGTAATGCCAGATAATCCCTGGTTATTCCCCAGATCAATCCAATAATCAGAGAACAAAGCATGGAGTAAATTAGCAAACGTATAAACGAATTGACTTTTTTATAGAGCTTCTGGTAGAAAAGTCGTAATAGACTGGTGTATAATAAACCTGTTATATGAAGGGACAGAATATGTGCTATGACAGGAATATATATTCTTTCACCAGGTTCCAATCGAATGAAATCCTGGAGGATCATGAAACTCCACCCTATTGCCTGGAATTGCCAGAATCCAATAAGCTTTGGAATAAGTCTTTGACTCTTTATAATCATAAATCAATAATATTACAAAACAGTTTATTACATTCTATTTTCCGGAGATTGCATAAAAATAATCTATTGTATTCAAAATATAGCATATTTACTTTCCTCCTCAGCTTAAAAGTCAGATTGTCTTTATAACAGGAAGATAATTTTCTACTCCTCTCATATCAAGCTCATAAGCAATCTTCTTTTCATATCGGTCTGGTGTGGCAGTAGTAAGGGATTGCAGGCTTCTTCCTTATCCGCCTGCACAAAAGTTTATGCGGGGCATACCTCTTGATTTCCCACTGTAAGCTTTATTACTGCTAAGCTTTGTTATAAGCAGGGCATTCTCATTCATTATCTTTAAGTTTCTCATTTAACAAGTTTAACCTAATTGTGAATGATATAATCCTTTCCGAATCAGGTGCAGGTTTTAATTTATAGTATCACCCGCGTTTTCGGTCAGGTTGAGCGATTTGTTATGTGTTGTTTCATTAGTTTCCTGCCAAAAAATTGGTTTGTTTCTATTCAAATTAATTAAGCATAGTATAGCTATTATTCCCCAGGCTGCTATCCATGTTAATTGGCGAAATAATTCATCCTGATGCATAATCACAAACGAGAAGATAAGCTGTGAGAAGAGATTGGCAGATGCATGTGCCAATGCCGGTACCCAGATACTCCTTGATCGTAAGTAAAGCCACCCCATAAATATTCCCAGGAATATAGTGCCTAAAGGCATAAGTAATAGGGCACCCAGGATAGGGTGATTAGGAAAGTTAAACCCCATTAAAATAATAGGCAGGTGCCAGTAACCCCATATTATTCCTAAAAAAATTAATCCTTGGTTCAATCCGAACTTTCTTAGTATTTTTTCCTGCAGATAACCCCGCCAACCCAATTCTTCACCAAGCGTAATAATACTGCCAACAACTAAGAAAATTGCATGTGAGAGTAGAAAATTTAATATGAAAAACGGAATATTTTGTGATTGGTTTCCAAGTATCAATTTGATGTTGGAAATCTCAACCATTCCATTTTTGAAAGTGAAAAGTTTACCAGCGAATGTGGCCCAGTGTAATGCCTCCATTAATAAAACAATTGAAATAGCGATGGTAAGAGGAATAAAAATAGCTGGAAAAATATACGACCACTTTTTCAGACCCCAGCCTACTTTTCGTAAACTTTCCTTTTTTGTAAGTATAAAAACAATAGCTATAATTCCAGGGATCCACATTAAAAAAGAAAAAAGTGGTGATTGTACACCTCCAGTGCGAAAAATGACGAACTGCCACAAATAGCTTAAAGCGAAAACAATCGCAAGGTACCCTATGTAAATGTTTTTCTTTTTCATAATTCTTTCTTAAAGTGTGTTTCATTGTTTGCAGCAGCAAAACTTATATATGAACATTCTTTTTTTATATCAGCTTTTTCAGTATCTATATACATAACTAATAATTATAAGCAGGGCATTCTCATTCATTATCTTTAAGTTTCTCATTTAACAAGTTTAACCTAATTGTGAATGATATAATCCTTTCCGAATCAGGTGCAGGTTTTGATTTTTCAGTTTTAATAGCCAATTCATAGTATTCCTTTGATTTAGTATAATTACTCATATGTTCGAATGCCCTTCCAATGAGTAATATTGCCCATGCCGAGTGAGGATAGTCAATATGATATAGATTTGCGATATCCATTGCTTCTTTATGTTTGCCCTTTCCATTCAGGTCATTAATAAGATTCATATATGCCCACTCAGATATTTTGATT
>CAZWZQ010000105.1:0-4170 GCA_964638955.1 uncultured Rikenellaceae bacterium | reverse complement strand
AGGTTATTATCTTCAGGATTAAGGATGTGAACATATATTTTATTCCCATTATAAGTTGTTACGCCCCACGATTTTGGAGGGATAGGTCCTCCACGGGTTCCATAGATTGTCTCCCCGTTTTTCTCGAGCCATACACCCATTTCTTTCAATGTTGAGACAAATTCAGGCTGGATCTTTCCGGTTGGCATAGGTCCCACATTAAGAAGGAAGTTCGAGTTGAAACCTGCTGCTTTTACAAGATACTGTATCAGACTTTTTGTTGATTTGTAGTTTTTATCCTGCAGGTTAAATCCCCATGAGTTATTCATTGTTTCACAAGTTTCAAGAGGAAGAGCTCCAACAGTCTGTTCAGGATTAAAGCCCGTTGTTTTTTGTCCCGGGAGGTCTTTTTCAAACATCTGAAAATCTTCACCCGGGAAAGGAGCCAGATGATGGTTGCTTCCAATAAGACATGCAGGCTGCAGGCTGTGTATCAGGCTGTATGTTTTATCGAGACGCCAGTCGGCATCTCTTTTGTCCCAGAAACCGTCAAACCATATACCGCCTATTTCACCATAGTTTGTAAGCAATTCGCTGAGCTGTCCATCCATGAAATCAAGATATTTGTACCAGTCTCCTTTGTCAGGTCTTCCGGCTGTATGCCCGGTATTTCCGCGAGGGTAATAGTTATCCTGGTACCAGTCGAGCTGCGAATGGTAAAAGAATAGTTTTATTCCCTCTTTTCTGCACTCATCGGCAAGCATTTTGAGCACATCTTTCTTGTATGGCGTGCGGTCGACAATATCCCAGTCGGTGAGCTTTGAATCGAACATCGCAAATCCATCATGATGCTTACTGGTTATTGTTATATATTTCATACCGGCGGCTTTTGCTATGGCAACCCATTCTTCAGGATCGTAAGCAACAGGGTTGAAAAAGGCAGGAAGCTTTTCATAGGTTTTTTTATCGATTCGCTGGTTGTTCATTACCCATTCTCCGTCACCAAGGACGCTATATACTCCCCAGTGGACAAACAGGCCGAATTTAGCATCCTGCAACCATTGACGGTTTTTCAGATTTTCAGCAGTCGGTGTATATTTAGTCTGGCAGTTGGCAGTAATTGTAATAATTAAAGCAAGGAAAATCAAGACTTTACGTAACATGGCATACGGTTTTGGTTAATAAGTAAAAATAAAGAATAAATAAAGGCTATTCAAGAGAGCCTACTTCTTTTTCCACTTCATGAAGGATCTCACACGACCTTACAAGATCTCTCATTACTGTGTGATCGGGGTAGAGCGGGCGGTCAATATCGAGGAATTCCACATGTTTTCTGATTACATCCTTGGCTTTCTGTACTCCCTTGCCGAAGTTGTATTCTGCCTTCCTGAAGTCAAGAGCCTGGGCTGCTGCCATAAATTCTATTCCAAGGATTCCATAAGCTGCTTCAAGTATCTGGTTGTTTTTTATTGCGGTATTCATTCCCATTGAAACAAAATCCTCCTGGTCGGCTGCTGCCGGTATCGATTGTATTGAGGCCGGCATTGACAGAATTCTTTGTTCAACTATCATCATATCGGCAGTATACTGGCTCAGCATCATGCCGGAAAACATCCCTGCACCTTTTGTAAGGAAGTCGGGTAGTCCTACACTGAGTGCCCGATTATTAAGCCTGTTCATCCTTCTTTCCGACATCACGCTTACCATAGTAATGCTGGCACCTGCCATATCCATGGGAACAGAAACTGGTGAACCCTGGAAATTTGCACCCGATAATGTGAGATTTTTATCAGGGAAGAATATCGGATTATCGCCGACTCCGTTCAGTTCTATTTCGACCTGACTTCGTGCAAAGGCAAGCATATCATGAGCAGAGCCAATGACCTGTGGTGTTGACCTCATAGAATAAGCATCCTGTACCTTCGATTTCACCTTACCCTCTTTCAGGTCACCCCCGGCGACACATTTATTTATCGCGTTGGCGCTTCTTACAGCTCCTTTGAAGCCTCTTACCTCATGAAGGAGTGGTGTATAGGGCTTCATGTTTGCTTTAAGTGCTTCGAGTGACATGGATGCAGCTATTTCTGCCTGTTTGAGCCAGTTATTGGCATCCACAAGCCATATTGCGCTCATTGCTGTAAGCATGTTTGACCCGTTAATAGCTGCCAGTCCGTCGCGGGCAAGCAGTCCCGGAACAGGAATGCCGGCCCTCTCCATGGCAACCTTACCATCAAGAAGCTCTCCTTTATAATAAGCCTGACCCTCACCCATGAGAAGTAGCGCTATTTGTGACATCGGAGCCAGATCACCTGATGCGCCTACTGATCCTTTCTGGCATACATAAGGAGTGACACCTTTGTTCAGCATTTCCACAAATGTTTCAGTAATATCAAGGCGGCTTCCGGAGTTGCCATGAGCATGGACATTTATCCTCCCGAGCATTGCACCTCTTACTGTTTCAATTGATGCAGGTTCTCCTATCCCTGCGGCATGATTGTAGACAAGGTATTTCTGAAAGTCTTTTATCTGGTCATCATCAAGAACGATTTCTGAAAATTCTCCGATACCAGTGTTCACACCATACATAATTTCGTGTGCAACAATCTTTTTTTCAAGCATAGCGCGGCACTCATTTATTCTCTTGCGGGCATCAGGGTGGAGTTCTACTTTCTGACCGTACCGTGCCACATTGACAACATCATAAATTGTCAGACCGGATCCCGTTATTATCAGTTTTTCCATATACGTTATGTTTTTAATTGATGTTTATCTTTTGATAATGATTCTTAAATGAGAGTGATTCTCTTTTAAGGATGATTCTGAATAGAATTATTGAAAGGAGATTCTGCCTCCTGATCAGCAGAGACCTGACCGGTTGATCTTTATCTTATATTCGAGTACCCAGCTGTGATGCATGGAGTCGGTTTATGATTTCAAAATTAGAATTTTTATTTTAATTGAAAAGTGTAATTTAGCAAAAACATCAAATAAATATGACGATGAAAAAAGGGGAATCCGTCCCGGGAGAAATGAAATAGAATCGGTCAACCGGCCGGTATCAATTTTATGAGAACCTTGTCCGGCCCCTTGATAAAACTGTAAAGTAACCTGCCGGATGAAAATTATTCCTGTTAACTACTCATCTGATTTCAGAAGATTTATCAGATTCCCATACCGGCTTTATAAAAATGACAAGGTATGGGTGCCTCCATTGCTTGGCGAAGTGTCTGGACAATTTACTAAAAAGAAAAATCCGTCGCTTGAACATATTGATTATAAGCTTTTTATCCTTGACCGGGATGATGAGATTATCGGACGAATTGCTGCATTCATCGACACAATTGCACTTGAAACATGGAAAGAACCAATCGGTTTGTTTGGATACTATGATTGTATTGACAACAAAGAGGCATCAAGAATTCTTCTCGAAACAGCTGCAGAATGGCTTAAAGGTAAAGGGATGAAATTTATGCGCGGACCATGGAGCTTTGTTTCCCAGGAATGGGGTCTTGTAGTAGAAGGATTCACACCTTCACCGACAATTATGGCGCCATATAATCCTGAATATTATATCGACCAACTGGAATCATTTAATTTACAGAAAGTTAAGGATCTGCTGGTATACTACATGTCAGTTGAGGAGGGATATACGATACCCGACAGGATAATGACACTTACAGATGATGTCATGAAAAGGTATGATATACGAATACGTCAGGTTGATATGAAACACTATGATGACGAGGTGCTTAGAATAATTGAGCTCTCGAACCTGAGCCTGATTGATAACTGGGGATTTACAAGGGTGACAAGGATAGAAGCTGAGGCAATAGCACGTGACCTTAAGCAAATAATTCATCCCAAAGGTGTTTTGTTTGCTGAAGATAAACATGGCAAACCTGTCGGATTTGCCATAACAATTCCTGATATAAACACTTTGATCAAAAACCTGAAGGGACGGCTCCTTCCATTCGGATGGCTTAGGCTGCTTCTTGGTTTACCCGGGTTGAAAAGATACCGTATGTTTGCTCTTGGTGTAATTCCTGAATACCAGCGTAAAGGTATTGACAGCCTCTTATATCGTACATTATGCGAATCGCTCTACACACCCGAAACATGGATGGAAATAAATTATGTACTTGAAGATAATGCCCCGATGAATAACGCCATCAGGAAACTTAATGCAAAACC
>CAZWZQ010000104.1:1983-4185 GCA_964638955.1 uncultured Rikenellaceae bacterium | reverse complement strand
ATAAAAGTAAAAAGATAAAAGTAAAAAGATAAAAGTAAAAAGATAAAAGTAAAAATCAACTATCTGAATTTGTATCCGTTGTGCCGTTGTGCCTTTTTATTACCTTTACAAAAACAATTCATATGAGGATTGATATTCTAACAATCTGTCCGGAATTGCTTGAAAGTCCGCTCAATAATTCGATTGTAAAGAGAGCCAGGCACAAAGGTCTTGTCAGGATCAATGTTGTTAACCTGCGTGATTTTACAACAGATAAATACAAGACAGTCGATGATTATGCTTTCGGAGGTGGTGCCGGTATGGTCATGATGATAGAACCTGTTTATAAGGCTATTGAAAAGCTGAAGAGTGAAAGGGAATATGACGAAATAATCTATACATCACCTGACGGGGAAAGATTTGACCAGAAATCGGCTAACAGTCTCTCACTGCTTAAAAATATAATAATACTGGCCGGACATTACAAAGGGATTGACCAGCGTATCAGAGATCACCTGATAACCAGGGAAATATCAATAGGGGATTATGTTTTGTCAGGAGGTGAAATGCCTGCTGCAATTATTATAGATGCTGTTGTCAGACTTATCCCCGGAGCAATTTCGGATGAACAGTCCGCCCTTTCCGATTCCTTTCAGGATAACCTCCTTGCCCCTCCGGTCTATACCCGGCCAGCCGATTTCAAAGGATGGAAGGTGCCGGATATACTGCTTTCAGGTCATATAGCCATGATTGAGAAATGGAGACACGATCAGGCAGAAAAAAGAACCCGTAAACTTAGGCCGGACTTGCTGAATGAATAGAATCATGCAATCCTGCAATCCTGCAATCAAATATTATATAAATTTTCAATAACATTGCATGATTGCACGATTGCACGATTTCCATTTTGAAATAACAAAAACCTTTATTAAAATTGTGACTTATATTTCATTATTCATAACTATTTAATAATCAACAACATGAAGACACAGGATTATATTAATCGGGAAGACAACTATGGTGCACACAACTACCATCCGCTTCCCGTAGTTCTTGAAAGAGGTGAAGGACCATTTGTATGGGATGTGGAGGGAAAGAGGTATTTTGATTTTCTGTCGGCCTATTCAGCTGTAAACCAGGGCCATTGTCATCCCAGGATAATAAATGCTCTGACTGAACAGGCACAGAGGCTCACACTTACATCAAGGGCATTTTATAATTCAGTGCTTGGTGAATATGAGGAGTATATTACAAAATACTTCGGGTACGATAAGGTTCTTCCGATGAACTCGGGGGCTGAAGCGGATGAGACGGCTTTGAAACTGTGCCGGAAATGGGCATACAGGAAAAAGGGTATTTTGCACGACAAAGCGAAGATCATCTGCTGTGAAGGTAATTTCCACGGGCGCACCATTACAATAGTATCAGTGTCAACCGATCCTGATGCAAGAAATGATTACGGACCCTTCACTCCGGGATTCATTATTATTCCCTACAATGATATAGATGCTCTTGAAAATGCTCTTCAGGATCCGGATGTCGCTGGATTTCTCGTTGAACCCATCCAGGGTGAGGCAGGTGTATTTGTTCCGGATGAAGGTTATCTGAAAAAATCATACGACCTGTGTAAAAAGCACAATGTTCTCTTCATTGCCGATGAGGTTCAGACCGGATTGGCACGGACGGGGAAACTTCTGGCCTGTGACCATGAGGGTGTTCGTCCCGACATTCTGATACTGGGGAAAGCCCTCTCGGGAGGTGTAATGCCTATTTCTGCTGTACTGGCCGATGATGATATTATGCTGACAATCAAGCCCGGAGAACATGGTTCCACTTTCGGAGGCAATCCACTTGCCGGCAAAGTGGCAATAGCAGCCCTCGAAGTTATAAAGGACGAAAAGCTTGCAGAAAATGCAGAACATCTGGGAAAAATATTCCGTGATGAGTTCAACAGCATAAAGTCGAAAATGATAGAATTTGTTCGCGGAAAAGGTCTTTTGAATGCAGTGGTTATCAGACCAAAAGAAGGCAAGACCGCATGGGATGTATGCCTTGCCATGAAAGATAAGGGTCTCATAGCAAAGCCGACACATCAACATATCATTCGCTTTGCCCCTCCCCTCATCATAACCGAGATACAACTAAGAGAGGCAATAACACTCATAAAAGAGGCGTTAAAATTGTTTGAATAAATCGGTACCCGGTTGTTGATCGTAACGATCC
>CAZWZQ010000104.1:0-1883 GCA_964638955.1 uncultured Rikenellaceae bacterium | reverse complement strand
CAGGACCCAGAAACAGCCTGCGACTAATAATTATGATAAATACAATGAACAAAACTCTTCTCTGGATTCTTGCGTTTATCATTACTCTTGGTGCAGCATATTACCAGAGAAAAACCGGGCCTACATATCCCAGTGGTATTGATGTAAAGCTGAATGATACAATTTATGAACTTAAGCTTGTAAGAAGTATCGGGCTGAATGAGAGATCTGAAGTAAAATTGAGTATTAATGACACCTCCGTAAAAGCTGGTCTTTACTATAAAAGGTATAAAACCGCAGATGAGTACCAGGCTGCAGAGTTCATATATAAAGTGTATCCGGTACACTCATTTATTATGAATAAAATATTTAAGATAACTGAGGAGAAAGGCTTGTTTGCTGATATTCCTCCTCAGCCTGCGGCTGGAAAACTGCAGTATTACATTGAAATTGCAGATTTATCGGGCACTCAGACCATAATGAAAGATACCCCTCTTGTTATAAGGTTTAAAGAGAGTGTACCCTGGTATATTCTCGTGCCCCACATCCTGATAATGTTTACTGCTATGCTTTTCTCAACAGCAACCGGTTTTATGAGTGTTTCAAATGTTCCCGAATATAAAAAATTCGGGATATGGACACTTATACTGCTTGCTGTCGGTGGCATTATTCTGGGACCACTGGTACAAAAAATTGCATTCGGAGAGTTATGGACAGGGGTGCCTTTTGGTTGGGATCTCACAGACAATAAGACACTTATAGCTCTTACCTTCTGGGTTTTAGCAGTACTTGTCAATCTTAAAAAGAGAAGACCCTTGTTTATGGCTCTGGCAGCAATTATTTTGATACTGGTATTTTCAATTCCCCACAGTCTTTTTGGATCTGAGTTTGATTACAGCACCGGAGAGGTTACTCAGGGTATAAGTATTACTTTTTCCCTGGTAAAAGGGAAAAAAATCTTAAATTGAGTGCATCATTAATAATTTACCCACGTCTTTTGATCAGAAACTGATAGGAAAGAAAAAAGTGGGTGCAGCATCTAACATCAGAACTAGTCTTTATATAAAGATGGCAAAAGTAGAAGCGGCATTCAGAAACTTGCACCAGGATCTTCTGGACGGGTGCAAGCTCGGCGACCAGAAGGCACAGTTCCAGATCTACAAGTTATACTACAAAGCCATGTATAACACGAGCCTGAGGATAGTGAATGACACGATGGAAGCCGAAGACATAATGCAGGAATCGTTCCTGTCGGCCTTTGAAAAGATTGAAACATACTCGGGAACAGTGAGTTTCGGCGCGTGGTTGAAAAAAATAGTGATAAACAGGTCACTCGATGCTCTTGGAAAAAGAAAAGCGGTCTTTGAAGATATTGAGTCACTCACAGGATTAAGAGATGAAAGCAGTGATGATATGGTCAAGTATGAGGAGCTTGATGTTAAGGTAGAAGAGGTTAAAGAAGCCATAGAAAAACTACCCGACGGTTACAGGGTAATTCTTTCACTCTACCTGCTTGAGGGTTACGATCATGATGAAATTGCAGAAATACTTACAATATCGAGCAGCACATCACGATCACAGCTTTCAAGGGCAAAACAGAAGCTTATCAGTGAATTAAGAAAGAAATGAAAACTTACAGGGAATGAAAACTATAGAAGAAATAATCAGGAGCAACAGGGACTTTTTCGAAGACAGGGAGCCTTCGGAAGGTCACTTAGAGCGTTTTAACATGAAGCTTGAAATGAGATTCGGGAGAGTCGCCGTAAAACGGAGTATTGTCCCTTATCTGCTCAAAGCTGCAGTAGTTACACTGCTGGTAACACTCTCATCGCTGTGGACCTGGGATCATTTTCTCAGACCCGACAGGAACAGTATGGCGCTTGGCGATGTTTCCCCGCAATACA
>CAZWZQ010000103.1:0-4315 GCA_964638955.1 uncultured Rikenellaceae bacterium | reverse complement strand
ATGAAGACAAACGTTGCTTAATAAAAGGATTAAATTTTAACGGTTATATAGCTGTAGAATTTCAATGGTAGTAAGGGGTCTGTTGTAGAAGGCTATATCATCCAGGCAGCCTTTGAAATAAGTTTCCGTTATTCCTCTGTTATTGCCCGCACCTATAGTCAGATTATACTCAAATCTATTGAAATCCTCAGGGCTTTCTGAACCGAATCTTACAAACCAGTCGTCTTTGCTTTCTAACTCACCATCAATGTATATATCACCCTGATTCCTTTTTGCACTTGAAATAATGAATGTCAGGTTATGCCAGTCATTATCAAATATATCGGGTCTGTCGACATAAATGGTAAAGTATTTGTCATTATTATCTCTTATGTCCAGCCTTATAACTCCAATATTCAGGGAAGAACTTGGCCCCCGGTGAATCTCAATACTGAACATTGTCCCTGCAGGATCATTATTTATGGTTTTCATGATAGTCTCATAATGAACTATCCCTATTGTATCACCTTTCATCCAGAATGATATCGAAAATGATTCAAGGGATGAATTGAAACTATCCATAGTGTCTAATTCTACATAATCATCGATTCCATCAAAAATAAGAGCTTGAATTCTATGGCTAAATCTATCATTTGTAAATTCTGCTCCGTAAAGAATTCCATCATGCCCGCTATTGCTTTCATCATTTACATTATTATTAAACGGATAATATGCCAGTAGGCCTGACACGGGCAGCTTACCGGTAATTTTATTACACTCAGGACATTCATTCACCTCACATTCAACCAGAATACTTACGAATGCTATAAGCACTATGTATAGTCCGATTTTCATGATATTTATTTACTCTGTAAAATTATAAATTAAAACTTTATAATTTCGGGATACCTTCCGAAAAATTAACAGAAGGATATTTTCCTTTACTTTTCTTCTTGTGTCGGAATAATAAGTGCCTGTCACGGACAGATCAGGCAGGATAAGAAGGGTATCTAATTAAGAATTGAAATTGAATTTTAATCATTATTTTTGTTTATAAGATTACACAATAAGTTCTTAGGTATTTGTATCTGTTATAGTTTTGTATGGTTTAAAAACTAATCCTCTAAAAATGTCTGGAAAACAACAATTTTCGTAAAACCCAATCCTGCAATAACCATTATTTCACAACTTAATACTATCGTTATGAAACAGCTTAAAATTTTGTTAATACTGATTGTAAGTGCAAACCTGGTAATAGCTGGTTGTTCTTCATGGAGTAAAACCGCCAAAGGAGCTGTTATAGGAACAGCTGCAGGTGGCGCTGTTGGTGCTGCTGTCGGGCAGGCTGCAGGCAATCCGGCCCTTGGAGCAATTATCGGAGCAGCTGTCGGAGGTACTACGGGTACTATTATCGGCCATCATATGGACAAGCAGGCTGAAGAACTGAAAGAAGCGGTTCCCGATGCAACCGTTGAGAGAGTCGGAGAGGGAATCACTATTGAATTCAGCAGTGCCGTTCTGTTTGCAGTAAATAAATCGGACCTCTCAACCGAAGCCAGGGGAAATCTCGATAAGCTGGTTACTGTACTCAATACTTACCCCGATACAAATATTGAAGTACAGGGACATACAGATGACACCGGTACAGAAGCTTATAACCAGACATTGTCTGAAAAACGTGCTGCATCAGTATCAGATTACCTTACAGAAAAGGGTATTAATACCGCCAGGGTTACAACCAAAGGTTACGGTGAGCTGGCTCCAAAGTATGATAATACCACCGATGAGGGAAGAACCCGGAACCGGAGAGTGGAATTTCTGATAACCGCTAATGAGAAAATGATTACTGATGCTGAAAAAGAAGCAGAAAAATAAAATCCTCTTAAATAAGCTATAGAATGCTGAATTTCAAAGCATAAGCCCGACAGGATTTTTCAATGAAGATTCGAAATAACAATGCCGTTCTGATAAAAAGCCAGCCTTAATATTTTTCAGATACCGTTTAAATAGCAGAACTGCCTCTTTCACCTGTACGTATCCTGATACATTCCTCAAGAGGTGTTATAAAGATTTTTCCGTCTCCCACATGACCTTCAATACCATTTGTTTTAGCTGACTTTAGTATTGTGTCAACAGTTATATCAACAAATGAGTCATTTACTGCTATTTCAATTTTTATTTTCGGAATAAGATCAGGAATGATCCGCTGACCCCTGTACATTTCCTCTATTCTCTGCTGTCCGTGTCCTGAAACACGGCTGACAGTAATTCTTGTTATTTCAGCAGCGATAAGTGCTTCACGCACCTTATCGAGCTGGACTTCACGTATTATTGCTGTAATCAGTTTCATAATCTCTTTTTTAACATGTTTTAACTGGGATTAAGCATACCATATCCTCTTTCACCATGGTATGATCTGTCAAGACCGGCCATCTCTTCACTTTCTGATGATTTAAATTTAATAATCCTGTCGAGTAAGAAGATAATTAAAAAAGTCATTACTGCAGCAAAAGAAATTGCTACTGTAACAGCCAGGGCCTGTACACCGAGCTGATTCCATACTGTCCATGTTCCTCCGGACAGAGCAGTTGCCTCCTCCATCCATGATTTGCGGATAAAAAATACCAGAAAAATAGCGCCGGCAATGCCTCCGACTCCATGGATACCAAATGCATCGAGACTGTCGTCATAACCAAGCCTGTTCTTTGCCTGTATAGCTGTATAGCACAGCAGTGAAGCAATTATGCCAAGAATCATCGCTCCGTATGGCTGAACAACACCGGCAGCCGGAGTTACTGCAACCAGTCCTGCAAGAATTCCGGAAGCAAAACCAAGGGCTGTAGCTTTACCCTGATGCATACTCTCAATTATTATCCATGCCAGTGCTCCCGTTGCAGCGGCGACCTGTGTTGCTGTCAGTGCCTGTGCAGTACTCAGACCACTTGATACTGAACTCCCTGCATTGAATCCAAACCAGCCTACCCACAGAAGACCTGCTCCTAACATAGTAATTACAAGGTTATTGGGACGGATCACCTGGTATGGATAACCACGGCGTGAACCAAGGTATAGAGCAGCCACAAGCCCGCTCACACCTGCCGATATATGAACAACCGTGCCGCCGGCAAAATCAATTGCCCCCTTTGCACCAAGGTTGAAAAGGAATCCGTCCGAAGCCCATACCCAATGACATAACGGATTATATACCAGCAAACTCCATAAAGCTATAAAAAAACAATAGGCTTTAAATGATACTCTTTCTGCAAATGCCCCTGCAATAAGAGCCGGAGTAATAATAGCAAACTTACCCTGGAACATGCTGAAGACATATTCAGGTATTCCTGCACTTAGTATGACATCATCAATGCCCTTTAAAAAGAAATAATCCTTATTCCATCCAAACAGACCGCCAAGAATATTGCTTCCGAAACTCATTGCATACCCTGCCACCACCCAAAGAACACTTATGATACCCATAGCCACAAAGCTGTGCATTATAGTACCAAGAACATTTTTCGACCTTACAAGTCCGCCATAAAACATTGCGAGCCCGGGAATCATAAGTAATACAAGAGCCGTGGATGTAAGCATCCAGGCCGTGGCTCCGGTATCAATTTCAGTTCCGTCAGAAGCATAAAGCCCTGAGGCTGTGAAAACCAGAAACAGCAGAAGCAACAGGATTCTTTTAAAATTTGACTTCATAAAACATAATTTAACAATAAAAACTTAATTTTTTCGTCAAACATATTATTTTATAGGGGGTAAAACAAATTTTTTATATATTTTTTTGCACTTTCCTGTTTTTCAAGGGGTCATATTGTTTATTTTATATATAAATACCATACCCCCCCCCTCCTATTTTCTTTAGAGGTTATGTATAGAATAATTAGAAATTACTCCTCCTGTAAAAAAAAAGAGACGCCTGTATGAGGCGTCTCCGTATTCAAAATGAATTTTTAATTTACTAAAGGGTAAATCCTACAACAATATACATTTTTTCACTGTCAGGATTGAATATTAATTGTCCTGTCACAGGAATATTGAAAGTTTCCGTTACCCTGATGGTCTGCGATATTCCTAATCCAACATTACAAATATTAAATTTATCTTCACCACCGGAAGTATTAGTAGTATGCCATCCGTCACCTGCACCAAGGAAAATATTGAACGATCCAAAATCATATTTTGCCTCGAAGTATTTATCGCCGCCTTTCGATCCTGTATTTCCAGCTTCATTTAATATAATATTGGCACTTAAGTTTAAGCCCCCCTTTGTAAAGCCCAGGCTGGTTTCAAAGGCATGGCTGCCTGAGAGTTGCGAATAATCAAAGTAATC
>CAZWZQ010000102.1:0-4485 GCA_964638955.1 uncultured Rikenellaceae bacterium | reverse complement strand
CCATGCCCCATGCCCCATGCCCCATGCCCCATGCCCCATGCTCACCGCTCCCTGCTCCCCGCTCTCAGCATTATCGGTTGGTACACTACTAACCCTACCAGGCTGAACACCAGTCCGCTGATGGCGGCAGCTGCAAGGGCAAACCAGAATCTTTCATCTTTCCCGGTAAGGAGGAATGGAACCAGTCCTACTATTGTTGCCACTATAGAAAGTATGATAGGTATTATCTTTCCGTTGAATGCTTTTATATATGCTCTCTTCTGTGGCAGACCGGGTTTTCTTCTGCACAGACCGTTAAAGTCATTAAGGATATAGAGCGTCGCATTCACTACCAGTCCACAAAGCAGTATCATTGCTGCAAATACCCCTTCATCGGTTGTGATATTGAAAATATGAAACGTAATAAATACACCGATGAATGAAAAGGGTATCAGGCTGATGACAACAAGTGGCTGCTTAAATGATTCAAGAAGTATTGAACAGATGAAATAGATGATCACTATTACCAGGAATATCAGGTAGTAGTTTGTTTGCTTCTGATCCCACCAATATGTATAAGTACTTGTCTGTGCCGTATAACCGAGGGGAAGAAGAGCATTTGTTTCGTCGATGTTCCTGTCGAGAATGAGCCTGCCCAGCTCATAATTTCCGATAAAATCGTATCCTACGGTGATTACATACTGCTGATCCTCACGGCTTATTGTTGCATCGGATACTTCCCTGGTAATAGTCGAAAAATCCTTCAGCTTAACAAACCTGCCTGACAGTGTTTTCAAAGGAGTATTATTGAGGTTCCAATAGTCGTATTGTTCCGACTGTAAGGATCTGATATTCACCGGTGCCAGAACACCTCCTATATACGCTGATTGAACAGAAGAGGTCCCTCTTGAATACTTTCTTGCCTCATCATAAGCAAAGGCAACATTTGAGTTGTTTCCGGCGAGTGTGTACTTATCCATCCCGAGCCTGTTCCTGTAGACTTTCCTGGTTCTGCCGATAATATAATTACCATAATCGGCTCCAAGGAGATACACTTCTTTTATCCTTCCCTTCCCGCTGGCAATGAGCCTTTCTCTGAGATCCTCGCAGTAACCATACAATTCATCATAATTGTATCCTTTCATTATAACCTTATTACTGGTGTTGATATAATCACTGTAAACCTGGTTGCTGAAAGCCTTCCCCACACCATAAACAGAGGCATGATAGCTACCTATGCCGTTCATATAATCTTCAATCCTGAACTTCAGTATAAAGGGAAAAATTGTAAAGTCATGCTCCGGTTTGAATGTTATCGAAATGGTTGCATCCTCTGCACTGTAAATACTTGTCGTGAACATATCTATCTCATCGTAGGCTGCAAGCATATTTTCCAAACCTTCACAGGTAGTATTCAGATCCTCTATTGTAAGCCCCTCCTCGCTCAGACCAATATTTACCGTTAGTCTTGTACGCTGTACCTCATCAGATCCACCGTAATAGTAGAACCTGCTGTTCTTTGCCTTCTCGTTGAAGAGCCTGAAGGTACCGCCAAGCACCTTATTTACTAAAGGTTTTATATCCTGTACATACTTACGGTTACCGAGGGTTTTATTATAAAATCTCTGGAATCTGGTACGATCCTCATCCTTTACCTGGTTCCTGGTATCTTTCGGCAAGGAATCGGGTAGATAAAATACCGGCAGTCCGAAAACCAGGATTGCTGCTATAATAAATGCTGCCCTGTATTTAATGATGAAACCGATGCCTTTAAGATAGGTCCCCGATAACCTGACAATCCTTCTTTTTCTCCTGATGATCAGGGCATTATATTTTGGCTTAAGTCTGATCTTTTCGATCAGCGACGGTATAAAGAAGAGAGCAACTCCAAGCGACACCGAGAGATTTATTATCACCACCGCTGCGAAATCGGAAAGGGTCACTTTCGAAGCTTCATCTAAGAAGAAGATGACAGCCAGCGCACCTATTGTGGTAAGTGTTGCAGCAAGAAGCGAGATCCCTACCCTCCTGTTCTTCTGAAACCTTATATGATCGGTCATCACTATGGTATTGTTTATAATGATACCAAAAGAGACAGTGATACCGGCAAGTGAGTAGAGATGTATCTCCAACTTGAAAAGATAATAAAAAATGAAAGCTATTAATATGTTGGCAACCAGACTAATAGCAATTATGAGAAGATATTTGAATTCGCGGCTGATAGCAAGTACAAAGAGCAGAAGAAGAATAACCGAAAGCACAGCCCTGAACATATTCTTAGATATCTCCTCTTTCAGGTATACAGTATTGTCAAGTGAAGTCCTGATGCTGTAACCCGGGGGCAGTTCGCCCCTGATTCTTTCAATAACTTTCTTAACACTTTCGGCAACCTTTATGTTGTTTACATTTTTGCCTGCACTTACATTGATATTTATTGTGTTGAGTCCGTTTATACGATAATAGTTCTGAGGACGCTGATCTTTCAGTCTTATCTGAGCCACATCTGTAAGGTGGATAATCCTGCCGGCTACCTTTGCCACCGGGATATTATCCCATTGTAATGATCCGGAATTGTTGCCTGTAAGAGTCAGATAAGTTCTTTTCTCCATGCCTTCCTGTCCGGTTTCCGTTGCACCCCCCAACTCGAGGTCAAGCAGATAATCATTTAGGGAACTGCTTATTGCCGAAGAGCTGATTCCCATGGAGGAAAACTTCTTCTGATCGTACGTGATCTCCCACTCCTGTGGCGTGGCACCATATACATTCACACTGTAAACACCCTCAACAACTGCAATAGCCGGCTTTATGACCTCTTCAGCCAGATTATAGATATATGACGGGCTGGCGTTGCCGTTAAGCTGGAAGCTCAGGATTATTGATCCCGACTGGTTCGAAGGCATATTCATTGTTATTACAGGGTATGAGACCCTCTCCGGTAATCTTTTACGTGACTCCCGCAGAAGAGAAGCAACTTCGAAACGTTTGGCTCTCAGATCCACACTTTTATCAAATTCAACAGTAATATTTCCACCCTGATTAACTGTTGATGAAGAGATCTTTTTAACACCGGTAACAGTTGTAAGAACTCCCTCCAGTACTGTTGTAACCTCCTGCTCCACAACACGTACCGGAGCTTCCGGCCACGACCAGGAGATGGTAAGTGAAGGAAGATACCGGGTAGGATTAAGCTGGAGTGAAAGCAAAGGGATCATTGCCGCACCGACAATGATCAGCATAACAAAGAGTATGTTGACTGTGAATGTGGACAGAAAAGAACTGTAATGAGGTTCCCTGTTCATTCCTCCCTTACAATTGTTTCGTGTGCAAGGTTCACATTACCATTTACAATGACAAGATCACCAGGTTCCAGACCCTCTTTTACTGAAACGGATGTGCTGTTCTCGAATTCAACAGTAACATATTTCCATATCGCCAGTGTATCCTGCCGGACGAAGATCACATCCTTACCCTGGCGGATCACAAGGGCCTCTTTAGGTACCACAAGCCGGTTCGGGACAGGCTTGCGGATCACAACCCTGACATTCATGCCATCGATAAGGTAGCCTTTATTCCTGAATTCGGCCCTCACTTTGACCATACCTGTCTCATCCACCTGAGGATTGATCTCGGTAATTGTACCGGTAATCATGGTACTGTCGTTGATAAATGGTATAATCCCGACCGGCATTCCCTTGTTTATGAAACCGAATTCCGATTCAATAACAGGGAATTCAACTTCCATAACCGCATCGAAAATAATAGTACAGAGACTATTATAGTTCTGTGAAGGATTCCACCGTCTGGCTTCCAGGTTAGCTACAGTACCATTCATGGGTGCATAGATACGGGTATTATTGTAATTATATTCCGCAGCGTCGAGAGAGATAATTGCATTATTCAATCCGCTACGGATACGTGAGAATTTTATTTCGGAGGGCGTAAGCCCTGTAGTATCATCAGTCAGGTGGTATGACAGTAGATCATCCTTAAAGAGGATCTTCGCTTTTTCAAAATCCTCCCTGGCCTTGAGAAGCTGGTTTTTATATTCAAAGTCTTCGATAATGGCAAGCAGTTCTCCCGCCTTTACTTTTTGTCCGTTCCTGATATAAAGTTCTTTAATGATACCGTTCACCTTAAATGGTACAACAGCTTTTTCGGAAGAATAGGCTTTACCATTACTGATAAGTTCATGATAAAACGTTGAAGGTTCAAGTTTAACTGTTTTTACCAGCACTGCCTCAGGACGAGAAGCCCGACGGGCCATCTCCTCGAGGTTTTCGGCAGACCTCTGTTTACAGGAAAAAAATAATGTTGGTATTAACAGCAGACAGAGAATAATCCTGACTTTCATTTTTATCCGGCTTATAATTAGGTTTGTATTAACAGATTATAAATTTACACAAGTTTTTTCAATAAAAGAATTAAATCTGACTATAATATTCGTCAGAGTTGGTACTTTGAAAATTGCGATTTCAGAGCATTTGCATTATAATCATGCAATCTTGC
>CAZWZQ010000101.1:1223-4623 GCA_964638955.1 uncultured Rikenellaceae bacterium | reverse complement strand
CCAAGCCCCAAGCCCCAAGCCCCAAGCCCCTTCGTCCTCGCACTGAGCCTTACGTAATGAGATGTAATTTATATATCATAAAGACTTTTAAATGGTACGCTTCCTCATAACCCGCCCTGTAGCCGTGATCATGACTTTCCTGGCATTGATATTGTTAGGTATAGTTGCTTCCGGCAGGCTGCCTGTTTCACTTATGCCCGACATTAACATCCCTGAAATCACTGTTGCCATATCACGTTCTGATGTCAGTGCAAGGGAACTTGAAAATACGGTTGTGTCGATTTTGCGTCGTAACCTGCTTCAGGTACAGGGTCTGGATAAGATTGAATCCGAATCACGTAACGGCAGTGCACTGATAAGGTTATCGTTCAAATTCGGTAATGATATTAACATGGCTTTTATGGAGGTAAATGAAAAGGTCGACGGTGCCATGAACAACCTTCCGCGTGATCTTGAGCGACCAAGGATCATAAAGGCAAGTGCCACTGATATACCTGTCTTTATGCTTAACATTACCCTTACCGATACGCTGCCTGACAATGAGAAATTCATTGAGCTGAGCGAATTTGCGGAAACGGTGATCAAGAAAAGGATCGAACAACTGCCGGAAATAGGGATGGCTGATATAACAGGACAGATTAAGAGGGAAATTTATATCGGTCCGGATGAAGGAAAAATGAGAAGCCTGGGAATTACCGCTGATGATATTACTGAAGCGGTACAGATAAACAATATAAATATCGGGAGTATCCTGGTGAAGGAGGGAAAGTATCTTTATAATCTTGAATTCAGCTCATACCTTAAAGAGCTGGATGATGTAAAAGACATCTATATCAAAAAAGGAGTCAGGATACTGCAGATCAAAGATGTAGCAGATGTGGGAATCAGGGAGGAGAGACCCCGCGGTGAATATTATTCGAACGGTAAACGGGCAATTTCGCTGGCAATAATCAAGGAGTCAACTGCTAAAATGGCTTCCCTGGAGGAAAAGATGTCGGAGATACTCGATATTTTCAGGAGAGATTATCCTCAGCTTGAATTTGAGATTTCGCAGGATCAGACGAGACTTCTCGATTATTCTCTCTCGAATCTGAAGCAGAGCCTCCTGGCTGGAGGTTTCCTTGCATTCCTCCTTATGTTCTTTTTCCTGAAAGATGGCAAATCACCGCTTATCATAGGATTCAGTATTCCAGCCACACTGATAATAAGTCTTCTTTTCTTTTACTTCGTCGGCCTTTCAATAAACATCATCTCACTGGCAGGTCTTATCTTGGGTATAGGGATGATGATCGATAATTCAATAGTGGTAATTGAGAATATTACCCAGTGGGTCGACAGGGGACTTACACTGACTGAAGCATGTGTAAAAGGAACAAACGAGGTAATAACCCCGCTTATCTCATCGGTTCTTGTAACATGTGCTGTATTTGTGCCTCTTATCTTTCTCAGCGGAATATCGGGAGCCCTTTTTTACGACCAGGCAATAGCTATTGTAATAGGGCAGGGAGTATCGCTTATGGTTGGAGTTACTATGCTTCCGACAATCTATTATCTCCTTTACAGAAACGGAAAGGAAGGAGCCCTGACCAGATTTGTGAAAAGGATCAGTTTCAGGAATCTTGAAGACAGATATGAAGGTGGAATGAACTTCTTCTTCAGGTACAGGAAATCTATGATGATTACCTTCCTGTTGATAATCGTGGTGATGATCTGGTTATTTGCGGTTATGGAAAAGGAAAGATTTCCCGCAGTACGTCAGGATGAGCTGGTTGTTTCTATCGACTGGAATGAGAATATTGATCTGGATGAAAACATGAGAAGAATAGAAACAATGATTGAATCAGGCAGTGGTTTTATTCTGCAGACAAATTCATTCATCGGTGAACAGCAGTTTCTTTTTAACCGCGACTATGATCAGTCGTATACACAATCGAAAGTATATATCAAGGCAAAAGATTACAGTCTGAGGGAGACTGTCGAAAAGAATATTTATGACTTTATCAGCCGCAATTATCCGGGAGCCCTCATTAATATAGAAGCACAGCAGAATATATTTGAAAAGATATTCACTGCATCTGCTGTGCCCCTGGTGGCAGAGGTGAGCCTGATGAAGGAAAAAGAGGTGCCCCCGGTAGAGGTTATGACAGATGTTCTTGGTAAAATGAGGGAACAGTGGCCCGATGCGGGAATATCAAATCCCCCTGTTGAGAATAAGATAGATCTGAAGATCGATCCTGACAGGTTATTGTTGTATAACATCGATCCGATGACCCTTTATAATACCCTGAAAACCTCGTTGAATAAGAATGTTATCGGTGACCTGAGGCAATCGTACGAATTGATACCCATCGTATTATCTGACAGAGAACAACAGGTGAGTGATATATTGTTATCAGGGACAGTATTAAGTAAAACAGGACAATCAATACCGATTAAGGAGGTTGTGAATGTACAGCGTATTCATGATTATAAAACGATCAAGGGAGGTATGACCGGAGAATATGTACCTGTAAATATGGATATTACAACTAACAAGCCTTCGGTACTGACCGGTGAGATAAGGAATATAATTAATTCCGATCCTACTTTATCAGTCAGTTTCAGCGGTTCCCTGATCACCGGGCAGAAACTTTTCCGTGAATTGGCGATAATACTGATGGTAGCCCTGCTCCTTCTTTATTTTATTCTTGCAGCACAGTTTGAGTCGCTTGCACAGCCATTTATCGTTCTCCTGGAGATCCCCATTGATATAGCAGGAGCATTGCTCCTTGTAATCCTGTGGGGAGGTACAATCAACATCATGACTATGATCGGACTTATTGTGATGTCGGGTGTGATCATTAACGACTCGATACTTAAAGTCGATACGATCAATAATCTGAGAGCGGAGGGATTAGGTCTGAAAGAGGCTATTTACACCGGAGGTTCACGAAGGCTGAAGCCTATAATTATGGTAGCCATGGCATCGCTGGTATCTACGGCCCCGATACTTTTTGCCCATGGCATAGGATCAGAACTTCAGCGTCCGATGGCGCTTTCACTGATAGGAGGGATGTCGCTTGGTACGGTTGTGAGTCTGTTTTTTATACCTCTGGCTTACTGGTATATATATCGAAAGAAGGAACAAAAATAAATCTTGCTGTTAATTTTTTAAGATTATCAAAACCGGATTTGAAGTTTCAGTCAACTTTTCTATAACTTCTTTTAATTGTTTTGATTCTGTATTATTATCCCTGGCGTAAGTAATCAGATCAAAAGCATCTATATAATCAATCATGAGATTATCATTTATAATCTTTTCCGGCCAGAAAGGCATACTGCCGTCAATATCATTATCGAAACTGTTATCCTTCAGAACAGTAAATGTGGATGATTTTTTGTCAAAAACACAATTAGATAT
>CAZWZQ010000101.1:0-1123 GCA_964638955.1 uncultured Rikenellaceae bacterium | reverse complement strand
ATGAACTGTCTGCCCGGGAAATCCAAATTGAAGTCTCTTTTAAACCGGCCTTCAAAATCGTATACGAGTACCATACGTGAAGAGAGAATATATATTTCCCTTTGTTCATTATCGATAATGAAATCTCCGACACTTGTATATTCACCAGGCCCTCTTCCCTTTGTTCCGATTTGCCTGATATAATTGCCGTTTATATCAAAAAGTAACAGCCGGTCATAATCACTCACGAATATGAAGGAATCAGTAACCGATACATTTGATATAGTTTCTATAAGACAATCAGGATCAGTTTCAAGCGGAATATATTCCAGCTTACTTCCTATAGTGCTCAAAGGAATTGATTTGATATTACCAATATCCTTTTCCAGATCAATGTTATAAGGCAGCATTGATTTATCAAGGTCAGTATTTCTACAACCAACCGATAATAATGCTGTTACTACAAAATAGATAATGTGTGTCTTCATAGGTGATAAGATTTATTAATAATAGTAGAGAGGTTTTTTTTACCGCGGAGAGCACAGCCTGCCCCGACTTTTCGGGGGATTTACACGGATTATTAATCTGTGGCAATTCCGTGTTTCCCTGTGTCCTCTGTGGTTCAACTTTTTTCTTATTCTGCCTTTCGGATTAGTTATGTCACGTTTCAGGTGGGGAAGCAATAATACAATAATTACTTTTCTTCAGAAATCTCTTTTTTCAAATATTCGAGTCGCTTTTTGATTGATTCGATGTATTCTGATGTATAAGTCCTCTTAGCATCTTTTAAGTTTTCAAGAAACATCTGATAATAGATTATCGAGTTCTTTTTATCGTTAAGTTTATCATCATAGGTATTGGCAATTTTCATATAATTATTTGGATCAGGATACCTGGTCTGTGCATTTAAATAACATGTTACCGCATCCCGGAAATCTTCATTATAGTAATATGAGTCTCCATTTAATCCATACGTCAAACCCAGTTGTTTCTCAACAGGAGTGAGGATTTTGATAGCTCTGTTATAATAATAAATACTCATCTTCATATCCCTGATTCTGGAATAACATTGACCAAGATAGCTGCATGTTTCGTAATCAGATGAATCCGCTTTATATGCCAGTAAAAGGTATGGAAGAGCTTT
>CAZWZQ010000100.1:3302-4693 GCA_964638955.1 uncultured Rikenellaceae bacterium | reverse complement strand
ACTAAAAAGCCTGTATATCTTGATACCGGTTACTCTTTTGAAGAGAGGGCAGCAGACCTTGTATCAAGGTTCACAATCGAAGAGAAGCAAAGTCTTCTTGGCAACACAATGGCGGCTGTTCCCCGGCTCGGAGTCAATACTTACTACGTGTGGGGCGAAGCTCTTCATGGTGTCGTAGGCATGTTCAATCCCTATGCCGGACCGGCAACTTCATTTCCGAACAGTGTAGCTCTGGGATCTTCCTGGGATCCGGCTCTTATGGAACGGGAGACTTCTGTAATTACCGACGAAGCAAGGGCATTTAATACTCCCGTGATAGCCAGCCTGACCTTCTGGTCTCCGGTAGTTGAACCTGTGAGGGATCCCAGATGGGGCAGAACAGGAGAATCTTTCGGCGAGGATCCTTTCCTGATCTCACAGATCGGAGGTGGCTTTGTACGTGGTATGATGGGCAACGACCCTGTTTATCTTAAAGCTGTTCCATGTGGCAAGCATTACTTCGCAAACAACAGCGAATTCAACCGTCACGTAGGCAGTTCCGATATGGACAAAAGGGATATGAGGGAATATTATCTCTCTCAATACAGGAAGCTTATAGTAAAGGATAAACTGCCCAGTATAATGACCTGCTACAATGCGGTCAACGGAATCCCTATGTCAGCAAATAAATATCTTGTCGATACTATAGCACGTAAGACCTATGGTCTTTATGGCTATATCACCGGTGACTGCGGTGCTATCCAGGATATCCAGACAGGTCATCTCTATGTTAAGACTGCGGCTGAAGCAACTGCCCTCGGACTGAAATCAGGAGTTGACACCGACTGCGGCAGTATATACCAGACAAGTGCTATTGATGCACTGAATAAAGGTTTAATAACAGAAGCAGACATCGACCGTGCTCTTGTTAATATGTTCACAGTACGCATGAGAATCGGAGAATTCGATCCACCGTCAAAAGTCGCATATTCAAAGATCGACACGACTGTTGTAAATTCTCCCGATCATGTGGCATTCGCTGTTGAGGTTGCAAAGAAAACACCTGTCCTGCTTAAGAATAATGTAATGCAAAATTCCGACAGGACAATTCTTCCGCTCAATGCATCCGAACTAAAGAAAATAGCTTTGATAGGTCCCCAGGTTGATAAGGTTGAACTTGGACCCTATTCCGGAGAACCTCTTGATAAACACAAGGTAACTTCCTTATCAGGGATAAAAAGCCTCCTGTCTGCCAAAGGATCAACTGCCGAAGTTGCTTATAAAGAAGGTGCAAACACGGTGAGTGGCAGTAATCTGTTCAACGTTAACAACTTTGAAATAGTAAAGAATGACGGATCTTCAGTAACATATGATGCTACCCGGTTCACAGCCTCATCAAAGGGAATAGCAGT
>CAZWZQ010000100.1:0-3202 GCA_964638955.1 uncultured Rikenellaceae bacterium | reverse complement strand
CAGTCCGGAAAGAAATTTCCGGAAACCAGACCTTATATCTGGTCTATCGTGCTCCTGCAAAACTACCTATCGATAAGGAAGTCATTGATCTGGCTGCATCATCAGATGTAGTTGTTCTGTTTGTGGGAACGGACGACAAAACAGCCAATGAGGAAGCTGACAGGCTTTCTCTGGTTCTGCCCGGCAACCAGTACGAACTGATCAATGAAGTGGCAGCTGTCAATCCCAATACTGTCGTGGTAATGCAAAGCCTGGGTATGGTTGAAGTCGATCAGTTCAAGGATAATCCCAATGTTGCCGGGATAATCTGGACAGGGTTCAACGGACAGGCACAGGGGGCTGCAATGGCCAGCATTCTTTTTGGTGATGTAAATCCGGGAGGCAAACTGAATGCAACATGGTACAAATCAGTTAATGATCTTCCGCCTATCACCGACTATAATCTCAGGGCCGGAAAAAACAGGAACGGACGTACATACTGGTATTTTAACAAGGATGTATCCTATGAATTCGGCTACGGACTCTCATACACAACCTTTGAGTACAGTAACTTCACCATCAGCAAGAATACTATAACTCCTAACGACAGGATCACCATAGGCGCTGATGTAAAAAATACAGGAAGTGTGGAAGGAGATGAGGTAGTACAGATTTATGTGAGGACACCCGATAGTCCGGCTTCGCTTGAAAGACCGATAAAAAGGCTTAAGGGATTTCAGAGAGTGACTTTCCCTGCCGGACAGACTAAAACAGTATCGATAGAGATAGATTGCGCTGACCTGTGGTTCTGGGATAGTGAGAATGACAAAATTATGTTTGACCAGGGCAGATACATATTTGAGATCGGGTCCTCATCAAAAGATATCAGGGGAACCGTTGAAGCTGTAATGAGCGGTGAATATAATCCCGTGCTGAACACTGTGGTTGCCGAGTGCGGCAGAGTGGTATTGAAGCCGGGGAACACCGTACAGACAAGTGTAGCGACAGCAATGTCGGATGACAGTTTCTATGACGTTAAAAATGCGAAAGTTACCTACAGGAGCAATAATCCGGCTGTGGCAAGTGTTGATGAGAAAGGCCTTGTAACTGCCGTATCACAGGGTGTTGCAACAATCACTGCCGAAGTAACAATTGACGGTGTGACAAAATCTGATGGTTATCCGTTAAAGGTCATGGCTGATCTCACACTTTCATCAATAGAAATGGATGGACAGAAATTGGATAATTTTAGTTCTGATGTTCATGCCTACAGTTATCTTACTGAAGATGTTACAGCCAGACCTCCGGAAATAACCGCTCAGCCTTCAGTCCCGGGAACAGCACTTAAAATTACCCAGGCAACTGCAATACCCGGAACTGCACTGATAACCCTGACCGATAATGTTACCGGACAGACAGGTATCTATGCAGTCAATTTTGGTACACCATCCATCGGAGATAATTTCATGTCAGTTACGATGAGAGAAAAATGGAATTGGGTAAGGGAGGATACTGCAAACTGGAGCCTTACCGAACCGGAACGTTATCTTACAATTACAGCCCAGGAGGGTGATTTAAAAGGATCCGCCAACAACGCAAAGAATATCCTTCTGCAGAGTGCCAACACTGACTGGATTGTGGAATCGAGGATTGAATTTTCAAAAAGACCCGTGAAGCCTGACCAGCAGGGAGGAATTATTGCTTACCAGGATGATGATAATTATGTCAAGCTTGTCTATATCAATTCAACCGAAGGATTTATGGGAGGAGATGAAAATATTGAACTTCTTGTCGAAAATCAGGGTGCTCAGTATTCTGCTGCCAATATAAGTACACGCGGACTTGTACCTGATGATCTCGCCATAGTACTCAGTCTTGAGAAAAAAGGCAGCAGGTATACTGCCTGGTATGCAACAGGAGGAGGTAATTTCGTACTTCTGGGCTCAACAGATATTGTTTTGAGTGATATTAAAGCCGGTTTGATTGCCTGCGACGGGGTATCATCCTCCATGGGTGGTATGCTAGCAATGTTTATGGACACCTTGGCACCCGGGGCTCAACAGCCTTTCAAGGTCAGGTTTGATTACTTTAATATAGGTAATATGGGTAATTAATCATTCCGGGTTATACGTACTTTGCCCAGCTCCGGATTGCCCTGAGCGGGGTTTGTACAATTTTAAATATGTCACTGCTGTTTAAAAAAATAATCCATTTATTTTTCGGGGGACTGATCTGTCTGGTACCGGCAGAAAAGTTATTGCTTAATCCGGCGGAAGAAAGGGACCGGGGGAATAGTCCCGGGTGGCTCGCAGAAACAGAAAATGTGAAGGGTTACAGGGATATTATATTTTACAGCAGGAGGTATCTTGCTGTTGGCACTGCCGGAAGAATCGATTATATAAGCAGTTCAGGGGAAAAAGCCGCAGTCGTCAGCAATAGCAGCAATAATTTAAACTGCGTTACCGCGAACGACAAGGTTGTGGTTGTCGGCGGTGATAATGGAACAATTCTTTTCTCATCAGATGGGAAGATCTTTTCCACAGTCGAATCCGGAACAAATGACAATATCAACGGAATCACCTGCAATAACGGATTATTTATTGCTGGTGGTGACGGCGGAACAATCCTTATCTCAAAAAACGGGGACTCCTGGAGCCGCATAAAATCAGAAGTAAAGGGAAATATTGTTTCCGTTACAGCCAACGATTCATTTTTCATCGGTGTTACCGACAGAGGCGTGATATTAATATCAAAGGATGGCTTTAACTGGCAAATCAAGGATTACAATAAAGAGTATTCAGGTTATAATAAATCCTGTGTGTTTAAAAAGGTACTTGCTATAAATAACAGGATCGTCATCATCGGAAGGCATGATGACAATTCTCCTGCGGTACTCTTTTCAACTCTGGGAAATGTATGGGTAGAAAGAATCCTTGTATATGATGACGATCAGGGGATTATGCGATTCCTTACAAATGAACCCAATGCCATCACCTATGACTCTGTCCGCGATCAGTTTATTCTTGCCTGCGATAACGGAGTATTATTCAGTCTGCCCTCATGCACAAAATGCAATGTATCTGTCACGGTATCAAATAATGATCTTTATGCCATTATTTGCACACATGATCTTCTGCTAAGCGCTGGTGAAGAATTTTTTATAAATATTTTAAAATTCTGAAATGGATCAGGTGTAAAGTTGACGTCCTGTCATTTTTTCATG
>CAZWZQ010000099.1:0-4776 GCA_964638955.1 uncultured Rikenellaceae bacterium | reverse complement strand
GAAGTTTTAAAATCAGGGCGTCCTAAATTAAACATAATAGAACAATATGAATCTGCAAGCGGCATAAGATGGGTACAGACAGATAAGATTCCAATTTGTGACCAGAATGGCGTCCCCTGCGGTCTGATAGGTTTTGCACAGGACATCACCGAACGCAAGAGGGCGGAGGAACAAGTACTCCTTGCCAATGAGAGACTCCAGTATCTGCTCTCCTCTACCTCGGCAGTTATCTACTCAGCAAAGGCCTCGGGAGATTTTAGAACGACATTCACCAGTAGTAACGTTGACCAAATGGTTGGCCACGATCCGGAGGATTTCATCAGGGATTCGAGTTTTTGGTATAACCATGTCCATCCTGAAGACCGAGTGATCGTTTCGGATGGGATGAAGACGTTATTTGAAAAAGGGTTGCATACCTATGAATATCGCTACAAATGCAAAGATGGAAGATATATCTGGGTACGTGATGAGATGAAACTGGTACGGGATCATAACAATAACCTGCTTGAAATCATAGGGTTCTGGACAAACATCACCGAGCGCAAACAGGCAAATGAAGAGATCAGAAAATCAAAGAAACTGCTGGAGGATCTCCACAAGCATCTTAACGAGATACGTGAGGACGAACGTGCTCTGATCTCCAGGGAAATCCACGATCAGATTGGTCAGTCGCTGACCGCTTTAAAGCTCGATCTGAACTGGATGCATAAATATATAGGTACCAAACCGAAAGCTGTAGCAAAACTCGAAGGTATGGTTGAAATGATATCAAATACAATTAAAGATGTGCAACGTATTTCTTCAGACCTGCGTCCCGGTATTCTTGATGATCTTGGATTAGCAGCTGCCATCGAATGGTATTCCGGCGAATTTGAGAAAAGAACCGGAATCAGATGCAACTTAAAACTTGATGATTCAACTTTTGGTGATTCCCAAAAGAACCTGATATTCTTCCGTGTCTTTCAGGAGGCTCTGACAAATGTAATCCGGCATGCAAATGCCTCAGAGGTTACCATTGAATTGCATCAGACCCAAAAAGGTATGACACTGGCCGTTCAGGATAATGGAATCGGGATTACAAGGGAAAAAGTTGAATCAGCTAAATCTTTAGGATTGATTGGCATGCGTGAACGGATCAGACAATTTGGAGGTAAGGTTGGTATATCATCAAAAAAAGGACAAGGAACAAAATTGACAGTTTTTATTCCTGAAAAGAAAATAAGTAAGTCATGAAAATACTTATTGCAGATGATCATTCAATAGTTCGCGAAGGACTTAAACAATATGTAAAGACTCTCGATGAAGTTAAACTGATAGATGAAGCTGTAAATGGTAATGAGGCGTGGGCAAAGATAAAAGATGGAAGTTTTGACCTTGTAATTCTCGATGTTTCAATGCCGGGAATGAGCGGGTTGGATGTGTTGCAGAAAATAAAAGAGAGGAATTTGCAAACCAGTGTCCTGATGCTTAGTGTTCATCCTCAGGAGCAATATGCCGTTCATGCATTTAAACTGGGTGCTTCGGGGTATATTTCAAAAGACAATGCCTTCGAAGAGTTAACTCATGCCATCAGGAAAATTGTATCAGGCGGCAGATATATTGGAAATGCTTTTGCAGAAAAGCTGGCTTTTAACGGGTATGATTCCAGTAACAGGATACCTCATGAGAAGCTCTCGGAAAGGGAATTCCAGGTAATGGTAATGCTGGCAAAAGGTAAATCTGTTATGGAAATCTCAAAGGAAATTTTTATCTCCGATAAAACAGTAAGCACTTACCGTGCCCGTATCCTTGAGAAAATGGATATGAAGAATAACGCTGAGCTGACCATATATGCGATAAGGAATAATCTGATAGAATAATGAGGCAGAAGGCAGAAGGCGGAGAGCGGAACTGTCAAACCGTTGCTCTATCGAGATCAGTGAGCCCCCCTACATAAAAGCATCCCCGACAGTCAGGTGGTTGATAATGGTATTCTTCCAATGAGATGTAACTGAAAAAGATTTGTTCAGGATGTATGCTTCGGGAGGATTGTATTTTTCAATGAAGCTGTACATTGACCTCGTAACTTCTTTTCTTTTAAGGGCTGAATATTTTACTTCCCAGGGAATGACTTTGTCAGTACAGTTTATAACAAAATCAACTTCAGCTTTGTCTGTAGTTCTCCAATAGTTAAGGCTGCACAGGGTTTCTTCGTATTTATCAGATAACATTCTCCATGCAAAATGCTGGAATTGAAATCCGGATATTCCTGGTGAGCCGGGTTTGAATTGACCGGCTAAATAATTACAAAGGCCAGTATCGTTGAAATAAAGCACCGGCGATTTTGAAATTTCTTTTATCCGGTTTTTAAAAAACGGGTAAACCGGAAAAACCATGAAGATTTTCTCAAGATAATACAGGTAATTTTTTACTGTAGGTAAGGAGAGTCCTGTTTCTTTTGATAACCAGGTATAATTAACAGGTTTTCCGGTAATAAGGGCAAGCACCCTTAACAGGTGATTCATTGCTTCAGGACGGTTAAGCTTCAGAAAAAAGAACAGATCTTTTTCAGTTGTGCTGGTAAATATTTCTTTGATGACTTCATGTTTTTCCTGAGGAGAGTCAGAAAGAACGACTTTTGGATAACCTCCAAAAGTGATATATTCTTCAAGTAATTCTTCTGCAAGTTCAGGTTCAACTGAAAACAGTAGTTTCAATCTGTCGGAATATTTTTCACCTGTCCGGTAATTAATAAACTCAATAAAAGATAATGGCTTTACATTGAAAACTCTTTTTCTCCCGGTAAGTGATTCACTGATTTTTTCTTTAAGTTCAAGGCTTCCGCTGCCGGTAACAATAAATTTATGAGGTGTTTGCATATCAAACAATCCTTTCAGAAAGAGACCGGCATCTTCTTTCCTTTGTATCTCATCAATAAATATAAAAGCTCTTTTTTCTCCACATTCCAGTTTTATTTTATTGAGAAGAGATCTCTGTGTGGCAAGGTGACGTCTGTCTTCTTCAATATCATAATTAAGATAAAAATAATTAATCCTTTGCTGTTCAACCTTTTTCATAAGCCTTTGTAAAATGGTTGTCTTGCCAACCTGCCTCGGGCCGTTTATCACAGTAATTTCATCTTTATTAAGATGTGCCACTATTTTTTTAAGAATATCTCTTTCAATAAACATACAATACGATATTTCGTAAAACAAATTTACAATTTAAGGCGATATTTTCAAACATTTACTTAAATTATTATCGTTTTAATGCAGAAGTCTTATACTGTCTTGTTGCGTTACAACAGTATAACGGTGAAACGGCAAGGCCTTTAAGCCCTAAAGCCCTTATGCCCTTATGCCCTTACGCCTTTTCGCCGTTGCGCCATGTGTCGAACAGGCAAATGATATAAATAATTGATGGATATCACGAAAAATTGTAACTTTGGGAATATATCAGTTGTTCAGGTACACGTTTATCAGTAAGCAATTTTCTATAGAAGATATTAACATGTGTAAAAACCAGCAATTAATATCACCCACAAAAAACACTCCGGAGGTCATTCTTGACCCGAAAGGGACTATTAAATTAACAGGTCGGTTAATTCCTGAAAATGCCGAAGACTTCTTTAATCCAATAGAGGAATGGATAAAAGAATATTTTTGTAATCCTGCTGAAATTACCTGTGTTGAAATTTATCTTGAATATATTAACAGTGTAGGTACTAAGTACTTACTTGATTTAATTCATAAAATAACACATATTCATCTCCGGAAAAACAATAAAAAGTTCATAATTAACTGGTACTACAAAGATGAAGATGAAGATATACTCGAAAAAGGAACTTTTTTTTCTTCGGACCTGGATGTACCTTTTAATTTTATTAAGATAGTCTGATAGAATAACGGCGCAAAGACGATAGGCTGAAGGTAACCTACTGCCTAGTGCCTAGTGCCTACTGCCTACTGCCTTGTAGTCCTTCCCCTACATCAGAATCATCATTCCCCCTACATCCGAACAGGCTAAATCCTTATATCTTAAGGCGTCTGTATTTACTATATTGTCATTTTGGGAAAACGTTAAAATTTAACGATCCCTGTATAAATAAAAAAGCCCCCTGATTATGAAAATAGTTATTGCTGATGATTCCTCTCTGTTGAGAGACAGGATCAGAAGTTTATTGAACAGTATTAATCACAATTCTGTCGTGTATGAAGCTGAAAACGGAGTGGAAGCGCTGAAGCTTATCAGGGAAAAGGAACCTGATCTGGCAATTCTTGATATCAGGATGCCGGAAATGAATGGAATAGAGGTGTTAAAGAAAATCAGGGAGTTGAAAATGAAAGTTAAGGTCTGCATTCTGACAAATTACGATTATCCTATTTACAAAAAAAGGTGTTTTGAAGCAGGAGCTGATTATTTTCTAAGAAAAACAGAAGATTTTGAAGAGATTGAAATTATAATCAGCGATATGTTGCGGGATAAATTGAAGCACCATAACTAATCACTTTCAATCTGAAAAATGTAATGATAAAACATTATTGTCCTGAGAAAACATAAGATAAGATTGTACTTAAAAGGTAACAAATGATGGCACTTCCTTATTAAAACTTAAATGACAGAAATAAATGTAAAGAAAACTATCAGTATTCAAATACTTATTGAAGATGATTCCTCTCTGTTGAGAGACAGAAGTCGGGAGTCAGGAGTCAGAAGTCAGGAGTCAGAAGTCAGAAGTCAGAAGTCAAGACTACATGTCACATAAATCTTCGGACTTCAGGCTTCGGACTTCCGACT
>CAZWZQ010000098.1:1201-4916 GCA_964638955.1 uncultured Rikenellaceae bacterium | reverse complement strand
TTTTGCAACCTGCACGCTTTGTCCTGCGAAGCTTTAGCGAAGCAGGAACCTGCATGACTTTAAGATGGCATTCAGTCTCTTATCACTCTCAGATTGCAAATCAGACATTGACTTTTACAAGAGAGAGAAATAGCTATGATTTCTCGGAATGCCATCTTTTTCACTAAACCGAGTTTTTACAATTATGTAAGCACATTTTGAAATAAATCGATTAATATGATTCAATCACATGGTTAATTATGAATATTAAACAATTATTATATAGTATAGTATGTCTTTTTGTTTTTCTTCTTGCCTCATGTGAAGAAACATTGAATCTGAAATTACCTGAACATGCACCTCTGATTACAGTAAATTGTATTTTAAATGAGAATGAGAACATTGAATTGGAATTAACCGGTAGCCAGTCTTATCCACAGTTGATTGATAGTACTTTAACTATTAAAGATGCATCGGTTAAACTATATGAGGATGGGGTATATATCTGTAATCTATTTTATAAAGAATCCTATCAACGTCGTTATGAGTATGGTAATCACTTAACATTATTCAGAAATTATCAAGTCTTAGATGGAATTTCTCCCCAAAAAAATCATACATACTCAATTCTTGTTTCAGCTCCAAACTTCAATGAAGTTTCTGCCGAAACCCTTATACCTGAAATTGTACCAATCATTTCTGTTGATACCAACACAGTTTTTACACAGGTCGGACAAAATTTAATTAAGGCTTTAGAGTGTAGAATAAAATTTTCTGATCCTCCCGGTGAAAGGAACTTTTATCTTTTCAGTATTTCCAGACTTGGTCTTTTATATGAAAGTCCGTTTGTTTTTGAGAATCCAGGTACCTGGACCGTAAATTGTAATGTTCCATTCTTTTGTAATGACCTTAATGCTGTATACTATAAATTCCCGGCTAGTTCCTGGGGTTTTCCTGTGCGTGGTACAGAAAATGAAGAAATTATATTGTACAAAGTTTTTATAGCGGATGATTCTTTTAATGGAACGAATTATACATTAAAAGTGTTAATTAATCCTGGCTGTCTGATTGATTTAGCCTATCCTCCTGTTCCCGGAGAAAAATTCACAATGAGGAAAATAAATTTTAAGTTGTTTTCAATAAACGAAGCATATTACAAATATGCCAGATCAAATTATGTCCAGGTTTATAAGAGAAATGATATTTTCTCAGAATCCTGTTTAGTATATAATAATATTAAAAATGGTGTTGGAATATTTACAGGTACATCTGTAAGTATAGACTCTTCAATCTTATTACCTGTTTATTATACTCCTTCCTTTAAATGAGATTCGCATATTCTATTCTTACGGTCTTGTTCTGCTGGTTTGAATTAAATGGCCAGAATTATACCATTAACGGATATATTGAAGATGCCAGGACCGGGGAGAGGTTGATCGGTGCTACTATATATGATTCTGTTTCATTAAATGGATCAAACAGTAATTCTTATGGTTACTTCAATCTAAAATGTAACAAGGGATCAGTCTCCCTTATCTATAGTTATATAGGATACAAAACCTCAAGAATCAGTTTTTTTCTGGCAAGTGACACAACTATAAATATTGTACTTGAGCCTATAACCTATAAACTCTCTGAGGTAATAGTTAATGATAATAGACATCTAACAGAAAGTACCGATATTAGTACTATCGTGCTTCCGATAAGTTTTACAAAACAAATCCCTGTGTTGATGAGTGAAGCGGATGTTTTAAAGATTTTACAATTAATTCCCGGGGTACAATCCGGTACAGAAGGTACCAGTGGGCTTTACATACGTGGAGGCAGCCCTGATCAGAACCTGATATTGTTGGACGGTGTGCCTGTTTATAATCCCGATCATTTATTTGGTTTTATTTCAATTTTTAATCCGGATGCTATTAAAAATGTGACCTTGATAACAGGAGGATTCCCTTCGCGATATGGAGGTCGATTGTCCTCTGTTGTAGATATTCGGATGAAAGAAGGCAATAATAAAGAATTTCATGGTGATGCCACTATTGGTCTGATATCATCCAAAATAACGATTGAAGGTCCTTTGAAAAAGGATAAAACATCATATCTGGTTTCGGCAAGAAGGAGTTGGGTGGATATTATCACTCGTAGTTTCCTTAAAAAAAAGGAATATCCCTATTATTATTTTTACGATTTGACTGCAAAAATCAATCACATATTTTCCAATCAAAATACATTGTACTTCAGTATTTACGCAGGGAAAGATAATATTTCTGGTATAGATACAAAAAGTGAATTCATTAGTTCAGGTGTTGAATATCTTTCAGAAGAAAAGCAGAACTATGGATGGGGTAATATTACAGCAGCTTTGAGATGGAATTACATTTTCAACAAGAATCTTTTTAGCAATACCAGCCTAACTTACAGTAATTATCAGTATTTTGATAATAAGCTTTTCAATAACACTCAGACAGAACAATCAACAGGATCATTAAATAGCGATAAGTACAAATCTGATTTCAATTCCGGTATTAGAAATATCGCCTTAAAAGTTGACTTTGACTATCAACCTTTAACTGGTCATACTTTTAAATTTGGAGTGGAAGCAATTTATCATCAATTCACTCCTTTTGCTCATATATCCTTAATAAATTCAAGTCCCGATATTACATTAACAAGTAGTGAACAGTATAAACAGAATGCATTTGAACCTTCTTTTTATGTTGAAGACGAAATTCAGGTAATTAACAAACTTAAGATTAACACTGGATTGCGGATTTCTTCATTTCTTGTGAAAAATAAAACATATAGCTCTTTTGAACCTCGATTTTCTGGCAGTGTTCTTATTAGTGATAATTGTGCGCTAAAGCTATCTTATTCAAGAATGAAACAATATATCCATTTGCTTACTAGTTCAAGAATAACTTTCCCGACTGATTTGTGGGTTCCGGCCACTGACAAAGTTAATCCACAAATATCAGATCAAATATCATTGGGGGCTGTTTATAACTTTGCTGAAGATTATGAATTTCGCATTGAAACTTATTATAAATCAATGAAAGATCTGATTGAATACAGCGAGGGAAGCAGTTTCCTGGATACAGGTAATTGGGAAACTAAAATTGAGAAGGGAGGCCTGGGAAGGGCTTATGGGCTTGAGTTTATGCTTAAAAAAAGTTCCGGAAAAACAACAGGTTGGTTATCCTATACCTTAGCTAAAACAGAACGTCAATTTGAAAATATTAGTCTCGGAAAATGGTTCCCATATAAGTATGATCGGCGACATGATGTGAATGTCTTGGTAAGCAGAAAGATCAATGATAAACTTGATGTAGGTCTTACCTGGGAATTTAGCTCAGGAAATCTATATACTATTATTACTGATGTATATGATTCATATTTAGTTGGAGGCGATTTTAAAAAAATTCAATATTATGAATCCAGGAACAATTATAGACTCCCTTCTTATCATCGTCTTGACTTAGGAATAAACTTTCATAAACAAAAAAAATCCTTTTACAGAACATGGAGTGTGAGTGTATATAATGCTTACAATCATAAAAATGTCTTCTTTGTTTATTATGGCAATGATGATATTCATGGGAGAAAGGATTTAATAATTTTTAAAAAGTACACTTTATTCCCAATCTTACCATCTGTAACTTATAGTCTGAAATTCTAATATTATCAGTTTGATATTTTAATGCTGGATATGGATGGATACGAAGCAGCAAAACAGATA
>CAZWZQ010000098.1:0-1101 GCA_964638955.1 uncultured Rikenellaceae bacterium | reverse complement strand
ATACTTCCGGAATTCCTGTTAAATACATTAGCAAAGTTTTTTATCTATAATTCAACTCAGGATTGAAACCATCCCGTCGCTGTAAGGCACATCCCGCAATCCACACAGGCCTGAGCGATTCCAAAGCTTGCGGGAAGAGCCTTCCAGCCCGTCCCGCTTTAACATTATAAGAGGCTATTCTAAGACATAATTATAATACAATAACATTAACGTAATCAAATCGTGACAAATTTTAACTTCTATAAAAACTTGACAATTACTGCTTTCTTCAATAATCACAACACCTTGACAGTTCCTTTATACCGGGATAAAAATCTACCCCTCCAGCTAACACGGACAATAAAGGGAAGTTGTCACGGTTTTTGCAATTCCTGCCGCCTGCCTACCGGCAGGCAGTCGTTCCTTCTTTCCAGACAGTATTGTATAACAAGACAAATCCGGACCCTTCGCTCCGCTCAGGGCAGGCACGCGCCAGTGCTGTTAATAAAATAACAATACCGGGATAAACACTCATGCAAGCTATATTCTGAAAATAAAAATTCAACTTATACAGAATCATAGCCCCTCCCTCCCGGGGGAGGGGCAACACCGAGCTTTGCGAGGGGTGAGGAGAGGCCGGCACACCGGGATTACCTCCTCACTGCGTTCGTCGGTGATCCCTGGCGGGCGGATCCGGCATCGCTTAAATGACCCTTCGGGTCTTTTTATTTTCCCTCGTCTCCTTATGATAGCAGGCTGTACAAAATGCTGTAAATATCTATATACCAGATAAAAAGCCCCCTTCTTTACGAAGTAGAGAAGGGGGTTTGGGGGATGAGTACATGACCCGGGGATTACCTCCTCACTGCGTTCGTCGGTGATCCCTGGCGGGCGGCTTCAAAGGCATCAGATCAGTCCGCTCTTCGAGCGGTTTTTGTTTTTTTCAAATCCCTCATTCAGGCAAGCCTGATTCGGGCTTTTCAAAAACAAAAATCCCGCAGCAGAAGCTGCGGGACTGATCTGATGCCTTTGGCGGAGAAAGAGGGATTCGAACCCCCGGTCCCGAGTTCTCAGGACAACGGTTTTCAAGACCGCCGCATTCGACCACTCTGCCATTTCTCC
>CAZWZQ010000097.1:0-5019 GCA_964638955.1 uncultured Rikenellaceae bacterium | reverse complement strand
TGAGTCTGATCCTGAAGGTGCTACATCTTTCCAATGGTACAGGGCAAATGACGGGTCCGGGTCAGGTGCTGTCCCTATAACCGGAGCAACATCCCAGACATACATGCTTACATTGAATGACCGAAACAAATATATCAGATTCGGTGTAACACCTAAAGCCCAGACCGGAACCACACCAGGAGATGTGACATATTCTTCATGGGATGGCCAAATAACCGATAATCCGCCTGTTGCCTCTAATGTTACAATAAGCGGCGATGTAAGAGTCTCTAAAGTACTCAGCGGTAACTATCAGTATTCGGATTCTGAAGGAGATGCCGAAGGTTCATCGGTTTACCAATGGCACACAAGTACAAATCCTTCGGGAGCAGATTCAGTGGATATTGCCAGTGCAACATCTGCATCCTATCAGCTTACAAATGATGAAACTGGAAAATATATAGGTTTTTCCGTTACTCCTGTTGCCCAGGCAGGATCGAGTCCGGGAACGACAGTTACGACTGCAACTTGGGTAGGACCGGTCATTAATGGTCCTCCTAGTGCCACTATCCAGCAAATTACCGGATCATTGAATGTAAATGGATTACTGACAGGTCATTATGTTTACTCGGATTTAGAGGGAGATATCGAAAGCGGCACATTGTATCAATGGTATTCTTCAACCAGTGCAGGAGGAACATACACACCTATATTAGGGGAAACAGGTATTGCTCATGTTATAGATAATAGCGAACAGGGTAAATATTTCAGAATATATATAACTCCGGTAGCTGCAACAGGAACAACTACCGGTGATCTGGTTATTAGTGATCCGTACGGACCGGCAAACAGCCAGCCGGTAGCCAGCAATGTCCAGATTATTTCGGGTATAGCAGCCGTGGGCTCCACACTTGAGGGGGACTATGATTTTTCTGATGTTGATCCTGCGGACTTCGAAGGAACAAGCACATTCAGGTGGTTGAGGAACAGTACAATCCCAATAACAGGTGCTACAGCAACAACATATCTGGTTACCCCGGAGGATGAGGGATACAGATTATCATTCGAAGTTACTCCTGTATCCCTGACAGGCTATCCGAATACCGGAACACCGGTTCAGAGCGCCCTGACAGACTTTGTTGTGGATACATCATCATTAAGACCTGTTGCAAGCCAGGTTTGCATTGAAGGCATAAGAGCTGCAGGCCAGGTGCTGAGAGGGAAATATTATTATAGTTTTTATAAAAGTGAAGGAGTATCTACCTATCAATGGTACAGGAACGGTGTTGCTATTCCGGGAGCAACAGGTATCCAATATACACTTCAACAGGTTGAAGATATAGACAGTAATGCGGATATAACATTTAAAGTTACTCCCAGATCATCGAACATTCCTGAAAAAGTCGGAGTGCCGGTCATGAGTAATCCCCTTGCAAGGATAATCATGCCCAAGGACCAGTACAGTGTATCTGAAAATGATGTCGATCTTTCAGCCAATGTTCTGGGAGGTGTATTTTCAGGTACGGGTGTTACCGATACGATATTCTCGCCTTCAACAGCGGGTTCCGAAGGCAGCCCGTATACTATCAGTTATCTGCTGATGGTGGTTAATACAGCTCATAACTGTTCTCAGCAGGCTTCAAAACTGGTATATGTCAATCCTAACGTCTCGTCATTTGTAGGTTTCGATACTCTTTACTGCCACGACAGCGGAACGGATGTAATTACTGTTACAGGAGTTCCCGACGGATCGACAATAATCGGTTTTACTTGTACCGACGACAATGGAATAGTAAGCCAGTCAGGCACTACCGTAACTATTGACCCCGGAATGATGAGCCCGGAAATTGATGAAGATATACTGTTTTTCTCATATAATTATCTCGGTACATTCTACCAGATCAGCAAATCATTCAGGATTGATTCGGTAGGTACAGAAATAAGGATTCTTAACCTGAATTCAGCATATTGCCGGGATGATCCGAAAGAATATATCTCAATCGAAGGTATTTATCCTCTTGGTGGAACTGCCACATGGACCGGTGATATCCTGTCAGATACAAAAGCCGGTTCGGCATATGCTGATCCGTCACTGGGAACAGCAGGGGTATCTTATCCTGTATCATACCGGTACAGATCTCCCAGAGGTTGTTACAGTAAGATACTTTACGACACTGTCACAATTAATCCTTTGCCGGATCCTTCCTTCCCGCTCAACACTACATATAATATTACAGGGGGTGCCGTAGACCTAGTACCTGTTCAGTCAGGAGGAACATTCAGCGGTAATGGAGTATCGGGAGATAAAATGTTCCCTGATATTGCCGGACTTGGTGAACATGAGATCAAATACATAATCACTGATGCAAACAATTGTACAGCAAGTCTCGGACTGAAAACAAGGATAAGGGAAGCCCAGGGTAATTTTATCGACATACCATCGGTAATTTGTTATGAGGATACGACATATAATGTAAAAATCATCGATCTCCCTTCAACCGGGGTGACTATAACAGGATTTACCAATTTTAAAAACACCCTGGGATACATCACGGGAGATACTGATGCGGATTATAATGTTCCGGAAGCAGGTGAAGGACTTGATACATTGGTCTTCTCGTATAAATGGGATGGTGTAGATTACAGCATATCAAAAGCAATTAATGTAGACAGCCTGGGACAGGTTGAGATAAAAAACCTGGATCCCGGAGAGATAATCTGTGATCATGTGGCGCCTTATGAATTATACACGTCTGTACCGGGAGGAGTATTTACGGGCCCCGTTTCAGGAGGTTATATCGATCCTAAGAAAGCAGCAAGATCAGATACAGTAACATATACATATACTAATATAAAAACAGGCTGCAGTATCAGCACAACGGTTCCTGTAACGGTTTATCCTTCTCCGAAAGTGGACTTTTTACCTGAGGACGTATGTATTGAAAATGATTCAGATACAACCATATTCATAAACAATACCACCCCATCCGATTCTATCAAATCATGGCAGTGGGTATTTACTGACGGCGCGGAAATAACAACCGATACAGTTAAGGTTGGCCGTTATTTATATAAAACCGGTGGCTTACAGAAAATAGCACTTACTGCCACGACAGTAAATAACTGTTCCGTTACCAAAGAAGCAACCTTTAACCTTGGGATAAGACCGGATGCAGACTTTTACTGGAAGAATGATTGCATGCATCCGGATGATTCAATAATACTGATCGACACAACATTCTCTTCATCTCCTGTTGTATCACGAAGCTGGAGACTCCTCGACGGAGACGAGTTCAGCACTGCTGAAAAAACAGCCAGGTATCTTAAAGCTGATACAGGATACCTCAGTATTCAGTATATTGTAAGGACCGGTTATCTCAACTGCATCGATACGCTGACAAAAAATATCTATATAAGGCCTACAATAACCATTCCGGTTGACGGGTATTTTGAAGACTTCGACGCAGGAAAAGGTGGTTGGGTTAAAGATGAGTCCACCATTAACAACTGGTCATTCGGTACCCCTGACAGGGAGGTTATAACCACTGCTTCATCAGGACTGAATGCATGGTATACAAAATTTGACTATGATCACCCGGAGGTTGAATCCTCTTCCATTGTATCTCCCTGCTTTGATTTCAGTGCGGTAGAAAGACCAATCATCAAACTTAAACTCTGGAGGAGGTTTGAAAAAGAGAGGGATGGTGCAACACTTCAGTATAAAATAGGAGATAATAAAGAATGGCAACATATCGGAACAATTGGAGATGGAATACAATGGTTTAATTCAGCGGTTATCAAGGGAGAACCGGGAGGCAGTCAACTGGGATGGACTACAATAGGTAATCCTGACAATGGGTGGGTAACTGCAATTCATACCCTTGATGAACTTAAGGATCAAACAGATGTAAAGCTCAGAATGGCTTATGGATCTGACGGTTCATCCTTCAAACGCGACGGTATCGCGTTTGATGATATCAGGATAGGAGACAGGAACAGGAATGTACTGCTGGAGCACTTCACAAATATATCAGATGACTTAAGCAGTAACGCAAATGCCCTGGTTAAAATAATTACTGATAACAAAAAGGAAGATGTGATAAATATACAATATCATACCAATTTCCCGGGAGCTGATCCATATTTTAACGACAATCCCGCCGATGCAAGCGCCAGAATACTTTTCTACGGACTTACAAGAGCACCATATACATTCATTGATGGCGGAACAAAGATAGATTTTGCAAATATTTTTGATAACGACCTGGTGAAGATCGACAGTAATGATATTACCAAAAGAAGTCTTATTCCTTCAATATTTGAAATATCATTGGCTGCTGATACTTCCAGAGGAATTCTGTCTGTTAGCGGAACTATTACAGCCACAGAAGATTATGATTCCGATAACTTGACATTGTACATCGCAGTAACAGAAAAAGAGAACAGCGAAAATTCAGGAGCCAATGGTGAAACAACCTTTTATAATGTATTCAGAAAATTTATCCCTGATGCCGGAGGAATAAGCTTGCAGAAAACATGGACTAAAGATGTACCCTATACTATACCGGACCAGACATGGTTTATTGAAAAAATCAGTAAATCTTCTGACATTGAGGTTGTTGCATTCATACAGAATAATATAACCAAAGAGCTATACCAGGCTACCTCTGTAGTAAAACAGGAAATCTCCGTAGGGATAGAAGATCTTTTTGGCGGAAAAGGAAATGATTTTGCGTTATACCCGAATCCGGCTCTTAATCCTCTGACAATAACCTTTAAAGAACTTCTTACACACGAAGCTGATATAAGAATTTACGATTTCAGGGGTGTAGTGATATCTTCATATAAAGCCGGGTCTGGAATAACAGAATTCTTTATCGATGATTTGAACCTGAAGGGAGGAATTTATCTTGTGAGGATTGTCTCGGGTATTGAAGACCTGGGATATAAGAAACTTGTAATTTCAGGGAATTAAGAGCATACAGGACAGGAAGAGAGATCCCTCGCTGGCATTCGAAAAGGGCTGATACACAGAGCATA
>CAZWZQ010000096.1:0-5269 GCA_964638955.1 uncultured Rikenellaceae bacterium | reverse complement strand
ACTTTTTCAACAACCCCATGGGAAAGGGGTATTAGTCTTAATAACCTTGGTTAACATAATGATTATCAGTCAGATATATGATAAAGCCCTGAACCTGATCCCTCTTGATGCTGAGGAAGGTGTTGCTCTTTACACTCAGGCGCCACTGGAAGAATTGATATTTATTGCCGACAGGCTCAGGCAGCAGCACAATCCAGGGAAGAGTGTCGGGTGGATAATCGACAGGAATGTTAACATAACCAATATTTGTTTCTCTCAGTGTACGTTTTGCAATTTTTGCAGAAAAATGGGAGCTCCTGATGCATATATCACAGCAACAGATGATTACATAAAAAAAATTGATGAATTATATTCAATCGGGGGAGATCAGCTTCTTTTACAGGGGGGTATGAATCCGGATCTTAATCTCGACTTTTATACAGGTCTGTTTATGAAACTTAAGGAGCTTTATCCATCGCTTAAGCTTCATGCCCTTGGACCACCTGAAATAGTATATCTTGCCAGGAAGGAGAAAAAAACCTTCCATGATATTCTTTGCCGGCTTATAGAATCCGGTCTGGATTCACTTCCTGGTGCAGGAGCCGAAATTCTCTCCGCCAGGGTAAGGAAAATTGTATCGCCGTTAAAGGCAACAGCAAAGGAATGGATTGAAGTGATGAGGGTCGCACATGAACTTAACCTGCCCACTTCTGCAACAATGATGTATGGCCATATAGAGACAATTGCCGAGCGGATAAAGCATCTTATCATGCTCAGGGATCTTCAGTCAGAAAAAAAGGATGCTCATTATGGATTCATTACCTTTATTCCCTGGCCTTTTCAAGATGAAAACACACTGCTCAGGAATAAATATGGTATAAGAAGCAGCTATAACAAGCCGGACTACATAAGAATAATAGCCATCAGCAGGATCATTCTGAATAACATAAAGAACATTCAGGCTTCAGTACTTACTGTAGGTAAAGAGACAGGTATGCTTTCGCTTCATGCCGGAGCTAATGATCTTGGTTCTACAATGATGGAAGAAAATGTTGTAAGTGCTGCCGGGGCAAAATACCGGTTCAGCGCGGAAGAACTTCGGTCAATCATCAGTGAAGCAGGTTTCATTCCGTTAAGGCGAAATCAAAAGTATGAATCCTGGAAATAAAAAAGGGGCACCTGTAATGCCCCTTCAGTAAAAACAGTAAGTATCTTATTATACCTTTCCCTTTTCCTTTTCTTTATCGTCCTCCCCATCAATTTTTGAGGCCTTTTTAAACTCCTTCATTCCCTGACCTATACCTTTGAACAGTTCAGGAATCTTACGACCGCCAAAAAGCAGAACGATAATAAGTAATACCAGTATTATCTCGGTCAGACCAATCTTTCCCATCTCAGTAAATATTAAGTTATATGCAAAGTTAATAATAGTTTGATAATAGCAACCAAATAATAAGTACTATTTCCTTATAAGCCTCATGATATCGTTGCCATTAGCTAGAACAAGTAACGATAGTAATATTATCATCCCCGCTATCTGTGCGTATTCCAGGAATTTGTCGCCGGGTTTTCTACCTGTTATGACCTCAAACAGCAAAAACATTACATGGCCTCCGTCGAGGGCCGGGATGGGTAAGATATTCATAACAGCAAGAATTATTGAGAGGAAGGCTGTCAGTTCCCAGAATGACTGCCAGTCCCACACGGCCGGGAAAATACTGCCTATAGTAATGAATCCGCCCAGCGATTCATAGGCTTTTGTATGCCTTGAGAAGATAAGCCTGAACTGTTTCAGGTAGTCTCCGATAGATTTAAATCCTTTGGCAATGCCTGCCGGGATTGACTGGAAAAACCCGTAGTTTATAGTTTTGAGCTCGAATAATTTATCCATCGTCAGATAGCTGCTGCCTATACCAAGCATACCGGCAACAGTCGGTGTAACAGTTATATCGACAGGTTTATTCTGGCGGAGCAGGTTCATTTTTACCGGCCGGTTTTTATTCTTTGCCAGGTATTTCTGAAATTCGTCAAACCATTTAAATTTAATATCGTCGAGACCGATAAGTTCGTCATCAACGAGCACTCCCGCTGCTTTTGCGGGTGATTCTTTCTGAAAAGTGGTTATTATATATGGACCAAAAGGTGCACGTGGTTCAATCTGTCCCTCTCTTTTAAGAAACCTCTTAATATAATCCATTGTGATGTCAATGTTCACCACTTCTCCGTCACGATCAACCTGTATTGTTTTACGGTCGTTCAATACTATATCGGAGGTTATTTGAAAGAAGTTTTCAATATACTGGTTGTCAACTGATAATATCTTATCTCCATTTCTGAGTCCAAGTTCATATCCCACCGAATCAGTAACAATACCATATTTGACGTTTGATGTGGGAAGGTATGTTTCACCCCAGGCAAAAAGAACAAATACATAGATCAGCAATGCCAGGATAAAGTTGAATAATACGCCACCGGTCATTATAAGAAGTCGCTGCCATGATTTTTTTGATCTGAATTCCCATGGCTGTGGCGGCTGTTTCATCTGTTTACTATCGAGCGATTCATCAATCATACCGGATATCTTCACATAACCACCCAGAGGAAGCCACCCTACACCATATTCCGTTTCGCCTCTTTTAAATTTAAAAAGCGAAAACCATGGATCGAAAAAGAGGTAGAATTTTTCAACCCTTGTTTTAAATAATTTCGCTATAACAAAATGTCCCAGCTCGTGTATAATGACAAGAATTGAAAGGCTTAATATAAATTGAAGTATTTTAATCAGTACTGTCATCTTTTATTTTGAAGTTTATGTATGAACCCCGCTGTCGCTTCCCGAGTTCTCTTATCTGTTATCTCAAGTGACTCAAGTTCAGAGGCCGCAATATATGGAATTTTTCCCAGAGAATATTCAACGACGTCGGGCATTTGTAAAAATCCGATCTTCCCCTCAAGAAATGCCTTTACTGCAACTTCATTTGCGGCATTGAGGATACATGGCATGTTGCCTCCCCTGCTCAAAGCCTGGTAAGCCAGCGAAAGGTTTCTGAATTTGCCTAGGTCAGGCTCCTCGAATGTTAAGGAATTATTTTCCCTGAAGTCCAGCCTTGGCAGATCTGATACAAACCGGCGGGGATAGCTTAAAGCAAAAAGTATCGGGATCCTCATATCGGGCATGCCAAGCTGTGCTTTTACTGATCCATCTGTAAAATGGACAAATGAATGAATTAACGATTGAGGATGAATCGTGACCTTTATCTGTTCAGGTTTAAGGTTAAAGAGCCATTTTGCTTCAATGACCTCAAGACCTTTATTCATAAGTGTCGCTGAATCGATAGTTACCTTATCTCCCATATTCCAATTGGGATGTACAAGAGCATCCCGGGGTTTAACTTTTTTAAGTTTTTCTTCAGTTATATTTAAAAAGGGACCCCCGGAGGCTGTCAGGGTAACCATTTCAATATTCTCATGTTCTTCGCCCATAAGGCATTGAAAGATAGCCGAATGTTCTGAGTCAACAGGGATTATGGAGCTTCCCGATTCTGAAACCAGTTTACTTATTATTTCACCAGCCACAACAAGTGTCTCCTTGTTGGCAAGTGCGATTTTCTTGCCTGCTTTAATTGCATTTATTACAGGTTTAAGTCCTGAATACCCGACAATAGCAGCTAAGACCGATGTTGCATCTGACCCGGCAACAACCTGATCCAATGCTTCATCCCCGGCATATACTTCAATACCTGTACCATTAAGTTCCTCCCTGAGTTTCTTATAATGATACTTGTTGCTAATTATAACACTTTCCGGGCGGAACTTTTTTGCCTGTTGTATAAGCAGGTCAACATTATTGCCCGCAGCCAGAATAGATGCCTTAAATTCATCCGGGTATCTCGAAATGACATCAAGTGTTTGAGTTCCTATTGATCCTGTAGAACCTAATAGTGCAATTTTTTCCGGCATACGGATTTAATGATTATTAGAAGATAATATGTTTTTCGGGGTCAAGCGGGGTTCCCTTGTACCAGATCTCAAAATGGAGATGTGGTCCCGAAGTATATAATTCGCCGGAATCACCGACTATTGAAATTGCTTCTCCGGCATGAACCAGATCGCCGGTCTCTTTAAGCAGGCTTGCATTGTGTTTATATACTGAAACGATATTGTCGGAGTGCTGTACTTCTATAACAAAACCTGTCTCCATCGTCCATCCGGTAAAAATTACGGTACCGTCGAGAACTGCGGAGACTGTGGATTTTGGCCTGGTAACGATATCTGTCCCTAAGTGTCCTGTTCGCAGATCGAACCTGGCCGATATTATACCTTTTACAGGAGGGAAAAAATGGAGTCCGGCGAGGTTTGTAACCGATTCCTGTGGTGTTGGCTGCAAGGTAAGATTGAATCTTTCCTGCTGCTCTACCTGAGCTCTCAATGCAGAATCTTCGGGTGAGTTTTCAAAGGTAATTGCTTCATAATCGCCTGAGGTATCCTGAATTGAAAACAGATCAACAGGCTCATTTCCGGAAATGATAGCATTAAGATTTGCAAAATACTTGTCTCTGACGGCCAGTTCTTTTTCGAGAGAGTCGAGTCGAATAGCACTCATAAGGATATTACGCCGCATAATAACATCGGGATAGCCGGGAATGAATTCGCGCAGGTTGGTGAAAGCTATTAAAGAGGCTGTGGCGGCAATAATGAACAGTACCAGAAAAGTAATTATCAGAAAGGCATTATATTTAGTAAGTCTCATCCTCCAAACCTCTTCAAAGGTTGTGTCATTGATAACAGAAAATCTGTACTTATCGCGCCAGTTGCGTTTTTTCTTTTCGTTCTTTGCCATTAAATAACTTTTACAGGTTTATCTTCGCTCTGCCACAAACCATGTTTTGTACAGACTGCCATAGCAGAAAGGTTCATTGACACTTCCGGGGCGACAATATAAAAATCTATTTCGCTGTGTGCCGGAAGAGTTCCATAAATACCTGCAGTATAGCGGGCTTCAGCAAGTAATGTCTCCCTGTTCCATAACTGTATCACGCTGATGAAATGGTCATGATCATCAGGATGTGGATATTCTTCTCCCATTTTTACTTTTACTGCAAACTTTTCGCCTCTTTTTACCTGATCGGGACAAATCACATGAGGCATATGGCGGTCGAGGTAATCACGTTTTATCTCTTTCTCTTCCTTTTCTATTTCGGTTGCTTTGAATACCCGGGGCATAGTCTTATAGTTTATTATATATAACTAAGAGATGCAAAATTAGCAATTTATATTGAAAGTCGGAAGT
>CAZWZQ010000095.1:0-5579 GCA_964638955.1 uncultured Rikenellaceae bacterium | reverse complement strand
AAACAAATCAAATGTATACAATTATTTGAATTATACAATAGGTCTAAAATAGTATATTGATATGCAGGTAATTGGAGTATAATTTTAATAATATTCGAAATTTCTGAAAAGTTTGATGATCAGTTTTATATAGAGGCGTCGGGCGTCGGGCGTCAGGTATAGGGGATTATTGGATCGTTTAAAAGTCTGAGGTTCTTATTTTGACCTGTACTTAATTAAAGATGTAAGCATTGCACTGATACTTTCACAGGATGCCTCTAAAGAATCATATTGGTTTATTGTTATGTAACCTATTTCCAATGCGATTATAAGTTGTGTTTTTAATTCTGCTACTGATCCCCTCGCTATATAGAAATGTCTGATACTTTGTTTATCTGTATCAAGATTGTCCCCTTCCGCAATATTTGAAGGTACTGATACAGAAGACCTTCGCATTTGATCCTTTAATCCAAAATCTTTAAATAATCCTCCATTTTCTGTTAACCTGTATATGTCAACAGCAAGGTTTTTGGCTTTTTGCCATACACTAAGTTCTTTAAAATTACTCATAATGCAGCGATATTAGTTAATAAAAGACATATTCAATTCCTGATGCCCGACGCCTGATGCCCGACGCCTTTACAAATCCCCTGTAAACCTGATGCTATAACTCCTCTGCGGCTGAATATCTCCGGGGCGACCCAGGTGCTCATTATTGGTGATGTTTTTGACTGCAAACGAAAGGGTATACCTGTCATTAAGCCTGTATCCAATGGAGCCGTCAACGACAATATACCCGGTGTTGTGATCTTCCCAGTAGTCTGGAAAACCGGGCAGAATAGCTTCACCTGTTTCCTCATTCAGGAAGAACTTATCAATTCTCAGGATCTTTGATTTAACATAGAGATTCAATCCTGCATCAAATTTTTTCCATGATGTGTTCAGATTTATTTTTCCTGAATGCATCCTCCTGTATTTAAGGTATACACCTGTATTTTTATTTGTATACTTGTTAAACTCAACCGGATAGATATATGTATAACCACCGGATAATGTGGTATTTATTCTGCCAAAAGATCCGGTAAGCATCACTTCCACCTCGCCGCCATATACTCTCGATTGTTCGATATTAGTTGCTTTGAATCCGGTAGAAGTAAGTTGAGTAACAGTATCTGTATATATGGCCAGGTAGTATTCTATCATATTGATGTTCTGCGACATGAAAAGAGATATATCAGCCTGGCCGGTAATTTCTCCGAAGCTGATTCCCTGCTTGATACCTGCCTCTGTGCTCCATCCCGATTCAGGGTAAATGTCCGGATTAGGAAAGATCACCACTGATCCGAGTGTTGTGGAAGCATGTTTTTCGGCTATTGAAGGGTAGCGGTACCCCTGTCCGAATGATGCTCTGATAAAAGTATAATCGGCAGCCTGCCAGTTTATCCCGGCCCTGAAGACAGGGACAATCTTGTCTTTTATTTCATCCAGTGAATTTTGTTCTATCCTGAAACCGGCTACAGCTTTAAGCCTGTTAAAGGGACGGATTTCAAGCTGTGCATATCCTGCCATGTTCAAGCCAACATGGTCGTTATACATGTTTGAGATTACCCTGCTGTAGTTTTCCGAGATACCTGCAGTGATATCCATGAAATCCGTCAGGTAATGCCAGAACTGGTATTCGGTAAATAGTGAAAAAGCATCGCTGTTCGTTTTCTCGCTGTCAGGGAAACGGTTTAATGATGTCTGGAAACGCATCCGCAGATCATGTTTATAACGATTGCTTTTCTTGAGGGTGATATATGGATCAATAGCAAAGAACCATCCATTAAGCTCTATTGTAGCTGATTCCTGTTGTTTCAGGGCTCCTGTTTCAGCATTTTCCCATAGGACAAAATCTCTTTTGACTGTGTAACCTGAATGCATATTCAGCCCGTATGAAAGACCTTCGATTTTATTATTGAAATGTTTTAATTTTAAGCTAAGACGTCCAAGCTTTTCACCATTCAGCCTTCTGTATCCTTCGTCAGCCAGGAGATTGCCGCTGATGCCGAAGTCTGTTTTTCCGAATTTTTGTAAATGGGAAAATGAGACACTTGAAAAGAGTCTTGGAGTATCCCACCAAACCCAGCTACGGTTTTTTGGTTTGTCGAAGATTCCTGTTTCAGCATAGAATTGTGTAGATGGAATATTCGTTGCATCGGCAGTCCTGAAATTTATTATTCCGTTCAGGGCCGATGAACCATAAAGAACTGAAGAGGCTCCTTTTATTATTTCTATTTGTGATATGTTTTCCAGGGGCAGGAACTGCCATTTGATATTTCCTGCATCGGCTGATACCATTGGAAGACCATCGATCAGGGCAAGCACCCTGCTTCCTGCACCATAGCTGAATCCGCTCCCGCCTCTGACTGATGCCTGCCCGTCCATAACCTCAATACCCGGAGTTTTGTTTATCAGTTCCTGTGCATTGGTAATATGATTATCAGAGATAAATGCCGTTTTAACAATGTCCATTGATACTGTCAGCTCAGCAATTTTTTGTTCGGTTTTATTTGCGCTTATTACTATCTGGTCTATCTCCCTGACCTTCAGCTCCATCCCGATATTCAACACTACAGTATCATTCTCGGTTACTGTAACTATTTCTGTAACAGAGCCATATCCGATGAACTGAAATGAGATGGTAACTTTACCCGGTACTGTTTTAAAAATGTAAAAACCCTCCTGTCCGGTTGTTGTGCCAAGGTTTTTGCCATAAATCACATAGACCCCTGCAAGCGGTTCTCCGCTATTCTTGTCAGTGACTTTCCCCCTCACGAAGCCCTCTAATGCAGCTCCGTTTAAGACAGGGCTTAAAAGAATCAGAGCAGCAACAAGGATGTAACGCATCACTTTGCTTTGAATGTCATTCTGATATTAAATGGTGTATCCGGATCGAGCTGATTAGGAACAACAGTTGTGATCTTTAATGAAATGCTTGTTAATTCTTTAATATCCGCGATAATCGGGAGCGGTAGGGAATCAGTGATGATAGTAAGCTGGGTCTCTTCCCCATTAAATCTCCATTGTCCTGTATAATCGCCAAAATAGCCGGAGCCGTCTTCATTGAATTTTGCATCTCCCGCGAATTTTTCAAGTATTTGTCCGGGCCCCGTGGCATCAATTCCATTGGCAAGAAGAGAATCTGTTCTCCATATCGGTGAAGTAAGCAGTTTGAACCTTTCCGACCGGTCATCCTTATTGCAGGCAAATATCATCAGGCAGGCTGAGATGAACGCTAATAATGCAATATTTTTCATGACAATCAGGATTATTGTTTATTTATCCTTTCTATTTATTGATCTTAAAAATATCAAAGATATGAAACTTTAATAATACACATTATTAAATATGTTTCCTACTTTTGATAAAGTAAACCTTATAAATCATGACAAATCAAAAAGCATTGAAAGGACTTATTGCCCTTCTGATAATATTTACATCCTGCAACTTTTCACAGAATACATCTGACCGGCCGGTTGTTGGTCTGGATAACTGGTTCAACAGGGAGATTAATACTTCTACAGGAAAGCCGTTTCATTACCTGTGGAGTGATACGGAATGGAGCGGGTATTCACGCTGGGGTGAGATTTTTAAAAGCAAAGGAGTTAAGATCACAACTGTTGAAAGACCTTTGGCACCAGTGCTGAAGAACATAGATGTATATATTATTGTTGATCCGGATACAACAACCGAATCAAAATCACCTAATTATATCCTTCCGGAAGATATAAAAAATATAGAAAAATGGGTCAGGAGGGGAGGAGTGCTGGCCGTTCTTGCCAACGACGCCCCAAACTGCGAATTCACCCATCTTAACAGACTGATGGAACGATTCAGTATTACTTTCAATCATGTTACATTGCATCGCGTTACAGGTAACAACTGGGAAATGGGAGCCTGTACAAACTTGCCTGATCACCCTCTTTTTAAGGGAGTTACAGAAATTTATATCAAGGAGATCTCTGACATAAATATTTCAGGTACGGCCAATGCTGTTCTGAATGAGAACAGAAAAGTGCTGATGGCTGAAAACAGTTATGGCAGGGGATATGTTTTTGCTATAGGCGACCCATGGATCTATAATGAATATATTGATCATGACAGACTGCCAGAGAGCTTCGAAAACCGGCAAGCTGCAGAGAACCTGGCGGATTTGCTGCTGGGAAAAGTCGGAAGTCGGAAGTCGGAAGTCAGAAGTCGGAAGTAAAAAGTGACAGGATCGCAAGATTCAAGGAGCGGAAGCATGATTGCATGATCGCACGATAAATACCTGGTAATTAATTATTGAGTAAAAACCATACTGTTATGAAAAAGAAATTCAGTTTTAACATTTTTTTGATTGTACTGCTGGCTACGTCAGCATGTACAAATGCTCCTGTTCTTAAGGAGGCTTCACCCGGATCTGCAAAAATGTCTGCAGAGCGGCTTGACCGCATAGATAAAATGCTTCAGCAGGGCATCGACAGCGGATGGACTGCCGGAGCTGTCGGATTTATTGCACGCAATGGCAAGATAGTATATAACAAGGCTTTCGGTGTGAATGACCTCGAAACAAAAACCCCGATGCGGACAGATAATATCTTTCGTATTGCTTCACAGACGAAAGCAATAGTCAGCATCGCAGCCATGACACTTTTTGAGGAAGGCAAGTTTCTGCTTGATGATCCGGTTTCAAAATACATTCCCGAATATGCTGATCCCCATGTGCTTGACACGTTTAATGAAGAGGATACAACATATACAACAATTCCTGCAAAACGTGAGATTACTATCAGGGATCTTCTCACTCATACCTCCGGGATTGATTATGCAGGTATAGGAACTCCTGTCATGAGGGCAATATATGCCAAAGCAGATATTGCACCGGGTTTTGGCAGTGATATAGAAATAATAGGTGATGAGATGAAAGCCCTGGGGAAGTTGCCCCTGGCCCATCAGCCCGGTGAAAAATGGACCTACGGTCTGAATGTGGATGTCCTTGGTTACCTTGTTGAGGTCTGGTCAGGCGAAACACTTGATCAGTATCTTAAAAACCATCTCTTCGATCCCCTGGGTATGGATGATACCTATTTCTATTTACCGACTGAAAAGCAACACAGGCTGGTAAAGGTAAATACCGAGGATGATAATGGTCATGTTATGGTACTGCAGAATGATTATTTTGATTACCCGTTACTGGATGGCACTTATTTTTCAGGTGGTGCAGGATTAAGCTCAACAGTAAAGGATTACGCCATTTTCCTGCAGATGCTTCTTAATAATGGAGAGTATAATGGCAAAAGATTTCTTTCGAGAAGGACAGTAGAGTTGATCACCTCAAACCAGATAGGAAAGCTTAACCATGACCACAACAAATTTGGCCTCGGCTTTGAAATTACAACCAAAGAGGGGCAGACTGTGCTTGGTATTTCTGAAGGATCATTCTCGTGGGGAGGATATTTCGCAACCAACTATTGGGCTGATCCGAAGGAAAGGATTGTAGGACTGATATTTACGCAACAGATTCCGATGAGCCATGGTGAGATCCATGACAAGTTCAAAGCCATGGTTTACCAGGC
>CAZWZQ010000094.1:0-5741 GCA_964638955.1 uncultured Rikenellaceae bacterium | reverse complement strand
TTATCAGTGCTCCCATGTCCTGCATAAAAGAATATAAATACATCCTCTTTCTTCATAGTACTGCTTATTTCATCAATTGCAGAAAGGATATTTTCCCTGGTTGCATTGCCATCAAAGAGGGTAAAGGAGTGAATTTTGTTGAAAAGCTTTCCTGCATTCTTATTTATGAATTCTGCAAAAGCCCGGGCATCAGGGCGGGCATAAGTCAGTGTAAGATTCTCATTCTGATATTTGTTAATCCCGATGCTCAGCAAATAACAATCGGAACTTTTCTGCAATCCTTTATAAATTAGATTTATACTTTTTTGTTGAGATTCAATATTATCATTGCTGAAAGCAGAAACTGATATTTCATTTTCCCCCGGAACGAGGTTAACACTGAAGGTCTTCATGGCATACTGACCCTCCTTTGTCATTCTTCTAAGATCCGAAGCATCTATTTCCTGTCTTTTACCGTTATGCATCACTTTGAATTCCTTTACACCACCTCCCTGGTTTGTTACCTTCACCATTAATGATACAATAGGATTTTCCATAACCGAACCATTTTCAGGAATGATTATTTCCACTTCCGGTGGCGGAGATTTCTCAATGGTCTGAACAATGTTCTGCCTGAATGCTGTCGTGTTTTCATCAAAGGCTTCCGTATATAATCCTGGCCGGAAGAATTCATTGAAAAACTGTCCGATAGAATATACTTCTGTCCCTTTCACAAATGAGATTGAATTGAATGCCCCTTCAGAGGCATCGAAGTATCCCTGCGGATTTTTAATGAACCAGTCGTTTTCGTTCAGAAAGACCAGTGATACTATTTCCCTTTTTTCGGGCAGATCCCAGATTCTTATCGAACCGTCACGGCTTCCTGAAATTATGTACCGGAGATCTTTTGTGATATTTACATCTCCCACTCCACCCTGGTGACCCGCAAGTTCACCGATCATTGCTCCTGTCGATGCATCCCACTGCTTCACAAGAAAATCATCACCTCCTGATACAATATATTCTCCTGAAGGATCATATTTTGCATTATATACGCCGCCCTGATGGGCCCTTATCCTCAAAACCTGCAGCCCGGAATAAAAATCCCATATCCGGATCGTCCCATCCCAGCCTGATGTGATTATCCTGTCTCCTTCGGGATTAAGATTAATGGAATTTACCAGGTCTGTATGTCCCGTAAAAACCCTTATCTCCTGTCCCGTATCTATTTCTGTCAGTTTAAGTTTTCTGTCAAGTCCGGCTGAAATAAAATAGACCCCGCTGGGCAAGAATTTTACCTGGTAAACACCCATCCTGTCGTGTGGTGAAACAACCCTGATGTTTTTACCGGTTTCAATATCCCAGATATATACATATCCTCCCCAGTCTGCTGTTGCAAGCATTTTTCCGTCGGCGCTGATGTCGACTGAAAATATGGCAAGTTTCTTATCAGCAAATCTTATTGTCTGAACCGAATCGCCTGTTTGCACATCCCAGACAATGGCTTTACCGTCAAGGCCTCCTGTAGCAAGGTATTTCCCGTCAGGGCTGAAGCAAAGGCTTATTACCATACTACTATGTCCCCTTAATGTATTTAATACTCTGCCCGTTTTAAAATCAATGAGCTTTGCATTGTTACCTGTTCTGCCAACAGCAATATATTTTCCATCAGGACTCAGTTTTGCTTCATTGACAAGTGCCGCCCAGTACATGTACGAATCTGTCAGTATTCTTTCATCCACCTCGTTCAGGTAACCTTTCAGTGTTAAAATCTTTTTTCCTGACTCCATGTCCCATACATCCGTAATTCGTTTCTCACTGCCGGTTATCAGATACTTTCCATCAGGGCTTATTGCTGCTGACAGGATTTTATTCTGTGAATAGTCTCCTGACTGAGTAACCATTTTGCCCGTTTTAATTTCCCAAATCCTTGCAACACCATATTCAATAGCAGCCACAAATCGCTCATCATTGCTGATCGTTAAACCTTCCAGGGAGCCTCCACGGCCATAGAATTCCCTGACCAATGCTCCGGAAGAACGATCAAACATCTTTATGGAATCTGTTCGGGCTGTAAGAATATATTTATTGTCTGACGTTATTGCTGCCTCAGCAATACAGGAAGTACAGGTTGTCCTGGTTTTTTTGAATTTCTTTAATTCATCACCTGTTTTTGCATCCCAGAGGATTGCAGTATTATCGCCCACACCGGCAACAATGAACCGTCCGTCAATACTGAAAGTAACAGTTTTTGTTTCAGGATAAACAAATCCCCTGGCTCCATAAAGATCTTTCGGTTTAGCTTCAAACTCACGGATTTTCTCTCCGGTTTGTATATTCCATGTTGAGACACCTGATTTCCTGCTACCCGTTACGATCTCTGTTCCGTCAGGATGAAAAGAGGCACAGGTGAACCTGTCATCAGGGAGCTTTAATCTGTTCACCTCCTTCCCTGAGTCTATATCCCAGATTATAATTGTGCCATCTTCGCTGAGGGAAAGAACCCTGTTTCCCTGCCGGTTAAACTCGACATAAGAGATACCTGAAGGGCTTCCCCGGAAAGAACGGATCTGTTTCCCGTCAGAACTTCGCCATAAGATAATCGTTTTATCTGAACTCCCTGTGGCAATGAATTGCCCGTCGTAATTGGTGCATACAGTAGTAACAGCAGCATAATGTCCTGACTGGATAACTGTTTCAATTGACTGTGGGTTTGCTTTTCCTGCAATGAATAGTAAAGCAACAAATAAAATTATTCTGTTCCATGTAATCATAGGATTCAAATATTTACATAAGCTAAAGTTACTTCTTTTCGCTAATTCGGAGTGTAGCTGGTTCCGAATTGCAAAATTCTGGCAGGGATTTTGTGTATTTCTATTGTACTGACCTTAACATTAGATATATCTCAAACATATTATCCCAACTAAACCCTTAAAACTTAAATAAAATGAAATCAAATGTATGTAAGCAGCTGTTAATCATTGGATTAATACTGTCCCTGGGTTCCTGTCTGTATAGTTACTCACAGGATACAATCGCACAGAAATCACAGATGCTTGATCTTAAGCTGCAGCTTCTCGATTCAAAACTTGACCTTCTCGATACCAAAATCAAGCTTTGGGAAGCAAAGCCAAAAGAACTTGACATCAGGCTTAATGAAATCGACAGTAAAGTAAATTCCATGGATTTTGATCCTCAGATGATGACAAAGAAAATCAATGAAATGGATTCATTGATGAAGATACCTCATACAGAGGGTATTCCTGTCGAAGTCCGGCAACAACCTGTTGCTGCAGAAGAACCTGTATTTATTGCTGATTATAATTCTGCAATAATGCTCGATCCTGTCCGCCTTATGGAAGGGACTTTTTATCTTTCATACGAACGGATACTTACACATTCACTTTCCTTCACTCTGGGAGGACTGGCAACCTATTCAACCAATCAGGGTATATCAAATTATTATTTCTCCAACCAGGAGTTTGCATACCTTGATGCTGCAACAAATAAATACTTCACATATGAAGGTGAAGTTATTTCCGGAGGCGGATTAAATTTCCAGCTCAGGAATTACCTGATGGCAAATCATCCCGGAAGGAAAGCAGCACCGCTTGGATTATATGCGGCACCTCAGTTCATGTACAGGAGAATTTCTATTAAAGGGACTCATCCTGAATTAGTTGAGGTTGAACCGGATATCTTTGAATGGCAGGATAAGGAAATAATACAAAAATTAAATATTTATGCCGGAGGTGTCATTCTCGGATTTAAATTACCTCTCTTCAATGCATTGGCTATCGATGTTTTTGCAGGCGGAAATATTAAGCTTAGCGGATACAAGAATGAGAAGGGCTTTACAAAATACAAGAACTGGTTCAATATAGATTTTTCAGGTGTTTCGCCTGTTGCAGGAATTGCTATCGGGATTCTTAAATGATATATTTTAACTTTCTCCTCCTCTTTAGAGGAGAGCCTGCCCCGCTTTAGCGGGAGAGAGGGTTGTGCCGTTGCACCATTGAGCCGTTGAGCCCTTGCGCCCCTATTTATTACACCAGTTTCTTATACTTAATCCTTTTGGGCGTAGTATCTGTGACTCGTTTCTTGTAATTCTCCTCATATTCGGAATAAGTACCCTCAAACCACACTGCCCTGGAATTGCCTTCAAATGCCAGTATGTGGGTTGTTACCCTGTCGAGGAACCACCTGTCGTGTGATATTATGACTGCACAGCCGGCAAAATTTTCAAGTCCCTCTTCAAGAGCCCGTAATGTATTTACATCTATATCATTGGTCGGCTCATCAAGTAACAGTACGTTAGCACCTGATTTTAGGGTAAGAGCCAGGTGAAGCCTGTTCCTTTCGCCGCCGGACAGCACCTCACATTTTTTCTCCTGGTCGGCACCCGTAAAGTTAAATCTGGCAACATATGCCCTGGCATTTATAAGCCGGTTGCCTACCATTATATCGTTCTGTCCTCCGGAAATTACCTCGTAGACCGTTTTTGATGGATCGATGGCAGAATGAGCCTGATCGACATAGCCCAGTGTCACTGTCTCTCCTATCTCAAATTTTCCTTTTGTTGCGACTTCCTGTTTCATGATCATCCTGAAGAGGGTTGTTTTTCCGGCTCCGTTAGCTCCTATTACTCCAACTATTCCGTTTGGCGGAAGGTTGAAATCCAGCTCTTCAAATAATAGCTTGTCATCAAATGATTTTGCAACATGTGATGCTCTTATCACCTTATCCCCCAGTCTTGGTCCGTTAGGAATGAATATTTCAAGCTTCTCTTCCTTCTGCTTAACATCCTGATTAAGAAGGTTTTCATAAGCTCCGAGACGTGCCTTTGATTTTGCATGTCTTGCTTTTGGCGACATTCTGACCCATTCCAGTTCCCGTTCCAGAATTTTTATTCTTTTAACATTGCCCTTTTCTTCAATTTCGAGCCGTTTTGCCTTTTGCTCGAGCCATGATGAATAGTTGCCTTTCCAGGGGATTCCTTCACCTCTGTCAAGTTCAAGTATCCACCCTGCAACATTATCAAGAAAATATCTGTCGTGAGTTATGCAAATAACCGTGCCATGGTATTGTTTCAATGTAGTTTCGAGCCATTGAACCGATTCTGCATCGAGGTGGTTTGTCGGCTCATCAAGAAGCAGAATATCCGGTTGTTGCAACAGAAGGCGACAAAGAGCGACTCTTCGGCGTTCTCCGCCTGAAAGGATATTTACCTTCGTATCTCCCTCAGGACAGCGGAGGGCATCCATTGCTCTTTCCAGCTTGTGATCAATATTCCAACCGTCAAGATAATCGATCTTCTCCTGGAGCTCAGCCTGCCTGTCCATAAGCTGCTGCATCCTGTCGGCATTTTCATAAACCTCCGGATCTCCAAAGCTGTTATTTATCTTTTCATATTCCTTAATAAGGTCCACTATATTTTTTACACCCTTTTCAATGATCTCTTTAACGGTTCGTTTTTCATCAAGAAGAGGATCCTGTGGAAGATATCCCACTGAATAACCGGGCATGAATGTTACTTCTCCCCGGTACTCTTTTTCTTTTCCTGCAATGATCTTAAGAAGTGTCGATTTCCCCGATCCGTTAAGCCCTATTATACCTATTTTTGCACCCAGAAAAAAGGAGAGAGAAATGTCCTTAAGCATCTGGCGGTGAGGAGGAAAGGTTTTTCCCACACGATACATTGAGAAGATAATTTTGTTGTCTTCTGCCATGTAATTTGAAATTTTCTTCAAATATATAAAATG
>CAZWZQ010000093.1:0-5959 GCA_964638955.1 uncultured Rikenellaceae bacterium | reverse complement strand
ATTCAAGGTTTCAGTTGTCTGAAGTTAAAAGTACGAAAGAAAAAGTTAAGTTTGTATTTTTGTTAATAAATAAGGAAAAATGGATCTATTTATGGATATTATCACAATAACGATTCCTGCATTACTGGTTATGTTAACAGCCTGGCTGGTAATGAAGTATCAGTTGAAAAATGATCAGGACGAGAGGAAACAGGAGATGATACTCCAGAACAGCCGGACAGTTACTCCGATAAAACTGCAGGCCTACGAAAGAATTGTTCTTTTTCTTGAAAGAATATCCCTTGAATCTATGCTGGTCAGGATCAATTCTCCCGGGATGAGTGCCGCCCAGCTTCATTCATCGCTCCTTACGACCATACGTAGTGAATTTGAGCATAATCTGTCGCAACAGATCTATATGAGCCCGCAGGCATGGGAGGTAGTAAAGAATGCACGATCCAACATGATCAAGATCATCAATACCGAGATTGAACAAATGCCTAAAAAAGCAACAGGCATGGAATTCAGTAAAAGGCTTCTTGAGACAGTCATGGAGCTCGACAAGGAACCGACCAGAACTGCCATAGAATATATCAAGGCCGAAGTTGGAAGGATGATATAGCCGGTGACAGGCGGCAGGCAATAGGCTACAACAAATCCACAGAACGTTTCACGAATGTACTCAGATCCTCTCCTTTCAGCATGTTATTTGCCAGCAGGGCAAGGTCAACAAGCTGTTTTACCAGTTTATTCCCGGAACCATACTCTTCAAGCATGTCACTTCTTGATTTTTCGATTTCGCTGAGCTCATTTTTCAGCTTTTCAAGATCATCTTTTTCGAGCTGGCTTACCTCTTCAGCCTTCTTCTTCTTGTGTTCATTCTCCATGAAATCGACCTCTTCCCTGACCCTTTTTCTTTCTGTGTCATTGGCAGTCAGTTTATCACCTTTCTCAGTTTTCAAATCATCATAAATTTTCAAAATAAGCGGGTGGTTCGGGTTTACCACCAGGTTATAACTTTCCGGCAGTTCACCGTAGAAATTCATGTCTCCGCCTAACTGCGACATATCTTTCATTCGCCGCATAAATTCTGACTGGGTTATCAACACAGGTGCTTCATTCTCGTCAAGTGTCTCAAAAACAACATTATATATCTCACCAGATTTACCCTTAACGTTAAAAACTTTCCTCAGATCATTCTTCTGCTCCTCAGTTAATTTTGATTCCTTCGATTCCTCCTTCTGTATCAGCTTGTCGATCACATCGGAATCGACCCGTAGAAATCGCGACCCGGTCAATTTTGTCTCCAGATAATTTATAAGATGAACATCGAGCTGGCCGTCGAGATGAAGAACATCATAGCCTTTGTTCTTAGCCTTATCAATATAGGCATACTGGTCGGTTTTATTTGTTGAATACAGGTAAACAAGCGTCTTGTTCCTGTCGGTCTGGTTCTCTTTGATCAGATTCTCATATTCCTCGAATGTAAAGTACTTATCATCAGTGTTTTTGAGAAGGGCAAATTTTGAAGCCTTGTCATAAAATTTCTCTTCGGTTATCATTCCGTAGTTGATGAAAAGCTTCAGGTTGTCCCATTTCTTTTCAAAATCCCCGCGGTTTTTCTTAAAGATCTCATTTAACCTGTCAGCAACTTTTTTAGTTATATGACCTGATATCTTTTTCACGTTTGTATCACTCTGAAGATAGCTCCTCGAGACATTAAGAGGTATGTCGGGCGAATCCAGCACCCCATGCAGCAGTGTAAGGAATTCCGGGACAATCCCCTCTACAGAATCAGTTACAAAGACCTGGTTGCAATAAAGCTGTATTTTGTTCTTTTGTATTTCGATATTGCTTTTGATTTTGGGAAAATAGAGAATCCCTGTCAGTTTGAAAGGATAGTCAACATTTAGATGAATGTTGAATAATGGCTCGTCTCCTGCGGGATAAAGCTCCCTGTAGAATTTCTGATAATCTTCATCCTTAAGTTCAGAAGGTTTAATTGTCCACGCAGGTTTTGTATTGTTTATTATTTTGTCTTTGCCGGTATCGATATATTTGCCGTCCTTCCACTCCTGTTCCTTGCCGAAGGCAATTTCAACAGGGAGAAACTTACAGTATTTTCTCAGCAGTTCTTCTATCCTGTTTTCCTCAAGAAACTCTTTTGAATCCTTATCGATATGAAGGATTACGTCAGTTCCTCTCTCTTCCCGTTCAGCATCCTCTATTGAATATTCCGGGCTTCCGTCGCAGGTCCATTTAACCGGACGGGCATCCTTCTGACATGAACGGGTTATCACTTCAACCTTATCGGATACCATGAATGATGAATAAAAGCCAAGTCCGAAATGACCAATAATGTTATTGGCCTGTTCCTTATATTTTTCAAGGAAATCATTAGCACTTGAAAAGGCAATCTGGTTAAGGTATTTGTCCAGCTCCTCCTGTGTCATTCCAACACCGCTGTCGCTGACTGTTATTGTTTTCTTCTTCTTGTCGACTGATACTCTGATTGTTGTGTCACCTATTTCGGCTTTGTAATCACCAGCGGATACTAACGCCTTCAGTTTCTGCGTGGCATCAACAGCATTTGAAATGAGCTCGCGTAAAAATATCTCATGATCAGAATAAAGAAATTTCTTGATGATGGGGAAAATATTTTCAGATGTCACCCCTATTTTTCCGGTTTGCATATCAAATCAGTTTTATTATTGAACATTAATTATCTGCCCGTCACTTTCAAAAGGTGTGCCATTGAAATTTACTGACAAATAGTCACCCTGATCCTGTTTTACCTCCTCCCGCACCAGCAGAAGAGGACGAGCAGGTCAGGTAACAGGAGAAAGCCTAGAAATACTCCGGGAAACGGAAATATGCCACAATTACAAGGATCGCTGTAAGGATCAGGAAAACCAGCAGGACATATAATGAGAAATTTCTTTTCTTCCTGTAGATCGTAATATTGTGTTCGCTGAACAGCTTCTTCACCGTATTGTGAATACGCAGGATGCTGTTTGAATTCCTTGGTATATAAGCATCTATATTGAACTTAAGAGTTTTCTTAAGCTCATCCATCTTATCCCCCGGTACAAGAAGGATAATGCCGGTTTTCTGATCTGTCTTTTTAATCTCCTGTGTCAATCCGTCGATGGTTTCAAATTGCTCTACAGCATCCGGAACTCCAATAATAGCCACTTTGCATGAGCTGTTATCCGCCTCCTTCCGTAGATGTTCAAGAAAATCCTGTTTTGTGTGGAATGAGACAACCACGTAACGGGAAGTATCAGAAAATCTTTTCTTTACATCCTCTGTAAAGGTACGATGATCATCATAACAGATGAGGTATGTCATTTTTGTTTTTGTCATACAGATCAAAAATACAAAAGAAAGCTATCTTCTCATCTTTGGTTCAAAGTTTTCTTTAAATCTCCACATACCTTTTTTCAGAATATACGCATCAAAAGAGAATTCGGGAACATAATAATCCGGACTGTTCCGTCTGACCTGTGAAACAGGAACCAGATGGTCAAATATTATTGATTTCCTGTTGTTGAACCTCAGGATTGCGACACCATCTGATGAATATTTAAGGAGTTCTCTGAATCTCTTTTCACCTTCCCTGATAAAACAATCTTTCCCGAAGATAATTCCTCCATCTTCTGTAAAGGTCAGCACATCAATTATCTTGGTGGAAACCAGTAAATTAGTGTAATCAAGGCCCAGAAGAACATAACAGGTTTCCCTTTTATATCTGAAGGGCTGTACAGCATAATAAAGTGCACCATACCAGTTTTCTTCCGAATAAGTTGTGTTTATCGAAGGTGGTTCATCCATGTTGACTGCTGTCAGCTTAAAAATCTCGTTCGGTTTTCCCTTCTTCGCCTTCCTGATAAGGTAGCAGAAATATTTATTAGTACCGTCAGTGAGATTTAGATTCCAGGTAATTATCTTCAGCCGTGAATCGGGAGATAATATCTGTCCAAGGTATCGTAGATCCGTAAAGCGGTGATCTAAAACTCTCTCTGATTCAACGTATTTGTCGATAATCTTTATTATCGAATCGTTAAGTTGTATACGTTCTTCATTATTTCTTGTATCGACGATCCCGTAGAAAAGCTCCTGCAGTATCTCTCCTGATTCCGGCTGCTGGCTTTTAATTTTCATAGCCGGGACCAGGAACAGTGCAGTGAGGATAATGTAAAATGCTTTTTGTCTCATCCTTTGCCTCTGTTTCTCATTGCATCATCGAGAAGTAATTTTAACTGCCTGCAGGCCATATTTATCTCATCACTGCTGATGGTCAGCGGAGGTGCAATCCTGAAGGCATCACTACAGAAAAGAAAATAATCAAGAATGATGCCATAACGGGGTGCGTTTTTTATGACATATCTGACATATTCAGGATCAGTCAGCCGTACTGCCAGGAGTAATCCTTCGCCCCTTATCTCTTTTATAAGCTGATGGTTCAGTTCTCGTTTGAAAACAGTTGATTTAGCGTCACATTTGTCGACCAGCTTTTCTTCCAATATAACTTTGAGTGAAGCAAGTCCTGCTGCACAGCATACCGGATGTCCACCGAATGTAGTAATATGCCCCATCTGAGGTTCAGCAATAAGTACCGCCATAATCTCTTTAGATGAGATAAAGGCTCCGAGGGGCATCCCGCCTCCGAGGGCTTTTGCCAGCACCAGGATGTCGGGAACGACATTGAACCTGTTTATGGCAAACATCGATCCTGTTCTTCCAAAGCCGGTCTGAACTTCATCAAAAATCAGAAGAGCTCCATTTGCCGAACATCTTTGTCGCAACTCTTCAAGATAACCCTCTGCCGGTAGAATGACTCCCGCTTCACCCTGTACCGGTTCAATAATAACGCATGCAACAGACTTGTTAATTGCATCGAGTGCCGAAAAATCGTTGAAGTCTATCTGTATTGTATCCGGCAGCAATGGCCGGAAGGCACTCCTGTATTTTTCGCTTCCCTGTACACTGAGTGCACCGTGTGTGCTTCCGTGATAAGCGTTCCTGAAATAGATGATCCGGCTTCTTCGTGTAAATCTCTTTGCGATCTTCAGGGCTCCCTCTACCGCTTCGCTTCCCGAATTGACAAAATAGCAGGTGTTGAGGTTTTCAGGCAGTATTGATGCAATGAGAGCGGCATATTTTACCTGGGGACTCTGGATCACCTCGCCATATACCATCAGATGCAGGTATGAATCTGCCTGCTCCCTGACAGCAGCTATAACACGGGGATGTCTGTGTCCTGTATTACTGACCGACACCCCGGATATAAGGTCAAGATATTTTTCGCCTGCGGGACCATACATGAATACTCCTTCAGCTCTCGTTATCTCAAGCATAAGTGGTTCAGTTGAGGTCTGTCCAAGGTGAAGAAGAAAAAGTTGACGGTCTGTAAGCATGTGAAAATAAAAGAATTATCTGGCCATCACATTAATATCATCCAGAAGTGCATCTCTGAATGATTTTCCAACGGGGATACTTTTCATTGTATCTCCAACCATCAGATCAAGGGAGTTCTCCTTTATGGCCTGGATCATGCTCTTATTTATGATATAGGACCTGTGCACCCTGATAAAGATTCCTGACGGCAGCTGGTTCTCAATTGCTTTCATTGTAAAGTGGATCGTGAACCTGTCATCACCGGTGGTCAGGGTTACATAGTTTTCAAGAGCTTCGATATATATTATGTCTTTCAGCTTAAGTTTAACGAGTGATGAACCTTTTTTGATAAATATCTCCTCGTCACCGGTATTTGCTGCCTCCTTGTGTGAAAAATACCTGATGGTTTTATCGATGGCTTTGCAGAAACGTCCATAAGAAACAGGTTTAAGTATATAATCGACCACATTGAAGTCGAAAGCCTGTACTGCATATTCCTGAGCTGATGATATTATAATTATATTCGGAGGGTAGTCAAGACTGCCAATAAAGTCGAATCCATCCATCTCGGGCATCTGGA
>CAZWZQ010000092.1:0-5965 GCA_964638955.1 uncultured Rikenellaceae bacterium | reverse complement strand
TTTTTACCTGATGAGCCTGAATCATAATTATATATTTAAAAAGTCACATCATGTCAATCCAAAAAGAACGCACAGGAATATTGGCCTGTAAATGGCTAAATAACAACGTATTAGCCAGATCAATCCTGCCGGCAATTTTATTTACTGTCACAGCCTGTATCATATTGAGCTGCCAGCCATCGGATACAAAAGATATAAAACTGGTCAGGGTTGATAACAAGGAGAGAATTGATATTATTATTGACGATGCACTATTTACTTCTTACCGGTATTCGCAAAACTTTGAAAAACCTTTCCTTTATCCTGTCAATGCACCAAACGGATCGGTTATAACAAGGGGTTTCCCTCTTGAGCCAAGGAAAGGAGAACGTGTTGATCATCCTCACCAGGTTGGATTATGGTTTAATCACGGAAGCATTAACGGAATTGACTTCTGGAATAACTCTTCAGCCATTCCTGCCGACAGGAAAGACGAATACGGGCATATCATTGCCCGTGAAATAGTTAAAGCCGAAAGCGGTAAAACAGGAGTGCTTGAAGTGATTGCTGACTGGGATGATAATAATGGAAATACAATGCTGGTGGAAAAAACAAAATATATTTTCACTGCAACAGAAAATTCCAGGACGATTGACCACCTGACAACACTGACAGCAGCAAACGGACCGGTTACAATTCTGGATAACAAAGAGGGCATGTTTGCCATAAGGGTCGACAGGGCCTTTGAGATGCCCTCGAACCAGCCTCTCATTTTTACAGACGACAAAGGTAATCCAACAACAGTTGAAGCAATTGATAATACCGGTGTTACAGGGATGTACACATCCAGCCAGGGTCTGAAAGGTGATGCTGTATGGGGTACCAGGAACGACTGGGTGCTTCTCTCCGGAACAAAGGACAATACACTGATCACCTTCGGTATTTTTGACCATCCCGATAATCCTGGTTATCCGGCTTATGCCCATGCACGAGGCTATGGCCTTTTTTCATTCAATAACCTGGGACAGAAATCTTATGATCCGAAACAGGAGAGCAAACACTATAAACTGGAAAAAGGAGAATCCATGACCCTCTGTCACAGGTTTTATATTCAGTCGGGATCTGAGCTGACACCTGAAGCCGCTAACGGTATATTCGAGGATTTTTTCAAAACATATTGATCTCATCTATCCCGGGAGGCAATTTCTAAAGATTTGTATCCCTGGTCAGGGCAATGGATAACCTGCAAGTTCTTTCAGGTTCTCTTTTATTACATCATCAGGCAGCTCATAATTTTGTAATTGGCCGGTAAGAAATTTATCATATCCTGATAGATCCATCAAACCATGACCGGAAAAATTAAACAGAATTACTTTTTCTTTCGCTTCCTCTTTTGCTTTTTTTGCCTCGCGAATTACTGTGGCAATAGCATGAGTTGTTTCAGGTGCAGGAATTATTCCTTCGGTTTTTGCGAATAAAATACCAGCTTCATAACTCTCTAACTGGTGCAGCGCCATTGGTGAAAGAAGACCTTCCTGGGTGGCTTTGCTGACAAGCGGTGCCATTCCATGATACCGTAAACCGCCGGCATGTATGGGAGCCGGTACAAAGCTATGACCAAGTGAGTACATGGCAACCAAAGGTGTCATTTTAGCTGTATCACCGTGATCATATACATAAGGACCTTTAGTTAATGTAGGACAGGATGCAGGTTCAACGGGTATAATATCAATATTTGCTCCATTGATCTTATCATATACAAAAGGGAAGGCAAGTCCGGCAAAATTACTGCCTCCTCCGGCACAACCTACTATTACATCAACTTTCTTTTCACCGACAATTTCCAGTTGTTTCTTAGCTTCAAGACCTATTACAGTCTGGTGCATCATCACATGATTTAACACACTGCCAAGTGAATATCTGGTTTTTCCTGTAGTATCAGTGACTGCTGCTTCAATTGCCTCGCTGATGGCAATACCGAGACTACCGGGAGTGTCGGGAGTTTTTTCCAGAACAGCTCTTCCGGCCAGGGTTTCATTACTCGGACTTGCCACACATGTGGCCCCCCAGGTTTGCATCATAAGTTTCCGGTAAGGTTTCTGATCATAGCTTATCCTGACCATAAATACTTTACACTCAAGTCCTACCAGTGAACAGGCAAATGCCAGGGCACTACCCCATTGTCCGGCACCGGTTTCGGTTGTCAAACGCTTAATCCCGAATTCTTTATTATACCAAGCCTGGGTAACTGCTGTATTAGGTTTATGACTGCCCGGAGGTGACAGACTCTCATTTTTATAATAAATTCTGGCCGGGGTTCCGATAGCCTGTTCCAGTTCATATGCGCGGTGCAGCGGTGATGGACGATACCTGCTAAGTAATTCCAGAACTCCTTCGGGGATATCTATCCAGCGTTGGGTGCTATATTCCTGTTCAACCAGATTCATTGGGAAAACAGGTGCCCATGCTTCTTGCGGTACCGGTCCGTCAGGACTCATAAAAGGCGGAACCTTGATATCGGCTGCCAGATTATACCATTGCCTCGGCATCTCATTTTCACTTAATAAAATTTTTCTGATTTTTTTCATAGTTTCAAGCTTATGTTGGTTAATAAAAATTTTAATATTTATATTGAATTTAAATAGAATATTTATCTGATTAACGCATTATCACATCATTCATAAACCAGGGCGCCAATCTGTTTAAGATCATCAAAAAATGAGGGGTATGATTTAGTTACACATTGAGGATCAGTAATTATCACCCTGTCAGAAGCCCGCAGGGCAGCCACAGCAGCAGCCATGGCAATGCGATGGTCATTGTGGGAATCAATATGTGCACCACTGACCTCTCCACCGGTAATAAGCATTGTATCTTCTTCCAGGTCCACTTTTATGTTCATCTTACGGAATTCCTCCTTCAGGGCATTTGCCCGGTTGCTCTCTTTATGGACAAGACGTGATACTCCTTTTATTGATGATGTCCCCATACAATATGCGGCAAGGGCAACAAGAGGGGGGAAAAGATCGGGAGATTCTGTCGCATCAAAATCAAATGACCTCATTTTCGATTTCAAAACGCTTACTGAGTTTTCTTTTATGCTCATTTGAGCGCCGGCGAGGTCCAGAACGGTCAGTATGGCTTTATCACTTTGCCGGCTGTCGGGGTGAAGACCGTGAACTGTCAGTTCACCGTTAATGGCTCCGGCTGCAAGGAGGAGTGCACCTCCGCTCCAGTCGCCCTCAACGGTAAATTCTGAGGGTATGTATTTCTGGTTGCCTTTTATTGTAAAAAGTCTATAGTTGTTATTTTGAACAGTTATTCCGAATTTATCGAGAACCTGAAGTGTCATATCAATATATGGCTTACTCTTCAGGTTTCTTACATATATTTCAGAGTCTTTTTCTAATACCGGTAGAGCCATCAGCAGACCGGTAAGAAGCTGGGAACTTACAGAACCGTCAATCTCGCATTTTCCGGCTTTCAATGGACCCTGTACTGTCAGGGGCAGAAATCCGTCTCTGCTGCTGCATTTTACACCCAGTTGCCGGAGAGCCTCCTCTATCATCGACATTGGTCTTTTTGTCAGTGAACCCTTTCCGGTAAGGGTTATCTCTTCATCATTCAAAGCTGCTATTGCCGAAAACATGCGGATAGCCAGACCTGATTCTCCACAGTTCAGTATCCTCCCTTTGAGTTTGCCTGATCCCCTGATTTTCAGGTTTTTACCGTCACTATGTATTTCTGATCCCAGTGCAGTGGCAATATTTATAGCATCAAGGGAATCATCACATCCGGATGGATTTAATACAATAGTTACACCGTCGGCCAGTAATGCTGCAGCAATAGCACGTTGTGTCATGCTTTTTGACGGCGGAGCATTAATCTCACCTGCAACCTTTGACGGCACTATTACCTTATCCACTGATTTTATCTCTTTTACTGATCTTATGTTTTTTTATGACACCATTATTCATGATCTTCATCTGGTGATTGATCGACTCCTGATGAATAGCCTTAAAAATTGTATCAATAAGTTCAGTGCTGAGACCTTTTGCCTGGCCATGGATCATAACCCTTTTTACAATTTCATCCCAGCGAAAACTTTGTAATATAGTAATATTATTTTCTTTTTTATAATGACCTATTGTCTCGGCAACCTTCATCCGCTGTTCGATAAGGTCTATCAGGTGATCATCATAAATATCGATTTGCTGCCTTAGTTCACCGAGAACATCAAGGACCCTGGGGTCGGATGTTGACGGATTACGAAGAATAAGCCGGCTCAACAGTTCTTTCAGTTCATTGGGTGTGAGCTGTTGCAGGGGATCACTCAGAGCCTTGTCAGGATCTATGTGTGATTCGATCATCAGTCCGTCATAATTAAGATCCAGTGCCTTTTGTGATATCTCATGAATGAACTCCCTGCTTCCGGCAATATGACTGGGATCGCATATCAGCGGAATATCCGGTATCCTTCTCCGGAGTTCGATTGGCAACTGCCAGTTTGGCTGGTTTCTGTAGGTTGTCTTCTCATAAGCTGAAAAACCTCGATGTATAGCCCCCAGTCGTTTGATGCCTGCCCTGGCAATACGTTCTATTGCCCCGATCCATAACTCAAGGTCAGGATTTACAGGATTCTTAACGAGCACCATCACATCAACTCCGTTCAGCGCATTTGATATTTCCTGTACTGTGAAAGGATTAACAGATGTACGGGCGCCAATCCACAGCATGTCGATACCGTATTTAAGCGCCTCGTATACATGCCGTTCGTTGGCTACTTCAGTACATACAAGAAGCCCGGTTTCCTCTTTTACTCTTTTAAGCCATTTCAATCCTTCCAGTCCTATGCCTTCGAAAGAATGGGGACGTGTTCTCGGTTTCCAGATTCCCGACCGGAACACAGATACTTTATTGATCTTAGCCAGTTGTCTGGCAGTTTCCATCACCTGTTCCTCGGTTTCGGCGCTGCAAGGACCGGCGATAAGAAAGGGCCTTCCTTTAAAACCTCTCCAGTCCTTTATCTGCGATGTGTCAAGTTTTACTACCATGCTGTGAATGAATTAATTTAATATTTTTTGTATTTTATTTGCCTCTTCCATCAGTGATTTTAATCCCTCCATATCCCTGTGATACATCATCTCTTTGAAGAGCTTCATTTTTTCTATATACGTGTCGATAACCTCAATAATATATTCTGCATTCTCCGAAAATATCGGTGCCCATGTATCAGCATTACTTTTTGCCAGACGCACCGTACTTTCAAAACCGCCGCCGGCAAGTGTAAGAATATTATCCTCCTCCTGTTCCTTCTCCAGTACGCATAATGCCAGGGAGAAGGATGTTATATGCGAAATATGCGAAACATAGGCCACATGAACATCATGAACAGCGGAATTCATATAAACGATATGCATGTTAAGGACTTTCAGCATATTTTCAGCCTGATCAAGAGCATCAGTGTCACTGAGTTCAGGATCACAAATTATTGCATTCTTATAATCAAACAGTTTACCTATTGCAGCAAGCGGGCCGGAGTATTCTGTTCCGGCCATCGGATGTACTGCTACATACCTTCCTCGTGCAGGATGGTTTTTCGATATTTCCGCGATAGCACCTTTTGTTGATCCCATATCGGCAACCACTTTTGATGTTCCGAATATCCTGTCAAGGATACCGGGTAACATCTCGCAATTTGTGCTTACCGGTGTACAGAGAAGAATAAGTTCACTTCTGTCAACAGCCTTTTCAAGTGTATCTGTTTCATCAACTATCCCGCCTAATACTGCAATATTCCTGTGCTGAACATTTGAATCCACCCCTATTATCCTGTCGGCAAAATTGCGTTTGCGAAGGTCGAGAGACAGGGAGCCTCCGATGAGTCCGATTCCAACTACTGTTATTGTCATTTGCGTTATTGGTTATTAGTTTTTGCTTCGCCCCCCCAAACCTTGGCGAAGGTGGGGTTACTAGCCCCCCCTTG
>CAZWZQ010000091.1:0-6276 GCA_964638955.1 uncultured Rikenellaceae bacterium | reverse complement strand
GAGGAGTTATATCCGGATGCTTCATAACTAATAATATTGATATGTATATAGTATGCGCTGACCTTGAAGGAGTATTTGTACCGGAAATATGGATCCAGGTATCCAAATATACCGGCATCGATGAATTAAGACTGACAACCCGCGATATAAACGATTATGATGTCCTTATGAAACACCGGCTCGATATCCTTCGTAAGAATAATCTCACCATTCACGTTATTCAACATGTGATTTCAGGTATAAAACCACTGCCCGGAGCAACAGAGTTCATCTCCTGGCTGAGAAAAAGAACAGAGCTGATAGTAGTGTCAGATACTTACACTGAATTTGCAGATCCTTTGATGGATAAACTGGGCCGCCCTGTTCTCTTCTGCAACCATCTTACTATTGATCATCTGGGAAATATCATAGGCTATAACCTTCGTCAGAAAGACGGCAAGATGAAGGTTGCCGAAGCAATGCAAAGTCTTAATTATAAAGTAATTGGAATAGGTGATTCATATAATGATATCAGTATGCTCAGAAAAGCGGATATCGGTATTTTATACCGGCCACCTCAAAACGTGATAAACGACCACAGCGATATTCCGGTTGTTAACTCATTCAATGAGCTTAAGCATATCCTGGAGGATTATCTTGAACAGGACCGATAGCGTTCCGAATGTAACAGAACACTTTCTTCACTCTATGCAAAAAGGACCGGGTTCATTTATTGAAGGTCCCTGATTCTTACATCTATGTCAGTGCCACTCAATAATTTTAGCAGTTCATCGGTATTGGTTTCGCTGAAATGGTATGGATACAGTATTTCAGGTTTGAATGCCTTTGCAGCATCTGCAACCATTTCAGGAGACATTGTATATGGAAGATTCATTGGAAGAAATGCCACATCTATATCCTTAAGAGCTTTCATTTCCGGAGTATTTTCCGTATCGCCGGCGACATAGAATCTCTTATCACCTATTGTTATTATAAAACCTATACCAACACCCTTGGGGTGGAATGGTTGACCGGGAGCTCTCATATTGACTATATTATAGGCATGTACAGCTTCAATGCCTATATTACCAATCTTCCTGGCATCTCCCGGCTTCATGGATTCCGCCCAGGATACTTCCGAGGCAGAATTCTCATTGCAAAGCATCACGGTTTCCTTTTTACGCAATTCACCAATAAGTTTAGTATCAAGATGATCATAATGCTCATGGGTTACCAGTATCAGGTCAGCCCTGGGAAGAACATCATAATTTCCCATACTGCCGACAGGATCAATATGAATGCAATAATCGTTTAATTTAAACATAAGTGATGCATGACCGATAAAATGCATTTCCACAACACCTGCTGACGTAGTTATTTTGTCAAAAGCAGGCCTCTCCTGAGAAAAAGCCGGGTTAGTCATAGTAAAATGGATTATGATTAATATTGAAACATATTTTCCAGCAATTGTCATTGAATATTTCATCATCATTGTTTTTGGCTTAATTAATATGTAAAATATCAGGACACATTCCGATAAGGTCAACAATCATTACTAGCAGGAAACCAGCAACAGCGAACCTTTTCATAAACAGATTTGTTATAATTCAACAAAATCAAATATAAAATTAGCAATCTTATTATTGTAATCAAATTTATTATTTGCACTTTCGTTATATATTGAAATTTATTAACTTGCCGACAGAATTTAGGGTACAGCGTTAATTATTTAACACTGACATATTTAGGGAAATATTATCCTGCCATAGTTATTACACTGAGTATGGTATTCGGCTTAACGGCCAACAGCCAGCCGGTTAAAAGCCACAGGTATATCTTTGGCAGTGATTTAAAGGAAACAAGTGTTTCTGTTACCGGCAATTCCCTTACAATAAATTACTCTATTTCTGAAATTGACCTTGAGAATATAACCAACGAATATGGAACATTCTATAAGCTGGCCATTCCGGGTCATATAAAATCCACTGAATCCGGCAAACCTGAAATGCCGGTATTAAGCCGGTTAATAATGTTACCGGAAGAGGGCTCATACACAATAAAGATCACGGATGTTAAAACAACACGAATAAGGCCAAAAAGAAAGAATATAGAAGGAATGATGTTCCCGGCACAGGTTGAAGAGACAAAGAAGGTTCAAAAGCAGAAACCTGATTTTGTTATCGACAAGGCCCTGTATGCCACACGTGGATATCTCAAAACAGATACAGTAAGAATAGAACATGCAGGAAAAGCAAGAGGAGTGAATCTTGCCACTCTTATGATATCACCTGTCAGATATAATCCACGGTCAAATATCCTTGAGATAATCACATCCATGAAGATTGAAATAATCTTTACCGGAAAGGGAATAAAAACACTCTCTGCTGAATCATCTCTTTTTGGTGAGACATTAAGCAAGGGAATCCTGAACTATAAGAACGGAGATGTAATTCCGGGCTATACCGACAAACCGGTCAGGATGATCATTTTAACCGACACCTCCTTTACAAAGCATCTCGAACAATTTATAAAATGGAAAACACAGAAAGGAATTAAGATTGAGATTTTATACAGGGGTGCTGGTTTTGCAGGAAATACTTACACTGAACTCAGAGACACCATAAAAAGCATTTACCTGAATTCTACAGCAGAAAATCCTCCGCCCGAATACCTTCTTATTATTGGCAATACTGCAAAAATACCATATTACGGTACGGGTCAGGTAACAGATATGTACTACGGAGAATTTGACGGTGACGGTGATTATTTACCTGAAATGTTCATTGGAAGACTGCCTGTTGCCGACACAAATGAATTGAAGGCTGTAACTGAAAAAATAATCCAGTATGAGAAATTTGAGTTTGCTGACACCAACCTGTTCCATTCGAATGCAATTGCTACTGCCGGATATGATGCCACTCATGCGAATTATATGAACGGTCAGATTAATTACGCTGTCACAAATTATCTTAATACAGAAAATAATATAAATCCTTATCCTTTTTATTATCCCACTGACATCGAGGCTCCTGATCTTACCAGGGATTCAATAATCACATTAATAAATAAGGGAGTCTCTTTTCTAAATTATACAGGACATGGAGTTTCAACAGGATGGCTTCATCTGGGTATTAATAGTGATGCTATAGATACTCTCAATAATCAGAACATGTATCCGTTTATAATAAGCAATGCCTGTGAAACATCGAGTTTTAATCTTTCAAATTCTTTTGGCACCAGGTGGGTAACATCTGATAAAAAGGGAGCTATCGGCTTTATCGGTGCTTCTGATGAAACATTCTGGAGTGAAGATTTTTATTGGGCAGTCGGACTGGGAGCAATTTCTGAGGATCTCTTATATGAAGATACCGGGTTAGGTGCATACGACAGGTTATTCCATACTCATGATGAAGCACCATCAAACTGGTATTCAACAATGAGCCAGGTTATTTTTGCCGGTAATCTTGCTGTGAGCTCAAGTACAAGCATTTACAAAAAATATTATTGGGAAGTTTATAACCTTGTCGGCGATCCCAGTGTTATCCCAATAATAGGTACACCTGACACTTTCGATATTATTCTGCCTGATACCCTCCCCAATAATATTACTTCATGGTCATTCACGGCAGAACCTTTCTCGTATATAGCCATATCACATGCTGATACTCTCCGTGATGCTTCTTATGTCAGTCCCTCAGGTTCAGTAACCCTTGAAATACCCGGCATATCAGATGATTCCTGCCTGGTGGTGATGACAGGACAAAACAGGGTACCCCTGATAAAAACGATAAGGTTTTCGATAATAATCGGAGAATATATAAATCTCACAGGATCAGAAATAGACGACAGCACCGAGAATAACAACGGGATGGCTGATTTCGGAGAAACATTCTCGATTAACCTTATCATTAGCAACCTTGGATCGACAAATGCTGAAAATCTATATGCAAAAATATCTTCAGGCTCTGAATATATTACGATGAATACCGATTCGGTGATGATAGGAACGCTGAATGCCGGTTCGGAAATTATGCTCAATGATGATCTGTCAGTGACCATTGCCGAAAATGTTCCGGATATGGAGACAATACAATTTGAAATTCTTCTCAGGGATGATGCCGGAGAGAAGACCTACAAGTATTACATTTCTGCACATGCCCCTGATTTTGAAGTCCTTAATTTTATCCTTGATGATTCAGTAAACGGTAATGGCAATAATATTGCCGACCAGGGAGAGATTGTGAGGCTTATTTTCCAGATCAGGAATGAAGGGACCAGCAGCACTTCGGGACAGTTTTACGTTTTAAGCACCGATACTTCCGTCACTATTCTTGATCCGCCTTTAAAATCAGACGAGCTTGGTTATGGAGAATCAACCAGTATACCGGTTTCTGTCAAAATATCTGAGGATGTTGAGTCCGGTGCTGTTATCTATATTTCAGCCATCTTTGACTGCCCGCCCTACCTTGTCGACAGGGAATTTTCGTTCAGGGTGGGCCAGATAAGGGAATCGTTTGAATATAAATCATTCAGTGTATTCCCCTGGCTCAATATCAGCAAAGCACCCTGGATAATCACCGGACCCGATTCTTATGACGGCATCTCATCTGCGCGTTCCGGAGCAATAGGACATAGTTCATCATCTGTTCTGTCAATAAAAACATTTTATTCTGCCGATGACTCCCTGAAGTTTTTCTACAAAGTATCTTCAGAATACAATTATGATTACCTGATCTTTAAACTCAACGACACAGAAATATTCAAAAAATCGGGGGAAACAGGGTGGGAACAAAAAGCGATCTCAATTCCTTTCGGCTACAATAAAATGGAATGGATCTACAAGAAAGACGGAGCTGTTATTAGCGGTTCTGACTGTGCAATGATAGATATGATCGACTTTTCGGAATCAGGAACGGTAAGGTATGTCAGGAGGGATATGGCTGCCGCCAGACTGATATCACCTGTTCAGAAAGATAAAATAGGCAGGGAAAAAGTAATAGTAAAGGTAGTAAATGAAGGGCCTGACACTATCAATGGATTTAATATGGCTTACAGAATAAACGAAGATCCGCCTGTAAAGGAGCATTTCGAGAATACACTGGTCCCTCTTGGTGATTCTGTCAATGTTACATTTACTTTACCTATCGATTTCTCTCGTTATGGTATTTATAATATCGAAATATATGGTTATGACAATAACGATGATTATCCGTTCAATGATACCCTTCGCACCGAAATAGAACATACTACTATTATTGAGCCTTTTCTTGTCTTTCCCAATCCATTCACCAATGAGCTGAATATTTTCATCAATTCAGATGTTGCGGGAACTGCCCATTTTGCACTTTATAATACATCCGGGAAGAAAAATATTGATGTTGAATATGAAATAGCCGGGGGAATGAATGAAATCAAGATAAATGCCAGTCATTTACCGGCCTCTCTCTATTTTCTTAGAATAGAATACCCTGGCATAACAAGAACAGTTAAAGTAGTGAAAACAAGAAAGTGATCCGGATCACTTTTTACATCTTTATTAATTTTATCAGTTAATTAAAATCAGAACTCATCATGTCACCTGACGTACCAAACAGAGAATCGGCACTTGAACTGTTTAAAAAGTACAATAAATCAGAAAGTCTCTTAAAGCATGCTCTTGCTGTTGAGAGTGTTATGAGATACATGGCCAAAAAAGCCGGGGAGGATGAAGAAAAATGGGGAGTTATCGGACTTGTTCATGATCTCGACTATGAGATGTATCCCGATCAGCATTGCACAATGACCCGAAAGATACTGGAAGAAAATAAATGGCCCGATGAATATATAAGAGCTGTTTTAAGCCATGGCTGGGGAATCGCATCAGATGTAGAACCTTTAACATTAATGGAAAAGACTCTCTATGCCATGGATGAACTTACAGGGTTGGTTGTAACGAGTGCTCTTGTCAGACCATCGAAAAGTGTTATGGATATGGAGGCAAGATCGGTGAAGAAAAAATGGAAAGACAAAAGATTTGCTGCCGGTGTCGACAGGTCGGTAATTGAAAAAGGTGCAGAAATGCTTGGAGTAAGCCTCGATGAACTTATAACCGATTGCATTATGGGAATGCGTGAGGTTGCGGAAGAGATCGGCCTGTAGGGTATTAGTCACCCTCCTAATAAAATTTAAATGTATAAAATAGCAGAGTCAGATCTGAGACCTGACTCTACTATTTATATTAAACCAATAAATTCGATCAGGATATCCTACATCTCCTTTAGTTTTATATTCCTGAACCACACATCATTGCCATGATCC
>CAZWZQ010000090.1:0-6302 GCA_964638955.1 uncultured Rikenellaceae bacterium | reverse complement strand
TACAGATGTATCTGCGTCTCTCGGATGCTTCAGCCATGTTTCAGCAGGGAAAGACGAGCCTTTGGAGACCTCCGGATCTTCAACTCGCAATAAACTGGCGCGACCAGCAGAAACCAACACTGGAATGGGCCCAGAGATATGATCCGGCTTTTGAAAGGGCAATGGTTTACCTGAGAACCAGCGAAAAAGAGTATCTCGATGAGGAGGAAAGTAAGATAAGACTGCAGAAAAAACAGATGAGGAGAGCAAAGATCGTTGCAATGATCCTCGGAACAGCAGCGATCATATCACTGGGATTCATGCTTTTTGCCTTTGTTCAGAAAATTGCGGCAGACAGGGCAACCCTGCTTGCTGAGGAAAGAAGACAGCAGGAAGAGATAGCGAGGGCAGAGGCTGATTCTTCTGCAATAGTTGCAAAGAGGCAAAGTGAAATTGCTGATTCAAATGCTGTTGTTGCACAAACAAATGCACAGGAAGCTAATCGTCAGAAATCATTTGCCCTGACACAACAGACAATTGCCGAAATAAATGCCGAAGAAGCAAGAAGACAGGAAAAGATTGCTCTTGAACAATCTGATTCTGCAACGAGAGCAAGCATCAGGGCTGATGAAAATGCCAGACTGGCAAATATACAAAGGGAAGAAGCATTACGCCTGAGGATGCTTTCTATAGGTAAATCAATGTCAATCAAGTCATTGCAGGTGACGGGACAGCAGGATCTTCAAACTCTTCTGGCATACCAGGCATTTCTGTTCAATAAGAATAATAAAGGTCTTGAAAATGACGCGGATATTTACACAGGTCTTTATAATGTTGCAAAGCAATACGGGAATGTAAACTATAAAACCTTCAAGGGACATGATGGCGAAATAAAAAGCATAGCATATATACCGGGCAAAAATGAATTCTTTACTGCGGGTTACGACGGGCAGGTACTTAAATGGAATACTGACGGCAAAGAACAGACATTCCAGGTTGTTTATTCCGGAGCTGATATAATAGAGGTTTTGGCGGTAAGCCCCGATGCATCATGGCTGGCATGCGGAAGCGGAAACTCTTCAATACGAATGATACCGCTGCAGGGTAATAGCACTCAGTATGAACTGAAGGGACACAACGGTAAAATAAAATCACTCGTCTTTTCTTATGATGGTGATTACCTCTATTCTGCGTCACTCGACGGAAAAGTGATGAAGTGGGATCTGGCAGCCAGAACAAGCCAGGATGTGACTACAGGTACAATGCAGATAACATCAATTGACATATCATCAAACGGGAATTATCTTGCCGGTATTAACAGTAAAGGAAATGTTATCGTCTGGAATCCCGGGAAAAATACTGAGAATTTCAGAATAGAGACATCAGGGAAAAATATCAAGGTTATACGTTTCAAGCCTGGCGAAAATATTCTGGCCGTTGGTGATATAAACGGGAATCTTGAATTATGGGACATAACAGCCCGCAAGAAAATCTCTGAAGTAAAGGCACACACCGCTCAGATCAACGATATCAGGTTTAATCCGGTACTAAACCAGATGGCAACTGCAAGCAATGATAAAACGCTTAAGATATTCAACAATATTACCGATCTGACTGAGGCCCCGATTACATTCAGCGATAATGAGGGATTCGTACTTGTAATGCAGTTCAGTCCTGATGGCCAGCTTATAGTTTCAGGAACATATGAAGGCACACCGAATCTGATCGGCAGGCCATCCCATGTTAAATACATGGTTGATAATATCTGCGATCTTGTTACAAGGAATATGACCCGGGATGAGTGGAATACATATGTTGCGAGAGACATTCCGCTTGAACCGACCTGTACCGATAAAGATTATAATATAAAGGTTAATGTAATCAGATAAAGATCTCAAGTAGATGAAGACCAGATATCCAAACTCATTCATTATCAGATTATTGTTTATAGCGATCATCAGCTTTATCCCTTTTATGCTATTTTCCCAGGAAACAACCACCTGTGCTGAAAACCTTAAAAATGCTCAGGCACTTTTTGATAACGGGCAGGTGGAGCAGGTCCCCGGAATGCTTTCAGAATGTCTTAAATCGGGATTTAACCGGGAAGAGGAGCTTACAGCTTATAAGCTTCTTATACAGACATATCTTTTTGAAGACAAAAACGAACTGGCTGACTCCGTCATGCTTGCATTCCTGAAAAAAAATCCGGAGTATGAACTGAGCCCTACGGATCATTCAAGTTTTGTGTTCCTGTACAATAAGTTTAATGTTAAACCGGTCATACAGATTTCAGTCCATCTTGGAACAAATCTTCCGTTCATAACATTCATTGATCAGAAATCCGTTGCCGGTATTCCCGGGGAAGGCGTTTACAGATCAAAAGCGCTCAACCTGTATGCATCGCTGGAAGCCAAAATTAAGTTAACAGTGAAACTCGAACTGAACATCGAAGGTGGATATTCCCAGATCAAATTTACTAACATAGAGGATTTCATGCGCTTTGGAGAAACCACTTATGATGAGACTCAGCAAAGGATTGAAGTGCCGCTGAGTATTACATACGACATTAATAATTTCGGAAAATTTACTCCTTACGGCAGGTTTGGCATAGGACCTGCTTTTACACTGGCCTCAACAGCCCTGAGTGAATTTAATCCTACTGATGAAAATAACCGTGTCGTTCGAACCGGACCCAGTATCGACAGGAATGATTCAAGGATAAATATGGATCTGTTCGTCCAGATAGGTGCAGGAATAAAATTCAAAACCAGGGGAGGATATTTTCTTGCTGAACTGAGATCAAATGCCGGAGCCCTGAACCAAACGATCAGAGGGGGCGATTCTCCCGTGCAGCTGGGATATCACTATTTCTATGAAGATGATGATTTTCATGTTAATTCATTGAATTTCAGCTTAGGATATACTCAGATCTTTTACAAACCTTCAAAAAGAAAGGAGTAGCACATGAAAATAAAATACTTGATATTGTTTATGGCAGCAGTGCTCTTATCATGTGAAAGAAATTCCGACACAAAGGATATTCTGCTTAAATTCTATGGAGATGCATATGAGGACATAGGATACTCTGTTTCAGAAACTGATAATGGCTATGTTATTACAGGTCAGATTACAAGATTAACAAGAGACGGCAACTATATTTTAAGTGATACAAATAAAGTAGCAGTTATAAGGACTGATTATGAAGGCAATTCCATCGGGGAGCCACAGATATTCGGAGGGAAATTACCCGGCTCGGGGACAAAAGTATTAACACTGGAGGATGAAACAATAGTCGCTGTGGGATATGTTGTCGATACGGTTACAAATAAAAAGGATATTTATGCTGTAAAACTTAATCCCGGAGGAGATTACGACCAATTAATATACAAAAGAACGGGTAACCAGTATGCAACAGATGTAATACAGACCCAGGACGGGTTTCTTATACTGGGGACGACTGATATCAAAAGGGAACCGTCAACAGAGGTAACAGGGAATGCTGCCGGTAAGAAGGATATATTCCTCCTTCGGGTTAACAATAATCTTGATACTCTGGCTCCAATACCTGCTGTGGGTTTTATTGGGAATGATGAAGGAGTTGCGATCAAACATGATTTAGGAGGAGGGTATATAGTTGCAGGAACAACAGACAGATCGGACCGGCCGGCATCAGAACAATCGGGGAATAATGTATTCCTTTTAAGAGTCAATTCAGACGGATCCACAACACAGCCAAGAATAGTAGGAGGTACCCTTAATGAAACAGCTTCTGATTTTGAAGTATTAAGTGACGGATATCTGATTGCCGGAACAATAGGCGATGAGGGATCTGCCGATCAACGCGGATATATATGGAAAATGCCGCGGGATATTTATAATGAACCGGATTTTATGCATGAAATCGTAATCGAACAATTTTCTGCATCTGCACCTTTTTCCATTAATGCCATGTGTAAATATAAAACCAGTTCGTTTTTGCTTGCCGGACAACACGGCACGGGATTATCCTCCAGGATGCTGATATTCTCGGTGGATGCTTTTGGTGAACTGGTGGAAGGACGTATAAAGATAGTCGGAGCAACAGGAACCCAGGAAGCCTTTGATGTAATTTCAGACGATTCCGATAATGTTATTGCTGTCGGAAGTAACAGCTATGAGAATAATTCCATGATCAGCTTTTTGAAATTCAGGTTCTAGAAATGCAACCAATAAATGCATTAAATAGACTAAAAAGAAAAAGAATGACAATGAAAAGAGCAGTTATAGCATTTATATTGATTCTGTCATTTTTTTCAGCTAAGGTGGCGGGTCAACCGTGTACTGCCGATATAAGTCCTGGCAATATATCAATTTGTTACAATACTGATCCGGGAACATTTACTGCTACCGGCGGCGGCGGTACAGCTTATACTTATCTGTGGTATAAAAATGGCACGTCTACCAGTGTTACAACCCAGACATATGAGCCGGGAAATCTGACATCTACTTCGACTTTCTATTGCGAAATCACAAGCGGGGAATGTGGTACTGTTACTACTCCCACAACTACAATTACTGTCTATAACCAACTGACAGCAAGCATTAGCGGGGGGACATCTCCGATTTGCTATGGGGATAATCCGGGTACACTAACTGCAACACCCGGCGGTGGTGAAGGAACATATACATATTTATGGTATGAGGATGGAGGACCAACCGGGGTTACAACTCAGACCTATGATCCTGGCAGCCTTACTGCTGATGCTGAGTTTTATTGTGAAGTTACCAGCGGCTCTTGCGGTACTGTTGCTACTTCCACTTTCTCAGTAACGGTTGTTCCTCCCCTGACTGCCGGAATAAGCGGCGGAACATCTCCGATTTGCTATGGGGATAATCCGGGTACACTAACTGCAACACCCGGCGGTGGTGAAGGAACATATACATATTTATGGTATGAGGATGGAGGACCAACCGGGGTTACAACTCAGACCTATGATCCTGGCAGCCTTACTGCTGATGCTGAGTTTTATTGTGAAGTTACCAGCGGCTCTTGCGGTACTGTTGCTACTTCCACTTTCTCAGTAACGGTTGTTCCTCCCCTGACTGCCGGAATAAGCGGCGGAACATCTCCGATTTGCTATGGGGATAATCCGGGTACACTAACTGCAACACCCGGCGGTGGTGAAGGAACATATACATATTTATGGTATAAGAACGGGTCATCAACAGGTGTTTCAACTCAAACTTACAATCCCGGAGACCTGACATCTTCATCGAGTTTCTACTGTGCTATTACAAGCGGACCGTGCGGACCGGTAAACACATCAACTACTAACATTACCGTATATAGTCTGCTCATAGCAAGTATCAGCGGATCCACAGAAGTGTGCAAAAACGAGCCGGCACCTGATATAACTTTTACAAATCCGCAGTCAATGGCGGTAACCATTACTTATAATATTAATGGCAGCCCCACTACAATTAATGTCAGTGCAAGCTCGACTTCAACTGTATCGGCTCCTACAGACATTGCGGGAACATTCGTATATACTCTTGTAAGTATAGAATATCAGGTAGCCCCTTTCTGTACAAACACAATAACAGGATCAGCTACTGTGGAAGTTCACGAATTACCGGTACCTATTATTTCCGGACCTGACAGAGCATGTATTACTTCTACTGGTAATTATTCGACTGAAGGTTCAATGACCGGTTACAACTGGAGCGTCCCAACTGGCGGTACAATCGAATCAGGAGGAGGTGCATCAGACAATTCAGTCACTGTAAAATGGAATGTTTCAGAAACACAGACAATCAGTGTAAATTATATCGACGAGAATGGCTGTACTGCTCCAAGTCCGACTGAATACAATATTACAGTTATTGAAAAACCACTACCGACAAATGTGCAGATATCAGGAAATTATAGAGAATATGCCACATTAACCGCTTCGTATGATTATGACAAGGATGTATGTTACGCTGAAGATCTTTCATTAACCGAGATATCATGGTACAGGGCCAATAACGACGCTGGTGCTTCCACTCATTTGATTGTAACAAAACCCGGAACTGACAAGACACTTGTTTTATCTCCGACAGAATTAGGAAAGTATATCCAGGTCAGAGTAAAACTCTCCGATGGAACGACTCTTATGAGTCCTGTATCAAGTGCGGGATGGGAAGGTCCCGTATTAGCGAACGAAAAACCTCAGGCTTTAGGCGTTTCTATTACAGGAACCTGGAAGGTGAACAATCTTTTAACCGGCAACTATACTTATAGTGATGATGAGTCTGATCCTGAAGGTGCTACATCTTTCCAATGGTACAGGGCAAATGACGGG
>CAZWZQ010000089.1:0-6414 GCA_964638955.1 uncultured Rikenellaceae bacterium | reverse complement strand
ATTCCCATGTACTCACCCCTCGGGCAGCAAGCTGACGGTATCCTTCTTTGCATGCTCTCATCGTAGTTTAAGATAAATGCCCGGACGGCGGATCCATTACCCGAAGCACTAATAATAGTATGCGGACTTTCAAAGACAGGCCTTGCAAAACAGACAAATAAAATTATGAAATGATCATCAATTAACCTAAATTTGATATGTGTATTTAAAGGATAAAACAAGACTGAAGCGCTATTTCTATTCTATCTTAACCGGAAGAATTAAAATTACCTGTAACCGCTTTTTATCACGCCTGTAATGAAAATCTTTATACCTTATATTGCTATTTGTGTGATCCTGACAATGCACCTGGGATTAAAATCTCAAAGAGGGGAAAACACTGGATTGAAAGAGGTAGTAGTGATTTCAATTGACGGTTCAATAAATCCGTCGAGTGCCGAATACATTAATTCAGGTATTAAACGTGCACGCGAAAGAAATGCCGAGTGTTTAATTATTAAACTGAATACACCGGGTGGATTATTAAAATCTACCCGAATGATTGTAACTGATATTCTGGACTCTGAAATTCCTGTGGTGGTGTTTGTTTATCCGGGCGGATCCCAGGCCGCATCAGCGGGTGTTTTCATAACACTTGCAGGTCATATTGCTGCGATGGCACCCGGTACAAATATCGGAGCAGCGCACCCTGTATCCCTGCAAGGCGAACAAGATTCCATTATGAACGAAAAAGCCACAAACGATGCTGCAGCATTTATAAGAACAATAAGCGAGAAGCGCGCACGCAACATCCGGTGGGCTGAAGATGCAGTCAGGAAAAGTCTTTCCATTACTGAAACAGAAGCGCTTAAAGAAAGGGTTATTGATATAATCGCAATTTCAGTACAAGATTTATTGGAAAAAATACACGGGAAAGAAATCAGCCTTTTTTCAGGTAATAAAGTGTTGGATACTAAAAACGCCGGGGTAATTAATATAGAAATGAATTTCAAGCAAAAAATCCTCGACCTTCTCAGCGATCCGAACATAGCATACATATTACTAATGATTGGTATATACGGTATTATGTTTGAGCTTTATAATCCCGGCGCTGTATTCCCGGGAGTAATAGGGGGAATTAGTTTAATTGTAGCTTTCTATTCGCTGCATACACTACCGGTAAACTATGCAGGCTTAGCGTTAATTATTTTTGCCGTAATTTTATTCATTTTAGAAATTAAAGTTGTAAGCCACGGTCTATTAACTATTGGCGGAATTATTTCTTTAATCCTTGGATCGATAATGTTAATTAATACGGAGACAACATTGGAAGTGTTTAAGATTTCCTGGCAGGTAATCTTAGTAATTGTAATACTCACCGCTGCTTTCTTCATATTTGCGATAGGTTTTGGTATCAAAGCACAGAGTCGCAAACCTGCGACCGGAACTGAAGGCATTATTGGAGAAATTGGCGAGACTATCAGTGATTTAGTACCCGAAGGACAGGTAAGGATTCACGGAGAGCTCTGGAATGCAGAAAGTATAGATGGTCCTGTCAGTAAAGGCACGAAAGTGAAGGTAACTCAAATTTCAAATCTTAAATTAATAGTTAGTAAGATAACATAAGAAAAATTGAAAGGAGAACACTATGGAGCAAATATCCTACACATTATTAATAGCGGGGATTATATTCCTGCTGATTATCCTGGCAAGTGCAATACGTATTCTGCGTGAGTATGAACGCGCTGTTGTTTTTCGCCTGGGAAGATTGATTAAAGTAAAGGGCCCCGGTTTAATTTTACTCATCCCGGTGGTTGACAGGATGGTACGGGTGAGTCTGAGAACTGTTGTAATGGATGTTCCAACTCAGGATGTAATTACTAAAGACAACGTTTCCATAAAAGTAAATGCCGTAGTATATTTTCGTGTCATGCAACCTGACAAAGCAATCATCGAAGTTGAAAATTATCTTTTTGCCACTTCACAATTATCGCAAACTACGCTGCGGAGTATATTGGGACAATCGGAACTGGATGAATTGCTTTCCCAGCGCGATAAAATCAATCTTGAGCTGGCAAAAATAATTGATAGCCAAACAGAACCATGGGGAATTAAGGTATCGACCGTCGAAGTAAAGCATATAGACCTGCCCCAGGAGATGCAGCGTGCGATGGCAAAACAAGCAGAGGCTGAAAGAGAACGCCGTGCAAAAGTCATACATGCTGAAGGTGAATTCCAGGCAAGTCAACGGTTATCCGACGCGGCTAAGATCATCAGCATAAATCCTTCGGCGTTACAGCTTCGTTTCCTGCAAACCTTAACAGAAGTCGCTTCGGAGAAGAGTTCGACTATCATTTTCCCTGTACCCCTGGATGTTATTTCAGCTTTTTTACCTAAGGAAAAGAAATAAAAAACACATGTTGTTTATATGTTATGAAAATTCACACCGTATAATATATTGGTAATAAATGAAATACAGAGAATCAACGTATTAAAAACCGGCTTTTAATACGGTGATAAAACAGATATCTGGATAATATCACAAAATATTCTCAGGAAATTTTAGGAAATTCCTCATTTCTCCCGATAAATCGGGATAACATCAGCGAAGTCCGAAGGCAATTCCCCCTCTCGCTACACTAAAAATCAGGCAGTTATGAAAATATAAATCGTAGCTGCCTTTTTATTTGATATACAAATGCACATACAAAAGCTGATTTAAGGTCTGTTTTAATCCGGCAAGTGCTGACTACCCTATCAGGCTTGATGGTATTAATAATAGTGGATTGATAAATATTTTCTAACTTTACATAATAACCAATAGCTTAATACAATGGAAAATTTTATCAAGGTTACAGCTGAGCTATGTAACGAACAGGGGAAAGTAGGAATAGGACCACAAACATCTCCAGTAGAAATGCTTTTAAATCCTGATTTAATTGCAGCGATACAGAATAAAAAAGTACTTCTTAAGGGTGCTAATATTTTACATGCTGGTGATAAATATTTTACCAATATTCTCCTTGCTGAGAAACGAGAAGCACGTTCCTTCAGATAATTCCCCAAAATGAAATAGTATTACCGATTCACAGGATAAAATGCATCTTTGTTATGGGGTTTGCAGGGATGCTTACTTATATTTTGAAAATGGGATATTAACAAGCTGGCAAGATTAACGAAAATTAGATTTAATAATTGATAAATAATAAGATATGGGTAACTTATCAAGTATAATTATCGGAGTAGTTTCAAGTTTTATTGCTTCAATTATTTTCTTATTCACTGCCAAATTTATTAAAAGGAAAAGTCAACAATTTTTAGACTGGGTATACTCAAGAAGTGAAAAACTTTCTAACAAATATTATAGTAGTATATCAAAAAACAGAAGTAGTAACGTTGAATTCATTACTGCGTTTTCAGTACTTTTCTTATTTTACATAGTCCTTGCAGTAACCTCAATTAAAGTACGTGATCAAATTGAAATACATAAAAATATAATTGAGCAAATTCAAAATGATGAAGTATTTAATTACGATAAATATATTCATCTATTTGACCTATATGAAAAACAACAACATTCTGAAGATAAACAATATATAATTGAACATTTTTGGTTTTTCTCTTTTTTAAAGTATTTTTTATATGCATTTACTATCATGTTCACATTGTTTGGCTACTTCGCAATATTCAGAGGATTTCAGATTAGAGAAGCTAATAGAAAATTTAATCGTCAGCTTGATATTATTTCTCCTTATATTAAATCAAAGGAAATTCTCATTTTAAAGAGCAAATGGGCAAGGATGGAATCAAGAATAGACTATCTAGAAATCATAGAAGAAGTTAACAATTTTATTAGCGAGATAAATAAACAAAAATTGAAATTTAACTCTTGATAACCTTTATAAGTATTGATTTAAACTTGTGAATCAAATCAAGTCATTTGACTTCGATTCATAGACAATACTGTTTTATCACCTCATCAAAATCCATTTCGAGTTCTTCTCTGGATAGGTTATCAACGAATTCTTTATATAAGTTCGGAGTTATAATTTTTTCTAATTCCCTTTCAGACAAAGGATAAGGAAATGGCTTGAGGAGCAGGGGATGCTTTAGGGAAAAATATTTCAATATTCAATATCTGGACCTGACATTTCCACAGCCTTTGGAATAATGAATTTCAGACAGTTATTAAAAATCAGGATCCCCACTATCCCAGTCATGAGGATTATTTAGAATATATTTTCGGATCCTGGATAGCTGTCCTGTTGTACAAATAATATTATCATAGAACCCTGATTGCCACGAAAAACCACTATAAAACATATGTGCATGTTTTGTTACAGCTGATTTGTATGATCGTATTACAACCGATAACGTTCCGGATTTTGGAGATATGGATGACATGGTTACATTTTTATCTGGAGTATTATCAGGTGTTGGTAGGGGCGTTGCATGCAACGCCCCTACCATTGGGTTTTTGGCAGATTTGTTTATAATCAAGATACCATGTATATGATTTGGCATCACTACAAAATCATCGAGGGTGATATATGGAAAATGTTGTGGTATTTCACTCCATATTTTAAATGCTATGCAACCAATATCGGATAGTTGTATTTTATTATTAATGACTGTGCCAAACCACTCTGTTTTATTTGTAGTACAGATTGTGACAAAATATTTTCCGGGACGAGAATAATCACGTCCCGGATATCGTAAGGAATTATGTTGCCTTCTTCTTCTGTAAAATGAATACATTTTAAAATGCAGCGATATAGACAAATATAAAAAAATTTCTGATTGTATTCTCACACGGTCACAGACCATCAAATAAAAAACACATGTTGCTTACATGTTGTGAAGTTGCACCATGTGTAATATTATGATAATAAATGATATACAAAGAATCACCGTATTAAAAACCGGTTTTTAATACGGTGATAAGAGATACTGATGAACTTGTTAAAGTCCTTTACTTTACTGCAGTTCCTGACGAATAAGGTAAAAAAGAATGAATTTCTTTCTTCTAATCCAGTCTTAAATTCTTTGTATCTTTAACCATTGTATCAGTGTGAAAGACTTGGTTATTTACAATTTGAATTCAGAAAATCAATGAAAAGCTTCTCTGAAACGACCAATTTCATCTGGTCAATCGCAGAACTGCTGCGGGGCGATTATAAACAAAGCGAGTATGGCAAGGTAGTACTGCCGATGACCATTATCAGGCGGATGGACTGCGTTCTGAAAGATACCAAAAAGAAGGTTCTTGAGCAGCTTCCGAAGGTACAGGCAATGAACGTGCAGAATATTGATCCTATCCTTAACAATATTGCAAAATATAACTTCCATAACCATTCAAAATACGATTTCGATTCCCTGGTAGCTGATCCCGAGAACATTGCAGCAAATTTCAGGAACTACATAAACGGGTTCAGCGAAAGCGCCAGGGACATACTGGATAACTTCAGTTTTGAAGTACAGATCAATAAGCTCGATGAATCAAATCTTCTCTTCCTGGTGGTTAAACGGTTTCAGGAAATCGACCTGCACCCGCAAAGAATAGATAATACCCACATGGGTTACATCTATGAAGAGCTGATACGCAGGTTCTCCGAACTTTCAAACGAAACGGCTGGGGAACATTTTACACCGCGCGAGGTGATCCGCCTGATGGTAAATATTCTCTTCCTGAATGACCGGGATATCCTTACAAATAAGGGAATCGTTAAGACCATGTATGATGTGTGTGCAGGGACAGGCGGCATGCTGAGTGTGGCAGAAGAATACCTTAATGAACTCAATCCGGGTGCGCGCCTCGAGGTATTCGGACAGGAACTGAATGACGAATCATACGCCATCTGTAAATCGGATATGCTCATAAAGGGACAGAAGGCAGATAATATTAAGCTCGGAAACAGCCTCTCCAATGATATGCTTGCAGGACAGAAGTATGATTATATGCTCACCAATCCTCCTTTCGGAGTAGAGTGGAAGAAGGTTCAGAAAGCCGTGAAGGACGAGTATGAACAAAAGGGATTCGGCGGCAGGTTCGGCCCGGGGCTTCCCAGGATCAGTGACGGCTCATTGTTGTTCCTGCTGCACCTGGTCTCCAAAATGAAACAAAACGGAGCAGCGGGGTCACGCATAGGTATTGTTCTGAATGGTTCGCCCCTCTTTACAGGCGGGGCAGGAAGCGGAGAAAGCAATATCAGAAAGTGGATCATCGAAAACGATATGTTGGAAGCTATTATTGCCCTTCCTGACCAGTTGTTCTATAACACGGGTATATACACCTACCTATGGTTTGTTACCAATCGTAAAGACCCTGAACGTAAAGGGAAGATACAACTGATCAATGCTGTTTCCATGTTTAAGAATATGTCCAAATCCCTGGGTAACAAAAGGCATTACATCACTCCTGAACAAATTGAGGAG
>CAZWZQ010000088.1:4343-6438 GCA_964638955.1 uncultured Rikenellaceae bacterium | reverse complement strand
AATAATAGTAGTATTCTCAGGCGGATTGACAGCCCAGGACTCTGAAAGTATTGGAGGAGAAGGTAAATTCTTTATCGGAGTAAAGGCGGGCTATAGTGTAGTCGATTTTGAATCGATAGTAAAATCGGAAAGAGACTTTGCAGAAATGACCTTTGACAATTTATCGTATGGTCTGGTATTCGGATATAATATCACCGGCAAACTGGGTTTACAGATTGAAGGAAATTACTCCAAATACGGTGCCGACAATATTATCGAAACATATATTTATTCTGAGCAAAGCCCTGTATTGCAAACGTATGGAGAATCATCCGAAATTGATCGTGTCAATATGGATCTCTTCTATGCCGATGTACCGCTATTCTTTAAATACACATTTTCAGAGATTGGCTTATCGCCCTATTTATATGCGGGAGTCAATTGGGGCATTAATATCCTGGGAAATACAACGATTGTCCGTAAGATATCAGAAATAGAAGAAAGATACCGTGCATACAAAGATAATATCGCTGAACGTATAATGTACAACGAATTTGCTACTATAGCAGGAGCAGGGGCAAGATGGAATTTTGGAAGCTTGTCGATCATTGGTGAATTGCGCTATAAACATGGCTTTCAGAACTTAAGCAATGTTGACAACGGCTTCGGATTTACAAACAAAGCATTGTCGGTCAGTGTAGGTCTGGTATATAATCTTTAATTTTCTGTTTGCTATATTTAAGAGGGACCCTGACTAAGAGGTCCCTTTTTTATTTAACGGTATAACGGTGCAACGGTATGGCGGTATTATGGTGCAATGATCAGACTCAGTTTAGTCTCTGTGTAATCCGTGGTTAAAACGCCGGTTGCATTGTCAGCTTTAGCTTTAGTGTAGGCTGGCCGGTTACCGGTTTATTACTCCCGACCCGATAACTTCATCCCCGTCATACCACGCGGCAAACTGCGCTGCAGCGATGCCTCGTTGTAATTTATTGAATATGATATAGATACCATTCTTTCTCCTGAATAGCTTTGCCCTTTGCAACGGCTGACGATACCTGATCCTTACCATATACTCACGGTTTTCACCTGCTTTCATCTCCAAATCAGTCCTTATCCAGTGGATCTCATCACTCTTTACCATCAGACCTTTCCTGTATAATCCGGGATGCGATTGTCCCTCCCCGACATACAGGATATTCCTTTCAGCATCGGTTCCTAAAACAAATAAAGGCTCTTTATAACCTCCGATATTTATCCCTTTCCTTTGCCCGACAGTAAAAAAATGGGCCCCGTTATGTGTGCCGATAACTTTACCGGAAAGATGTTCAAAATCATGCGGTTTAACAATCTCTTTTAATACATTTTCAGATCTATTATCATCCGGGAATCCTGGTTCCCATATTTTGATCCCGTCTGTTAAATTAATTTCAACAGTATCTCCTTTTTTTGGCTTTAGCTGCTGTTGCAGGAAAGTTGGCAGATCCACCTTTCCAATAAAGCAAATGCCCTGCGAATCTTTACGCTGTGCTGTTGCCAGACCCAGCTTACAGGCTATCTTTCTTACTTCAGCCTTTGTCATATTACCAATGGGAAAAATTGTGAAACCGAGCTGCTCCTGGCTCACCTGGCAAAGGAAATAGCTTTGGTCCTTGTTTTTGTCTTTTCCTGCCAGTAACCTGTAAACAGGTGTATTTTTTACACTTATTGTATCTTTTATACAGTAGTGTCCTGTGGCAACAAAATCTGCACCTAGTTTCCTTGCTTCTTCGGCAAATGAATCGAATTTAATTTCCCTGTTACAAAGTATATCGGGATTGGGAGTTCGTCCCTTTTCATATTCAGAAAACATGTAGTCTATTACCCTTTTCCTGTAAGGCTCACTCAGATCGACAAAATGAAAAGGTATCTTCAGCTTCTTTGCCACAATCTCGGCAAACATAAGGTCATCCTCCCAGTGGCAATCGCTCTGAAGCAAACCGGTAGTATCGTGCCAGTTCCTCATGAAGAGACACGCTACATCATAACCCTGTTCCTTCAGAACCCAGGCCGCCACACTGGAATCGACACCTCCGGAGAGGCCGATGATTACACGTTTTTTCATGCGGTAAAGATA
>CAZWZQ010000088.1:0-4243 GCA_964638955.1 uncultured Rikenellaceae bacterium | reverse complement strand
ATAACTTTAACCCTCCATGGGACAAGGCACACTTACAATATACAGCGCATCCGCAGGATCGGGCAAAACATTCAGACTTGCAGGTATTTACCTTACACATCTTTTCAGATCGCGGTATAACTACCGTAAGATACTGGCCGTGACCTTTACAAACAAGGCCACCGCCGAAATGAAAAGCCGGATATTAGATCAACTCCATATCCTCTCTACAGGAGGTAAATCCGAATACCTGCCCGGACTGGTAAAAGATACCGGCAGGAGCGAGGAGAACATCAGGCAGGAAGCCGGGGAAATCCTCTTTTCAATACTTCACGATTTCTCCCGTTTCTCGGTATGTACCATCGATGCATTTTTTCAGAAAGTGCTTCGCGCATTCACAAGAGAAGCCGGCCTTCATTCCGGGTTCAATATAGAGCTGGATCATAACATAATACTCTCAACGGCCGTTGATGAAATGATCGCCTCTTCAGCAGGCGATAGCCAGTTAAGAAAATGGCTTAACCAATATGTTATTGCTAATCTTGAGGAGGAAAGAAGCTGGGACCTCAGGGGCGATATTATGAAACTATCAGAAGAACTTTTCAAGGAGAAATTCAGGATCCTTTCAAATGAGGAGAGGGCTAACCTTGAAAATAAAGAGTTCCTTCTTGACTATATCAAAAAGCTACGTGATCTGAAGAGAACTTTTGAAGAAAATCTGCAGACTCTTGGTAAAAAATGCGAGCAGATATTTATCGAAAATGACCTCGCAGATGACATGTTTTACCAGAAAGGAAGAGGGATACCGAATTATATAAGATCTCTGGCAACAGGAAACATAATTAAAGCGAATTCTTATGTTATGAAAATCCTCGATGCCGCCCCTGTCTGGTCATCCGGTAATCCTGCACCGCAGCTGGTGGAAGCAATATCTGCTGGACTGGAGAAATATCTGAAGGAAGCTATCATGTTCTATGACAGTAATATCATAAATTACAAAAGTGCAACTGCCATTCTTTTAAACATATATGCCCTGGGAATTCTAAGAGATGTGCTGAACAAAGTGCATCAGGTTGCCTCTTCTGAGAACAGTTTTCTGCTTTCTGAGGCCGGCGAGGTTCTCAGCCTGATAACAGGGGAAGACCAGGCACCTTTTATTTATGAAAAGATCGGTAACATATACGAGAATTACATGATCGATGAATTCCAGGATACATCACGTCTTCAATGGAAAAATATTTATCCGCTGATAAATGAAAGCATGAGCCGTGGATGCGACAATCTTGTCGTGGGCGATATCAAACAATCGATATACAGGTGGAGGAACAGCGACTGGCACATACTTGCAGATATGAAAGATAAGCTGGTTGACGGTAAGAGATTCCTGAGTGAACCGCTGGTGACTAACTGGAGAAGCCGCTCAAATATTATCAGGTTCAACAACTCTCTGTTTTCATTAATCCCGGCACAAACCGAAGAAACATTTTCAGAAGATCACTCTTCAACAGACTTTAAAAATTTGTATGCTGAAGCAATACAGGTCAATCCTGATAAACTTAGTGGAGGCTATGTCAGGCTTGAGTTTATCGATGATGAACGGGAAGTCAAAAACGGACAGGAAAATGGGAAACGCGGCAAGATTACACGGAAATGGGAGGAAATAGTACTTGAGAAGCTCCCTTCAGTTATCGAAGCTGTTCAGGATAAAGGATATAAGGCTTCAGATATCGGTATTATAGTAAGGGGAGCAAAAGATGGAGAAGCAGTTGTCAGGAGAATGATTGAGTATACCACGGGTGCCGGGCCGGAGCAAAAACATAAGTATAATTACAATATAGTTTCAAATGATTCATTGTTACTGTCCGGTTCTCATGCCATTACTTTCATCATATCGGTAATAAAAGTGCTTAATAATCCCGTAGATATGATCAGCAGGGCTCAGATGTTAAGGTTTTACCTGCTGGCCACGGGATATGAAGAGGCAGATAAGATCCCTCTCTTCCGCAGTACTCTGGAGGATGGATCTCATGGTCGTTTTCCTGAAGGATACGAACAGTTTATGATAAAGGCCGGCCAGCTGCCACTCTTTGAGGCCACCGAAAGCATTATCGACTTTTTTGGCCTGGGCAGCTATTCCTGGAATGTTGCATATCTTGATGCTTTCCAGGATCTTGTCCTTGGTTTTTCAGGAATAAAAGGTGCTGATTTTCAGTCATTTCTGGAGTGGTGGGAGACAACCGGCAACACAAAATCGTTGGTACTGCCGGCAAACCAGGATGCTGCACGAGTATTCACCATCCATAAATCAAAAGGGCTTCAATTCAGGATCGCTGTCCTTCCTTTCATTTCCTGGAACCTGGATCATAAATCCTCAAAACAGCCCATATTATGGGTACAGCCGGGGTCATCTCCCTTTGATGAACTGGGGATAGTGCCTGTAAGATATGGCACTGCTCTTGCTGAAACTATATTTGCCGGTTATTATAACGATGAAAGATTTTCCGTTCATATCGATAACATTAACCTTCTTTATGTTGCACTTACAAGGGCAATTGATGCTATATGGGCTTTTGCTCCGGAAACTCCCTCTAAAGCTGAAGGTATTGCAAAGACCCTTAAGGATGCAGTTACTTCAGATGAAAATCCTGCCGGTGAATCAGGCATCGTTCTTTCAGGTTGTTATGATGCTGAAAGAAAGATATTTGAGTATGGGGAGATCCCTGAAAGCAAAGAAGAAAACCGGGTGAACAGGGATATGATATCAAAGAACTATATCGTCAGCAGGAAACCGGGATCGTTACGCCTGAAGCTGCATGGTGAAAACTATTTTACGGAAGGCGGTGAAGCCATCAGGCAGAAGATAAATTATGGAAAGCTGATGCACAGTGTTTTTGAAAGCATTGATACTAAAGATGATATTCCCGCTGCAGTAAACCAACTGGCGCTTGAAGGAAGAATAGCTTCATCTGAAACCTCTCAGCTTGAGAAAAAACTGGAGGAGCTGATTTCATCATCTCCGGCATCGGAATGGTTCAGTCCCGGATTAAATGTAATGAAAGAGGCAGAGATACTCCTGCCGTCAGGTCAGACCCGCCGGCCGGACAGGATAATAATAAAAGGTGATAATGCAACAATAATCGATTTCAAGTTTGGTGAAGAGAATGAGCGTTATGCCGGACAGGTGAACCAGTATCGCAACCTGCTCAAAGAGATGGGATACAGGGATATTAAAGGTTACCTGTGGTATGTTGACAAGAATAAAATAGTTGAAGCCTGATGCCGGAATCGAAGAAAAATGGTAAATTCCCATGGGGGCATGCCAGGAGGTTCAATGCCTACCCTGATTACTTCAGGAAACTATTTGGAGCGAGAGTTCAGAAGGTTTCCATTGATGCAGGATTTACCTGCCCCAACCGCGACGGTACAAAAGGTACCGGAGGCTGTACATTTTGCAATAATGATGCATTCAATCCTTCGTACTGCATCCCTGAAAAATCCGTGTCCCGGCAGATAGAGGAGGGGATGGAGTTCCATAAAAAAAGATACCGTAAAGCGGTGTCCTACCTTGCTTATTTTCAGGCATATTCAAATACCTACGCACCTGTTGAAACCCTGAAATCATTATATGAGGAGGCATTGCGGTATCCGGGAATAATAGGACTGATTATCGGAACACGACCCGATTGTATAGATGATGACAGGCTTGCATTACTGAAGGACATTTCTCAGCGTTGTTATCTCTCGGTGGAATATGGCATTGAATCATGCTATGATAAAACACTAAAGAGAATCAACCGGGGACATTCATTTGAGGATGCAGTAAATGCTGTCGCAGCAACTCAAAAACTCGGAATAAAAACAGGCGCTCATTTCATTTTCGGTCTGCCTGGCGAAACGCGCGATGAGATGCTTGCTGAAGCGGAAATCATTTCCGGACTACCACTGACAACAGTTAAATTCCACCAGCTGCAGATAATCAGAGATACTGCAATGGAAACCGAATATCGTGGTAATCCGGCTGATTTTCACCTGTTTACATGGGAAGATTATCTTGATTTTATAATTAAATTTCTTGAGAGACTGAATCCTGCAATTATTGTAGAGCGCTTTACCGGGGAAGCTCCCCCGCGTTTTCTCACAGAGAGAAGATGGGGAAAGAAGAGAACCGACCAGATCGTCCCTCTCATCGAAAAACGCCTCGAAGAACTCGATACCTGGCAAGGAAAGTATTATAAAGTAAAAAGTAAAAAGTAAAAAGTAAAAA
>CAZWZQ010000087.1:0-6758 GCA_964638955.1 uncultured Rikenellaceae bacterium | reverse complement strand
ATCAAAGATAAAAAAAATAACATAAAGAAAGGCCAGATTGCGAGCTATCAAGGTCTCTTCTGATTCACCTTTCCTTCAGCCGTATAACCCTTACAGCAATAGATTTCTGATGCTGCTCCTCTGTTATGTTCGGATCCTTCATCTCGCGGAACATCTGGCAGGGAAGCTCACTGCAATCGACAGATTCCAGAGGAGGGATTGCACGACAATTTGTCATTTATTACAAGCAGAATTAATTTACTCTCTTACAATTTCTACTCTTCTGTTTCTTGCTTTTCCCTCATCTGTTGAATTAGAAGTTACGGGACACATTGAGCTAACTCCGTATGCTTTCATCTGTCCGGCGTTAATCCCTGATTTATTAACAAGATAGTCCATAACAGCTTTAGCCCTTTTTTCCGACAATGTCATGTTTGCATTAAAGTCACCTGTATTATCGGTATGCCCTATGATGAAGTACTTATTGTCCGGATTTGCCTTCAGAAAAGCAGCAATTTCTGCCAGTGATTTCTCCGACTCCGGTTTTATATCATATTTCGCCGTTTCAAAATAAATCCCATAAATTGCTATATGACCCAGCCTTTCGATATTATCAGTTATCTTTTGTGCCGTAACAAGTCCTGTTTCAAGCGGATTGAGTTCTATAACCTCCTGGGTGACCAGAATGAATCTTTCTCCATAATCTTCTCCATTATTAATAAATATTGAAATATATACATCGTTGCTGTTCATAATGCCCTTTGCAACACATAAATGATAACCCTCACGAGGATCAGGGCAATAAAAATCATCACCCATTCTGTTAATTGGCATTTTCAAGGGCTAATGTATAGTTTTTATATACTTTAAATATTCCTTCCTCCGGTGCTATTAAATATTGAATTCTGATTATTTTACCTTCCAGGTCTTCAAACTTTGAAAGATAGAGACCATGTTCCCTGTATTCTTTTTCAACCGGTTTGCCTAATGGCAGAACATATTGCCCGTAGTCAATTACCTCGTAGTTTTGAATTACTGATATCAAAATTACACCATATTTCAGTTAAAATCAATTTTTATTGATCATCCTGATGTCATATACACTTGTATGGTATAGAAAGAAGAGGATGGAGGTATTACCGATTTTTTTTGTATCTTGGCAGAGAAATTCAGCTTCACGATATTTCGCATTCTACTGCTAATCAGACATCCGGTTAGTTATATATTTTGCACCATCAGTTCCGGGAGTTGATCAAATTTTTAAACCAGCATTTAAGTTATAATAAGCCTATGAGCCGATCGCAGGAGACATACAATAAAAAGGAAGTAAGAAACAAAAAAGAGAAAAAGAGAAAAAAGAAGGAAGAAAAGCGTGCAAAGAAGAGAGTTGAAGGTAAAAAGAGCAATTTTGATGATATGATCGCCTATGTAGATGAATTTGGTGTGATAACCTCAACTCCTCCCGATCCTGATAAAAAAACTATTGTTGAAGCAAAAGATATTGAACTTGATATGACCAGGAGAGATCCTGATGCTGATCCCGGCTATATGCGTAAGGGAGTACTCACTTTCCTCAATAAATCAAAGGGTTATGGTTTTATTCGTGACAGTGAATCAAAGCAGAGCGTTTTTGTTCACGTGAAAAACCTTCTTGAACCTGTACAGGAAAACAGTATTGTCTCTTTTGAACTTGGAAAGGGACCCAAAGGACCTTCAGCCATGAAGGTTAAGTTGTTTAAGGAATAGCCTGTAATTCCGGAATTTTTTATGTATTAAATATAAAAGGCAACAGGATTTATGTTCTCTGAGCCGGTTATTTTTATGGCTTAGATAATTCGACAATCCGATTTCTCAAAATCTCCATTTTATTAATCCTCTCCATCGAAAGTGTCTTATATTCCCTGTCGATGAACCCGAAGAGAATCAGCGACTTCTCTGAAAATTCCAGGCAGCCCGGTTTGTCATTCCTGGCATTTCTTAACTCAGCCTCCGCATTAAAGAGCTCTGCAAGCACCTCCAGGTGTCCGTTGGTATAATTATGCTCTTTCAACAGTTTTTGTGTAAGCTCTTCTTTGGGGATCTTATAGAAGAATGAAGCATCTTCCTTCAAAAAAGTATTATAGGCTTCCGCAAGTTGTTCGGAAGCTTCTTCGAGATCTCCTTTTTTCAAAAGTCCGAGAAATTCCCCAATGAACTTCATCATCATTTCTATCATGCGGAGGATGTAGTCTTTCTGATACATGCGGAAGGGTTTGGAGTGTACATTCAGCTTCCGGATTGGTCATATTCTTTTCAACCTTTGACTGATTGTCTTATCAAAATTAAGAAATTATTAAACCATTTACAGAAAACAAGGTTATGAATATAAGATATCAGTAATCCAACTGTAATCCTGATATAATTATTGTATACTTTTTTACCGGGATGGCAGGTTTGTCAGTGAAATCAACAGAGGTGAGGGGCAATGGTATTTTTGTAGTAGTTATTTGTGAGTAATACAGGATTAAAATCAATTGATTTTCTTATTTTTGAATTATGATAAAATATCTGAATCTTATTTTGTTTGCAGGCATGATAGTTATGAACTATCTCGCCAATGCCCTCCCTTTAAACAATAAGACCACAGGGCAATTGTCTGATGCGCTTCCCAACCTTTTCGTTCCGGCCGGGATCACATTCTCAATCTGGGGAGTAATTTATCTGCTGCTCGCCGGATACTGTGTGGTTCAGTTTACAGGAAAAAACCAGGAGGTTATCGGGAACATAGGATGGCTTTTTGCTGTCACATGTCTTCTTAATGCACTTTGGATAGTAACATGGCATTATCAGAAACTGCCGCTGAGTCTGCTGGTAATGGCAGGACTGCTGGTCACGCTTATATATATAAATATACAGATCCGTGAACTTCCGTTTGGAATCATCAAAGCCTCTTTCGGCATATACCTTGGATGGATATGTATTGCCACCATTGCCAATGTGACGGCTCTGCTGGTAAGTCTTAACTGGAACGGATTCGGCCTTTCTGAAGTGGCATGGACCATAATCATGATTTCTATAGGAGCATTGATAGTGATAATAACTATTTACAGGCTGCAGAATCCATTCATTGGATTATCAGTGGTATGGGCCTTTATAGGCATATATTTGAAGCGTCAGGATGACTACCGGTCGATAGCTGTTACTGCAATTATTGCACTGGTTATTGTCACGGCGGTAACTGTGCTGGCTTTCTTCAGGAAGAAGATCGGCATATAGGACATCCGGCTACTTTTCTGTTTAAGGGAAGGGGCCGAGGGATGGGTTCAGTTTTTATCGGAGAAGGGGATGGGGGAAGGGTTAAGATGAAGAGAGTTGGTGGGATGGAAAAGCCAGTGGCATTGACCATAGTTTCCCGGATAATATTGACCACCAAATGCCTGAGTTATATGCCTGTCGTATAGTTATATATGATAAATGTGATATAGCCGGCTAAATGTGGTCAGATTGTCCGGTTTTTTCAATACAGTGCTAATTCCATTCACTTGTTCCTCAAAAAGGGGACTTGTGTGAGTTGGTAAAAATAAATTTGACTTGTATTATAACTATCACGTACATTTGTTAATGTAATTGCCCCCGCAGGTTTTTCCCATTATAAATTGTTGTCAGACAATAGCATATTATCTATTTATCGTACTCATTAAATTTTTTAAATGCTTATGTGACTGACGGGGCATTGCATTAGTAACTTTATAATCCCATCTTACAGTTTTTGATACAAATATGATATTCTTTAAACTCTATAAAGCAACAAGTGGATTCCTGCTAATGATTTGAAATGTAGATAATATTCACAAACCAAAAAAATTAAAATGAATACAGAAGCCTTTTCTAAAACAAGATTTGGTAGAGTATTTATCAAAGTGCTTGCTAAAGCTATGGAGAGTAGATTCAGATATAGGTTCTACCATCCAAATAAAATTCTGAATGGAGTACAAAATTTAAATGGGCTTACTGCCTTAGAGATAGGTTGCGGTACAGGTTTCTTTACTATACCTATTGCAAAATTAATTGGCGATAAAGGTTCGCTAACCTCTATTGATATTTTACAAGAATCAGTTGATTTAGTCTCAAAAAAAGTAGAAGATGCCAAATTAAAAAATGTTAATATTCTAAAACGTGATGTGATAAATACCGAATTCCCACCTGATAGTTTTGACATTATTATTTTATTTGGCGTAGTACCAGCACCGATGTTACCTTTAACTCAAGTATTATCTGAGATATATAGAGTTCTCAAACCACATGGAGTATTGTCAATTTGGCCTTCAATTCCTGGTTTACGAAAATCTATTCAGAAATCCAAAATATTCTTGATAAACAACAAGAAACACAGCGTATTAAATTTCTCGAAAAATTAAAAATACCTGTTGCTAACACGGTCAATAAAATTAACAGGTTTCCCGCTGCACAGGACAGTTTTTACATACCTAGTTAATAAAAAGCATTTTATAAATTAAATATTTAAGTTAAAAATGAAGAAAGAAAAAGAACAAAATTTACAATGTAATTATAGGAGATAAACCAATGATTATTTTGCCATTTTTACATTTTTTTTGTTTTCTTGTATGTTTGTACTTAGCGGTTTTTGTGTTATATAAAGACTCCAAATCTATACTTAACAGAACATGTTCTATTCTAATGCTCTGTTTTGCATTGTGGAATATTGGAGATATCATAATGCATAATCCGGACAGCACAATTACAAAAGGCACTGTGGTTATAATGCAGAGTATTGCATCTATTGGTTGGATTGGTTTTGCCAGCGCTATTTTTTGTTTTTCTATTGCCTTTTCCAAAAAAGAGATACTGCTTAAGAAAAAATGGTTTCTGTTCTTTGTTTTTATTTTGCCCTTGTTCTTTGCTTACAAACAGTGGACAAATTGTCTGACAATAAATCCTATAAGACAGTTTTATGGATGGTCATACTCATGGGCAGATACAATCTGGACTTATTTATTTTATGCTTATTATCTCCTTTTTACATTGTTAGCCATATGTTTTATTTACTTCTATGGTAGGAAAACAAAAAAAATAATTGAAAAAAAACAAGCAAAAATTATTACATATTCTATTATTGCCAGCTTAATAATTGGGACTATATTCGATGTAGTAATACCAGTATTAGGTATTCCTAATATTCCCAGTTTAGCAAATCTTTTTGTTTTTATTTTTGCAGTAGGGCTCTTTTATGCCATAGTAAAATACAGATTTCTAACTATTACCCCTGCTATAGCCGCTGATAATATTATCTCTGCTATGGATGAGTTTTTAATTCTTTTAAATCAAGATGGAAATATTATCACTGTAAATAAAGCAACATTAGACGTACTACAATATGAACAAAAGGAATTAGAAGGGAAATCCGTAAAAATGCTTTTTCAGGAAGATAATCTTAAGAAAAATCTATTAGAAAAAATTACGAAAGAAGAAGTTATAAAAAATTATGATAGTAATTTTCTAACGAAAAACAGAAAACAAGTTCCGATAATCTATTCAAGTTCTCCATTAATAAATGAAGAAGGGATTGTAATAGGAACAGTTATTATAGCCAGAGATATCACTGAACGCAAGCAGACAGAAGAGGAATTGATCCGGGCGAAGGAAAAAGCAGAGGAGAATGACAGGTTAAAAACAGCTTTCCTTCATAATATCTCTCATGAAATCAGGACCCCGATGAATGCAATAGTGGGGTTCTCCACACTACTTGGGGAACCTGATATAGACAACCCGACACGCAATTCATACATTGATACGATAATAAAGAGCAGCGATCACCTTCTTTCTATAATTACCGACATAATTGATTTTTCGAATATTGAGGCCAACATAGTTAAAATAACCAAAAACGAAGTTAATTTAAACTCTGTAATCAGGTCCTTGTATGAACAATTTCTTCTAAAAGCAAATGAAAAGAAAATTACCATGGTATCAGAACCAGGTTTGCCTGATGAGGAGTCAATAATTCTGACTGACAGTACCAAACTTATTCAGATTATTTCCAACCTGCTGAATAATGCGCTTAAATTTACTCACCAGGGGCAAATTAAATTTGGTTATGCAGTTAAATATAAGCTGATTGAGTTTTTTGTTTCAGATACGGGTTTAGGAATACCCAAGGAGCATCACCAGAGAATCTTTGATCGTTTTTACCAGGCAGAAGATCCTATTCTAAAGCTATATGAAGGCACTGGACTGGGCCTTGCTATCTGCAAGGCTTATGTTGAGTGCCTGGGAGGTGAAATCAGGTTATCTTCAATACCCGGAGCAGGTTCAACTTTTTATTTTACACTTCCATTTGAAAAACCTGCCAATAAAGTAATAACAACTTCATCTCCGATAAAAGAGACCGGTTTCGTTTTCCCTGTAAAAAAGAAAATTCTTGTTGCTGAAGATAATGACAGTAACTTCAAACTTATTAGTTATTTTCTTTTCGGAGCAAATGCAGAGATAATCAGAGCATCTAACGGGAAGGAAGCAGTGGAAAAATGTCTTTCCGATCAATCTATCGATCTGGTATTAATGGATATAAGAATGCCCATTATGAATGGATATACAGCAGTTAAGCTGATACGGGAATTTAGGCCTGATATTCCCATAATTGCCCAGACAGCTTATGTTGATGAAAGAACGATGGCATTTGAATGCGGGGAGTTCTCAGGTATCATTTCAAAACCATTTGATAAAAAGGATCTTTTAAAAGTTATAAGCAAGTTTATTTAATTCAGTTCAGGACAAGTCAA
>CAZWZQ010000086.1:0-6797 GCA_964638955.1 uncultured Rikenellaceae bacterium | reverse complement strand
GCCCTGAGCCCTGAGCCCTGAGCCCTGAGCCCTGAGCCTCACATATACCTTATCCTGATCGTTATTCTCTTTGTCTGACCGTTGCTGATGCCGAATTTAAAAGCATCAAATCTGGGCTTTGTGATGCCTGTATGATAATAGTCTGAAAATCCAAATCCCTCTTTTGGTATACCAAGGAAGTTATATTCCATTTTCCCGTTGCTGTTCTCATCATCCAGAAGGGAGAGACCGTAAATACCCGGTTCGAGATTGAATTTAACAGTCATCTTACCATCTGAAATGTCCTTCTTGATATACTGCTTATCCAGGAATGCATCTTCTTTCTGAAATGTTTCATTGTCTTTGAATACCCCAATAGCAATCTGTCCCTTTTCTGACCTGATACCTGTGATTGTAACTTCCACATCTTGAGAATACAGTATGGGTGTATACACCAGAAATAAGAAGATATGTAATAAGATTATCCTGATCATGTTCTTAACTAACTCTGCGGTACTGTGTTATAAAAGTCATGCAGTCGTGCAGTCGTGCAGATTGTTATGATTTGAAGGACTGCAAGACTGCAAGACCACCTTTTTATTTTAATCCCAGTTTCTTTGCAATAGCTGCCGGGATCGCGTTCTTGTTCAGCATTATATTTGTTGTGCGCAGGGCAGCGAATGGTTTTGACACAAAAATAAAACCATCATATTTACCTGTTATGCCCCATGAATTTTTTACCTTGTAGAAGGTGTTCCCTTCCTGGTCTGTTGCAAGTCCCATTATCTGCATCCCGTGATCGTCAGTAGTGGTGTAGTTGTCAAATTCCTTCTGTCTCATCTCCTGTGTGATCATTTTTTCGGTCTGGGGGCCGCTGAAGGCTTTTGCAGTTTCTTCTTCTGTCATATCGTTCCAGTTCTTTTCCGGGATAATAGCAACACCCTCCTTCATTGAGAATCCTTTGTCGCTCATATCACTGGCCCATGCCACTGTATATCCGTTAGCCACAGCATTATCGATAACCTGCATGAATTCATCGAGAGGCAGGTTATAGAACAATCCGGCAGCCCAGTTGTCGGGCAGTTCCAGGACAAATGGTTCGTAGAATGGATGATGAGTGAATGATGTCAGACAAATATAATCATCAGGATTAATGCCCAGCTCCTTAATGAAACTGACAGGTGTATATGTCTTTCCCTCATAACTGAACTCAGCAGGTATATCACCGAGATAAGCATCGAGGATCCCATTGATCCCTTCTATCCATGCGGTTGTCAGATTGCGGTTTTTAATCAGGGCATCCATAAAGCCCTTGAGGACGCCATCCATCTCACGATGATTGTGTCTCGTCTCTCCATAATTCAGCCCCGGATAAGCTATCTCAGGTATAAGGCCAACTTCACGGCTTCCCTCGATCACGTCACCATATTCACCTCCACCGGAAAGATTTGAGCTGCCATGCATCCTGGCGTACATCTTTGCCTTTTTCTCATAGGTGTGCCTTACGATATACATTTCAGAAAGATCGACAGGTGTTTTACCCATGCGTAAAAGCTCTGATTCAAAAAGTGAGATTCCCGAGAAACACCAGCATGTGGATGATGAGGCCTGGTTCTTCACCGGCGTGCATGCAATCTCTTTTTTCACTGTAAAGATATATACAGTGTCCTGGCTGTTAGCAAATGTGCTGACAAGCAGCAACGGAATGATAAGTCTGAAAATCTTGTTCATAGCATTGTATATTTTGTTAATTACTGAAATCCGATGGGCATATTCAGAGAATCAGGCACTTTTACCCGGGAATTCTCTTCTTGATAGTTTTTTCATATCATATAGTATATATAAGCTAAGATAATAAAAAAGGTTAAACGGTATGACGGTACATTAATGGGCAAGGATCAGCAACTGTCTGTAGATGGCGGCGATTTCCCTTCACTGGCAAAAACAGGATTGCATTCCGAAGAACAGCTTGATAATAAGATGCTTATCACAGGTATTCCAATAGAGGTGATAAATTGTACGGGATGTCCATTGGTGTTCTGACAAATCATTATATATCAGGCAAATAAAAAGTATATCCTCTTTTGGAACCGGATATGGTTATGGAGGAATATATATCTGGCAGGCTGACTATGTTTTCTGAATAATTTATTTGTTTAATTTTGATTTCGTTAAAAGCATATACAGGTTATGATGTTATCTGACGTATCAAAAACAGCAATAGCTACTCTTAGAAGTCATGTAATCGAATCACAGAAAAAGAGACCGGTAATCAACGATACAATGGCAGGTTATTGTCTTGACAAGCTTGCTTTACTTGCATCTGAAGAGGACAAGCCTGGCATATTTACTAAAAAGCTATCCCCATCGCTTACCAGTTATATAGCAATTAGAGCTCGAAAATATGATGCTGTCGTAAATGAATTCATCTCAAAAAATCCGGGATGTACTGTGATAAACCTTGGATGTGGTTTTGATACCAGGTACTGGAGAATAGATAACCGTAACTGTGAATACTTTGACCTTGATTTACCTGAGGTGATTGAAATAAAGAGGGAAATCCTTAAGGATAAACTGGAGTATGACATGATAAGCAGTTCTGTACTGGATAGTGGCTGGATTTGGACTAATTAACAAGAATATGATAAACGAAAATATCCTTCAGACAATCGGAAATACTCCTCTTGTGAGGATTAACAGGCTTAATCCTAATAAAAATGTTATAATATGTGCTAAAATAGAAGGAGATAATCCCACAGGCAGTATTAAGGACCGTATTGCGCTGAAGATGATACAGCAGGCAGAAGCTGAAGGCACACTTGTAAAAGGAAAGACAATCATTGAACCCACATCCGGTAATACAGGAATCGGACTGGCAATGATAGGTGTTATTAAAGGGTATGATGTAGAGATAGTTATGAGCAGTGCAGTCTCTTCAGAAAGGATAAAAATGATCAGATCATTCGGCGCTAAGGTCACTTTAACTGATGCAGAGCTGGGTACTGACGGTGCTATAACAAAAGCAAGAGAACTTATTGAAGCAAACCCTGATAAATATTTCATGCCCGACCAGTTCTCGAACAGGTATAACAAAATGGCCCATTACAAAACGACAGGTGAGGAGATATGGAAACAGACAAACGGCAGGATTGACTATTTTGTCTCAGCAATAGGTACATCAGGTACAATTATGGGGGTAGGGAAGGCCCTGAGAGAAAACAATCCCGCAATAAAAATTGTATGTGCACACCCCGTAAAGGGGCATTATATACAGGGTCTGAAAAATATGGAGGAGGCAATAGTACCATCAATATATGATCCTTCAGCTATTGACGAGACAATAATGGTTGAAACTGAGGCGGCCTTTGAAATGACCCGTAAGATAGTTAAGGAGGAGGGGATATTTGTAGGTATGAGCAGCGGTGCTGCCATGTATGCTGCAATAAAAATTGCTGAAAAGATTGAATCTGGTGTGATAGTTGTGATCTTTCCCGACAGAGGAGAGAAATACCTTACCACTGATCTTTTTAAAGTGTGAAATAGAGTTACCCTTTTTTCCTGTGTTCTTTGATCAGATCCTCAAGAGTAAAAGATTCCAGATAATCGCTCATCAGGGTATTCAAGCCATTCCAGAAGCCTTTGACACCGCAATTCAAGGCGCGTTCACAAAAATATTTATCATTCATACAGTCAACCACTGCAATCCCGGGTTCAAAAGCTTTATAAACATCCATAACCGTTATCTGGTCAGGTTTGCGTGTCAGCTTATAACCGCTTTTTTTGCCTTTAATATTTATTATCAGTCCTGCAGTTTTAAGTGAAGCGATAATATTATCAAGATACTTGATGGATATCTTCTGGCGTTCTGCTATATCTTTCTGGAAAACACCATTATCAGACTCTTCCAGCGCAATCTCCAGGATTGCCCTTAGTCCGTACCTTATCTTCGTATTGAATTTCAATCGTGATAATTGTTAACAGCCAGGCTGTACTCTTTTAAACTTATTCCAAATTTAACGATTACTTCATCTTTTACCCTTACCAGTCCGAAAAATTTTTCCGGTGGCTCCATTCCCAGGTCAGTAAGCCTGATCTTAGCGGTACCAACAATAATATGGTCATCAGGATATCCTCTTTCAATCGTGCCACGTATATCATATTCCTTTGATATTCCAGCAACAGTGATAATCACATTCTTTATTATCACAGGTTTATCAGTGTACTCGGGGATATTTAAGTTACGAGGTATCGTAATGGAAAGATATGGATACCTGTCAGCTTTAAGCAGATCCATGAAATCACTCAAAGCAGTTTTATTATTACATCTGAAATCCCTGACAGGAACAAAGATACTTGCAGTTTTCGATAATTTACCATCGTGCGGATTGTCATTCTCAATATTTATCTCACTAAAAGGATAAGTGAAGAAGATCCTGTTCATATTTGATTCCACCCTGATATCTATGAAACCGTTGGTCATCACCTTCCCTTCAGGTTCACCATCGTCGGCTTTTAAACCCGTTAACGGCAGATAGATAAGTGTAAATAATGTAACCAGGATCTTTTTCATTGTATATCTGATCATTTCGGTCGTTATACAGTCATTGAATACCTTCTTAATTATTCTTTACAAGCAATTTATTTCTTCCTGGCAGTTCAGAAAGAAATTGCTGACTCAACCATAATACCGTTGAATCCGGCATTTCCTCCGTAAACTGCAAAATCGCTGTAGTTCTGATCGACATATTCGGTTTTCAGAACAATATTTTTTGTAATAAACCATCCTGCACTTACTTCCAGGCGGTTTATCTTACTTGATGTCTGGTTCTGGGCTGCATTGTATCTTACCCCTCCAAAGAAATTTTCCTCTTTTCCGAAACGGTAAAGTGCCTCCGCTGCATACTGTGAAAAATCAAATTCCGCTCCACTTAGTGAGGTACCCTTGATGCTTTCATAAGTGCCAAAAAATTCGATTCCCTTGTATTTGGCAAAAATGTTAGCCATCAGCGAGTTATCCTTATTCGTAAAACCAGGTCCCCAGTTACCTGTAAAAGCATTGGCTGTCGGATCTATATCACCTGAACTGTTTGTAGCCCTCTGCATAACAAGGTAGAAACGGGATCCTGTTCTGTCTCCATAATAAAGCGATCCGAAATGATGCTTTGAAACATGATAGGCAGAAATAGTAGCCCTTAACCTGAAGTGTTCAGTAAGCTGTTTATCATAACCTGCTTTCCCATAGAATCCTGGTTCCTCAACCATATTATATGGAGTATATGTGGTGGTTGCAGCGCTATAACCAACCAGGGCCGGTTTAAGAGATCCTGTTGTGACAGCTCCCATGATGAGGATACCACTCTTTCTGAAGAGAATCTCCAGCGAAGGTGCAGTGGTAAATGCATCAATAATATGATTACCCACGAAAGGATTCCTGATAGCATTGCCGTTATCGGTCCTTCGAAAATGAGCATCACCATAATTCAGTTCCATAACACCTGCTTTAAAGGTGAGGAACTCCATAGCTTTGTCTAAAGCACGCGAATTAAAGAATGGAAGCCTGTCAACCAGAAGATACCCTCCCTTAACCCATGCTTCGTTATGATGGCGGGATGAGAGATATGTTGTGAGGTTAACCTCAATACCATCTGCTAAAGCGGCATTAATAATAAAGTTTGCTGTAGGCAGATTTATTCCTTTACCAAGTGGTATCAGACGGGCAGTATCGGCATGATGATCAAGAGCCTGGAATTGCATGACAAAATCAGCACCGATCTTTGCTTTTGGATAATCTGTTATCTCAATATTTGTAACAAATTCTTCAAATTGCTGCCCGTAAATAACTGTGGCAGTAAAAAGTGCAATTGTGATTGTAAAAAATCTTTTCATGATTGTAAATTCTAGATATTTATAAATTATATATTTGATTATCAATAAGATGATCCTTCAGGTGTGCTTTTTTGAATGAATTGAAGGGAAAATGAAACGGTAATCTCGTCTCCGGTTTTAAGTGTCCCAAGCATTGCTGCAGGAGGAGTGATGCTGAAACTGCTCATGGCAAGATTAGTCTCTGCACTTATGGAAATTGTCCTGCTGTCAGTAAAGGAGCCTTTAAAAGGAATTGTAACATCTTTTGTATTACCGGCCACATTGAGTTTCCCGGTAAGGTTTCCTGTAAATTCCTTCCCCTCGGTTACCAGTCCTGCTACAGATATTCCGGTGTAAGTAATAAAAGGATAATTGTCGGCTTTAAGAGCATCATAAGCTTTTTTATCCATCAGGGTGCTTTCACTTTTAATGTCTGTTGCCTTACATCTGAAAGTGACATTATCGAATCCTTCTATTACCGGACCGACCCGTTTAAGATGAAATCCTGAATTGAATGTTGTCAGATCCATCTGCCAGTCGTGGAGTGTGGATGTACCCCTTATGGCTATCAAGGTTCCCTTCTCTGATAGCTCAAATGTTTGTCCCTCAGTGAGTAATGAAGTTGTAGACACCAGGAGAATTACTAATATTCTGATAGTTCTTTTCATTTTAATATAATTTTTATCCTATAAATCCTATATATCCTACTAAATATATAGGACAAAGATACACCATTGTGAAATAATTCACAATACTTTTTATTTTTTTTTAAAAAATTTTATTCAACAGTGATTGAAAAGAGGGAAAAATCATCCACTGTCTCTTCGAAATAACCTGTGAAAAAGGTTGTATTATTGTCTTTCCATCTTATTTGAGATCAGGTTTTTCCATAGGTTTACAGTAAATTTCTGAAGGTATTTCTGCAATTCTTTTTGTATCTTTATAATACTCAT
>CAZWZQ010000085.1:0-6825 GCA_964638955.1 uncultured Rikenellaceae bacterium | reverse complement strand
ATATAAGTTCAAATGAGTTTTAAGACACACTCTAATTGTTATCATGCAGATATAATAACTATGACATTTAAGTTAAAAAAGTAAATTCACTCAATATCAAATAAACAACTTATAAGATGAAAATTAAAATTAAGTACTTTAGTATTTGGACCTTTTTTATAATTTCCTTAATTCTAATTTGTTATGTTATTATCCTTAAAGATTGGATTTCGGGATTTGATAAAAAACTTACTTTCTTCCTTGCTTCTTTTGCAATAGTATTCAGTATCTTTCAATATTTATTGAGAAATGCAATAGATAAAGTTAGATATATCAGTCAGTTAAGAATAGAAGAGTATAGACAAATTAGATTAATTATCCAAGATTTTATCAATGTTGTAAATACTGGATTATCTGAAAACGTAAGTCTTGTAGAAACTGAAAGTAAACTTCTTAACGTTAGAAATGAATTGGCAGTTCTAATTAAAAGTAACAATTCAGTTCTGTTTCCTGAACTAATGAATCAAAATTCTTCAAAGTCTTTAGATGAAATATATGAGAAAATACTACTAGAAACATCGAAAGCTCGAAAAGAATATCAGAAATTAAAAGATTCAGAATCAATAGCAAGTGAATCTGTCGCGGAGGTTATTAAAATGAATTGGCATCACACAATTAAAGACGATTTTAAAAGATCATTTAAAATAAGGGATGATCTATTAAAATACCTTCAATCAACGATTATTCTGAAATGACTATTAACAAAGCAACAACAGCTAACACGGTTAATGCTATGAAATGCATATTCTCTGATCTATATAAATTAAGATTCTATTAAAAAAGTATAGACGTGCTTTTTGTATCCAATTTGTATCTCATTGAATTATAAACCCCTTATTCTTAGCTTAATAAAGTGGCTTTCTAGTACCCAGAGTGGGTACAACACTTCTCTGTACTTTTATCTGGACTTGGAGGTTGATTGGCTCAGCATAGACCGAATTAATTTTTAGTATTTTATAAAGATCAGAAGCCTTACAAGGTGAATAAGTTTATAAATGCACCATATTAAAAACTTCAAACTATATTCAAACTAAAAAAGGATTACATTTCTGTAATCCTTGTGGGCCCAGTTGGGATCGAACCAACGACCCCCTGATTATGAGTCAGGTGGCTTAGCGGATCAATATAAGAAATGATTTCAATATCGACTTCCCATTTCATTCTGAATCCCAACAACAACCATAAATGCTATGATAATTTTGATATAAAAAAGTGGAAGGTTTAGTTTATAAACTGTATGTATCTTCGTATGTGACTATTAAAATAACCTCATATATTACTCATACACAATTGGTTCATTAATTAATGGCGGAGAGAGGGGGATTCGAACCTTCGTTCCCTTAACTAAAGAATAATATCCTTTAAAAACTCTGGTTTTATATACCCTTTGAGTAGATAAGCGTTATTTCAGATTTATTAAATTTTGTAAATCAGTCTTTAAAAATTTCGATATTTGTCCCGCTAGCTCCACCTTCGCCCTCCGTAGCCTTCTTTGACTAATATAGCTTTAGCGAAGTTGGCGGCGGGGGAGGTCTTCGCTTTCCAGCTTCATCAATAGAAATCCGAAATATTATTAACCACTAAACCGGTAAGTATGCTTTCGGCCAAAATATTTTCAGATACAAGGATTATTGCTTATTTTGTAAGGGTCGGAGTAATAATTAAATAATTCACAGATATGTTCAATAGCGAAGTATATAAAAAAAGAAGGGCAAGGCTCCACGAGATAATGAAATCAGGACTGGCCATTTTCATAGGGAATGTTGAAGCCCCTATGAATTACCCCGCAAATACTTATCATTTCCGGCAGGACAGTAATTTTCTCTATTTCTTCGGAATCGATATTCCAGGTCTTGCAGGTGTGATGGATTTTGATACAGGCAAAGATTCGACTTACGGAAATGATTTTGATCTTGATGATATTGTGTGGATGGGACCACAACCTACCATCAGGGAGCTTGCCCTGAAATGCGGCATTACTGAAACAGCTTCTCTTACTGAACTTTCGGACAGAATTATTAAAGAAAGAGAGAAGGGTCGGAAGATCCATTTTCTTCCTTTATACAGGGGTGAAACAAAACTGACTCTTGGATCCCTGCTCAGGGAAAATCCCTGTCAGTTAAATTCAAATTCATCTGTTGAACTGATCAAAGCAGTTGTTTCAATGAGGTCAATAAAGGAAGAACTCGAAATTGCTGAGATTGAGAAAGCTATAGGAATCTCCTATGATATGCATGTTACAGCAATGAAAATGTGTAAGCCGGGAGTGAAGGAACAGGATATTTTCGGCGCCCTGGAGGGTATAGCCTGCGCACAGGGTGCAGGTCCTTCATTTCCATTCATTATAAGTGTAAACGGGCAAACACTCCATAATCATTCTCATCATAATATCCTCAGGGAAAATCGACTGCTGGTCAACGATTCGGGTGTGGAAACCGAACTGCATTATGCTTCCGACATTACGCGTACTACTCCCGTCGGAGGTAAATTCAACCGAAGACAAAAGGAGATATATGAGATTGTGCTTAAGGCAAATACCGAATCAATTAATAATGCAAAGCCGGGATTATCAAATCGCGATCTTCATCTTGCAGCCTGCAGAATAATTGCATCGGGATTAAAGGATCTTGGCCTTATGAAAGGTGATGTTGATGATGCTGTTGCCGCAGGGGCTCATGCTCTTTTTATGCCTCACGGACTGGGCCATATGCTTGGTCTCGATGTACATGATATGGAGGGACTGGGAGAAAACTACATAGGTTATGATGATAAAACAACCAGGAGCAAACAATTCGGACTTGCTTATCTTCGCTTCGCTCTTCCTTTCAAACCAGGACATGTACTTACTATTGAACCTGGATGTTACTTTATTCCCCGGCTGATATCGATGTGGAAAAAAAAGGGTAAATTTTTGGAATTCATTAATTATGAAAAAGCCGAATCGTACATCGATTTTGGTGGAGTTCGTATTGAAGATGATATTCTGATAACCGATATGGGCCACAGGATACTCGGGAAACCTATTCCGAAAACCGTTGCAGAAATAGAAGATGTTTGTGCTTAAGGATATAATAATTCATCTAAGTGTGTTATTAATTTAAATCTTTCAATAATGAAATACCGTAAACTTGGCAGAACAAACTGGATGATCAGTGAAATAGGCTATGGCATGTGGGGTATGGCCGGATGGACCGGCTCTGATGATGAGGAATCATTTAATTCCCTGCAACTGGCTGTGGACCTGGGATGTAACTTCTTCGATACTGCCTGGGGCTATGGCAGTGGTAAAAGCGAAAGTCTGCTGGGTCAGCTGATCAGAGCTAACAAAGACAAAAAGCTCTATACTGCCACTAAAATACCTCCGAAGAATTTCAAATGGCCGGCAAAGCCTGAATATTCACTCAATGATTGTTATCCTCCTGATCATATTGAGGAATATGTGGAAAAGAGTCTTGGTAATGCAGGACTGGACTCTTACGATATCATGCAGTTCCACACATGGGAAGACGATTGGCTTATGGATGACCGGGGAATTAAAAAGATGATCGATCTCAAGGAACAGGGATTGTTTCGTGCCATAGGTATAAGTCTGAACCGCTGGGAGCCGTGGAACGGAGTCAAAGCAGTAAAAAGCGGATTTATAGATACTGTCCAGGTAATTTATAATATCTTTGATCAGAACCCTAAGGATGAGCTTTTCCCTGTATGTCGTGACATGAATACAGGTGTTATTGCCAGGGTTCCTTTTGATGAAGGCTCGCTAACAGGCACCCTGACAAAAGAGAGCAAATGGCCCGAGGGAGACTGGAGGAATACTTATTTTGTACTTGAGAACCTTATCTCCAGCGTTGAACATGCTGATGCACTTAAACCGCTGGTCCCTGAAGGAATGACAATGCCGGAAATGGCATTGAGGTTTATTCTCGGGGAACCGACTGTAAGCACTATAATTCCCGGAATGCGCAAAATACACCATGCAACCATGAATATGGCAGCGAGTGATGCCGGGTTGCTCGATCCGGACCTTATGAAGGAGCTTGAAAAACACCGCTGGGACAGGACACCCAGACCATGGTCGCAGTAATCAGCTATAAATATTATTCATGTATCTTTGGAAATAAAATAAACTTAAGCTTGTCCTAATAAATATTTACTTAACTAAAAAATGAAATTATGAAAACGAATTATCCGACGGACTTAAAAAAACTATTCATTTCCGGTGTTTTTCTGCTTTCCTCAGCAATGATCTTTGCCCAGGGCAATTTCTCAGGCAGCTGGAAGCTGAATGATTCCAAAAGTAATTTCGGTGACGCCCCTTTCCGATTTGCCGCAACATCGCTGGTTGTTACACAGGAAGGAAATAATCTTACAGTTGAGGGCACTCAGCCGGGTATGGATGGCGGAGAAATGAAAACATCCTCCAAATACACCCTTGACGGCAATACATGTGAAAATAAAGGATTTATGGATATGATACGGAAATCGGTTGTCACATGGTCTGCAGATAAATCATCCATCACAATCACTTCAACAATTAATTCTGATATGGGAGAGATGAACTTTTCGGAAACCTGGAAACTGGCTGAAAACGGTAAAGTACTCATGGTGGAATCTGTAATGCCTTCTATGGATGGAGGAGAGATGAAGACTACTGCAGCTTACGATAAACAATAATCAGTTATCACCTGTCGATCCATTTCTTGAATTCCGCCACCTTTCCCCGGCTGACAACAAACTCTTCTTTTGTCTGACCGCTCTTAAGGGTTAACTGCAGCCTGCTTGAGGAATAAGTATACATTGTTTCGATGGCATTTATATTTACAATGCATTCACGGTTGATCCTGAAGAATTTGCGAGGATCAAGCATGCCTTCAAGCTGTTCAAGGGAATAATCAACTCCATAGTCTCTGCCCTGATTATCAGTCAGAAATACATTGCGTTTGCGTATACTGAAATGACTGATCTCTGAAACCAGAACTGACCTGTATCTCTCACCTATCCTGATAAGAAATCTCGATTTATATTGATTTCTGAATTCATACAGGAGCTGTTTGAAATCTCGTTTAAAAGTATCTTTGTCGGCATAAATTTTCTTAAACTTGTCAAGAGCTGATTTAAGAGCTTCTTCATCAATTGGTTTCAGCAGATAATCAACACTATTTACCTTAAAGGCATTGAGTGTATACTCATCATAAGCTGTGGTAAAAATTACAGGAGTCTCTACTTTGATTGTTTCGAAGATCTCGAAGCAGAGTCCGTCATCGAGCTGAATATCCATCAGGATAAGGTCAGGCAGAGGTTTTTCCTGGAGCCGGTTAATTGCTTCTTCGACAGTCTCGCAAACACCCAGGACCGTTATCGATTTGTCTATCTTATAAAGGATTCCGATGAGTTTGTCGGCAGCCGGAATTTCATTCTCAACAATAAGAATGTTCATAATAAAGGTACTTTTACTAAAAAATGATCATGTGTCTCTTCAATAATAAGAAGTTTACCTGTTGCCAGTCTTATCCTCTCGGCAAGATTTTTAAGACCCAGCCCGGTTGATTCCAGGTTCATTGCCATTTTTTGAAGATTATTCTTTACGACAATGTACTGATCTTCAATGAAAACATCAATTATTAAAGGATTTTCTCTTGTCGTAATGTTATGTTTGATCGCATTCTCTATAAGTATCTGAAGTGACACGGGAAGAATCTCATATTTTTCAGCCTCAGGAGCATTTATCCTGAGTACTATTTTTTCTTCATCCCTTATTTTATACAGATCCGAATAATTCCTTATATATTCAAGTTCCAATACAAGGGGAATCTTATCTTTCCGGCTGTTTTCAAGAATATATCTGTAAGTTGAAGCCAGTTTGCTGACAAAATTGTCAGCTGCTTCAGGCTGAGTGCTTATCAGTGAAGAAAGTGTATTGAGATTATTGAACAGAAAATGCGGATTGATCTGGTTTCTCAGGGTTTCATTCTGAAAAACAAGGTTCTCCTCTCTTAATTTCTGTTCTCGTTTCAGGGCATCCTGCCATTGAATCACAATAAAGATAATTGCACCTATTGAGAGACCACTCAATGTTGATTTGAACCAGGTGCTGAATTCATAACTGAAGAAGTTCTTTATAACAAGAGAGCCATCCCCGCCTTTTATTAAAACCATCAGGTAATTAAATAACAGAATAAGTATAAGCGCTGCTATAAAACATAATATAATAAACAGCATGAACCTCGTAAGGATGAGCTTCGTGAATTCCCTGCCCGGGATTGTGGTATCAAATTTCCTGAATATCATACGGGCAGCAAAAATGAATATTTCCAGCTGTATTAATCCAAGGAGAAAGAAATTAACTGCTTTATCAAAAGAAATGGAATTCCTGTTTATAATAGCAATCAATGAAACACCAGCCAGAATTATCAGGATATAGAAAATATGTGATAATGGTTTTCTCTGGTCAAGGAAACTATCAAATGTTAATTTTTTCATTTTAACAAAATTATAGTTTCTTTACTTAATTCTCTCAACCCAGAGTTCCCTTATGGTTTTTGCAATAAACTTATCTGTCAAACCCTTGATTTCTATTTCCTGGATTGTACCACTATACATTTCCGCATATTCTATCTGCCTGGTGCTGAGCGATATCCATGTTGTCCCCCAGTATTGTTCCGTTCCGTTTGTTTTCATCTGGTCCATTTCAAGCTTAATCATGTTGTCTATTGCCCTGTATTCAATAACTGCACATAACTCATCATTCATAAATGAGATGCCTGTCCAGCAGAGCTCAATATTTGT
>CAZWZQ010000084.1:4034-6825 GCA_964638955.1 uncultured Rikenellaceae bacterium | reverse complement strand
TTAAGATCCTCACGTACAGCATGTTCCAGTAGTGAAACATCGTTAATGGCTTCAACTTTTGTATATCCGATGAGGTCGATGAATCTCCTTATTGACTCCGGTGTATAGCCTCTTCTTCGAAGTCCGCACAATGTAGGCATCCTGGGGTCGTCCCAGCCGCTGACTATTTCTTCCTGCACCAGCTCAAGCAGCTTTCTTTTGCTCATCATGGTGTAGGTGAGGTTGAGGCGGTTGAATTCGATTTGCCGTGGTCTGTAATCCGATGTCTTAAGCTGATCAACAAGCCAGTCATAAAGGGGCCTGTGTACTTCAAATTCGAGAGTGCAGAGGGAATGTGTTACCCCTTCAAAATAATCGCATTGCCCGTGTGCAAAATCGTACATCGGGTAAACGTTCCATTTGTTGCCGGTACGATGGTGCGGGATTTTAATGATCCTGTAAATAATAGGATCGCGCATATGCATGTTAGGTGATGACATATCGATTTTGGCCCTGAGAATCCTGCTCCCCTCATTGAATTCACCTTCATTCATCCTGTAAAACAGGTCGAGACTCTCTTTTACCGGCCGGTTGCGGAAAGGACTTACAATCCCCTGTCGTGTTGGTGTGCCCTTCTGGGCCGAGATCACATCGGCAGGCTGGTCATCAACATAGGCAAAGCCTCTCTTAATGAGATCGACCGCAAAGTCGAACAGCTGACCGAAATAATCGGATGCATAAAACTCACGATCTTCCCAGTCGAAACCGAGCCAATGAATATCTTCCTTTATTGAATCAATATATTCAGTTTCTTCTTTAACAGGATTAGTGTCATCGTAGCGCAGGTTACATTTTCCTCCGTATTTAGCTGCCATGCCAAAATCGAGGCAAATGGCCTTCGCATGACCGATATGCAGATAACCATTTGGTTCCGGAGGGAAGCGGGTATGGATTCTTCCATTGTTTTTACCCGCTTTCAGATCGTCGATTATAAACTGCTCAAGAAAGCTTACAGGGGATTTCGATTCTTCTTTGCCCTTTATGGTCTCTTCACTCATCCATCATAATTTTAAGACTACAAAAATAGGATGAATTTATGTCCATACCATTAAAATTATGATTTTTTCCTTTGTGCGCCTTCGTGAAAACCTTAGTGTACCTTTGTGGTTAAGATCTTTTTACCACAAAGGATTATTGTTTTTCGGGGTTGAGATAATCCTTGAGGGCTTTTACATATTCTGTAAATTTCTGTTTGCCCCGAGGAGTTATTCTGCAGAGAGTCAGAGGGTAGTTGTTCCTGAATTTCTTAGTTACCTCTATATATCCAGCTTCTTTAAGTTTTGTTATCTGGATACTAAGGTTACCTGCAGTTGCCCCGATTTGATCTTTCAGGTAAGTAAATTCGGCCATTTCCACTCCTATCAGCAGTGATATGATTGCAAGTCTGAGCTGGGAATGGAGAACCGGATCGAGATCCTTAAATTGAGCCATGATTTTTCCTGTATTTTAATATATATCCGGGGATAAGATAACCGGTGAGCATTGCTGCAGGCACGGCCAGCGGAGCAATTGAAGGTGCTGCAAAGTGTGCAACCAGGGCAAAGATCCAGAATGTTATAGCACCGATTATGAGTGGCCTGAATTTAATGATAAAGCCTGAAATGAAAGAAGCCATTGCTGCCAGTATCAGGATAAACGGTGCAACAAATTGCATATTCTCCCATACTACAATGAATAATACTATTGAAGCAAACAGGAATGCCATCCATGTCCAGACATAAATAGATGTTGCATAAGTATATACCGTCTCTTTCCGTCCCTTCACAAATCCATAAATGAGTGAAACAAAAACACCGGGTATTACTAACAGCCATACAAGCCAGGGAGTTGCATAATCCGTTAATTTCCATAGCAGATATTCTGCCAGACTGCAGAAAAATATCAACCAGCCCCAGAAGAGCAGGTGAAAACTGCCCTGACTGATATTTACCTTTGTTTTACTTATCATATCTGTTATGATCCTGAGGCTCTCTTCGCCTGTCATAAGTTTTTCTTCGTTTTCCATAATAATGTTTACTTTTATAAGTGAGTAATAATAATGATAAACATATTGCAAATATAAAGTAGTTTATAACATAAACCAAATATTTTTACAATTATTTTTTGAATTTTTCAGGACTAAAGTCCTGTAGTATGATTTTTCTACTAACCTCAGGCTTAAGCCTGAGGTTAGTCAAGTCGTTAATAATAAGGGCTTTAGCCCATAATTCTTCAAAATCTGTTAAGGTGTCTGCTTTAATTATTATAATTGTATTATTCATTTAAAGAAAATATGGGACTGATTCAGATTGAAGGAATGGAGTTTTACGCTTTTCATGGTCATTTCAAAGAGGAGCAGATAGTCGGCAACAAATTTCTGATTGATGTTACTATTGAAACGGATATGGAGAAACCGATGGAAAGTGATAGTTTAAAAGATGCTGTCAATTATCAGCGGGCATATGAAGTTGTGAAGCAGGAGATGCAGAAGAAATCTCATCTGCTTGAACATATAGCAGGGCGTATACTTAATGCGCTTTATTCAGACCTGGAGGGTATAAAGAAAGCAACTGTGAAAGTCTCAAAAATGAATCCACCGGTAGGCGGGAGGATGAATTCGGTGAGTGTAGTGGTGAGCAGGTAAATTCAATATTTTTATTACTTTTGCAGTCCAAACAAAAGCTAACGGTATGCCGTCGCTAAAGCTTCGACACACACGGTCGGTTGGCCGAGTGGCCAGGCATCGGTCTGCAAAACCGGGTACGGCGGTTCG
>CAZWZQ010000084.1:0-3934 GCA_964638955.1 uncultured Rikenellaceae bacterium | reverse complement strand
TGGAGATATTTTTAGGTTCTTTTTAAAAAAACACATGGTCGGTTGGCCGAGTGGCCAGGCATCGGTCTGCAAAACCGGGTACGGCGGTTCGAACCGACTGAACGAAGAGAAGGAGCTCGCGAGGAGAGCGCAGCGAAACGAGCAATCCGCCACCGATAAAATGTGGTGGAGATATTTTTAGGTTCTTTTTAAAAAAACACATGGTCGGTTGGCCGAGTGGCTAGGCATCGGTCTGCAAAACCGGGTACGGCGGTTCGAATCCGCCACCGACCTCGACCCAACTAAAACCCATTGATTTTCAATGGGGTTTTTTATTACGGTACAAAAGCCGGGCAATCATCTGCCTTCATAAGAACCAATCGGTTAAGGATGGTCAGATTGTCCTGCTTTAAAAAAAGTCTTATTTTAAAAAAATGTTATGCTTTTTACAGGTTTCAATCATTTCTTCAGGCCATACGGAAGATTGAACTTCTCCAATGTGGGCGGCGCGTAAAAAAAACATGCATAAACGGGATTGTCCGATACCTCCACCGATTGAAAGAGGGAAGTTCCCTTCTAATAAGGCTTTATGAAATTCGAGTTTAGTGCGTTCTTCACAACCCCTGATTTTCAATTGATTGAGTAAGGCTTCCTTGTCTACACGAATTCCCATGGAGGAGATCTCAATTGCTGAATTCAAAATAGGATTCCAAAAAATAATATCTCCATTCAAACCTTTATGGCCTTCAGTAGTAGGAGTGGACCAGTCATCATAATCGGGAGCGCGACCGTCGTGAATTTCTCCGTCCGACAGGGGACCTCCTATGCCGATGATAAATACGGCTCTATATTTATTAACAACTTCGATTTCCCTTTCCATGGGAGTTAATTGAGGATATTCATTCAGTAAATCTTCTGTGTGAAGAAAAGTTATTTCTTTGGGAAGAATAGGATAAATATGAGAATAAGATTCATACACAATTTGCTCCATGCATTTCATTGCCTCATAGATCTTTCTGACTGTAGCCTTTAAAAATTCCAGGTTACGGTCTTCTGCCGTTATGGTTTGTTCCCAATCCCACTGATCCACATACAGAGAGTGAAGATTGTCGAGATCTTCACCACTGCGAATTGCATTCATATCGGTATACAGTCCGTAATTGGCCGGAATACCGTAGGCTCCGAGTTTCATTCTTTTCCATTTGGCCAATGAATGAATAACTTCGGCTTTACACTCTCCCATGCACTTGATAGGAAAAGATACAGCATGTTCCACACCGTTTAAGTCGTCATTAATACCGGTTCCCGCTAAAACAAACAGAGGGGCTGTAACTCGCCTGAGATTCAATTGTTTGGACAATTCCTCCTGAAAGCGGTCTTTCAGCATTTTAATGGCCTGCTCCATTGTTTCCGGTACAAATTGAGGGTGGTATTCTTTTGGGATACAGAATGTCATGATTTACATTTATAAAGTTAAAAGAAGGATAATGTAATAATACGTAATTAAAACGAAGTAAATATAATAATTTTATAATTAAAAACATTGTTATCGTAAATGTTTAATTAAGATGCATTTATTAATAGAATAAACTATCCTTGCTTAAAATGTTTCATATTGAAATAAAATGAATTGATTTAAACAATTATTGTATTATAATATAGGTCTTTAATTTCATTAATAAGACAGCAGAGAGTCTCACAGCAGGGTTTTAACATACATTCCCACACAAAAGTCCTGTAGGTTCCCCATTAAAATTTCGGCAATGTTTTTCAGATAATATCATGTCCGTCCGGTGATCATGCAATTGTGCGATCATGCGATCATGCAATCGTGCAATCCAATTATGTCAAGTCCTGCAAGACCCATTCATTTATCTATCATTTCAGGACGTTCATCAAAATACGAGGAAACATGTAAGGTCAACTGTTTGATAATTAAATCATTTTTTGTAATTTAACCATTTCATTTAGATACGTTACATGTAACGTATTACGAAAATATCGAAATGAAACGATTAATTTTATTGACCGTTTTTCTTGTTTCTTATCTGTCAGTCTGTTCACAGGATGAAATTATGATATCACCTCCGGATGTCTCATTCCGGAATGATATACTGACAATACAGTACGACATAACCGGCTGTGGTACAAATGACTATATCAATGTCAGGCTTGTTGTGCTTAATTCTGAAGGAGATACTATCAGGCCGACTTACATAACAGGCGATTTTGGCTCAAGGGTCAGTTGCGGATTCGGGAAAAAAATAGAATGGAACATGGTCAAAGACTCGGTTCTTATTGATGAAGAAATTGAAGTACAGATCACCGGAAAGCTGAGTGCAGAAAAGGTTCCTGTATATTCTGCCCCGGTTTCAACTACTGTTTCAAGGGGAAATGTTATCCTTTCATCTGCATTTATTCCGGGACTCGGACAGATGAAAGCATCAGGAAAAGGTGCACATCTTATTTTCACCGGACTTGTTTACGGGTCTCTCGGAACCTCACTTTATTTCAATATGACGTCGAACAAATATTATGATGATTACCTGGCTGCCAGCGGTACAGAGCGGGATGAATTATATGATAAATCGGTAAATACCTTTAATATTTCTCAATACCTGCTTTATGGAGGAGCCGGGGCGTGGCTTGGTAATTTAATCTGGTCGGCAGTGATACCCATAAAGGAGAATACAAAAAGAAAAATGAACTTAAGTTTTATATCTGCACCGCAACGTGACGGTTATATGTTATCTGCAAAATGGTCATTTTAAATCAGTATGAGATGAAAAAGTCAACAGTAAAATTAACAATACTGGCATTCAGCCTGGCACTTTCATTGCCGCTTATGAATGCACAGGAGATAAAGAGCGAGAAAGTGAAGATCCATGTTAACACAAAAACTATGGATAAAGAGCCTGCTCCTGATATTCAGCTGCTTGAGCCACGCGATCTGAAGCTTGGAGAGACATTTCTGACCAACCTGCAATCCATACCTTTAGTGGTAAAACTTACCAGTCCAGCCGAAGGACTGAAGGTTATGGTCAATAATGTTGAAGTTAAACCAACTGCAAACGGAGATATTCTTACCCATACGTATAATCTGGTGGAAGGCTCAAACTCTCTTTATATTTCCCTGATGAAGGATGGGAAAGAGTTAAAGGAGCTTGCCTATACTCTGTTATATACTGAGCCCGTAAAAAATCTTTCACCGTTTGCCACTCCCGACGGGAAATATTATGCACTCATTATTGCTAATAACACATACAGCGATAATTCCGGTATGATGAGCCTTAAAAGGCCCATCGCCGATGCTACTGCACTGAAAGAGGTGCTTGCTACAAGATATACATTCGACTGGAACAACATTATGACACTCTATGACAGGAGTAAAATGGATGTTGAAGTCTCTCTGGAAGAGCTCCAGAAAAGAATACGTCCTGAAGATAATCTTCTTATTTTTTATGCCGGTCACGGGAAGATGGATATGGAGGCAGATATCGGCTACTGGTTGCTATCCGATGCAACAATGTCGAGGTATACTTGGCTGAGCAACAGTACAATAACCGATTTTATCAAAGTATGTAAGGCCAGACATGTTCTTCTGATAGCAGATGCATGTTATGCAGGCTCTATATACAGCTCGAGAGGTATGATGGATAATGCTTCAATGGCAATAAAGGATCTTATTAAATCGAAAAGCAGGAAAGCAATAACAAGCGGAGGGACCACGGAAGTGACTGATGAAAGCAAGTTTGCAGAGATACTTGTGGAGCAGCTCAGGACAAATACTGACCAGTTTCTGCCTTCATTACAGTTGTATAACCTGCTTCAGAGACCGGTCCTTGCCAACAGCATGACCTCTCCGCGATGGGGACCGATAAATAATGTTGGTGACGATAACGGGGATTTTGTATTTATACTGAAACAGTAGTTAAAAGTTTGTAAAGTTAAAAGT
>CAZWZQ010000083.1:4983-7049 GCA_964638955.1 uncultured Rikenellaceae bacterium | reverse complement strand
TCAAAAACTCCATTTTTCAGGATGCTTCAGCATATTTACCAGCATCCCTATTACTTTTTCATATTCATCATATAATCTTTTATAAGTACTTTTTGTAATGTATCCACATTCGACAGAATAATCAAGCCAAACTTGAGTTTCTGCAGCTTCGCCTTCTGTATCTGACAATTTTGAAACAAAAGCTTTTTCATATCTTCTTTTTCTGAAAGCTTCTGCCAGATTAGCACAAACGGATCTGGAACTTCTAAGAACTTGTGAAGTAAGAGAATATATCTCTTCTTTAGGGAATGTTTTGGTTAACGTGAATATTTCCATGGAGGTTTTAAATGCTGATTGATAAACAATTAGCTCTTTGTGAGATTTAATGACATTCATGATATATATTTTTATGCAACGAGATATTTAAAGATATTAAAATTTTTTCAATCTCGCCCTCACTCCCTCTCCCTCTCCCGCCCTCTATTTAGTTACTATTCGAACTCTTTTTATTAAATTTGTATCTATCAAAATATAAAATTATGAAACGTATCCTGATTACCGGCGGTGCCGGGTTTATCGGTTCGCATCTCTGTGAAAGGCTTCTGAACATGCGACGTGAGGTGGTTTGTCTTGATAATTTCTTTACGGGATCTAAACAGAATATCATACACCTTCTTGATAATCATAATTTTGAGTTAATACGTCACGATATTACCATGCCTGTATATCTTGAAGTTGACGAGATATATAACCTTGCCTGTCCTGCCTCACCGGTACACTATCAGTATAACGGCATAAAGACAATAAAAACCTCGGTGATGGGAGCTATAAATACTCTTGGTCTGGCAAAAAGGACCAGATCGAAAATATTACAGGCATCAACTAGTGAGATTTACGGAGATCCTGTTGAGCATCCCCAGCCGGAAAGTTACCGGGGAAATGTTAATACACTGGGGCCCCGGGCATGTTATGACGAGGGAAAACGCTGTGCCGAGACCCTTTTCATGAATTACCATAATCAGAATAAGGTAAGAATAAAAATTGCCCGGATCTTTAACACTTATGGCCCGCGGATGAGTTCTGATGACGGCAGGGTTATCTCAAATTTCATTGTCCAGGCACTGAAAGGGAAAGATATTACCATTTTTGGTGACGGAACACACACACGAAGCTTTCAGTATGTGGATGATCTTATTGATGGGTTGATTAAGCTTATGGATACCCCCGACAATTTTACAGGACCTGTTAACCTTGGAAGCCCTATAGATATATCAGTTAATGATCTTGCTCAGATAATCATCAGGATGACCGGTTCAAAGTCGAAGATTATCCACCTGTCTCTTCCTGAAGATGATCCAAAACAAAGAAAGCCGGATATCAGTCTGGCAAAAAAGGAATTAAACTGGGAACCGGCAATTGGTTTGGAGGAGGGGCTGGGGAAGACGATTGAGTATTTTAAAACTGTAGTCAGGCTATGAAGCAATCTTATTCAATTGACAAAACATTAAATTAAAAAAGCCGCCCCTTTAACGGAACGGCTCCTGATTTTAGCACTTATACCCTAAAGATATAATACCCTTATGTTGGTTATTTCTGCTTCATCTTCGCATCAATACACAGTGTGGCATGGGGGACAGCCCTTAATCTCTCTTTAGAGATGAGCTTGCCTGTTTCGCGGCATATTCCATAGGTCTTGTTCTCTATCCTTACAAGAGCAGCCTGCAGGTGTTGTATGAACTTCAGCTGGCGTTGAGCCAGTCTGCCTGCCTCCTCTTTTGATAACGTAGTCGCACCCTCCTCAAGAACTTTAAATGTAGGGGATGTATCCATAGTGTCATTACTCTCCTCGTGAGTTATGCTGGATTTGAGTATCTCATAATCTTTTCTGGCCTTGTCCAGCTTCGCCAGGATGATCTGCCTGAATTCCTCAAGTTCATCATCCGAATATCGTGTCTTTTCCGCCATAGCATAACGGTATTAAATTATGGCGCAAAGGTAGGATTTTTTAATTAATATAAAAACTACATGAGATTATGTATGTTAATTAACTGGAGACTGGTGTAATGGTACAATGGTGTAACGACTCA
>CAZWZQ010000083.1:2115-4883 GCA_964638955.1 uncultured Rikenellaceae bacterium | reverse complement strand
GGCACACGGCGGACGGCACACGGAATATTTATTATAAGACAAAGGCAAAAACCGGATCTGGAATTATGTTTTTAGTTTATGGATCTCGATTTAATCAAATTAGTTAACATTCCTGAGATTCCTTTGCTTTCATTTAGAAAATACTTGACTTCAGCGTCATTAATATAACCTATTTTGTTTGAAATGATTAATTGGGAATACAATTCAGCTGAAGATCCCTTCGCAATAAAAAATTGTCTTATAGCCTGTTTGTAGGTTCCCAGTTCATCCCCCTCGGATATATTGCCGGATATACTGACAGAGGCTCTTCTCATTTGATCCTTTAATGCATAATCTTTCTGGAAGAACTTATTCTCTCCAGTCAATTTATATATAGACACGGCAAGTTCTATGGCTCTGTGCCATACTTTCAGATTCTCATAATTACTCATAATACAGCAAGTTTAAATGATTAACAATTTATTCCAATATAAAATTAATAATCATTTTTTAAATACCATGTATCGTGAGTCGTGAGCCGTGTATCCTCCTTTTTTTATCTTTGGTAATAAAATACCACCAATGGACAAGCCAGTAACACCGGAAGCTAATAAACCACTTATTCTTAAAAAGCAGGTAGTACCAAAGTGGTACGCCATCTACACACATCCCCGTGCTGAAAAACAGGTCAACTCCCGGCTTGTCGAGATCGAAGTTGAAACATACCTTCCGCTTCAGAAGACATACCGCCAGTGGAGCGACAGGAAGAAGTTGATAGAGAAACCGTTGCTTTCTTCATATGTCTTTGTAAAGGTTATTCCGGTTGAGTTTCCAAAAGTGTATAAAACAGACGGCGTTGTTAAATTTGTTTCATTTGAAGGACATCCCGTTGCCATACCGCAAAAGCAGATAGATAATCTGCGGCTTCTTATTGACAGTAATGCAGAAGTAGAAGTCACCTCTGCGAAATTTGAAAAGGGAGATAATGTGGAAGTTATGACAGGATCATTAAAAGGGCTAACAGGTGAACTTATTAAAACAGGCCGCAAGAAAAGAGTCATCATCAGAATAGATAAGCTCGAACAGAATATTATTGTTACGATACCGGTTACTTTCCTGCGAAAGTTATAAAACAGTCTTGACGTCCCGCTAACGCGGAACATTAGGACAGCGAGCAAAGCGAGCTAACGACTCCTCGCATGCCGGAACAAAATATTCCACCACGATTTAAGGAAATACCTGAAATCTGTCAGGAACGGATGTCTGTCGTATGAATCGAGGTATTTAATTTCGGAAAGCTGTATCTGGTCGAGATCCTCGGGCATATCGGCATAGAAAGGAGGGATAAGTCCGGGTTTGTATTTAATTCTTCTTTCCCTGACCTCCTGTTCATACAATTCAAAATATTGACTGCTGAGCGGACGTACACCAACCAGCTTCATGTTGCCTTTAAAGAAGTTAATAAATGTAGGAACCTCATCGAGCCATATCTTCCTGCAAACAGCCCCCCATGAAGTTACCCTGAAATCATTCTTAAACTTGCCGCCATTCTCAAGGTCGTGTAAATGGTAAACATAATCCTGGATATATTCCGAATAGGGATGCATGGTCCTGAGCTTATATACTTTTATCATTTCGCGGTTCTTCCCTATCCTCATGAGGGCGATAAGAGGTCCGTATATATTTTCATTTTTTGGCAGTGGCTCCCTGACCTTTTTTGCCTCAATACAAAGATAATTCCCCAGGAATGATTCCTGTCGTATCCTGAATCCTCCCCGGCAGAGACGACCCAATGCCTCGGCACGTGTTATGACTGCATTATTGCCGTGGGTTAAAAAGAAATATAACGGACGGGTGAACTTCAGCTTAGGCAGTACACGCTTCACCATGAAATCACCTGTATAGTATATATAATTCAGCACAGGCGGAAATTTCTTGAGTATTCTGTTTTTGCGCTGATCCTTTGTCTCGACACAACAAAAGAAATATTTATTAATCTCAAGCTTCTTGTTAACTGCATCAATAAAATCATCAAGCCTCTTTATGTCGTTGATCTTATGAAGGTTAATAATATATTCATATTTATTCTCACGAAGACTGGTTATATTAAAGATGGTTGTGGTGGAAAGAACTGCAGTACGTCTTGTTAATTTCGGTCCGGTCATTTTAATTATTGCTTCCGCCATTTCCGGACCCGCCTCATCTTCAATGGCACTGGCAATTCCCGAAGGAACCTCAGTAACTCTCTCCCGGTATTTCCCATTGCCGTTTATCTCACTTACAAGATCATATTCGCTCGGTTTCCTGTATGACTTGTACTTGTCATAATCCTCCAGGTCCTGGATGGAGGCTTTCTTATATGCTATATAGACGGATCCTATCATCAGTTCAAGGAATGTAGCAACAATTGCCGTCCCGAGGACAATAGTCCGGGAATAACTATAATCCCTGAGAGTGTACATCAGGAGTGCGGTGATTGACAGAGAGATAATATTACTGCCGATCACCCTGTTAAAAAGAGTTGTAAAATTGATGATCTTACCGCGGTGCATCTTGCCGTTTATCAATGAAACGACAATCCAGATAACTGCGAGACTTAAAAAGAATATGCTGTGTGAAGGAAGGTATGATTTCAGGCTGGCAGGTTTGATCCATACCATGGCAAGGAACGATATCGCAAGGATTATGATATCAGCGAAAAGAGTTATTATCCTGAACCTGCGTTTCTTCATTTTTGTTTTACTCCGTCAGGGAATGTGAAGTAAATGAAAATTTTGTCAAATTGTTCA
>CAZWZQ010000083.1:0-2015 GCA_964638955.1 uncultured Rikenellaceae bacterium | reverse complement strand
TTCTGTATAATCAGGACCACGAACTGCATCGGTAAAGAAGAGGTTAATATTCATAGCCCTGAAAGGACGGTAATCAAATGCAATATACCACTCTCTGGAATTGTCTTTCAGGTAATGACCGAGATTATAATTGTTTGATTCGAAGGTTGTTGTCGGTACATAATGCTGGTATGTCAAAGGATAGGTATAGGTAAATTCTGTTGTTATGGACAGGTTTTGAACCGGGAAATTACTTAACCTGAATCCTGTTTTCCAGCTTACGAAGTTCCATTCGTCATCTTTAAAAATCCTTTTTACAGATAATTCATCAACGAATAATGTTGCATAAAGATGCAGATGTTTGAGCTGTCGTGAACTTATATCGAAAAACATCTGTGAATTCATATTATTTATTCCGGATGAAACAGAATGATCGACCGATTTATAGAACAATACAGGAATAAGGTATGCCGGATTAATAGTTGCGTTATCATAAATTATACTGTTTCCGGCAGAGATGTTAAGATATTTTAATGGAGTGAAGGTAAAGAGGTTAGCGGCAATAAATTTCCTGTGATAGACTTCACGGTAATCTGTGCCGTAGCTGTTTGTCACACGGAATGATCGTGTACTATCCACGACCATAGAATTAAGCCAGCCATGTATATAATTAAAGCTGAACCATTTAACGGGATAAAGTTGCAGCCTGAGGTGTACAAACGAAGGATTATTTCCCCCGAAAATATTTGCCCCGTTATAGTTGTTTCCCCATTCGAAGTTATCCTTTACCAGTCCTGCACTACCCCATTTCCATGAATAATTAACACCACCCTGCATCTCACTCCAGTCGGTTGCCCCTTTTATATGTCCTCCTTCTCTCTGTGTAAGATAATCCGGCAATCCAAGAAATGGCTTCTCATGGTTATCACGAAGTGAAGCATAAAATCCCCATTTCCCGACATAAGCCCTGGCCTCAGCCCCATTTCTCCAGTATGTTGCTTTTCCTGATGAATTGGAAAACAACTCCCCTCCCAGAATCGGGTTAACCGTTAATGAAAACAATGAATCCCTATAATAGAAAAGATCTAAACGCCCTTTATCCACTGAAGACTTATAAAAAACAGATCGCACGATTGCATGATTGCACGATTGCATGATCTGATCATCATCCAATTCCTTACCGAAGTCTAATAAATAAAAATCAAGTTCTCTCTGCTGCCGGTAATTCAACTGATCCCGTTTTTCATCAGCTTCTTTCAGGCATTTCGCTATAAATGACCTGGAATATGGTTTTACTGCGGAATTGATTGTAATAATCCGGCTGTTTGCCAGTTCATCGAGAAATTCATATACTCCGGTATTATTTACCGGATGGGGGATATCTTGCGAGAATATAGAAATATTTAAACAAGTGGTGCTTATAAGCAATAAAAAGTAATATTTTATTCGGATCGTTATCATAAGATATTTTACCTTAAACAAATATAGAATTAATTGTTTATAGGTTGAAAGGTTTATGAATTGAGTTTAAGGGTTGATAGGTTTAATGGTTTAAATATTAAACCTTTCAACTTTTCAACCTTTCAACTTTTTTACATATCTTGCAATGTCTCGCTTAAATACAAACATAATTATCATTTAAAACTAAGACTATGTATCAATTTTCATTTGAAAAACTGGACGTGTGGAATGAAGCCAGGAAATTAACAAGAGAATTATATGATAAAACAAAAATGTTCCCGGATTCTGAAAGATTTGGTTTAGTAAATCAGATCCGGAGAGCAGCTGTTTCTGTTTGTTCCAATATAGCTGAAGGATCCTCACGTAGATATCTGAAAGAGCAGATTATGTTTTATCAAATTGCATATTCCAGTTTGATGGAAGTTATGAATCAAGCAATTATTTCTGCAGATCTTGATTATATGGAGGAAGATTCACTAAAAGATTTACGAGGACGAATTCTTAAAATCTCTAGAATGTTAAATGGTTTACGAAATTCACAACAACAGAAGGAAAACTAAACCTTTAAACCCTTC
>CAZWZQ010000082.1:0-7050 GCA_964638955.1 uncultured Rikenellaceae bacterium | reverse complement strand
CCAGGCTGGTTTCAAAGGCATGGCTGCCTGAGAGTTGCGAATAATCAAAGTAATCAAAGTCGGGGTAGTAATAATCGGTAATCCCCAGTGTAAATCCCGCGGGCAGTGATAATGTCAGGTAAATATCTGCCTCCTGGTAACCTGCAAAGTCAAATGATCCCCAGGCGCCGATTGAAAAAAATCCAGTCGTAAATTTCATATTCGGCTGAAAAGCCGGACCACTTCCGTACTTTGTGCCACGCCAAACATAACTGCTGTACAGATCTGCTCCGGCAGTTAAAGGATTAGAATCACCGTCCTGTGAAAATAAATCTGTTGTTATCATAAATCCTGCCAACATACAACAGATTACTTTAGCTTTTAACACCCTGCTCATAACAATCATTATTTTATTTCAGGTACAAGTATACTAAAAAGAGGGTCGTAATAAATATTTATACTAATTTTTTTGACAGCTCCCCATTATTACAGGGGGTAGAATCAGGAATTATGTATAAAAACGAGATGCCAGGTAAATTATTTACAGGAAATTTTTATCTAAAAACTCCTGGAATTTATCTTTATACTGATCGCTCACGGGAATATAGGTTTTCCCAAAGACTATTCTGCTTCTTTCAACCGTTTCAATTTTTGAAAGATTAACAATGAATGATCGATGGATACGCATGAATTTTGTTTCAGGTAATTTTGTTTCCAGGAGTTTTAAAGTAGAAAGTGTTAGTATTGGTTTTGGATTACCCTGTATATAAATCTTAACATAATCCTTTAGTCCTTCGATATAGAGTATATCATTGAAGTTTATTCGTTTAATTTTATAATCAGATTTCAGAAAAAGGAAATCATCATTGGCATCAATTTTTTCAGGAGAATTTTTTTCAAGATTTATAAGCCGAATAGCCTTATTGACAGCTCCCAGAAACTCTTCATAACTGAATGGTTTCAAAAGATAATCCACCACTTCCAGCTTGTAACCCTCCAGGGCATACTTCTCATACGCGGTTGTAAAGATAACCTTTGGCCCTTTCTCCATAAGTCTGGTAAACTCTATACCAGTAAGATCAGGCATCTGGATATCAACAAAAACAATATCAACGAGATTATTCCTGAGAAAATCAGCTGCATCCAGCGGATTATCATATTTTGCTGACAGCCTCAATCCGGTTGTTTTCTTAATATAACCCTCAATAAGCTGAAGGGCAAGGGGTTCGTCATCTATGGCGACAGTTGAAATCATTATGAAAATTTAATATTCAGTAGAACCTCAAATGAGGAATCTGATTTGTTCACTTTCAGATCATGTCTGCCCGGGAACAATAAATTCAGTCTTTTTTTCACATTCTTCAGGCCTATACCTGAATGTCCATTTGCTCCCTCTTCAGGTTTAGCAACATTACTGTTAACACATTTGAAATTTATTAAATTTCCTTCTGCCAACATACTTATATTAACAAAAGATTTCTCCCTGTAACTAATACCGTGCTTGAAGGCATTCTCGATGAAAGGAATAAAGATAAGAGGAGGAATACTTATATCATCGTATTTTTCGGGAAAAGATATTGATAGCTGCACCTTTTCACTCATTCTCAGTTTCATAAGATCGATATAGTTTTTCATGAAATCTATTTCGCTGCTCAGTTTAATATTGCCCTGTTCAGATTCATACAGAAGATATCTCATCAGCTTTGAGAGTTTCAGGACAGCTTTTTGGGAATCTTCAGCATTGATGCCAATCAGTGAATAGATATTATTGAGGGTATTAAAAAAGAAATGAGGGCTGATCTGGTTTTTAAGGAAAGAAAGTTCTGAATTCAGTTTTTCCTTTTCCATCTCTTCATGTATTTTTTCAATCTTCGACTGACGCTCAAGAACTCTCAGTCCCAGTGAAAAAAAGATAAGAAAGACAGAAGCAGATGCATAATTAATGATATGCATCTCACGGAAAGGGGGTCTGACCGTCAATCCTCTTCTCCCCGGAGGAAAAGGTCTGTCAGGGTCATCAGGCTGTCTGCTTACCTCTTTAGTCCTTGCATCTTCTGATATATATCTGAATGTCAGCCTATTGGAAATATCTGAAACAAAATAGAAACAGATTATTAAAATGAGGACTGATAAATAGTATCTATATTTTCGGTTTTCAAAGAAGAAGCGCGGTACTAGCAGGAAATAGTTAGTATAGAATATTATACCGTTAATAAGGACATTAATATAATATATCCATATAAAATCTTTCCCGATCTGCCAACGCTTAATAAAGTAGAGCGGTAGTCCTAAGAGAATTACCCACGCCAGAAGGTGCAGAAAAACTGTTATTTTACCTTCAAGGAAGTTCCTTTTCATTTTGCCTTTGTTTTGAAGGGACCCACGATTAATATCAGATAAATTTACAATATGTCACTAAGTTAAGAAATGTAATCAAATAAAATCAGGAATCTGCTATTCATAACGCAGTGCATCAATAGGATTCAGGTTAGCAGCTTTCCTTGCAGGGTACCAGCCGAAGAATACGCCTATAGCAAAGCATACAACAAAAGCCAGAACCACAGATTGTGTCGTTATATAGGTATCAGTACTCATAAGTGTACCTGCACCTTTGGCAATAATGTAGCCGAATATTATTCCAAAGATACCCCCGGCAATACTCAGCAGCATTGATTCAACAAGGAACTGCCTGAGGATATCTTTTCCTCTTCCTCCTATTGACATACGAAGTCCTATCTCACGTGTTCGTTCTGTCACAGATACGAACATTATATTCATGATACCGATCCCTCCGACAAGCAATGAAATGCTTGCAATTGCGCCCAGAAGTAAGGTCATAATGTTTGTAATGGTTGATACAGTTTCAATCAATTCCGATTGAGACATCACCCTGAAATCATTTTCATCTGATTCTTTCAGTTTATGGGTTCGTCTCAATATCTCTTCTACCTCTTCAATAGCTGCAGCACTTTTCTCCTCGCTTACTGCTGAACAATATATTCCGTTTATGTAATCAATTGCTGCAAGCCGCCGCTGAACAGTCGTATATGGAGCAAGAATCATATCATCCTGGTCCTGTCCCATTCCGCTTTCACCTTTATCCTCAAGAACACCTATAATCTCAAAAGGCAAATTTTTTATCCGGATTGAAATCCCCACAGGATCTGCTCCTTCTCCAAAGAGGTTTTCGACTACTGTCTGACCTAGTATACATACTTTTGCCATACTTCTGATTTCTGTCTCGGTAAAGATTCTTCCGCTTTGAATTTTCATTTTTCTTATATCGATATATTCCTCGCTGACTCCATATACACTTGTTTGTGTATTCTGGTTACCATAAATTACTTGTCCGTTTGCATTTACAGTAGGTGAAACGGCAGATATGGATGCAGCTTCATTCCTGATTGCAGTCACATCGCTGTATTTTAACGCCATAGAGATAGAGGCTCCAAGGCTTACACCTCCCCTTCTCTGGAAATTGGGCATTACCATTACCAGATTGGAGCCCATTGATGACATTTCATCTGTTATACTTCTTTTGGAACCCTCTCCTAATGCAAGCATGGCGATAACTGAAGCAACACCTATTATGATTCCGAGCATAGTGAGGAAAGCTCTGAGCTTGTTCCTGACCAGTGCTCTTAATGCAATTCTGAATAAATTTGTAAAATTCATAATCTTATATTAATTAATCACGCATCAAATTCTTCAATATTCTCTACCGGAAGTGTTTTGAGTATCTCGCTTGCGAAAAGTCTGTTGTTTACAACATTTTCACGCTGGATCTTACCATCCCTGAAAATAATATTACGTGTGGCAAACCGGGAAATATCAGTTTCATGAGTAACATATATTATCGTTCTTCCTTTTAAATTCAGATCCTGGAACAATTCCATGATCTCAAAAGATGTACGCGTGTCAAGGTTTCCTGTGGGTTCGTCTGCCAGTATAAGGACCGGATCATTAACCAGCGACCGTGCTATTGCTACTCTTTGCTGCTGTCCGCCAGAAAGTTGGTTTGGCATATGATGCATGCGGTCGGCAAGACCGACAGCTTCAAGTGCATTTACTGCTTTTTCTCTTCGATTCTTCGCTTTTATCTTTCCGTTATAAAAAAGCGGAAGCTCTACATTTTCCAGTGCAGTGGTTCTTGGTAGCAGGTTGTACGACTGGAAGACAAATCCCAGCTTTACATTCCGTAACCTGGCAGTGTCATCTTTATTAAGTGTATTTATATCAACACCATCAAGCATATATTCACCTCCTGTAGGTTTATCCAGGCAGCCAAGAATGTTGAGCATGGTTGACTTACCGGATCCGCTGACTCCCATTATCGCGACAAACTCACCATTTTTTATACTGAGATCAACGCCCCTCAACGCATGTACCGTCACCTCACCAACATGGTAATCTTTCCGGAGACCTTTTATTTCAATAATTATATTGTTCATAATCCTTGTAAATTACTGCTGATTATTTACCTTCTAGAACATCATCGGACCGCCGGGACCTCTGTTATTTGACCTTGTTGATGTCTTCTTTTCCTTTCCGCCGGACATTGAAATGATAACATCGTCACCTTCTGTGAGGCCTGAAGCAATTTCGACTTTTGAACCGTTTTCAATTCCCAGGGTGACCATAGCCGGGCGGATACCACCTTTATCGTCCTTTACCCAAACTGATTTTACCTTGGGATCAGATTCTCCTGTTCCCGGGAACATTCCCATCGGAAGCATTCCCTGCGGCATTGAGCTTATATCAGGTATCTGCCCTGGCTGTAAATCTGCCGGTATATCAGCTTGTGCCAGCTCAGGCATATCAGAATTCTCCATAAAATCGGTCATCATCTTTTGCAAATATTCTTCATCAGGGGAGAACCTGATAGCTTTACCGGAAAGTGTAAGAGCATTCTCCTTCTTCTCAACATATATCGTAGCACTGGCAGTCATCCCCGGCATAAGCTTTTTATCAGGATTTGGTGCATTAAGTATCACAACATAGGTGACCACATTGTTTGTGGTAACCGGCTGGAGACGTACCTGGGAAACTGTTCCTTCAAATTTCAGGTCGGGGTAAGCATCAACAGTAAATTCAACATTCTGATCTTCCTGTACCTTTCCGATATCAGCCTCGTCAACGCTTGTCTGAACCTCCATTTGTGTAAGGTCATTTACAATTGTGAAAAGAGTCGGTGTATTGAAGCTGGCAGCAACAGTCTGTCCCTCCTCAACTGCCCTGTTCAGAACGACTCCGTCGATCGGTGAGGTAATCGTAGCATAATCAAGGTTCACCTGTGCTCTTGAAACTGCTGACCTGGCATTGATAATGGAGGCTTTTGCATTTTCGAAGTTAAAAAGTGCCTGGTCATAATCCGACTCTGCAACAAGTTGCTTCTCATAGAGAGCCTTGAGACGTTTATACGTTGCTTCCTGGTAGTTCAACTGGGCGACAGCCTGATCGAGATTAGCCTGGCTTTGCTTAAGCTGTTCAATAAGATTCGTTTCATCGATTTTTGCAAGCATCTGGCCTTTTTTGACAACATCGTTAAAATCAACAAAAACATTTTTAATTATTCCCGATACCTGTGTTCCAACATCGACAGTCGTTATTGCTTCTATGGTTCCTGTTGCAGTTACAATGTTAGATATAGGTCCTCTTTCAACCTTAACTGTATCAAACGTATAGGCTGTATCCTTTTTTGAAAAGGATCTTAAGGTGACTAAAACGATCAATGCCACTAAAACTATCACACTGATTATTATAACTTTCTTTTTCATGATTTAACTGTTTTATCTTTTAATGTTTTATTCTTTTATAGTGTTAGAGGCAGTCCTGAATAAAAGTCAAGGACTTTGTAGCTGAATATTAAATTAAATTTGGATTGAAGCAGTTTACTCTCGGCAACTATAAGGTTTGTTTTCGAGACAAGGTAATCTATTGAGTTTATCATTCCCTGGCTGAATTTTTCGTCCGACAGAAGAGAAGATTCAAGGGTCGCATTATATGATTCAAGGCTTGCTTCATATTCAATCTGGGCTGAGGTAACATCCAGACAAGCCTGTTCAATATTCTTTCTCAACTCATTCCTGGTATTGATTTCTGACAATTCTGCATCCTTGTAACCTGTTTTTGCGACAGCCACATTTGTTTTAACCTGGTTTTTCTGATATATCGGGATCGATATTGAAATTCCTGCTGAAGGACTTATACCATCATTTATCTGACTGAAGTAAGAATCCGTTCCCATGCTTGAATAATTGGAACCTATACCGGCACTGGCTGATAATGAAGGATAATAACCTGCCCTGGCTATTTTTTCATCAAGAGATGCGATCTCTTTATTAACAGCGGCATTTTTAATTTGCGGTTTTATTGCAATTGCTGCTTCGTAAACGGCTTTTACATCAGGTGTTCTGTTCTGATTCGGAGAATCTGAAAGATCCGGATGTGCAATATTAAAATTATCTGTAACAGGCAGTTCCATCAATTGCATAAGATTGACCTTGGCAATTGCAAGCTGACTCAGTGAATTAGCCAGGGTCAGTTTCTCACTTGCCGACTGAGATTTAACCTGGGCATAATCGGCCTGGGATATTCCCTTAAGAAGAAGTCGTTCACCTGCAAGCCTTAGTTGTTCGGTTGTTGCTTCAATTTGTTTCTCGCTGTTCTTGACCTGCTCTTCGGCATATAATATCTGCAGATATGCGTTCAGGATATTGAGGCTGATCGATTCTTTTGTGGTTTCAAGGGAGTATTTCCCGCTTTCAATATCGAGTTCAGACTGCTTTATCTGATTTATCAGCCTGGATCCGTTGAAAATAGTAACACCCGAACTAACCGAATATCCAGTGCTGTTGGTTCCGGTCAGTCCCGTTTCAGTACCGGCATTACTTTTAGCCCAGTTGAAATTCTGATTTACTGAGGCACTCAGTGATGGAAACCTCTGTGCTTTTGCCTGACCGGCATAAAGATCGTACCTCTGGTTTGTCAGTTCACTCTTACGTATCGTTATGTTTTTATCGAAAGCATATTCGATACACTTTTCAAGAGTCCAGACCTCTTCCTGCTGCG
>CAZWZQ010000081.1:1986-7235 GCA_964638955.1 uncultured Rikenellaceae bacterium | reverse complement strand
AAGTGAGCTCGGCGAAGCCAACCGTATCGGGATAGATGCATTAAAGTATGAATGAAAAGTAACCGTAAAAATAATATAACAACCGGATGTTCAGAAATTATTTAAGAACAGCAATCAATAGTATTGTTAAGAACAAGTTCTTCTCATCAATTAATATTCTGGGATTAGCTCTTGGAATAACTGTATGCTTATTGATTCTTATGTATGTAATAAATGAATTGAGTTATGAAAGTTTTCAGACTAACAGAAAGAATATTTATAGAGTAGCGCTTGAATGGGGTACGCCAGGAAGTTTTATGAAATTTGCAGGATCAATGCCTGCCCTGGCAGCAGCCATTGATTCTCAGATCCCTGAAGTCAAATCTGTGGCACGTATAAGGAAAAGTTACGATGCTGTTATAAAAACCAGGGATAATCAGGAAATCAAAGAGGAAAATTTATTCTTTGCCGACCCGGATATTCTGAAAATCTTTACATTTTCTTTTCAGGAAGGTGTTCCTGAGGATGCCCTTAAAGAACCTTTTAAGGCAGTGATAACAAAAAGGACCGCAGCTAAATATTTTGGCAATGCTGATCCGTTAGGGAAGGAATTATCATTTAAGGATACTCCTTTAAGGATAACCGGGATAATTGACAATATTCCTGAAAACACTCATTTCCAATGTGATATTCTGGTTTCTTATTCAACTCTTAAATCAATGGGAGAGACCATTGAGCAGCCATGGAATCAGTGGGGCGACGACCTGACATATATTTTATTAAAAAATGATGAATCGGTAAGTTCAATCATTCCGAAACTGAATGAGCTTCTTAAAAATGCGGGTGAATGGCTGGCAGCAAGAATGAAATTCGACTTGCAACCGCTAACCCAGATACATTGGGACACCGATACCCGTGGTGATATAGGACCTAAAGGGAACAAGACTTATGTTTACATATTTCTTTCTGCAGCTGTTTTTATTCTCATAATAGCCTGTTTCAATTTTTTAAATCTTTCAATTTCCCGGTATCTGGGAAGAATGACCGAAGTTGCGATACGTAAAACAGCAGGGGCGAAAAGAAATCAGCTGATTTTTCAATTTCTGACTGAAACGACATTAATTGTCATTATTTCGAGTCTGATAGCAGTATTTCTGTTTGAGCAGTTCTATTCAAATCTTTATTCTTATCTGAACACTGCTTATGTACTGGCAAATCAACATTTTTTGGTTTTGACAATTTTGGTTTTTTTAATAATTATTATGGTAGGGATAGCAGCAGGTACCTATCCTGCATTTTATATCTCCAGACTAAAACCAATTGAAGTTTTACGCAAAGAAACATACGGATTAAAAAGTAAATTTACTTTCAGGAGATTCCTTGTTATGCTTCAGTTTGCTATTTCAATAATCCTGCTCGTCGGGACAATTATAATATTCCGCCAGCTTAATTACATGAAAAAATCTGATCTGGGCTTTAATAAGGAAAATGTACTGTTGTTGAATTTCCCGGGATTAAACGAAGAAATAAGAAGAAAATATGACGTGTTAAGAGATGAATTACTGAAGAACTCAAACATCCGTTATGTTTCCGGAGCATATACTCTTCCTGGTGTTAACAGCAGGATGAACATAAGTGTCAGACCTGCCGGAACTTCGTCAGATAATTCAATAAATATCCAGGCTTTACCTGCCGATTATGGATTTGTAAGATCGTTGCAACTGGAAATTATTGACGGCCGGGATTTTTCACAGGATTTTTCCACTGACAGGTATGAAAGTGTGTTACTTAATCAGGCTGCGGTTAATATCCTGGGACTGGAAAAACCTCTTGGAACCAGATTAATGATTCCGGGAGAGGATTATAAAAACGGAGTTACAGTTATAGGTATTGTAAAGGATTTCCATATTGAGTCATTCCATGAAAAAATAGATCCAATACTGATTTATATTAATCCTGAAATGTATATTTCTATCGCCGTCCGCATTAATCCATCGAACAGCGACGAAACACTGGCATATATAAAAAATGTCTGGAATACAGTTTTGCCTGGATCCAATTTTAATTTAAGGTATCTTGAGAATGCTTATAACAGTTTGTACAGTACAGAAGAAAAGAGCGGCCTGATCTTATCTCTTTTTACGGTACTGGCCATTTTTATTTCCTGCCTTGGCTTATTTGGTTTTGCTTCATTTGTGATTGGCAAGAAGATCAAGGAGGTTGGTATAAGAAAAGTCATGGGCGCCCGGGCTTTAGGGATATCTCTGTTGTTATCAAGACAGTTTACAATATGGATATTAATTTCAAGTCTGATTGCTTGTCCTGCAGCATACTTACTTGTTGTTAAATGGCTTGGGAATTTTGCTTATCACATAAAAACAGAATGGTGGATTTTTGCAGCAGCTGTTTGCTCCGAGCTGGTAATTGCACTGTTAACAGTAACCTTGCAAACATGGAGAGCGGCAACAAGAAACCCTGTTGAAGCTCTCCGATATGAATGACCCGCACTGATCCCCCAACTCCCTCTTCTATGTTGAAAAGCATGGTTTCAGGGAATTCAGTAGTAAGGTAAACCTAAAAACTGTATGGTACCATTGTACTTAATTCTTATTTCTCCTATTTTTAGGACATAAATTCCATATTATGAAAGTATTCAAATTCGGCGGAGCATCTGTGAAGGATGCAGCTGGTATAAAAAATCTTGTTAAAATCGTATCAGCTGAGAAGGGTAATCTTATTGTTGTTGTTTCGGCTTTCGGAAAAACAACCAATGCACTTGAGAAGGTTCTTAAATTATGGTTTGAAGGAGATAGTACATATAAGGAATATCTGGAAAATGTTTATATATACCACGCCTCCCTCGCTGATGAACTTTTTCCAACCGGAAATTCTGCAAAAAGTAAAATTGATGCATTATTTTCAAAATTTAAAGAATACCTGGGATCAGAAACAAAATCGGAATATGATCCTGAATACGACCAGGTGGTCTCATATGGCGAAATATGGTCGACTGTAATTGTAGCGGAATATTTGAATAAATCGGGGATCAAAGCGGAGTGGATTGATATCCGCAGTACCTTGTTGACTGACGACAGGTATCGGGATGCCAATATCCTCTGGGAGGAAAGCACTGTCAGGATCAAATCGGTCTTTGATTTCAGCAGGTCGAATATATATGTTACCCAGGGTTTTATTGCAGGAACTGTTTCTGGCAGGTCGACAACTCTTGGCAGGGAGGGATCAGACTATACTGCTGCCGTACTCGGCAATATACTTGATGTTGAAAGCGTTACGGTATGGAAGGATGTTCCCGGTCTTATGAATGCAGATCCGAAATGGCTGAATGACCTGGAGAAGCTCGATGAAATGTCGTACAGGGAGGCTGTAGAGATGACCTTCTCCGGAGCAAAAGTCATTCACCCCAAGACAATAAAGCCGCTTCATAACAAGAACATACCACTTTATGTAAAGTCATTTCTTGCTCCTGATACAGAAGGAACCCTTGTAACAAATGATCCTGTCCTCAAACAAATTATTCCTGTTTTTATAAAAAAAGAGTGCCAGATACTGATTTCAATTCTGCCGAAAGACTTATCTTTTGTAATGGGTGATAACCTGAGCCGTATCTTTTATATGTTTACAGAAAAAGGTATCAAGGTTAACCTTGTTGAGGCAAGCGCCGTAAGTATTGATGTATGTGTTGATGATGAAAGACCAAAGGTTGATGCCCTGCTTGAAACACTGAAAGATGAGTTTTCGGCTGTCTATAACGAGAATGCAGAGATACTTTCCATCAGGCATTACACCCCTGCGGCAATAGAACGAATAACATCCGGAAGGGAGATACTGCTGGAACAGAGAACACGAAATACAGTAAGGTTTGTGGTGAGGACGAAGCAATCTTCCTCACCCAACACATAATTATCTGTCGAACTCCAGTCTCTGTCCCCGGTAATCCTCGTTGATCATACCTTTATTATATACAACCGTTCCGTTTACGATTGTCATAACAACTTTCGATCTGAAAGTTGTCCCTTCAAATGGCGACCAGCCGCATTTATATAAAATATTATCCTTAGATACAGTCCACTGATTATCCGGATCGACAAGACAGAGGTCTGCTTTGTAATTCTCCCTAATAAATCCCCTTCCTTTAATTTTAAAAAGAATGGCAGGATTGTGACACATCTTCTCAATGATTTTTTCAATGCTGAATATTTTATTATGCCACAACTCAAGCATGGCAGCAAGTGAATGCTGAATCAGAGGTCCGCCGGAAGGTGCTTTGAAATAGCTGTTTGTTTTTTCTTTGAGCGTATGCGGCGCATGGTCGGTTGCAATAACATCAATCAGATCATTCCTGACGCTATCAAGCAATGATTCTCTGTCGTATTTGGTCTTTATTGCCGGATTCCATTTTATCCTTGTACCAAGTTCATCATAAAAGGAATCGTCAAACCAGAGATGATGAACACATACCTCCCCGCTTATTCTTTTTTCATTCAACGGCAATTCATTACTGAAAAGCTTCATTTCATCAGCTGTTGAAAGATGAAGGACATGGAGTCTTGTATTATATTCCCTGGCTAATTCTATTGCAATGGATGATGAACGAAAGCAGGCTTCACGGCTCCGAATAAGGGGATGCATTTTAACCGGCACATCCTCTCCGTATTTTTTTCGGAAGGTCTCGGTGTTTCTTCTTATAGTAGGCTCATGTTCACAATGTGTTATTACCGGCATAGCTGCCTGTCTGAATATTTCACGGAGAGCATTCTCATTATCTACGAGCATATTCCCTGTTGATGATCCCATGAAAACCTTAATACCACATACTCTAACTGGATCGGCTTTAATAATCTCATCAATGTTATCGTTTGTTGCCCCTATGTAAAAAGAATAATTAATAAGGGAATTTTCGGATCCTAACCTGTACTTGTCATCGAGAGCTTCAATAGTAACAGTCCGGGGTATAGTGTTGGGCATATCCATGAATGATGTTACCCCGCCTGCCACAGCGGCCCTCGTTTCGGTAAAAATATCTGCTTTATGAGTTAATCCCGGTTCTCTGAAGTGAACCTGATCATCAATTACTCCGGGGATCAGAAGTAATCCTGATGCATCAATTATTTTTGCATTTGATGGTGCTTTTACCTGTTCGGGAGATCCTATTGCAGAAATAATCTCATCCTTAATAAGCAAATCGCCCCTGTAAACCCGTCCCTCATTAACTATTGTGGCGTTTCTTATTAATATATTGCTCATTATTA
>CAZWZQ010000081.1:0-1886 GCA_964638955.1 uncultured Rikenellaceae bacterium | reverse complement strand
TTCAACTCTTCAACATTCTTCTTATACTTCACAAACCAGCTCCTGAGTTTCATTCTCAGTACCCCCCATAAAGCTTCATTGAAAACTCCGCCAGTCATTTTCGATGAGCCAAGCTTTCTGTCGGTAAAAATAATCGGTACCTCAACAATCTTATAACCGAGTTTCCAGGCAATAAATTTCATTTCAATCTGAAAACTGTACCCGACTGATTTTATGTGATATTGGTTAATATTTTCAAGCACCTCCCTTTTATAACATTTAAATCCGGCAGTGGTATCCATTATTTTCATACCGGTAATCATTCGCACATAAATTGAGGCAAAATATGACATGAGAACCCTTGAGAGGGGCCAGTTCACAACATTGACACCGCTGATATACCTGGATCCAATTGCCACATCAGCATCTCCGTTTTTGCATACATTATAAAGCCTTACCAGATCAGCCGGATCATGTGAAAAATCAGCATCCATTTCATATATATAGTTATACCCTTTCTCAAGAGCCCAGTTGAAACCTGTCATATATGCAGTGCCCAGTCCAAGTTTTCCAGGTCTTTCAATCAGATGCAGGTTGTTGAATGAACCCTGGAGATTTTTTACAATTGCGGCTGTACCGTCGGGAGAATTATCATCAACTACAAGGATATCAAATGCAACATCCTGAGTTGAAATAGCCTTTACCAAAGCTTCAATGTTTTCACTTTCTTTATATGTCGGTATAATAACTATATTTGACATTGCATCGATATTATTGCGAAAATAAGTAAATAAAGTTAATAGTAAATACTACCTGCTGATTATTTGATAAATAAGAACCTCAATCATAATACTCCGGTATACGGATCCAATACGATTGCATGAATAAACCGACGGATAAACATGAATATCTCTTTATTTAAAAAAATAATACCGGTACTATTTATCCTGCTTTTCATCAACAGTATGGGGTATTCACAGGAGAAGATATGGCGGGTTGGACTATTCTCTTTCTTTGATAATCTTGAGTTTGGAGGTTCTGAAGTAAAAATACCGCAGACAATTTCGGGGATTATGTTAGCCCCGGAGGCCGGATTAAAATGGGATTCAGTGCATAAATTAAGCATAGGGGTAAACCTTATGCATGAGTTCGGGAACCGGGAAGCAATTCAGGATTTTTATCCGACAGTCTATTATGAACTGACAAAAGGACCTCTGAATTTTATAATGGGTGCATTTCCGCGCGATAGGATAACAAGTAACTATCCGCGCCTTTTTATACAAGATTCAATAAGCTATTACCGGCCAAATATAGAGGGCATCTTTCTTGAATTCCGCCGTAACAGTAATTATATCAAAGTCTGGCTCGACTGGACAGGACGTATGTCGGAGACTGTTAATGAAGCATTTATTGTGAGTATCAACGGAAGATATAATTATGGTTTATTTTATATAGAGCATTTTGGGCATATGTATCATTATGCCGGCAAATTGAACCCGGTAATTAGCGAAGCTTATCATGATAATCTGCTCTTTAAGTCCTCTGCAGGAATTAACCTGTCGGATAAAACATTTCTGAGTGTACTTGAAGCAAATGCGGGGTGGGTAGCTGGATTTGAAAGGGCCAGAGCTGATAATACAGGTTGGATCAAAATGCACGGATTATTGGTGGAAGCAAGGATTGAATATAAAGGAATAGGTCTGTTCGACACCTATTATTTTGGAGATGGTTTGATGAGATTTTATGAAGATCATGGCAGTGATCTTTACTGGGGCGATCCGGTATACAGGGCAACGAAATATAACCGTACCGATATGTATCTGACTTTTTACAGGAATCATAATATAAATATGGAACTGACATATTCCCTGCATTTTCTCGAAAGCAGGATGTACCATGAGCAAATG
>CAZWZQ010000080.1:0-7724 GCA_964638955.1 uncultured Rikenellaceae bacterium | reverse complement strand
GGTTCTGGAAAATTGATAAAATGAGCGATCTGTTTCCTTTTACAACCACTTTGTCGTCGATATTGATTTCAACCTTCATCCCGTGAGTGTCAATGGCCGATTTAAAATTGTCCCTGACCTCTTTGACGATCTTCCTTATTTTTACTTTTTCAGGAGGGAAAGAATCACTCGCTTCTTCTATTTTATTTAGAACAGAAATGTCATTGATAAGTCCTGTCAGCCTGTCTGTCTGGGCCAGGGCTTTTTCGAGAAAATACTTTTGCTTTTTTGGTTCAATTTCCTTATTGCTAAGGAGTGTTTCGAGATACCCCTTTACGGATGATACAGGAGTTTTGAGCTCATGTGATATATTTGATGTCATCTGCTGCTTGATGAGCTTGTTTTTACCTGTTTTAGTTATGTCGCTCAGGATAACCTCAAAACTTTTATCATAAAATATAACACACTGGATTCTGAAGAATCTTCCATCCTTAAAGATCTGATATTCCATTTTAGGCAGATCATCTGATGCAATTACTGCCTCCAGATGTTTATTGACAAATACATTGGCTTCCTCAAATTCCGGTATCTCAAAAAAATTCGAAGAGAATATCTTAAGATCTCCAGAGATCATATTCATAAACTGAATAAAATGATCATTGTTGAATATTAGCTTTTTATCAGGCCCGAAAAAAGCAATTCCTTCATTCAGGGCATTAAGATGATTGAATAGTTTTTCCTTTTCAATTGCCAGATCGTTTTTTGTTAACAGCAGATTGTTGTATATATCAAGTATTTCGGAACCAATAATACCGAGTTCATTTTTTGGGAACTCTGAAATAAAGGGTTTATCATTTCTCAGGCTTATGGCAAAATCTCTCAACCGTGTTACTGATTCTCCGAACCGGTTTGTTACTATGAGAAGAACTCCCCCGATAATTATGAAACAAAATAGTATTACTAAAAGGAACCTCAGATTTGCTTTCAGAAAACTTGCCACAGTTACATCGTAGACCAATGCTGCCCTGATAAAATAACGTGTGTAGAATTTTGAAAAATAATAATATTCCTGGCCCGTTGTACCCGATTTCCTTATGGCAGTGCCAAAATCTTTCTTAAGTGATTCAAGTATTTCGGGTCGTGATCTATGATTTTCCATTTTCTCATAGTCATACACAAAACTGTCGTATAGAACAACTCCGGATGTGTCAATAATCGAAAGCCTCAGATTCACCTGCGGCATGAGTTTCATGAGAGAATCGATATTGCGGTAATCCCCGGTGTTGTATATGTAATTGACGTTCACATAATTATCAGCGATTCTTGTAATATTGTAAAGTTCATCATTTAGAGTAGCTATTTTGTAATCCTGTTCCCTTTTATACAAATATGTAAGGATAAGCACAGCTACAACAGCAAATATTGCCGAATAGAAAAAGAGAAGATTATTTCGGAATCTATTTTTAGTGGCAATTATTCCCATACTTGAAATCACAATTCAAAAAAATAGCCGTATCCGGTTTTATTTTTCAGATATTTCCCGCATTTCCCAAGCTTATTTCTCAACCTTGTTATATTAACATCCACTGTGCGTTCAGTCACTATCACATCATTACCCCATACATTAGCAAGGAGATTCTCTCTCGAAAACACCTTTCCCTGATTCTCAAGAAGCAGTATCAGAATCTCAAATTCTTTTTTCGTCAGCTCAACTTTTTCGTCATTTATGATCAGTCTTTTTCTGGCTGTATCAAGTTCTATGTCTCCTATCCTGATTGTTGCATGGGCTTTTGCTTTATCGGATTTTACCCGCTTAAGAACAGCTTTTACCCTCGCTGCTAATTCATTGATGGAAAAAGGTTTGACAAGATAATCATCCGCTCCAAGGCTGAACCCGGTCAGTATATCATTTTCAGTATCCTTTGCTGTAAGAAAGATAATTGGGACGTTAATATTCAATTCATTCCTGAGTTTGTCAGCAAGTTTAAAACCTGACATCGGTCCCATCATAACATCAAGCAAAAGCAAGTCAAAGTTATTAAGAGATCTCTTTATAGCCTCTTCCGCTGAGTGGGCAACCTCAGTCTGATACCCTGCATTACCAAGATTGTACTGAAGAATTTCACAAAGATCTTCTTCATCATCGACAATCAGAATTCGTTTATTTTTCGCCTCCATCTAAAATTGTCTTAATAATTTTCTCACAAATTTATTACTTTCTCATTAACATTATAGAGAAATGCCTGCCGACCAGTAACCGGAGCCAACAGGCATTCAGAATCAAATATGCGCCAAAATACCTGCTTAAAACAAGGCGTAAGTGAGTTTTAAGTGGTAAGTTATTCCCGGCTCCAGTCTTGTAAAGAACTGATCGGTCGGATTAAAAGATTTGAATACGGATTCTTTTTTGTCATTTAACAGGTTCTCAATCTTAAATCCAAGCTGGGTTTTCCTGTTTTTCCCAAGGCTTTTACTGGCTGTGAGATTTAAACTGTGAAAAGGTAACATATAGATATCAGGTCTGTCGGCTATTCCAACATACTGAAGAGTTTTACCCTGAACATTATAATAAAGACCTGCTTCGAATCCTGACCAGAATCCCTTTTCACCACCCGTGTATGATAATTCGCTGTTAATGATAAATGGAGCCTGACCTGCCATAACACGGTACATATCAATTGTTTCACCTGTTCTGGCATTCTCAATCCGTGAATAATACTCGGTGAGGCTTAATTCAATACGTGATCTTGTAACAGATATATTTGATGTTATATTGAAATTCTTTAATGATGGCACTATCCCTTCCAGGTTCTGACGAAATTCAACCTCCATACCAAGAACATGTCCGTTACCTACATTCCTGGGCTGAAAGCATCCGGTCTGTGTTGCATATTGAACAACTTCAATAGGATTAACAAAATATTTATAGAATCCGCTTAAAGAAACCATCTGACCGTTTTTCTGGAATAATTCCCAGCGAAGGTCCACATTATGTATGTCGGAACTTACAAGGTTTCCGTCCCAGTATTCTTTGCCGGCGACATCATCCGCATCACGGAACATGCCTCCCACGAATGTACGGCCGCTTATAGGATCAGCAATCTCGGCAAAAGAGAGCTCCTTGAATGAGGGCCTGGCAATTGTTCTGGCATAAGAAAATCTGAGATTCTGATTGGATGAAAGATTATAGATCAGGTTAAGAGAGGGAAAGAAACCCAGATCATCCAGAACCTTATCATTATTTAATACTTTGGTGCCAAGTTGATTATGGCCGGTATATCGCTGGGTATATTTCTCAATACGTACACCTGCAATCAATTTCATTCCCTTAAACAAACCAAGTTCAGTTGATACATAACCTGAAGCATTATTGGAATTTGCATTGAACTGGTTAGGATTAAAGGGAATAAATCCGGCTTCATAAGTTGTTCCGCTTGTATAGAGTACTCCATTTAGCGGCCAGAGATTCTCGGGTCTGAATAATTCATTCGGATCACCTGATAATGTAACATTACGGACATTGATCGCGAACTTATTTATTTCGAAATCCCTTTCTTTATAACCATATAGTCCTCCGAAATTAATCTTGGACTTTTCTCCCCTGAAATTAAATTCTTTTGTGATATGGACTAATCCTATCAGGTTTATTTCTGATAATTCCCTCCATATTCTTTCAGGGAATCCCGATTCTGTATTAATCCTGAAATCTGAATTATCGATCACATATCTGACGAAACGGGCATCCGGATCACTGATGATCGAAATAGTCGGAGAAAATTTCCATACAATTTCCCATTCTGAGCCTTCCAGGGAGTGTTTCCCGTCGATCAGCAGGTTTGTCAGTGAGCGCTGGCTGTATTCAAGGTTATGTTGAAAACCTGTAAAATTGCTTCCCTGGTCAGAGCCCACATAATCAAATATACCTGCTTTTGATTCGCAATTCTGAAGGTGCAGAAGGTTAATACGGTATTTTGAATTGAGTGTTTTTACTGCAAAACCTGCCAGCCCGCTTAAAAGGACACTGTTTACTCCAAAGTTGCCAACCTGGAATTCCCTTACATCAAGTTCAATAATGTCAGGATCGCTCGATAATCCATAGCGGCCATATTCAGCATCCTTATAAAACTCAGTATTGTTTTTATATGAAAATCCAAAGTTGTATCCCAGGGTGACTTTTTTCATCGGAACCTGATTCCCGAATGAGGTTCCAAAATTGTAATCCATAAAACTTGTTTGTTTTATGGCAGCCATTGTGGGATTAAAGCTTTCGAGGATCTCGCTGTAACGTAATCCCTGTTCACTGGTTGGATCTCCGATTACAGAAGCAAAAAATGGAATATCAGTGGTTGCGGGAATAGCCCTGGTACCATCATCAAAACCCAGAAAATCTGTTTTTCCTCCTTTATAAGTCAGATAATCACTTTTAAAATGATAATCAGGATTATAAGCTGTGCTTAAATACAAATTTCCTTTCTTTTGATCAGGGAAATCCATGATGGCTATATCAATAACTCCTCCGGTAAAATCAGCCGGCAGATCGGCACTGAACGATTTGTGGACGATAATATTATCAATGATATTTGTCGGGAAAATATCCATTTGCATTGTGTTGCGATCAGGATCAAGTCCCGGAATATCGGCGCCATTAAGAACTGTTTTAGTATACCGGTCACCTAATCCCCGTACATAAACATATTTACCTCCTTCCACTGAAACACCTGGTACGCGTTTCATGGATGATGCTGCATCGGAATCACCCATTCTTCTGAAATTAACAGCAGATATACCATCCATCAGGTTGGGTGATTCCATTTTAATTGTCATGATTGCACCTTCTGTATTCCGAGTCATCTCAGCTGATATCGTAACTTCAGAGAGGCCGATAGTTGATGATTTCAGCATGATATTATCCAGAAGAGTAACTTCTCCCGGTTCCACTTTAATATCATTAATAACTTTCGATTCATAAGAGACGAACGAGAGCTTCAGATTGTAGGTTCCCGGAGCAATGGAAAGATTAAACTTACCATCCAGGTCTGTAAGAATTCCCATCGTAGTACCTTCTATAACTATAGTTACACTGATCATCGGTTCGCCTGTAGATTCGTTAAGAACCAAACCTCTGATGATGCCATTTTGTGCCTGTAACTTAAAAGAATATAAAAGGATAAGGGTTACCGAGAAAAATTTTAAAAAGCGCATAATTGATTAAAAATATTGTGTTTATGATAAAATGTTTATTAAAAATCACCTAAGGCACCTGATACAGCAGCCCATGACCAGCCATCGAAACTGGTCACATCTGCTCCAACGGTATTGGCTCCTGAAGCTACAGATGTTGTAAACTGATCACTTCCTCCATTAAAGAAATCGGTAAGTGCAGTACCGGCAGGAAGAGTTGCCTCAAAATTTGTAAATGTGCAGGCATACTCAGTAGGCAGTTCGTCAAAATCCTGACCGGCCTTGATGCCAAAGAAGTATACCTTATCTATATCCACATTTGAGTTTGGATCAAGATCAGCAAGTCCCTGAGCATCACCAGCATATACTGAACCATTCTTTATGGTATGTTTTGCGACCATAATGCCTTCTGGTCCGTCAAGCTCTAAACATTCGTCGCCCGGATTAATTACTATAAAGTTGTCAAGAGTTCCTCCCCAGGACTGGTCGGTATCAATTGCATCATCACCGGTATTCCAGACAATGGCATTTTTTACGTTTACAGTTCCTCCGAACCACTCAATTCCATCATCCTGATTGGAGACTATTTCAACGTTTTCGATTATTGTACCCGAACCAACGCCTCCTAATGTTAACCCGTTGATTTCATTTCCTTCACCAATATTTGTTCCGCCATGACGGATAGAAATGTATTTCAATGTTCCTGAGTTATCGGTTTCATCATTTCCGCCATAAAGACCATTCAGGTCTGAGGCAGGAATTCCTTCTATCTGCATTGCATCGGCTTCTGCTGAGATGGGAGCTTTGCCAAGAATTAAAAGACCTCCCCAAAGTCCATTAACAGTTGGCTCGAGGTTGGGACTTTCTATTTCTCCGGGGACTATATCATCAGCTACTGAAGTGAAAATAATCGGTGATGTTGATGTGCCTTCAGCCATAAGATTACCGCCGCGTGCAATCATCAAAGCTGTTGCATTGGCTTCTGATCCTTCGCGACCCTTGATTATTACACCTGGTTCAATTGTAAGTGTAATATCTGCCAGTACTGTTATACGTCCTTCAAGGATATATATATTGCCTGTTTCCCATGTTGTATCCTCATTAATATTCTCAGTAACAGTGGGAATTGCATACTCCTTTTTACAACCTGTGAATATTGCTATAGACGCAATAAATAAATAAAGAAGAATTCTTTTCATAATAGTTTTATTAATTATTTGATATTAGTGTTTAGTTTTACATAAATTATTTGGCGCAAATGTAGAATTACAAGTTTTCAATATGGTTAAGGAAACATTAAGCTTTGGTTACAAATTAGTTACATGGAATTAAGGGATAAGGTAATGGTATAATGATATAGTGGTATAGTGGTGTAGTGGTATAAAGGTGTAATAAAAGGGTATATGATATAATAACCTCTGAGGTGACTACGTGTTAATTCGTGTGAGTCCGTGGTTAAATAATAGAAAAAAAGTTCATTAAATTGAATAATGATGAAATCAAAAATTATTTTGTTATTAAGCCTGATCCTCTGGTCGCTGAGCCAGGGAATACAGGCACAGGAATATAAATTCCTGGAAGGACCCGTTACGGGAATAACTCCCGTAAACGGTATTGATCAGCCTGTTACTGTAAAGGTGATATATGATAATTATGTGCATCAGGATGGATTACAATCTGACTGGGGTTTTTCAATTCTTGTTGAAGGTCTGGATAAGACAATCCTTTTTGATACTGGCACAAAACCCGAAATTTTTGCTTCCAATTTCAAAAAAATGGGTCTTGATGCATCAGAAATCGATTTTGTGGTATTGTCGCATGAGCATGGAGATCATATCGGAGGTATCCCTGCTTTTGTGGAGATGAAGAAAGGTATTCCGGTTTTATTCCCTCAATCATTCTCCGATGCGTTTAAAAAGAGGATGATCAAAATAGGTCTGGAACCTGTTCTGGTAAAAGAACCTGCCATGATCTGCGATAATCTGTACACGTCGGGAGAATTTGAATGCGAGATACCCGAACAATGTCTGGTGCTGAATACAAAGCACGGACTGGTGGTGATGACCGGCTGTTCGCATCCGGGAATAATAAGAATGCTGAAAGAGATCAAAGAAATGTTTAATAAGGATATTTATATGGTATTCGGAGGATTCCATCTGATGCAGAAATCAGAAAAAGAGATGGATGCAATAATAGCAGAAATGAAAGCCCTCGGGGTAGTGAAGTGCGGAGCAACACATTGTACAGGTGATAAACAGATACAGATGTTTAAAGATTCTTACGGGGAGAATTATTTCGAACTGGGTGTTGGAAATGTAATAACAATTGAATAATAAATGATTTACTCTGTGCAACAAAAAGAAATTAAAAACTTACACGGAGTTCCGATAGCTATAGGGACAGAGAGATTAATTAACTTGCGTGTTTTATTTAGAATATGATGAAGAAGAGATTTGTATTTATTACAGCTATATTAATTTCCGTACCCATAATTTCCCGGTCTCAGTCAATTATACAACCTAATTATGGCCTTAAGAGCCATGAAACACTGGAAATCAAAAAGA
>CAZWZQ010000079.1:5682-8087 GCA_964638955.1 uncultured Rikenellaceae bacterium | reverse complement strand
CCGGGGTATTTGTTCCTGTTCTGGAACGAGGTCTGCTGCCGCAGTTTGTTTACTTCATGGTAGAGTACCTCTTCAGTGATCTCAAGCCGTGTACTGCATTCTTTAATGTAGACAGTTCTTGTTATTGTTTCGGGTATTACGGCGATGGATCTGATTATGTCATGAATAAGGTTGGCCTTACGCACAGGGTCATTACTGGCCTCTTCGAGAAGAAGTTCTGTTTTGAAGTGAATAAAATCCCGCTCCTTATCTTTAAGGTATTTCAGGAATTCTTCATTACTTACTTTTTTTGAATATGAATCAGGATCCTCCCCGTCGGGAAGAAGGACTATCCTGACATTCATTCCCTCCTCAAGTACGATGTCTATACCCCGTATTGAAGCTTTTATTCCGGCAGGATCACCGTCAAAAAGAATAGTAATGTTTTGTGTGAAGCGTTTGATAAGGCGTACCTGCTCCTGAGTGAGCGAGGTGCCTGATGAGGCAACCACATTTTCGATACCTGCCTCGTGAAGCGACATTACATCGGTATAACCTTCAACAAGATAGCACCTGTCTTCCTTGCTGATTGCTTTCCGTGCCTGGAATATTCCATAAACAATACGGCTTTTATGGTAGATCTCCGATTCGGGTGAGTTTACATACTTTGCTGTTTTTACATCCGATTTCAATATCCTTCCGCCAAAACCGAGAACCTGTCCCGACAGAGAATGTATTGGAAACATCACCCTGCCGCTGAACCTGTCAAAAACACGTTCTTCATGCTGGATGGAAAGGCCTGTTTTAATCAGAAAATCCTGCTTATAACCGTCATCCAGTGCCTGTCTTGTAAAGGCATCACGTTTTTCAAAACTGTATCCTATTTCAAACTTCTTAAGAGTGTTCTGCCGGAAGCCCCTTTCCCTGAAATAAGAGAGACCCACAGAAATACCCTCATCACTCTGAATAAGGTTTTCGGAAAATTGTCGTGCAGCATAAGCAGTCAGTACCAGGAGGCTCTCCCGTTCATTTTGCTTTTCCAGTTCTTCGGGTGAAAGCTCTTTTTCAACGACTTCAATATGATATTTGCGAGCCAGGTATTTGAGTGCTTCGGGATATGACAAATGCTCATGCTCCATAATGAAATTGACTGCGTTCCCTGCTTTTCCGCATCCAAAGCATTTGAATATCTCCTTCGAGGGTGAAACTGTGAATGAAGGTGTCTTCTCATTATGGAAAGGACAGAGGCCCAGGTAATTAACGCCACGTTTTTTCAGCGGAACAAACTCCTGGATAACATCAACGATCTGGGCGGCATCGAGGATCTTTTCTATCGTGGGACGGTCAATCATGGTGTAAAGATATTCAAAAAAATACCCCCCAACCCCCCTGAAGGGGGGCTATTTCAAATTTTATTGAATAATGCTATCTTTACTAATATGACAATGAAAAAATTAGTAATCCTCACCGGCGCAGGAATGAGTTCCGAAAGCGGAATTCGTACTTTCAGGGAGGCAGGTGGATTGTGGGAGGAATATGATGTTACAGAGGTTGCTTCTCCCACGGGCTGGTGGAAGAACCGTGACCTTGTTTTGCGATTCTACAATGAAAGACGCTCCCAGCTTGCAGCCTGTGAACCAAATGAAGGTCATAAAGGTGTGGCAGAGCTTGAGAAATACTTTGATATCCACGTAATTACCCAGAACATAGATAACCTGCATGAGCAGGCGGGAAGCACAAAAGTTCTCCATCTGCATGGGGAACTTACCAAGGCGAGGAGTACGGCCGATCCGTCATTGATCTATGAGATCGGATATAAGGAAATAAAACCCGGAGATACCTGTGAAAAAGGAAGCCAGCTGCGTCCTCATATTGTATGGTTCGGCGAAGCTGTTCCGATGATGGAAGAAGCGGTTCAGATAACATCGGCAGCAGATATTTTTGTTGTAATAGGCTCATCATTAAATGTATATCCTGCTGCCAGCCTTCTTGAATATGCACCACGGAATGCATCTTTATGGCTTATAGATCCGAATGAAGTTGTAATTCCGGCCTACAGGAAGGTTGAAGTGATAAGGGAAAAGGCTTCAGAGGGAGTGAGGATTCTGACCGGAAAATTGGTACAGGGCAGACATGAAATTTGACTTTGAAAGGATTTGTATACATATTGACAAATAACAATAATTCAGCATTATACACAGGAGTAACAAGTAATTTGAAAGCCAGGATTAAACAGCATAAAACAAAAAACATCCTGATAGTTTTTCTGCGAAGTATAATATTAATAAGCTGGTTTATTTTGAAGCATTTGATAATATAGGAGATGCAATAAAGCGAGAAAAACAAATTAAAGGAGGGAACAGAAATAAAAAACTGTTACTGATCAATGAAATGAATCCGCAGTGGGGTGACTTAAGCGAGACTCT
>CAZWZQ010000079.1:0-5582 GCA_964638955.1 uncultured Rikenellaceae bacterium | reverse complement strand
TCTTAATCCTAATTACTACCTTTACAAAGAATATCTTTAATTATGGCCCAAAATCAGAGAAAAATAATCCTTGCCATTACCGGTGCCAGCGGATCAATATATGCGAAGACCTTGCTTGATAAGCTGACAACCCTTAAAACTCCACCTCAGGAAATCGCTGTCATCTTTTCTGATAATGCAAAAAAGATATGGGAGTATGAACTGGGTGTAAAATACAAGCCGGCAGCGCCTGCGAAGGGGTATTTAAATGATTCATTTTTTGTGCCATTCGCATCCGGTTCATCCGATTATGATACTATGATAATTTGCCCGGCATCGATGGGGATTCTCGGCCGGATAGCCAATGGAACGTCAGAGGACCTAATAGCACGGGCTGCTGATGTGATACTGAAAGAGAGACGAAAACTGATTCTTGTACCGCGCGAAACGCCCTATAACCTGATCCATATCCGGAATATGGAAACCATTACTCTCGCCGGGGCAATTATTTGTCCGGCAACACCATCTTTCTACAACAAACCTCAGACAATAGATAATCTTGTCCTGACAGTCGTTGAAAGAGTTCTTTCCCTTGCCGGATTTGATACTGATACTTACCGGTGGATGGAAAATGATTGACCGGCGGATAATAAAATTCTTCAGGAGGCATCATGTTCTCACAGTGGCCACAACGACAGATAATGAACCGTGGTGTGCCAATTGCTTTTATGTTTACATGGAAGATGAAAATGCACTTGTATTCACGACAGATACTGATACGCGCCATGGAGAGGAATTTCTAAAAAATCCTCTGGTAGCAGGCTCTGTAGTGCTAGAGACCAGGATCATCGGGAACATACAGGGTATTCAGTTCCAGGGAACTGTTTCAGAACCCGAAGGAAAAATAGCAGAAAAAGCGCAAAAAGCCTATATACGGCGATTTCCGGTTGCAATGCTGATGGATACACACCTGTGGATTGTCCGCCTCACACATATAAAATACACTGACAACAGGTTAGGGTTCGGGAAGAAATTAATATGGAGTAAGGCATTAACACCTCATTTTCCCATCTGCTGCTTAACAATCTTCGCAATGTACTTCCCCAGTATGTCAAACTCAATATTCACCACTGTTCCTTTTTTGATCCGGTGAAAGTTGGTAACCTCGTATGTAAAGGGAATTATTGCCACCTGGAATGATTTCGGCCGGGAATTTACTACAGTCAGACTGACTCCGTTTACTGAGACAGATCCTTTTTCAACAGTAATATAATCATCCTGAAGCGGCTCATATTCAAAAGTATAGTACCAGCTTCCGCCAGTTTCCTTCACTTCGGTGCAAACAGCAGTCTGGTCAACGTGACCCTGCACCATGTGTCCGTCAAGACGGCCGTCGAGCTTTGAGCTGCGCTCCAGGTTCACCTTGTCGCCAACTTTAAGAAGTCCAAGGTTCGACTTCTCAAGAGTCTCCCTTATTGCTGTGACGGTGTAAGTATCTCCTTCTTTTTTTACAACAGTTAGGCAAACCCCGTTATGAGAGATACTTTGATCAATTTTCAGCTCATCTGTGAATAAGCATTTCATTGTTATATGAAGATTGTCCTTTTCTTTTTCGATCCTGATTACAGGTGCAGCTTCTTCTACTATACCGGAAAACATTTTTATTCTATTTTGATAATCTGGTAAAGTTAGGGAAAAATAAGTCATTCAACCACAAACGACACAAAGTTCACACTAAGGAATTCTTTTACATTCTTTATATTGAATATCGCCTGTCGCATATAATAAATCGCCTATTTCTTCCTCCTTACCCTGGTCTTATCAACAGGAAACCCATCCCGTTTCCAGGCAATGATACCCCCCTCAAGGTTATATACCTTCCCGAATCCCATATCATAACACAATTCCGCCGCACGCTTGCTTCTGAAGCCATCTGTGCAATAAAGAAACAGAGCGCTGTTTCTGCTTATTGTGTCGGCTGCCATATTCAGATCCTTAACTGAAGGAATGTTAATTGCATCTTTGATCCTTCTGCCTTTGAATTCAAAAAATTGCCTTACATCAATCAGCAATGCAGGATCATCCCGTAGATACTGAAGATGAAAATCATATGGTTCAAGTGACTGATATTTAATCGAATCAGACACCTGTGCGATTAAAGAAAAACAATGAAAAAAGAAAAATATAGTAACAAAGAATATTCTCATAATCCTGTAAATTCACTTATAAAAATAACATTTTTAGTTGTCCCCGGTACGGGTCATATAGATTGCTTCGTCGTTCCGTCAGGCCGTGACTCCTCGCAATGACGGTATCTTCAATTAATATTCCTGTATCAATGATTACCTGAACTACCTTAAATAACCCGTCATTGCGAGGAGTGAAGCGACGAAGCAATCTTAATCATTTAAACAAAAATAATTACAGAATTAACCCCCCTTCAGGGGGGCAGGGGGGTATTTTTTTTTATCTTTGTCCGTTTTTCAACAATAACAACCAACTGATATAATGGCAAAACGCTTTCCTGAATATAAAAATCTTGATCTGCCGAAAGTAAACAAAGATATTCTTAAGGTTTGGGATGAAAATGACACTTTCCGGAAAAGTGTTCGTGAATTGAACGGAAAAGGGGAGTTTGTTTTTTATGAAGGACCTCCTTCCGCAAATGGCATCCCGGGTATCCATCATGTTATGGCTCGTACTATTAAGGATGCGGTATGCCGTTACAAGACACAGTGCGGTTATGAAGTAAAACGTAAGGCAGGATGGGATACACATGGTTTGCCGATAGAGCTTGGAGTGGAAAAAGCTCTGGGTATAACCAAGGAGGATATTGGCACAGAAAAAATATCAATAGTGGAATTTAATAATGCCTGCCGGAAGGATGTTATGAGATACACCGACCAGTGGGAGGATCTGACACGTAAGATGGGTTACTGGGTCAACATGGACCATCCCTATGTAACCTATGACAACCGGTATATTGAGACTCTGTGGTGGCTCCTGAAACAGCTTCATACGAAAGGTTTTCTTTACCAGGGATATACCATCCAGCCATTTTCACCGGCAGCGGGAACCGGACTCAGCTCACATGAACTCAACCTGCCCGGTTGCTATAAGGATATTAAGGACACAACCTGTATTGCACTTTTCAGGATTATCAGGGATGAAAAATCAGAATTTCTCTTTAATCATATTGATACACCTGAAGTCCATATAATGGCATGGACAACAACACCATGGACTCTTCCTTCAAACACTGCCCTGGCTGTTGGAGAAGAGATTAAATATATAAGGGTTAAAAGCTTTAATCCTTATTCGGGGGAGCCCATTACAGTTGTTATTGCTAAAGACCTTCTACATTCAATGTTTCCCGAGGCTAATGTGGGTCTTCACTTTTCGGAATATAAACCCGGCGATAAGAAGATACCCTATAAAGTACTTGATGAATTTTTAGGGAATAAGCTGAAAGGCGTTAGTTATGAGCAGCTTATCGACTGGGTAAAACCTGACAAGGGAGCCTTTAAAGTTCTTACCGGAGATTTCGTTACTACCGAGGAAGGAACCGGCATTGTTCATATTGCACCTACTTTTGGGGCCGATGACTATAAGATAGCAAAAGAGTATGGTGTCCCGCCGATGATGCTGAAAAGAAAAGACGGTTCGATGGGACCAATGGTTGATAAAAGAGGTTATATGGTACCTGTTTCCGACCTTGATGATAGTTTTGTCAGGGAACGGGTTAATACGGAGACGTATAAATATTTTGAAGGGCGGCCGGTAAAAAATGAATATGACGAAAAAATCGACCCGGAAAGTGATACTCTTGATGTAGACATTGCCGTAATGCTGAAACAGTCCGGGAAGGTATTCAGGATAGAAAAACAGGTTCACAGCTATCCACACTGCTGGCGTACCGACAAGCCGGTTCTTTATTATCCGCTTGATGCATGGTTTATCCGCACTACAGCCCTGCGCGACAGGATGATTGAACTTAATAATACAATTAACTGGAAACCTTCCTCAACAGGAACAGGAAGATTCGGCAAGTGGCTCGAGAATCTTGTCGACTGGAACCTTTCCAGGTCACGGTTCTGGGGAACTCCCCTGCCAATATGGTTATCAGCAGACAGGAAGGAAGAAAAATGCATAGGATCAGCAAAAGAGCTGAAAGAGGAAATAGATAAAGCCCTTAAAGCAGGATTCATGAAGAAGAGTCCTCTGGAAGATTTCATTCCGGGGGATAACTCACAGGAAAACTATGAGAAGTTTGATCTGCACCGTCCCTTTGTTGATAAGATAATACTTGTGAGCCCTTCAGGAAAGAAGATGTTCCGGGAGCCGGATCTTATTGATGTATGGTTCGACTCAGGTGCTATGCCTTACGCTCAGGCTCACTATCCTTTTGAGAACAAAGATAATTTCAGTGACATGTTCCCGGCCGATTTTATTGCCGAAGGTGTTGACCAGACAAGAGGATGGTTCTTTACACTCCATGTAATAGCAGTAATGACATCCGATTCCGTCGCTTTTAAAAATATCATATCGAACGGACTGGTACTTGACAAGAACGGCAATAAAATGTCGAAACGCCTTAAAAATGCTGTTGACCCCTTCTCAACAATTGAACAGTATGGCTCGGATCCTCTACGCTGGTATCTTCTGACAAATGCACAGCCCTGGGATAATCTGAAGTTCGATTTTGCAGGGGTGGATGAGGCAAAACGCAAATTCTTCGGCACTCTCTACAACACTTATTCCTTCTTTGCCCTTTATGCAAATGTTGATAATTTCAGGTATGTCGAAAAAGATATTCCGGTAAATGAACGTCCGGAAATTGACCGCTGGATCATCTCTCTTCTTAATTCGCTGGTAAAAGAGGTGGGGGGATGTTATGAAGATTATGACCTCACGCGGGCTGGACGGGCAATACAGGATTTTGTAACGGAGAATCTAAGTAACTGGTATGTAAGGCTTAACAGAAAACGTTACTGGGGAGGCGATTATGACCAGGACAAAATAGCTGCTTACCAGACCCTCTATACATGCCTGGAAACAGTCAGCAGACTTGCGGCTCCTATTTCTCCTTTCTATATGGAAATGCTCTTCCGTGATCTTAATCTCACAACCGGAAAGCATAAGGAAGAATCGGTTCACCTGGTGCTTTTCCCCGAATATAATGACAGCCTGATAGATAAGGATCTGGAAGAAAGGATGGACATTGCACAGACGATATCTTCAATGATCCTTGGATTAAGAAGGAAAGTAAGTATTAAAGTGCGTCAGCCGCTCACAAAAATAATGATCCCTCTTCCTGATAAAAACTTCAAAAAGAAATTTGAGGCCGTTAAGGACCTTGTTCTTACCGAAGTGAACGTGAAAGAAGCAGAATATATTGATGATACTTCATCCATTCTTGTTAAAAAGATCAAGCCGAATTTCAAAACACTCGGTCCCAGGTATGGGAAACTGATGAAGGAGATAAGCAATGCCATATCAGGTTTGTCGCAGCAGGAAATAACATCCTTTGAAGTCAAAGGATCATATACAATAAGTGTTAACGGGCAGCAGATAATGCTTACCACCGAAGATGTTGATATCAT
>CAZWZQ010000078.1:0-8145 GCA_964638955.1 uncultured Rikenellaceae bacterium | reverse complement strand
TCAGCGCCCACGGTACCATCATTAAGTTTCCATTGATATGTATATCCGGTGGTAGGTGTAACGCTTAAAATAACAGAATCTCCCTGGCAGAATTCAAGATCATTGTCAGCGGATATTAAGGGAGCAGAAGGAGCTGTTAAAACATTAACGGTTACATTTTCTGTTTTGATAAAGCAGCCGGAAGAATTAGTTATTTTAAGTGTATAAACGCCTGAGCTTTGAGCAGTATAACTGTTTGTCACTGCACCGGTTATTGCAGCACCATAATTTTCCCACTGATAGGAATAGTCCGGATTACTGGTTACACTGAATTCCACATTTTCACCCTGGCAGAATGTAGTGGGACCGCTGAGATTGACAGTGGGTAGTGCAGGAGCTGAGTTTACAGTAACAGTTACTGTATTTGTTGCATCGATAGCACACCCTGCTGAATTGGAAACATTAAGCGAATAGGTACCGGGAGATTTAGCAGAATATCTCGAAGAATCTGCTCCCACAGCACCGCCATTGAGTTTCCATTGATAGACATATCCGGCTGTATTTGTAACACTCAGGGCAACGGAATCGCCCTGGCAGAATTCAAGATCTCCGTCGGTTGATATCAATGGAGAAGAAGGAGCATCCAGAACATTAACAGTAACATTTTCAGTCCTGATGAAACAACCTGATGAATTGGTTATCTTAAGGGCATAGACTCCTGAACTTTGAGCTGTATAGCTGTTAGTTACCGCACCGGTTATTGCAGCGCTGTTGTTTTCCCACTGATAGGTATAGTCCGGATTATTTGTTACACTCAATTCTACATTATCGCTTTCACAGAAAGTAGTGGGGCCGCTGATATTTACTGTCGGGAGTGTTGGAGCCAGGTTTACAGTTACACTCACTGTATTTGTAGCATCAACGGCACATCCTGTTGAATTTGAGACAGTAAGGGAGTATGTACCGGATGCTTTAGCTGCATAACGTGATGAATCTGATCCCACAGCACCGCCATTGAGTTTCCACTGATAGACATATCCAGCCGTTTTTATAACGCTAAGAATAACAGAATCTCCCTGGCAGAATTCAAGATCATTGTCAGCGGATATTAAGGGAGCAGAAGGAGCTGTTAAAACATTAACGGTTACATTTTCTGTTTTGATAAAGCAGCCGGAAGAATTAGTTATTTTAAGTGTATAAACGCCTGAGCTTTGAGCAGTATAACTGTTTGTCACTGCACCGGTTATTGCAGCACCATAATTTTCCCACTGATAGGAATAGTCCGGATTACTGGTTACACTGAATTCCACATTTTCACCCTGGCAGAATGTAGTGGGACCGCTGAGATTGACAGTGGGTAGTGCAGGAGCTGAGTTTACAGTAACAGTTACTGTATTTGTTGCATCGATAGCACACCCTGCTGAATTGGAAACATTAAGCGAATAGGTACCGGGAGATTTAGCAGAATATCTCGAAGAATCTGCTCCCACAGCACCGCCATTGAGTTTCCATTGATAGACATATCCGGCTGTATTTGTAACACTCAGGGCAACGGAATCGCCCTGGCAGAATTCAAGATCTCCGTCGGTTGATATCAATGGAGAAGAAGGAGCATCCAGAACATTAACAGTAACATTTTCAGTCCTGATGAAACAACCTGATGAATTGGTTATCTTAAGGGCATAGACTCCTGAACTTTGAGCTGTATAGCTGTTAGTTACCGCACCGGTTATTGCAGCGCTGTTGTTTTCCCACTGATAGGTATAGTCCGGATTATTTGTTACACTCAATTCTACATTATCGCTTTCACAGAAAGTAGTGGGGCCGCTGATATTTACTGTCGGGAGTGTTGGAGCCAGGTTTACAGTTACACTCACTGTATTTGTAGCATCAACGGCACATCCTGTTGAATTTGAGACAGTAAGGGAGTATGTACCGGATGCTTTAGCTGCATAACGTGATGAATCTGATCCCACAGCACCGCCATTGAGTTTCCACTGATAGACATATCCAGCCGTTTTTATAACGCTAAGAATAACAGAATCGCCCTGGCAGAATTCCAGATCTCCGTCAGTGGATATCAATGGTGCAGTTGGAGCATCCTGTGCTGTTATACCAACGGCAGGTGAGTTTGTTGTGCAATTGCCTTTTGGATTAACGATTTCGACAGAATAATTACCTGTAAGTCTGGACACATATTTGCTTGAATCTCCGCCTGTAATACTTGTACCGCCTACCATCCAGTTATAGGTAAATGATTCGACATAAGGTACGGAAAGAATTACACTGTCACCTTTACAGAAGGTAAGAGGGGCATTGGCGGTAACGGCAGCAACAGGATAGGCACCGACAGAAACAATGTTTGTAACGGAGTCGGCACAGCCGTTTGAGGCAATAGCTTTTAGTTTTATGGTATAATCTTCGGCATTAAGATAACCATGGGGTAGCGGTTGCTGAACGGATGATATGCTGCCATCGCCAAAGTCCCAAAACCACGAAATAATAGTTGTTCCATTCGGGTCAGACGTATTAGTTAAGGTTGTTGGCGTACCCTGACATATAACATTTGATGTGAAAGAAGATGAAGGTTTTGCTTTTACAATCACAGATTTTGTAATTGAATCTGAATAAGATGTTGATCCAACAACCAGTTTTACACTATAAGTCCCTGCATTAGGAAATATATGATGGGGATTTTGTTCATCAGAATATGTTCCATCCTCAAAATCCCAATGCCATTGTGTGATAGATTCTCCTGATGTATAGGTATTATCTGTGAAGTATGTAGGAGTCTCTACACATGCTATATCAGCTATGAAATCAGCAGTAAGAACGTTTATGGTAAAACTTTGTTCTTCAGCCCATGTCCCTCCTCTATATGCATTATCGATAGCCTGTACGGACCAGTAATAAGTACCAACCGGCAGGGAATCAAGTTGCCAGGAAGTATTTAACCAGGTATTTCCCTGGGCGACAATATATCTGGTCCCATCAACATCAGCCATTGGAGATGCTATGTCACCAGCTCCGGGAGAAGATCCAATACGAAGATTATAGGTTAAACTCTGAGAAGGTGTATGATCATCCTCAGCTTCCTCCCAGTTAAGTATTATACCATAGCCACTTTTTTGACTAGACAGGTTTTGTGGAGCATCAGGAGGTTCATTATTGTATGCATAATTGTTATAATAAATATAAAAATCCATGTTATATTCCATGACTATTACATCCAGATCTCCATCATTGTCAATATCACCAAATGTGGTTTTAAATCGATCAAGAGTCCTTTGAAAATCATAACTAAATTCTGAGAATCCCAGGTTGCCATCATGTAAATAAAGGCGGGAAAGGTAAGAAGAACTATACCCCCCAACGAAAACATCCATAGTCCCATTATTATCAAAGTCTCCCAAGAAAGAAACTCCCTTTACTTTTCTTATTTGATTCTGATCAAACAAACTGAAATTATCATCTCCATTATTCAAGTAAAGTTCAGTATACCTTATCTCATTGGTCCATCCGGAATAAATTATATCAAGATCATTATCATTATCAATATCTCCAGTATTGCATGTCCCTCCATTCAGATTGGGGAAAGATGATACAATTTGGAATGAATTACCTAAATTTTTGTACAAGTATCCGGAAGTAAAGCAATCAACTTCCCTGTCATTATTATAATCAAACGCAGAAGTTATATAACCTCCGGAAACATTTATTTCCGGATCATTTTCAAAGACAGGATTCTGAAGATCTCCATTATGTTTCCTCCAATAACTTCCGGTAACAACATCTGTAAAACCATCATTTGTAATATCTGCAGAAGTGGTTTGATAATAATTATCTGCCGGATAATCCACCGGTTCTTCAAAGTCTTTTTGGCCATCGTTAATTAAGAGACGAGAAGTATCTCCTCCAACAAAAACATCAATAAGGTTATCATTATTAAAATCGCCAAATGCAAAATCAGTAATATTATCCTGACGAAAATTCAGATATTGTTTTGTTTCAAATGAACCAATATTGTTCTCCATTATAAAAATCATTGAGGAATCTTTCCAAACGCCATCGTTATAATGATTATAACCCATAATCAGTATATCCAGATCCTTGTCATTATCGTAATCAAAAAGTCCGATCTTCCCTATGTGGCATGGAGTATTTATCTCATTAACATGACTCAATTCAAAATCTGTTTCCTTTATAAAAGACTGTTCTGTTGCAAAAGCAGAGGTGTTATTACAATTATCAAGAGCCTGCACAGACCAATAATAGTCTCCTGGAGGTAAATCGGAAATCATAAATAAAGTGTCGTTACCGGCATTTCCCACAGAATACTCTTTTGTATAACCATTAGTGAGAGATGCATGAGGACTAACCACATCATAACTACCGGATGATGTTCCTATACAAACATTATATGTTACGGAGATTGTTTGTGTCTGATCGTCAGAGGAGGGTGACCAATAGAGGTAGATATCTTTTCCATCTGTATAAAAGTCTAGATTTTCCGGAATAGATGGTGAATCATTCAAAATATCATAATCATTCCTATGTACTTTTGCATAATTAGTGGATCCTTCTATCCCGGATATGAAGTAATCTACATCACTATCGTTATCATAATCACCAAGGGCAAGACCACCACGGTAAGCACTGAAGTCGTTAGTTGTTGTTGCAGTATATGTATCATTATCCTCACGAGTATAATACTTTGTTTCAGGAGGATAAAATCCGCTAACAATAAGATCGATATCTGAATCTCCATCATAATTGAAAGCTCGGGAATCACCTTCCCTACACCATGTAAAATTGTAATCCTCTTTTATAAATGTGTTTTTCGAAGTTTGTTTTACAATCCAGGTATCAGAATAACCGGAAATGGAAAAGTCCATCCATCCGTTATTATCAAAGTCAGCTATATTTACACTGGCTTCATAACGGCATGCTTCAAATGATTTCAATTTAGTAAATACAAAATCGCCCTGATTCTGATATAGATAGATTATGGGATTTCCGTTCATATCTACACCAGCTAAAAGGATATCATTTTTTTGGTCTTTATCGAAATCAAAAATAATAACTTTACCTTCTGTCCCTCCTGATAGATTGTTTTCTACTAACACAAAGTTATTACTCCCATTGTTCTTATAGATATAAATAAATACGTCATCACCATTACTGCCTGTAGAGACAATATCTTCCAATCCATCATTATTCAGATCACCACAAACAATAGGTCCAACCAAAGGCTCCAGTTCTATGGTAGTAAAGTTATAACTGCCTTCATTAATGATAATACGGGCAAAGGTACTTCCAGAGATCACGAAATCCATATCATTATCCATATCAGCATCAAAGACATCCATATAATATCCTGTTCCGGACCCCGGCAGAGTAGTCTTATTGAAATTTGTCCCGGTGTTTTCAAATAGGTAAGGATGTACTACCAGGTCCAGATCATTATCATTATCGATATCCACCCAGGCGCTGGTATATAAATCACTAAGTCCATAATCGATTGGTGTAAAACTCTGAGCTCTCGTAATGTTACAGGTAAATAAGATTAACAACACTGGTATACTCTTTAGCAGAGATCTGATGAGAAGAGAAGTATAAAAAAATATTAAAATCTGTTTTTTAAGCTGAAAAATTTTCATATGATCAGGTTTTGAAAAAATATCTGCAAAATTTAGACTATTTTCAGTTTAAAATCAAGTTTTTAGCTGTTAGTTTGACTAATGAAGAAAATATTAGGGTGAAAACCGGACACAGGTGTGCGGTTACAGGTAACCGGAGAGGATTATCCGGAATAAGAATAAGATTGCTTCGCCCGCCTGCAGCGGGACTCCTCGCAATGACAGGATGATTTATAAAATATAGTATTTTGACTTGAAGGAAGTATTCTAATGAATACTGTCATTGCGAGGAGCAAAGCGACGAAGCAATCTTTATCAATATATTCCTATTATAAAAAGAAAAATTCCCCTGATAAAAATAAATTTATTCTACAATCACCTTCCTTGTGGCAAAATACTTATCAATCAGCAGATTAATAATATAAAGCCCCTGTGACTGCCCGCTCAGATCAACTTCATATAAGAAGTATTCAGTTGTTTTATCAAGATTAAACGACATAACTTCTTTTCCGTTCTCTGCAATGACTCTTATTATCAGCTCACCAAAGATGTTATTATCAATCGCGATGGTAAACAATCCGGTTGTTGGATTGGGATATATTTTCAGCCCCTCAAAGGGATCAACATCATCTGTCCCTGTGTCGCCTGTCGGTATTGTAACAGCATCACTCATGGTATAGCATCCCAGGCTGTTACCGATGCTGACCTGGTAATCGCCCATTTTGCGGCCCGCAATATAGTAGTACTTATTGGCCCTTTCGATAAGATTACCGTTGCAATACCACCTGTAATTTGATCCGGTTGTGTCGCTGCAGACAAGGTACCATACCGTTGGGCCCTGGATGTGAATAAAAGGTTTATCGGGAGCATCCTCAAAATAAACATTCATAATGTTTGATTCTGCTGTACATCCGTCGAGGTCAGCTTCCAGAGAATAATCTCCTTCGGTGAGGAAATCTTCATAGTTTGGCAGTGTTTCACCGGCGACAGGAATGCCATTACGGTACCACTGATAATTGTATCCTGGAACCTCCTGGTCAACATAGAGTCTGATTGGAGTCTCACCCATGCATTCGCCGGCCTGGTAATTATCAGAAGTGATGACAGGTACGTAAGGCATCGGTTTAACGGTAACATTAACCGGCAATGTTCTTGCGACACATCCATAAGAGTTTGTGATATCAAGCTGATAAATACCCTGAGAGCTGGCAGTATAGCTGGTAGTAGTTGCATCGGGAATAGGACCATACTCATTTCGCCAGTTATATGAATATCCTGTTGTTGAAGATATACTCAGAGTTACTGAACCTCCTTCACAGAAAGTACTTGATCCGCTGAGATTAACTGTCCCGGCTGTTGGAAGAGTATTAACCACGACATTAACCGAATTGGATGAAGAGACGGAACAGAGATTGGTATTGGTAACAACCAGGTTATATTCTCCTTTATTTTTGGCTATAAACTGGCTTGAGTCAGAACCTACAGCTCCACCGTTTAGCTTCCATTCATAGGAACAACCGGCTATATTCGTCACACTCAGGACTACGGAATCTCCCTCGCAGAATTCCGGGTTTCTGCTCGTTGAAATCAGGGGTGCTGATGGTGCTGTTAAAACATTAACAGTAATATCTTCCGATCTGATGTGACAGCCGCCTGCATTTGTAATCTTAAGAGAATAGACACCCGAGTTCTGAACATTATAATTGTATGCAGTCGCTCCGGTTATTGCTATACCATTGTTCTCCCACTGGTAGGTAAGTGCAGGATTATTGATTACGCTTAGTTCAACACTTGATCCTTCACAGAACGTTGTCGTTCCGCTAATATTGATTGTCGGCAGTGAAGGTTTTGCATTTACTGTTACACTGACAGTATCGACAGCAGCCGTCTTACAGCCAGTAGAATTTGTAACAGTAAGTGAATATTTGCCTGAAGATTTTGCAGCGTGTTTATACGTGGTTCCTACCTCACCACCGCTGAGCTTCCACAGGTATGTATATCCTGCTGTATTGGTTACACTAAGAATCACTGAATCGCCCTGGCAGAATTCCGTGTCTCCGTCAGCAGTTATCAAAGGTGCCACAGGAGCATCAATAGAAGTCACGGTAACTATAGATGATGTATCTCTGCAATCACCGACAGGATTAATAACCTCGACATTGTAATTTCCAGATAGCCGGGCAACATATTTGCTGGTATCACCTCCCGTGATACTTGTTCCTCCGGCCATCCAGTTGTAATCATAATTGCTGTCATATGGTACAGAGAGTGTTACACTGTCACCTTTACAGAAAGTAAGAGGTGCATCGGCAGTGATCAGTGTTACGGGATAAGCGCCTACTGATACAATGTTTGTGGCAGAATCAACACAGCCGTTATCAGCAGTAACAACCAGATTTACCTCATAATTTCCTGCATTTATGTAACCATTTGTTCCCGGGTCCTCTAGTGTTGATACTTCTCCGTCACCAAAATTCCACAACCAGCTGAGAATTGTTGTTCCGTTTGGATTAGTATTATTTGTGAA
>CAZWZQ010000077.1:0-8158 GCA_964638955.1 uncultured Rikenellaceae bacterium | reverse complement strand
TCTGAGTGAGTGTGAGAGCGGGAGCGAGAAAAAGAGTGAAAGTACTCGCTCTCGCTCCCACTCTCACTCTTTTTTAAGTGGTGCCACGTGGAATCGAACCACGGACACCAGGATTTTCAGTCCTGTGCTCTACCTACTGAGCTATGGCACCCTCAATTTGGTCTGCAAATATAAATCTCAAATTTGAGTAAGCAAAACTTTATTCTTAAAAATTAACTGAATCTAACATAATGATTTAATAATTAAAGTCTTTCATAATTTTATTAATGAGCTCAGGATACCTTTTCAGGTTTTCAATATATTTCCAGCTTTTCATCCTTTTTATCCTTGATTCAATATAAACAGCCTGCTCAACTGTCTCACAAGGAATCAATAAATAAATCTCCCAGTCATTTGTTCTACAGGTATATGATTTGCCACCAAAATGACGGTTATTATGTAACTTCAACCTTTCTTCAATATCAGAAGTATATCCTATATAAGGAATATGAAAAATTCAGAATAATTCAAGATAATGAATATGAATCTGATTTCGATAGACAACTCAAAGGTTTATTAAATGTGTCACCTCTAATTAAACGTAAAAGAACACTATAGTGAAAAGAACTTTTAAATGTGCCATCTGAAACATAAGATTCTGTTATTAGTTTTATGAAATTATTGACTTGTATCTTAATAATTCATACCTTTCTTAATGCATAATTTTATCTCTATACTGACAATCAAAACTATATTCTTATGAAAGTACTTAACTGGATAGCATGGATCTCTGCTGCAGTTGCAGCTATAATTATCTTACTTGCATGTATTTCCCTTTTAATAGGAAAAGGAATTTTGGGTTTTAACCATGCCGTGAATTTTTTCCATGCTGCAAACAGCTTCCTGCTGCTATCCATAGCTCTGTTTATCGTAACTAAAAAATGCGAATGTAAAAACGATAAATGAAGGCATTAAAAATCGGGAGTCTTTCAATTGCTGTTCCGATCATACAGGGTGGAATGGGAGTTGGCATTTCGCTTTCCGGATTAGCAGCCGCAGTTGCAAATGAAGGCGGGGTAGGTGTTATTGCAAGTGCCGGGATTGGACTTTTATACAAGGACTTTTCTGAAAACTTTCTTGAGGCCAGCATTCTCGGACTTAAGGAGGAGATACGCAAAGCTAGAGAGAAAACACTTGGTATCATAGGCGTTAACGTTATGGTTGCCATGACTAATTTTGCGGATATGATAAAGACTTCTATCTCTGAAAAGGTAGATATCATTATAGCAGGTGCAGGACTTCCGCTTAATTTGCCATCCTTTTTAACGAAAAATAGTATTACAAAACTCGCACCTATAGTTTCATCTGCCAGAGCGACTAAGATAATCTGTGAAAAGTGGAAAGCAAACTACGATTATCTGCCCGATGCTGTTATTGTTGAAGGACCGAAGGCAGGAGGTCATCTGGGCTTTAAGGAAGAACAAATCGGAGATAAGGATTATGCGCTTGAAAAGCTTGTTCCGGAAATTGTTAATGAGTTGAAGCCTTTTGAAGAAAAATACAATCAAGCTATACCGCTTATTGCTGCAGGAGGGATCTATACAGGTGAGGATATTAATAACATAATGAAGATGGGAGCATCGGGTGTTCAGATGGGAACCAGGTTTGTAACCACAGATGAATGTGATGCTTCACCTGCATTCAAACAGGCATACATTAATGCCGATGAAAAGGATATTGAAATAATAAAGAGTCCTGTTGGTATGCCTGGGCGAGCTATTTTAAGCAATTTCCTTACAAAGGTAAAAGCTGGTAAAAAACAGCCGAAAAAATGTCCGTTTAAATGTATCAAGACTTGTGACATTACTAAGAGCCCTTATTGCATTATCATTGCACTTATAAATGCACTTAAGGGGAATTTTGAAAATGGCTTTGCTTTTGCCGGAAGCAATGCTTTCAGAGCAACTAAAATATCATCAGTAAAGGAGATATTCCAATCTTTGCTAAAGGAGTATAAAGAAAGTAAAGAGCCTGATAGCTGACCTGACAGATCTTTTCTCACAGGCAGACTATCCCGTTCTCAATCAATCATTACTCCATTATAAAGCAGGATCAGCAAATCCCTGGGGGGAAATGAATTTTCCCCATAATAAGTGGTACCTTTAAAAAGTATTTTTACATATCTGTCACAAGCCTAAATCCTCCTTAAAATGCGGCAATTGAAAATCATCGAGAAGGTTACCAACAGGGAGAGCCCATCCATGGACAAATACCTGAATGAGATAGCCAAAATTAAGCTGATTACTGCAGAAGAAGAGGTATCCCTCGCCAGAAGAATACATAAGGGGGACCTGGAGGCACGGGATTGTTTGATAAATGCAAATCTCAGATTTGTTATATCTGTTGCAAAGCAATATCAGAACCTGGGCTTGAGTCTTGCGGATTTGATCAATGAGGGAAATCTTGGTTTGATCGAAGCAGCACAACGATTTGACGAAACGAGGGGCTTTAAGTTTATATGCTACGCTGTTTGGTGGATCAGACAAGGTATTATTTATGCACTGGCTAAACAGTCCAGAATTGTACGGCTCCCTCTAAACAGAATAAGTATTATCAATAAAATAAAAAAGATCATTGCTGAACTGGAACAAAAGTATGAAAGAGAACCCAGTGTCATTGAGATTACACAGGCTTTAGAGCTAACTCCTGCTGATGTGACATCAGCCATAAAAAACGCCGGGCGTTATATTTCATTGGATGCTCCGCTTGTTCAAGGTGAAGAAGAGAACATGTATGATGTTTTATTAAACGAAGATGCTTCCTGCCCTGATAAAGAATTGTTAACTGATTCACTAAGGAAAGAAATTGATAGGGCCCTTAATAAATTGACCCCAAGAGAAGCCGATATTATCAGATTTTATTTTGGATTAAACGGCAACCATGCGCACACACTAACGGAAATCGGTGAGGAATTTAATCTGACAATAGAAAGGGTCAGGCAAATCAAAGCCAAGTCGATCATAAAATTAAAGTATACTACGGTAGGTAGAGTATTAAAGACCTACCTGGATTAACTGACCGGGTTTTAAGAAGATTATACAGATCCCGGAATTTTATTATTTTAATTTGAAAAAATACTTTCTTATTTCCCTTTTACCATAATAAGGTACTTCAATCTTATCCAATATTTTTAAACCTGCCTTCTTAAATAATAAGTAAAGTGAATGTTCTGTAAAGGGTTTATAAATTTGGCAATTTATATCAAAGTTTTTAAGAGCATTAATTTCAGTTTTAACTAATTCTTTGATGTTAGTATTGGGATTGGGAAAATGTTCGATAACATAAATTGATTTCGCCACTCTTCTTGCTTCAATTAATACAGATTCAGCATCTTCACAATGGTGTAATGTTTCATTTAATAGGGAAACATCAAATTCTAAATTACCGAATGGTAAATTTTTGCCATCGTAAATCACAAACGGCAACTTTTTTCTTTTCCTGATATCAACAATATCTATTGTATTATATTTAACTTCAGGAAAAATCTCAGCAAAAATATGGATAGGCAGTGATGTTCCGGTTCCAATATCAAGTACAGAATTAATACCTTCTATATGAGGTCTAAATAATTCAATGAGGTCAAGTATTATGTCTTCTAATGATTTACTCACAACCGTAAGTCGTATAAAAGTGCATATAAAGTTACATTAAACTGGAGAGATTATTCTTAATATTAAAGTGGTTATTATAAGATTAAAAAACTACGAACACCTAACACTCGGACTAAAATTAATAGGCTATGCGGGACAGGCTGTCACGGTTTTTGCTATTCATATTTTTGATTTAAGACTGTAAAAGCCGGGCATATTGACCTCCTTTTGGCCGGCCAGATTACAATTAATATACATAACTAAAAACAAGTATTTAACTCCGGCTTTTGGTGGTCAATATGATCCGACCAACGATGGTCAAGGTTACTGGCTTTTCCAATTAAAGGTAAAAATAAAAGATTAATCTATCGTTTCTCTTAAGAGTGTGACCATTAATATCTAATTCGGAGACCAGGAACAAAAAACCATCCTTCTGAGCCGGATTTTTATTACCTTGCAGAGTATTACATTAATACTCACTATTATGAAACGCTCTAAAGGAGAGCCCAAGCTAATCTACAAGGCCAAGGGCAATGAACATTATTTTCCTACGCCAAATCCTGCTTATTATTATGGCATGCCGGATAATAAAGTCTATGTCATATATTCAAGCCATTATGAAATACCTGGTGGCAAGGTTGGATCTGAATTTGTTATAGCAGAACTTGAAGAATTTTCATATAATTATGAAAAAGAGACTTTACTTGCATATAAGGACAATGATCTATGGCCATTGACTATGAAAGAAGCTGTTTGTGGCTGGACTCAAAAAATGAAGATTATTAAGACTTACAAAATGACTGAATCTAGTTTAACACCTGTAACAGCCAAAGCAATCATGAATAAATTCTTTGTGAGTAAAACAAAACAATAATCTGACCAAAAACCTGAAAAGCATACGCTCGTCCGGACTAAAACCTAATTAGAAATATTAGAAATTAACTTTAAAAGGTTGTGCATATATTTGATTATGTATACTTTGCAAAATCTATCACCAATTCCCTGCCTGCCGGCAGGCAGGCGTCAACAGAAAATTTATAAATCCTTGTATATCAGCGATCTACAAGGGTTTGTGATTTAAGGTTGTGGTGCAACTACAACCATATTTTTTATCTATATCTATAAGAATTGTTAGCTACTTATTATTCTTGCTCATTTTCGTTGTTGACTTCTTTTTTTAACATTTTAAAACTGCATTTAGATGAAATCATCCCAATAATTACACCCATTGCTATACTTAGCAATATTAACAAAGCACTGGGTGTTTTTACTAACCAAAACCATAGTTTAACCTCCACTATTTCAGTATTTTGCAAAGCGAAAATAACTAAAAGTAGTGAAAGCAAAATAATTATGATAATTTTTAATTTCATTGTTGAAATTTTTTCTAAAGTACACATTTTTAAATAGAATCATGCTGGAATGCTAAAAAAACATGTGTTTGGCAGAGAAGGGATGGTTGTTGTTTTATAATTAAATGGTCAATATCAGGCAGCCTAATTATTGAAGAAGTATTTACGAGAGAAAAATCATCAGAAAAGAAAACTTATTTTTGTAAACCCGTGGTCTGAGAAAAGGGAGTATTTCATATAATTTCAAATCTGAGTAAGCAAAACTTTAGCCTAAAAAAATCTATTTGGAATCATTCACCCTTATGATACCTTTGCATACTATTGTAATACACTATGAAACTCCTCCACCATACTCTCCGGAATGGAATCAGGCTTGTCCATTACAGGACAAACGGAATGATAACACATTGCGGACTGATAATAAATACAGGCTCTCGCGATGAAAAAGAATCAGAACACGGGATAGTACACCTTATTGAACACATGCTCTTTAAGGGAACTGCCAGGCGAAAAGCTTATCATATACTGAGTTGTCTTGATGATGTCGGAGGAGAACTGAATGCCTATACCACAAAAGAGGAAACAGCAATTCATGCATCAGTACTTAACCAGAACTTTGAAAAAGCTGTAGATATAATCAGCGACATTGTATTCAATTCAGTCTTCCCTGAAAAAGAGATCGAAAAAGAAAAAGATGTGGTCATTGAAGAGATCAACTCATATCTCGACAATCCTGCAGAGTTGATATTCGATGATTTCGAGGAACTTGTATTTAAAGGCTATCCTATAAGCCGTAACATTCTCGGCACACCCGAATCTGTTAAATCTTTAACACAGAATTCTTTGCTGAGATTTATATCGGAAAGATATAATCCGGTAGGGATGGTCTTCTGCTCCGTTGGAAACATACCTGACGAAAAAATACTTAACATCTTTAAAAAATATTTCGAATCGATCCCATATAGAAAAAGAAACATCAGGAGAAGGGAAAAGATCAATTACAAACCTGTATCGGTAACAAAAATCAAGGATACATACCAGAATCATTGCATAATAGGCAATGTCGCCTATAATCTCAAAGACAAGCGCAGGATCGGGATGTTCCTTCTCAATAACATCCTTGGCGGACAGGGACTGAACTCAAGGCTTAACATGTCGCTGCGTGAAAAAAACGGTCTTGCATATAATGTCGAATCAGGATATAATGCATATTCCGACACAGGTGTTTTTTCAATCTACTTCGGCACCGAAAGTAAAAACCTCGAAAAATGTGTTTCAATGGCAGGGAAAGAGCTTGTCAGGCTTCGTAATGTAACATTGGGAACAATGCAGATCAGTAAAGCAAAAAACCAGATAAAAGGCTATCTTGCAAGAGGTTATGAAAACCATGAAAGCCTTATGCTGAGCCTCGGAAAAAGTATGATGGTATTTGGCAGGGTTGATACTCTTGAAGAAATATGCAATAAAATTGATAGGATAACATCACATCAACTTCTTGAAATAGCAAATGAAGTATTTGAACCTTCTCTACTTTCTATGTTGATTTATAAATAAGAATGAAAAGTAAGATTGAAAATTATATAGATGAACACTCATCACCTGAAGATCCGTTACTGGCCAAACTGTACAGAGAGACAAATCTAAGATTTGTTAATCCCAACATGGCAGCTGGCCATATCCAGGGGAAGCTGCTGGAATTCATTTCAAAGATGATAAATCCTGTAACAATTCTTGAAATTGGCACCTATACTGGATATTCAGCAATTTGTCTGGCAAAAGGACTCAGGGAAGGCGGAAAATTATATACCATTGAGATCAACGATGAACTGGAGGAATTCAGCCGTTCATTTTTTATTCGGGCAGGATTTAAAGACAGAATCATTCAGCTTACCGGATCTGCATTAGATATAATTCCTTCTCTTGATGAAAATTTTGATCTGGTATATATCGACGGAGACAAAAGAGAATATATTGAATACTATAATATTATTATTCGAAAAATGAAGCCCGGAGGTTTCATAATTGCTGATAATGTGCTATGGGGAGATAAGGTTCTGGACAGGGAAACCAGGGATCCGCAAACCAGAGGGATTATCGAATTCAATGAAATGATTCGCGAACAGAAGAACATTGAAAAAATCATTCTGCCAATCAGGGATGGGATAATGTTGATAAGAGTTGATTAGCAATGTTTGAGCGTTCGAACGCTCGAACCCTCAAACGATCACACCTTCGAACGATCTAATATTCGAACCTCCTTTTTTCAGTTTCTTTTATATCTTATCTTTACATTTCGGTACAATTTTTGAACTCGAAAGAAAAACAATCGCCATGAACAAGCTTTTTATTTCAATACTGTTTTCTCTTTCAGCATTTGCTATCAATGCCCAGGAAAACAAAACCGATCTTCTCCATGAGCTTGAGAAGGATCAGGCTGTAAATCCTGTCACAGAACAACAATCTGATGCTGTTATGGATCAGGATTTGATAATGATCGCCACACTTAAATCGGCAACCAGGCTTTTTGGTGCCAAAGACGATCTTACTACTGTGATAATGGTCCTTCCTCCGGGGACGGAGATGGAGATACTTGATTCTGACAGTACTTATCTGCATGTTATTTCTGAAGATTATGAAGGCTACATCTATAAACATCATGCTGTTATCAGTGAGGCCCCTCTGCCTGTTGCAACAGAACCTGAAATGGCTGAAGCCGAGCCCATTATCATGGAAGAGAAGCCTGTTCAACAGGCACAGCCAGTCCAGCAAAGACAAGTCAGCAGGTTTACATATCTGGAAAATAAATACGGCTCAAATATGGCGGCAAAGCTGATGGCCGGGAAGATATGGAAGGGCATGTCAGCAGAAATGATATTAGACAGCTGGGGAAATCCGAAGAAGATCAACAGGATTATCAGCGGTAATGTGATAAAGGAAGAGTGGATATTCAGGAATACCTGGCTTTATATCGAGAATGATATCCTGGCAGAGTGGGGGCCGATTAGGAATTGATTGCGGATTGCGGATTGCGGATTGAAATCCTAAATTCTATATTAATATAAGTAAATTTTTAAAAAAAATCCTATTTTTGCCCGTGAATCTGCGGGAGTAGCTCAGTTGGTAGAGCATAACCTTGCCAAGGTTAGGGTCGCGGGTTCGAGTCCCGTCTCCCGCTCA
>CAZWZQ010000076.1:2605-8760 GCA_964638955.1 uncultured Rikenellaceae bacterium | reverse complement strand
GATGCCGATACAATCAGTATGACAACCCGTGTGAACGGCAGGAAGACCGGTTACCTGCCTTTCAATAAAGGGTATCTGAACGGGGCGGGAAACCCTCCAAACCCGACAGGAAGAAGAACCGATTTTATGTGGACTGAAGTTCTCCGCAAAGATAGTCTGATGGAGATTATCGGTAAATTCATTCATCTTGAGAAGGGCGATGACGGGGAACCCGACAAATTGATATTTCCCCGTTATCATCAGTTGGATGTTGTGAGGCAGTTGATATCCGATGCCCGTTCATTCAAAGCAGGGAAAAACTATCTTATTCAGCACTCCGCAGGTTCCGGTAAAAGCAATAGCATTGCGTGGCTGTCATACCGTCTTGCCAGTCTGCATGATGCTAATGATAAAAGGATATTTGATTCCGTGGTGGTCGTTACCGACAGGAAAGTGCTGGATAACCAGTTGCAGAACACCATATATCAGTTTGAACACAAACAGGGGGTGGTCCAGAAGATCGATGTGGATTCAAAACAACTGACGGAAGCGTTGGAGAGGGGAACAAATATCATCATCACCACCCTTCAGAAGTTTCCCTTTGTGCTGGAACAGATCGGTGAGATACCCGGACGCAAATATGCCGTTATTGTTGATGAGGCACATTCGAGCCAGGGTGGAGAAGCTGCCAAAAAGATGAAGGAGGTACTCAGTGCATCCAGTCTTGAAGAAGCTGTTGAAGCTGACAGGGAGTCGGATGAAGATTACGAAGATGAGATCAGGAAATCAATGATGCTCAGGGGGAAACAATCGAACCTTTCCTTCTTCGGATTCACTGCCACGCCAAAATACAAGACCCTTGAAGTGTTTGGTGAAAAGGAGACACCAGACGCGAAACCCCGTCCGTTTCATCTGTATTCAATGAAACAAGCCATTCAGGAAGGATTTATTCTGGATGTATTGAAGAATTATACTACTTATAAAACCTTTTTCCGTCTTTCAAAAGCCATTGAAGAAGACCCTGAAGTAAATAAAAAGAGGGCAGCAACAGCTATCGCGCGGTTCGTAAACCTGCATCCATATAACCTTGCCCAGAAGACAGAGATAATGGTTGAACACTTCCGGCAGGTGGTATCCAAAAAAATCGGCGGCAGGGCAAAGGCAATGCTGGTAACGGGATCAAGGCTTCATGCCGTTCGATACAAAAATGAATTTGACAGGTATATCAAAGACAAAGGCTATTCCGGCATTGGTGTACTGGTTGCATTCTCAGGTACTGTAAGGGATGGCGGAGTTGAATATACGGAACCGCAAATAACAGGATTCTCCGAAAAGCAGTTGCCGGAGGAATTTGACAAAAATGATTATCATCTGCTGATCGTGGCCGATAAATACCAGACAGGTTTTGACCAGCCCCTGTTACATACCATGTATGTCGATAAGAAGCTGTCAGGTGTAAGAGCCGTCCAGACCCTTTCCCGCCTTAACCGAACATGCGACGGCAAGACCGATACTTTTGTCCTGGATTTTGTAAATAATGAAGATGAGATACTGGAATCTTTCCAGCCGTATTACGAACTTACGACAGTAAAAGAAAATACCGATCCCGATCATTTGTATGACCTGAAAAACCAGATTGAGGCAGCAGGTATTATCTGGCAAACCGAGGTTGAACAGCTAAACAAAGTATATTTCATAAAAAAGGAAAGCCTCAATCCGGCCGATCATGCTAAATTAAATTCATACATCGATCCTGCAGTCGATCGTTACAGGAGTTTAGAGACTCAGGAAGAAAAGGATAATTTCAAGCATGCCCTGGTATCATTTACCCGTTTATATTCGTTCCTCAGTCAGATAATACCCTTCTATGATCCCGATCTTGAGAAATTATATGTTTATGTACGGTTTCTGTTGAAAAAAATACCCAAAGAGGTTACCGATCCTTTCCATCTGGGTGATGAAGTTGAACTGAAATATTATCGCCTGCAGCTCATGAAAGACCGCATCCGCATTGCCATGGAGGATCAGGCGGAATATGGTCTGGATGGTATTGAAGATGTTGGTATCAGAAGCGATAAAGAAGAAAAAGCGCTATTATCCGAGATCATACAGGTTCTGAATGACAGATTCGGGATGAACCTGACTGAAGCCGACAGGTTGTATTTCGATCAGATTGAAGAAGAACTTGTCAGTCATGAAAAGCTTGTTGAACAAGCCAGGAGCAACACAATCGAGAATTTCAAATACGGATTTGAAGAGGTCTTCCTTAATACACTGATCAGCCGGATGGATCAGAACCGGGAGTTATTTACCAGGATGATGGATGATGAAGAATTCTCAAGAGTAGTGAAGAGATTATTGCTTGAGAAGGTATATACAAGATTAAGAGCAATACTGTAATATTTGGTGATATAGATACATTACTGCATCATCAGAAATAATTTGATTGTAAAAAAGAAGGCTGTCCTTTTTTCAGACAGCCTTATAATACAACTGATAACCTGACCTTAAATAATTACCTGCGTCCTTTACCTGATGCAGTTCCTGTTTTTACTTTATTCTGTTGCATTGAATTTGAAGGACGTGCTCCTTTATTTGCAGACTTTTTCTTTGCAGAAGTTTTGGTCATGGTCTTTACCTGTGAACCTTCCTGAGCTGCAGCTTTACTTTGTGTCTGTGTCTGTGTCTGTGTCCTTGTCTGTGTCTGTGTACCTGCCTGTACTTTAGCCTGTTCCATAGTACCGGCTTGTGTTCGGGTTTGAGTCTGAACCTGTGTTCCTGACTGAACCTGAGTTTGATCCTGAGTCCGGGCAGGTTCCTGTGCTGTAATACCTGCACTTATTAAAAGTGCTATGGCAGTCAAAAAAATTGATCTTTTCATCTTCTTAAATTTTAAATTAATTAATGTATAGATCAAATGTAAGACCGCAAAGATGAAGAGATTATGAAATTTCAGGAAAAATAAAAGAAAATGTTGTTCCTTTTTCCGGTTCTGATGATACTACTACTTCTATTTCATGAAAATCAGCTATTGTTTTCGCTATTGCCAGCCCGATTCCTGTTCCATCGCCACTGTTTTTATCCCTCATTTTGAATCGAGAGAACAGTCTGCTCTTCTGTTCTTCAGTTAGCCCTATTCCCGTATCAGAGATCATTACAAAGAATTTTTCCTGCTTTTTATGGCACGAAATCAAAACCTCACCCTTCATGGGAGTATTTTTTACAGCGTTATTTATCACATTGTAAAACATTGAGAAAACGAGTGACCGGTTAGCATCCTTACACACAAAATCATCTGTCATCTGTTTTTTAAGCATAACTCCTTTATCTTCTGCGACAGGATCAATTTCTTCTATTATATCCTGTAAGACCTCCTTTACCTGGAAGGTATCTTCACGGAGATACTGATGACTTTCGATCCGGGCAATCATGAGCAATGAGTTCACCATGCTCTGGAGCCTGTGTACTGTTTTCAGTGATTCTTCTATCTTATTCTGGATACCGGGATCAAGTTCCTCTCTCAACAGAAGATTTTCCAGTTTGCTTCTTAAAACAGATACAGGAGTAAGTAGTTCGTGTGATATGTTGATAGTGATCTCTTTTTCTTTCCGGAAGAGGATGTCAATATGCTCCATGAGCTCCCTGAGAGCTCCGTCGAGGCGCTGAAAATCAGAGGTGTTTGTTTTAACCGGTGTCTGGTCAAAAAGAGAGGGATCAGATATCCGTTTCAATTTGTTCTTGATTTTATCCAGTGGTCTGAGCAGAAACCGGTTATATTGTGTGTCGGTGAGGAAGGTAATTGATATAATAAAGACCAGGAACAACAGCATTACTTTTTTGATATTCTTTTCCGTGTGGAGAATGCTTTCAAGGCTTTTGCCTACTTCAAGAAGATAGGTCTGCCCGTCAATCATAAAGGAATAATTTAGTACACGGTAATTTATCTCTTCGTCCTCTATCAGTCTTGGAGTGACTTCGATAAAATTCCAGTCCTCCTCAAGATCCACTTTTTCGATGCTTACAAACTCATCTTTAAGGATATTATAGCTTCCGAAAGCATCAGCTGAGTCTGAAGTTATGAACGGTTCAATCCCGATATTGGAAATAAGGATAAGTACCTGCTCCCTTTTCTGAATGAGCTCATTATCAATATGCCGCAGGTTTATCCTCTGAATGATATATGGCATCAGGATCAGGAATAATGCTGTAAAGGCAAGTTTTGAAAGCAGGTTAAACAGTGAAAGCTTTGTTTTTAGTCTCATCATAAGCCGTCCTGGTATTATTGTTCTTCAGTACTGACCCTGTAACCGACTCCCCTGACGGTTTCCAACCATGGAGTGGAAGTGTGATTATTTAACTTTTTTCTAAGGTTCTTGATATGAACATCAATGAAGTTGCTGTCGTACTGATCGTCAAGTATGTTACCCCAGATATGTTCATAAAGCTGCTGCCTTGTCAGTACCCTGTTTTGATTAAGGACAAGATACTGTAGGAGGTCATATTCCTTTTTGGTAAGCTCCACTTCATTCCCGTTGCATAACACTCTTCGTGCCTGTGCCTGTATAATAAAATCGCCTAAGGTAATATCCGGATTGCTTATTTTGAATTTCCTTCTGGCCACAGCATTGATCCTTGAGAGAAGTTCGGGAAGTGCAAATGGTTTTGGCAGATAATCGTCAGCGCCAAGGTCAAGTCCTTTAACTTTATCCTCAACGGCACCGCGAGCTGTTATAATAATAAAAGAAGCCTCACTGTTCATTTTCCGGGCCTCCTTTATAAGATCAAGGCCTTCATAGTCAGGCAAGCCTAGGTCGAGGAGAACAAAATCATAAAGATTAACTGCTATTTTTTCAGAAGCATCCATCCCGGTATACGCAAGATCACAAAGGAAATTTTCTGATTTAAGAAATTCTGCAATTTCCACAGCAAGGCTTTTTTCATCTTCAACAATCAAAACATTCATGGATATAAAGCTAAAAGATTTTGAGATAGATGCTGAGCATAAAATTAAAGCCCTTAAGTCCCTGATAAACGGGATCATCATAAACAGGGAGAACATACCCGGGTTCAGCTTCAATAGTCAGACGGCTGGTATTAAAGGATATAGGTAATCCGAAATCAATTTCCAGGAAACCGAAAGAGGAAAGATATTCAAAATTTGTTGCGGTGGCTTGTGAAGTGGCGGGAGTAGTGGAAGTTGTGCCTGATCCGGTACCAACACCCGACCCGGCCCCTGAACCCATACCTCCTCCGCCATAACCGTTTGTCTTGCCACTTCCTGATCCTGAAATGGATCCGGATATATTTTTAAGAAAAGGATAAGATATGGTAATTATCGTATCAGTGGATGTTTCAATACGCGTAAGAGATCCAAATAAAAGATTCACATACGGATCGAACGAAAAATAGACATTTTTCTTTGAGAATGCCGGAGTTTGAAAATACCTTGAATTCCTCAGTTGAATATAGCCCTGTTTCCCGTATGAGAACAGGCTGCCTGCCGAGATTTTTGAATAAAGAATTTTCCAGTCGAATCCAACAGTTATATCACCGTAGAAGAAGTTGTCAAAGAGAGAGTCCACCATCGACTTTGAGAACTGGTAACGATAAAAGCCTGCAGATATATCAAACCAGGAATTGAATGTATGGCTGTAGCTCAGTGAGCCTATATAGAATGCCGGGAATTCATCCTGTCCGGTGAGGGCGACCGCTGAAACAGACGCAAAAACAGCATCCCTGAAACCATATATCAGAGAGCCATATCCATACGACTGGTTTTGGGAAAGGGTCGATCCCAGATAGATCATATTGCTTCCATAACCTGCAGATGTATAGAATGAATGCGGCGGGCTTTTTGTTGCATCCGCTTCCGGATCTGTTATGGTATTTGTTGTGTCTGACTGGGAACTGACATTAAGCGGTATTCCTGCAGCAAATACAAGACATAACAACGTAAATATGATCTTCGCTGACCTCATAATCATAACTAATCCATATTACCTGCCGCCTATTCTGCGGGCTCCTCCGGGTTTGCCGGCACCTTTCGGGATATTTGATCCGGATGGCCTTACGATGTTGGGCCGTGCCCCCCTGGCTTTGCTCATATCCGGCCTTGCACTTCTTACCTGCTTGACAGCCCTGGTGTTTGAATTGTTCTGTGTATCGTCCTGATTCTG
>CAZWZQ010000076.1:0-2505 GCA_964638955.1 uncultured Rikenellaceae bacterium | reverse complement strand
CTGATTCTGGCTTTGGCTTTGATTTTGTTCACTGATCTGATCCCGGTTTGCATTATCAGATTCTGCCTGATTCTGATTTACTTTCGTAGTGTCAGTCTGTACAGATGTTACCTGCGAATAACAGGCCATGTCAGTAAACATCAAAAATAGTGTCAATAATAATATTCCGGGAAGCCATATTTTTATATTTTTAATTCTTCTCATATTTAATTACCTTTAATCTGAATTAATTCATCTTCAATATGTTCAAACCTGCTTAAAATATTTTGAAACAAAAATAAGGATTAAACATGAAGAACAGATGAATAATGAATATTAAAATCCACTCAATTATGATTGTAACCTGTGTATATGTTCATGTTAAACATGATGCAGTTCAGGAATTTATAGATGCTTCAACAGAGAATCATCATAGAGCTGTTAAAGAACCCGGCAATCTGAGATTTGACTTTGTTCAGCAGGCAGATGATCCGTGCCGGTTCATGCTCTATGAAGCCTACGAATCGGAAGAGGCTTCTGCTGCTCATAAAAACACCCCTCATTACCAGAAATGGAAAGAGGCGGTACAGGATATGATGGCAGAACCCAGGAAAGGAGTGAAATATAACATCCTCCAGCCAAATGATAAAACAAAATGGCGAAGCTATTCCAGTTTTCAAAGTTACCACTGATTCATTTCGGTACAGGAAAATTATCATCTCTGCCGGTGCTTCTTGAACAATATGGAAGCGATGTCATCCTGGTTACCGGACGGAAATCGTTCATGAATTCAGTTTATGGTCAGAATCTGCTGAATTCTTTTAAAAAAAACGGGATTAACCATCATCATATCATTATCTCAGGAGAGCCTTCTCCGGAAATCATTGATCAAAGTGTTAAAGATCTGGAGAAAAACCATATCGATGCAGTGATAGGTGTCGGGGGAGGCAGCGTGCTCGATGCCGGAAAGGCAATCTCGGCCATGATATACAAACAGGATTCAGTGCAGGATTATCTGGAGGGAGTAGGTATTAAAGAACATCCGGGTACAAAGATCCCTTATATTGCAGTACCTACAACATCAGGAACGGGCAGCGAGGCAACAAAAAATGCTGTGATATCAAGGATAGGAGAAAAGGGCTTCAAAAAATCACTTCGGCATGATAACTTTGTACCTGATATCGCACTTGTTGACCCTGAGCTGACTCTTAACTGTCTGCAGGATATAACGGCTGCAAGCGGGATGGATTGTTTTACACAACTTACTGAATCATATCTTTCCGATAAATCGAATGAATATACTGATGCCCTGTCCGTCGAAGGTCTTAAAGCCATCAAAACATCATTGAAACCTGCATACTATAATGGCCGGGATATTAATGCCAGAACAGGAATGTCATTTGCAGCCCTTACTTCCGGTATCTGCCTGACAAATGCCGGTCTGGGTGTTGTTCACGGCTTTGCTTCTTCTATCGGAGGTTTGTATAATATTCCCCACGGAGTTGTCTGCGGGACATTAATGGCAGCATCTAATGAGTTGACTATAAAAAAATTAAAAAAAGGTTACGGCTCTCATGAAGCTCTTGAAAAATACTCCTTCCTTGGCGAACTGTTTCTTGAGGGAAAGGGGAAATCTCAGGATTATTATGTTGATGCATTTCAGGAATACCTTCATCAACTGACAGATGAATTAAAATTACCGGGATTGAAAGAGTATGGGATTAAAGAAGGCGATCTGGATAAAATATGCCAGATCACTGAATGTAAGAATAATCCTGTGAAGCTTGATACATCCGATCTGATGGAGATCCTGTTACAAAGATTTAAATGAAATCCGCATTTCTCAGGTTTTATGAAGAGTTGAATGATTTTCTTCCGAAGGAGAAAAAGAAAACATCCTTTTCCTGTACCTTCTCAGGAAATCCTTCCGTAAAAGATCTGATAGAGTCGCTTGGTGTACCTCATGTTGAAGTGGATTTGATACTTGTTAACGGAAAACCGGTCACCTTTAGCTATAAAGTCAACGATGAAGATAATATTTCAGTTTACCCTGTATTTGAAAGCCTCGACATAACAGGTGTGACTCACCTGAGGCAAAAGCCGCTCAGGAATGTTAAATTCATTCTGGATGAGCATCTTGGAAAGCTGGCAAGATACCTCAGGTTATGTGGTTTTGATACTCTGATCAGCAAGGAATTCACAGATAATGAGATTGTCAGGATCTCAGTATCTGAAAAACGCATTATTCTTACACGCGATAAGCAGCTTCTTAAGAACAGGCTGGTTACCCATGGTTGCTGGATCCGTTCGGTACATACAGATGAACAGATCATTGACGTATTCAGAAGATTTGATCTTAAAAATATGGTCAGGCCTTTTTCAAGATGCCTTGAATGCAATTCCCTGCTTATCGATGTTTCAAAGGATGATATTCAGGAGAGGCTTTTACCGGGTACCAGGAAATACTTTGAAAACTTCAGAAAATGTCCCGGATGTGACAGAATATACTGGGAAGGATCACATTTT
>CAZWZQ010000075.1:0-8850 GCA_964638955.1 uncultured Rikenellaceae bacterium | reverse complement strand
ATAATTTGAAATCTGGAATCTGAAATCTGAAATCTGAAATTATCTTCCAATTATATAATTCCCCGGTAATTGTATGACTTCCCCGAATTGCCACACCAGTTTCCTTGAGCTATAGAGCATCTTATCCCCCATCGTGATCGACATATTTACAACATCGGGTATCCTGTAAAAAAGTTTATCTGCAGGTGGATTAAATGGATCGGGTGTTTCTGAAGAGATAAACGTAAGGTCCTTTGTTTTTTGCTCTGAAGTGAGAGTAACAAACACCTCTGTTCCATTTTCCGATGAAGTATCCCCGGGTCCCGTAACTTCAGAAAATCTGAAAAGCGTTACAGGTTTGCCGGCGAGCTCTTTCCGGGGAACAAGCTGATAAGTAAATGTTCTTTTTTCACTTATTGTCTTCCCGGTAAACAGTTCGGCATATTCCTGTTCAAGTCTGTTCAGTTCGTTAATTGCAGCATCGTCCTGCGGGAATACATTTGCCTCACCAGTCAGTATAAGAATCTTTCCATCTCTGATTTCCATCAGCCTCCTGGCTGCTCTTTCAGCAAGCTGGCTCACAGAGAGTTTCTTTTTTGTCTCCACGATATAAGGTATCCTGATAAATGCTGTATCAAGATTTACACGCCTGTATGCCGTGTCGGTCTGGATACTGTAATACTCGTCCGATCCGAGATCATACGACTGAAATTGATCAATATTCGTTTCCTTGTTTCCGATATTACTAACTGCTTTAAATTCCATTTCAGGATTAAGATCAAGTATTAGTCCCTCTTTTTTCAAAACCAGCACATTTGAATGGAACAGGTTGTTACCCTCAATAACATAATATTCCGAAGGATCTGCCTCGTTGTGTGAACTTACTGAAACACCCTGTATTGACCAGTACTCAGCTTCATTCATTATAACTCCTTTAAATCCAAGGAGTTCCTCCGCATATTTAGCATAAGGACCAGGTAATTCAATAGTCCTTTCCATTTCCACCATAAAGGTGAATACAGTCATGGGAAGGCTATAAACAATGGTGCCTCCCTTTATTTTTGTTGTATCGGAAAGAGGGGCAATGACATAACCGGGTCCTGCAAGTTTCTTCTCAGGCCAGCATGAAACCATTATCATAATTATTATGAAAAACAGCGGAAGAAGAATAAATTTTTTCATGTTTCAGTAATTGATTATTAGAGGCAGTCTGCAAAATCTTATACCTGATCGTTTTCTTTTATCATTCTATAGGCATTTCCGATTTCAGCAATAATATCTGAAGCTATTAATGATTCATAACCTGATTTCCCGGCTGCAATATCGCCTGCCAGGCCGTGAATAAATACGCCTGTCAGTGAAGCATCCACAGGATCATAGCCCTGGGCAAGCAGTGAAAGTATCATTCCGGTGAGTACATCGCCACTTCCTGCTGTTGCCATTCCGGGATTACCGGTATAATTGAACCATACTTTTCCGTCAGGTGTGGAAACCGATGTATAAGCACCTTTAAGAACAATAATACAATTGAATCTGAGTGAAAGCTCTGTCTGTTTCTGTAACCTTTCATATCCACAGGAGGAACTACCGGCCAGTCTGTCGAATTCCCCCGGATGTGGTGTAAGGATCGTCATGGGAGGTAAAACAGAAAGCCACTCCTTATTCATTGCCAATATATTCAGAGCATCAGCATCGATCACCAATTGTTTTTTACAATTCAGTATAAATCCGTGAAGCGTCTTTTGAGATAAATGTTCCTTTCCCATTCCCGGCCCTATTCCCACTGCGTCATACATATCAGTTTCTATATTACCGGAGATAAACTTTTCGCCTGCATCCTGGCTTATCATTGCCTCGGGGAAGACACTCTGGATAATATCGTTGCCTCCTGCCGGCACATGACAGGTTATAAGACCGGCTCCTGTCCTGAGAGCTGCTTTTGCACCAAGCATAACTGCACCCATCTTCCCATATGATCCGCCAACAAGCAATCCATGGCCGAAAACTCCTTTATGATCAAATTTACGCCTGTCTTTAAGGAGCATCTTTATTAGTCTCTTTTCAAGCAGCGTATAAGGAGTGTCAGTATTATTTATTGCTGTAATATTGAGTCCTATAGGCAGAACAGTCCAGTCTCCTGTATATTTTTCGTTTTCAGCAAATAAAAATGAGAGCTTCGGGAACTGAAAACTGAGTGTGAAATCGGCATTAATAATGTTTTCAGGAATATTCTTGCTGTTGTCTTCTCCGAACAATCCTGAAGGAATATCGATTGATATTATTGTACTGCCTGATTCATTAATCTTCTTAATTATCTGTGAAGCGAGACCTTCGGCAGGTCTTGATATCCCTGAACCGAAAATTGCATCAATAATAACATCACCGGGATTGATGACAGGGAACTTATCAATGCTTTTTAATACCTGGAATGGTACATTTGTCTCATTCTCGAGCCTTTTTCTGTTTATCTGCCAGTCATTTGTTGTTCTATCAATAAACTGCACATAGAAAACCTCCGGTTCATACCTGTTCTTTGCCAGCATTCTTGACAGGGCCAGTGCATCACCGCCATTGTTTCCGGGACCGACAAAAATAAGTATCCCCCCTGACCTTTCAAATCTTTCCACATACCACTCATATAATTTTCCTGCAGCACGCTCCATAAGGTCAATTGAAGCCACAGGTTCATTGATGATGGTATACTCATCAATTTGCTTTATCTGGTCACACCTGAATATCTTCATCCTGCCTGAATCATTAAAGTACAAATTTAAACTCTTCGGCCATTAATAAAAAAAGATTAATATATTTGTTTCCAGTCAAACACTGAATAATTAATATATTTTGACTGTTCAATTCAGCTGCTCATGACCCTGTGTGAATAAAATATATCAAACAATTAAAACAGAATAATATGCTTAAGAATCACCCGAAAGGATTACTGGTAGCCTTCTTTTCGAATATGGGCGAAAGATTCGGCTTCTATACTATGATGGCCATTCTGGTACTTTTCCTTCAAGCCAAGTATGGTCTTGCAGCAAATAAAGCCGGTGATATTTACAGTTGGTTTTATTTCAGTATATATGCACTTGCGCTGCTTGGAGGTATTCTTGCCGACTCAACAAAAAAGTATAAGCTTGTTATTCTTGCAGGTATAATTATCATGTTTGCCGGATACATCATTATGGCAATTCCCGGAATGACTCTTACCATTACAATAATTGGATTAATGATTATTGCTTTGGGAAACGGTCTTTTCAAGGGGAATCTACAGGCTGTTGTCGGGCAGATGTATGATGATCCGAAATACTCTAAACTAAGAGACACTGCCTTTATGATCTTTTATATGGGTATTAATGTCGGAGCCTTTTTTGCACCTTATGCTGCCAATGGCATGCGCAACTGGTGGCTTAAGGCTAACGGATTTGCCCATGACGGAAGTTTGCCGTCGCTTTGTCATCAGTTCAACAACGGAACTCTTACAGACACCACAGTATTTCAGCAACTGGCTGATAATGTAAACCTTAGCGGACCTGTAACAGATCTGTCAACTTTTGCTAACAACTACCTTGATGTTTTTTCAAAGGGTTATAACTACGCTTTTGGAGTAGCTGCCGCAGCCATGATAATTTCGCTGCTGGTGTATACTATCTTCAATAAATTGATACCAAATAAAGAGGTAAAAGAGGCCGCAATATCCACTGAAAAAATTGATTTTAAACCTGTTCCTATCGTTGCCGCTATCCTGGCAATCGGCGTAACTGCATTTGGTCTTCATTTCATAAAGCAGGTTGGCTGGGCCTCAGGTTTTGCATTCGGACTTTTTGCAGGCTTTATTACATGGATCATTCTGGCCTCCCGAAAGGAGGAGAGAGCGAGGATCACAGCTCTTATTCTGGTATTTATTGTGGTTGTCTTTTTCTGGATGTCGTTTCACCAGAACGGTCTGACCCTGACTCTTTTTGCCAGGGATTACACAGTTAAACAGACCGGAGCCTTTACCAATCTGTTCTTCACATTGCCTTCAATGCTTGCAGTTATTGGCTCCCTAACAGGCCTTATCATGCTTGTCTATAAAAACCTGGAAGCAAAAATTAAGATTATCGGAGCTTTTTTGTTCATTATCTCACTTTTTGTAGCAGTGTTTTTTACTACCGGATTCGATCCCACCGGATTTCTTGGAAAGATATTCACTGCTTTCGGACCTCAGAACTCAATTGCACCGGAAGTGTTCCAATCATTCAATCCTCTGTTCATCGTTGCTCTTACTTTCCCGGTAATGGCTGCATTTGCATGGATGAATAAAAAGGGCATAGAACCTACAACTCCCAAGAAAATAGGTATCGGAATGGTTATAGCCGCTCTTGGTTTTTTTGTAATACTGATAGCTTCTATCGGAATACCATCACCGGCATCGCTTGGCGGTCTGCCGGTTGCAGATAGCGACAGGGTATCACCATACTGGCTGATGAGCAGCTACCTGATACTTACAGTTGCAGAGCTTTTCCTCAGTCCAATGGGTCTTTCCTTTGTATCAAAGGTGGCTCCTTCACGGTTCCAGGGTCTTATGCAGGGAGGCTGGCTCCTTGCAACAGCTGTCGGGAATAAACTGCTCTTTGTAGGAAGCTTGCTATGGGATAAGGTACAATTGAGTACACTGTGGCTTGTATTTATTTTGTGCTGCATGCTTTCAGCAACATTTATATTTTCAATTCTTAAAAGACTTAATAAAGCAGCTTCAAGCTAACAAAAAATCAATAGACTATTATTTTTAAAAGTGTAGAGCCGGATCCCATATCTGGCTCTACATCATTCATATTTGCTGTATTTTTATTAATGATTTTAATTATAACATGCGAAATTCTTAATTTTTATTATTTTTAACCCGTTATTGATTCTGCATCCCTTGGATGCAATTTTCATTTATCATTATATGAAAGTTCTGAAATTCGGAGGTTCATCAGTTGGCAGCCCGCAGCGTATCAGGGAGGTTAAAAGGATTATTGAGTCACAGCCTCTTCCTGTAATAATAGTAATATCTGCATTTCAGGGAGTTACAGATCAGCTTTATACTATTTCAGAACTTGCTTCCCGGGGAAATAAAGAATATGAAATCAGGCTCGAGACTATTTTAGAAAAACATATAGAGTTCACAAAGAAATTAATTGAAGATGATATAAAAAGACAGCAAGTAATTGATACAATAAATAATATTATCAATGAATTAAAAGAGTTACTGAATGGGATTTTTGTATTGCGTGAATTAACCAGGCACGCTTCTGACCAGGTAATTACCAGCGGAGAAAGATTGTCATCCTTCATAATAAGCAGATTCCTTGATAACAGTATTTATGCAGATTCACGTGAATTCATTAAGACAGATATCAGTGCAGGTAATACAGTTGTTGATTTTTCGTTAACAAATTCACTGATACGGGAAAAGATCGGGAAACCGGAAAATATAATTGTCGTTCCGGGATTCATTGCCACCAATTCAAAAGGTGAGACAACATCAATTGGGAGAGGGGGCTCCGACTATACAGCAGCAATTATAGCTGCAGCATTAAAGGCCGAATCACTTGAAATATGGACTGATGTAGACGGTTTTATGACTGCTGATCCCAGGAAAGTTGAGAAAGCATATACTATTGAAAGCCTTACATACGCCGAGGCTATGGAATTGTCTCATTTTGGAGCAAGGGTCATCTACACTCCCACCCTTCGCCCGGTTTACAGGGAAAATATTCCTGTTGCGGTCAGAAATACTTTTAATCCTCTATCAAAGGGAACTGTCATTAATCAAAAGAAGACTGATCAGGGACCAAGCCCGATTAAAGGCATCTCATCAATTGATCATATCGACCTGGTTACAATACAGGGCCCTGCAATGGTAGGTGTAACAGGTACCTCGGCGAGGTTATTCAGTGCACTTGCACGGTATGAAATAAATATAATCCTGATTACCCAGGCATCGTCGGAATTTTCAATAACTTTTGCAGTGAATCCCGATGCTTCTGCAACTGCCTGCAAAGCAATAAAAGAAGAATTCAGGAACGAAATAGAACAGAATAAAGAACTTAAAATACTTATTGAGAAAGAACTGTCGATTATTGCAATTGTCGGCGAGAGAATGAAAAACACTCCCGGCATTTCGGCAACACTATTCCGGGCACTTGGCAGAAACGGCATTAATGTAATTGCCACAGCACAGGGCTCTTCAGAGTTAAATATATCAGTTGTTATAAAAAAGAAGAGCCTCAAAAAAGCCCTCAATGTTATACATGACGGGTTTTTCCTTTCCACCTTCAAAGAGGTTAATCTTTTTATTGCCGGAACCGGTGTTGTGGGTTCCAGCCTGCTGAAACAATTACTGAAGCAGCGTGATCTTCTCCTGAAAAATTACAGCCTTAAGGTCAATCTTATGGGTCTGACAAACTCTCAAAAGATGCATGTCGATCGTGATGGTATTTTGCTTGAATCCTGCAGGGATATACTTAAAATCCGTGGTGCAAAGGCTGATTTTTCACAATTCATCCGGGAGATGAAAAAGATGAATCTCAGGAATTCTGTTTTTGTGGATTGTACTGCCGATGCAAAGATCGCATCAAAGTACGAGGAGATCCTTAATGGTTATATATCTGTCATAACTGCCAATAAAATAGCCTGTTCATCGGAATACAGCTATTATCAGCGGCTAAAGAAAATGTCAGGTGAACGGGGCGTGCGATTCATGTATGAAACCACAGTGGGTGCCGGATTGCCGATAATCAAAACTATTAGCGATCTTATACTTAGCGGCGACCGGATATATAAGATTGAAGCAGTACTTTCCGGTACCATGAACTTCATTTTCAACGAAATGAGTGAAGAGATACCCCTGAGTGCTGCAATAAAGAAGGCCAGGGAGAAAGGATATTCAGAGCCGGATCCCCGTACCGATCTCAATGGAACTGATGTGGTCAGAAAAATTCTTATACTGGCAAGAGAAGCTGGTTATAATATTGAAAAAGAAGATGTTGAATTGAAGAAATTCCTTCCGGACGAATGTTTTGAAGGTGATTTAAATGACTTCTACCTCAAGGTGGAAAAACTTGATCCTGAATTTGAACGACAAAGACTTGAACTTAAAAAATCCGCCAAAAAATGGAGGTTTGTTGCTACACTTGATCGTGGCAAGGCAAGGGTTGAACTGATAAGCATTGACAGAAATCATCCGTCATATGATCTCGATGGCAGCAACAATATAATTTTATTAACTACAGAAAGATATAATGAGCTGCCAATGGTAATTAAAGGTTACGGGGCCGGTGCCGACGTTACTGCTGCCGGGGTATTTGCAGATTTAATGAGAGTAGTGAATGTATAAAAGCGGAAGAGCACAGTGTAAAGAGTAAGAGATAAAGAATGCAGAATATTAAAATCAGAATACTATATACATGGAATTATTATTATAGATAACCTTATTATTTAGTTCTAATATTGACAAGAAATAGTATCAAATATTATTCTACAAATCATAAATCACCTGAAGTAAGTTTCAAGGAAGCCTTGCTCAAAGGTTTGGCACCGGATGGTGGATTGTATATGCCTTCAGTTATTCCGAAAATTGATAAGAACGAGCTGTGGGGATATTTTCATTTAGATTATCATGAAATTGCTAACAAAGTACTTACTCATTTTTTGTCTGACGAGATTAATGACCATGACCTGAAGAGTATCTGCCGTGATGCATACAATTTTGATGTACCAATTGAAAGAGTCTGTAATCGCTGTTATATTCTCAGGCTTGATCAGGGACCAACAGCCTCTTTCAAGGATTTTGCAGCAAGAATAATGGCAAGGCTGATACACTATTTCAGTACTCGCGACAATTTGAAATTCACCATACTTACCGCTACATCAGGCGACACCGGCAGCGCTGTTGCAAGTGCATTCCACAGGTTAAGTAATATTAATGTAGTAATACTTTTTCCGGCCGGGGAGGTTTCCGGGACACAGAGGAAACAAATGACCACATTGCATGATAATGTCAGAGTCATTTCTCTTGACGGTAAATTTGATGACTGCCAGCGGCTTGTGAAAATGGCTTTCATGGATGAGTCATTGTCAGATATCCCCCTGACTTCAGCTAATTCGATAAACATCGGAAGATTACTGCCACAGGCTGTATATTATTTCTATGCATGGTCAAAGCTGGTAAATAGTATTACTGATCAGGCAATATTCAGTGTACCTTCAGGTAATTTCGGCAACCTGATGGGCGGCATCATTGCCCGTGAAATGGGACTGCCGGTCCGGAAGTTCATAGTATCGACAAATGCAAATAATGAAGTTCCGGAATTGCTAAAGACAGGTATCTATAAAACGATAAGTCCCTCGATAAACTGTATCTCAAGTGCTATGAATGTAGGACATCCGGGTAATCTTGCCAGGATTGTTGCCCTGTATGGAGGGATGATGAATGAAGAAGGGACTATGGTCCTGAATCCTGATCTGACAAGAATGAGGGACGATTTTTTTGGCTTCAGCTCATCCGATGAAGAAACCAGGTCAACCATTGCCGAAAGCTACAAAAATCACCGATTGATCCTCGAACCTCATGGCGCAGTGGCATGGCGGGGTGTGGAAGCCTATAAAAAATTATCGGGTAACAGCAAAAATCAACTGTTTGTATCGCTTGAAACAGCTCATCCCGCAAAATTCGAAGATGAGCTGAACAGAATACCTGATTTATCTGTGCCTGTACCTGGATCGTTAGTCGGACTTGAAAACATAAAGGAAGAATTTACGGAATTGGAAAATAATTATGATAAGCTGAGGAGTTATATCCGGATGCTTCATAACTAATAATATTGATATGTATATAGTATG
>CAZWZQ010000074.1:1250-9015 GCA_964638955.1 uncultured Rikenellaceae bacterium | reverse complement strand
TTGATTCACAACTTGAAACTTGCAACTTGTAACTTGTAACATGGAATATTATAACAGAAAAAATCAGACTTGTTTAATTAATAGATTTTCACAGGAGAACAGGACTAACAACATTGACCATGAAATCCCCCTTCAAATTTCTTGATAGCTATACCAAAGATGACCGCAATATCTTTTTCGGCCGCGACCGTGAGATAGAAGAGCTCTATCAGCGAGTCTTTGACAGCAAGCTCCTGCTGGTCTATGGAGTTTCCGGTACTGGAAAATCATCTCTTATCCATTGCGGACTTGCTAATAAGTTCCAGGAGACCGATTGGCTGCCACTGGTGATCCGACGTGGAGGAAATATCATTGAGAGTATGGCCTCCGCTATCAAGGTTGCATCTATAACTGAACAACAAAGTAAATTTACATCTCCTGGGGATTTTAAAAAGGGAGTCCGTTCATTATACCTTGATCATTACAAGCCAGTCTTCTTTATTTTCGATCAGTTTGAGGAGCTCTTCGTTTTTGGGGATAAGGAAGAGAGAAAGTCATTTATCCAGATTGTCAAATCACTTTTTGAATCTGATCTTCAGTGCCGTCTGATCTTCGTAATGCGGGAAGAATATATGGCAGGCATCACAGAGTTTGAGAAGTACATTCCGATCATTTTTTCCAACAGGGTGCGAATAGAAAAAATGTCGCACAGGAATGCACTTGAGGCAATTAAAGAGCCTTGTAAAGTATTCAATATCAACCTGGAAGAAGGTTTTGCCGAAACACTTCTTGAGAAGTTGAGTCCCGGTGAGTCAGATGTTGAGTTGACTTATTTACAGGTTTTTCTTGATAAAATTTATCGATTAGCAGCAGGATTTTTTCCTCCCCTGGGGGGGGAAAACAAAGGGGGGGTATCCGTCGCTCAGGAAAACAAGGTAGAACAGGATAAATCAAAACGGGGGTCATCTGCCACCCGGGAATCAGAAGAAGAAATATCGTTCACTCTCTCCTTGCTTAACAAAATAGGCGATGTATCAGACCTCCTTGGAAGTTTCCTTGACGAACAGTTATCCCTTCTGGATGATCCCGAAACTGCCCTTGCGGTCCTGAAATCATTTGTCTCGGTAAAAGGGACAAAACAACAGATGAAACCCGTGGAAGCAAGGGAATATGCTTTAACCCTCGGAAAAGAGGTAAGTGAACCTGCAATCAATGAGTTGATCCAGACTTTTGTAAATCTCAGGATATTATGTGACAAGGATCAGAATGGGAAGTATGAGCTCAGGCACGATGCTCTGGCCACAAAAATATATGAGAAATTCACTATGGCAGAGAAGGAACTGCTGGAGGTCAGAAAATATGTTGAAAATGCTTATAGTGTCTTTGAAAAAAGAGGTAATTCGTTGAGCAAAGACGATCTTGACTACCTTGCCGGGTATGAAAATAAACTAATCCTTCCCCCGAATCTTTCAAATTTTATTAGCGATAGCAGGCGAAAATTCTATACACAACGGAAAGCGCTAAAACGTTTAACCCGGATATCGACATTGATCTTCCTGCTTATCCTTGCTGTGACACTCAGATTCTATATAAGCACCCAAAAAGCTGACAATGTAAACAATCTGTTCAGATCAGCTCTTGTTCAGACTGCAACGGATCCTTTAAAAGGATTGGTTGCAGAACTGGATCTGTGGGAAAAAGACAGTGTCTCAGGTCAGCTGCATAGTTTTATACTGAAAGATTTTCAAAGGATACTTTCATTGCAGACTGATACTTCTGATCCAATTTTTACTATCCGGGAAAGCCTGAGACCTGTAAATCTGGAAGCTTCAGTTTTAAATGCAGAAATAAGCCATGATGGAAAATATATATTCGGCTGGATGGAAAATCAAACCGTTTTTATTTATAATACGCAAAGCCGAGAGATACATTATTTTAAATCTGATACTGAATTAAGGCACCTGGAAATATCAGAAAAAGATCCAATTCTTGCTCTGATTTATGAAAATAACCAGGCTTCTGTTTGTGATTTTAAAGGTAAAAAACTATATAATTTTACTACAACTGTAAACGAGGTTATCAACGATAAGCTGACCTGTTTCTTCCCAACAGGTAGCAACCAGATGGCTGCTGTAAAGGATAGCATAACATATATTTACAACAGTTCCGGTACAGTAGCTGACAAACTCATAGGGCATTCAGCTAACATAAATTCGGTCGATATTTCTCCTGACGGAAGGTTTATTGTAACTGTCTCGGACGATAGACGTGGATATATCTGGCACTATAATCAACAAACCGATAAATTCAGCATTTACGATACTCTTATCGGTCACAACGATATAATATGGTCATGCAGATTCAACAAAACAGGAAAATACATCATTACTGCATCTGCTGACAGTACAATTAGAATCTGGAATCTTAACGGCAAACACATCAATTCTCGGTTCAATTTCATATTGTACAGTACCCGATACCGCTTTAACAACAAAGAAGAAGATCCGGATGCTTCCGATCCTTACTATGCAAAATATTATGGTAAATTCTGCGATGCATATTTCAGTCTTTCCGAGCTTGAAATAGTGGCAACAGGGTATTATATTGCCAAAGACTCCATAGGGAATGTTAAAGCCAATTATTACAAGGTACTCTTCTATGACGGTGCGGGAGGATTCCCGTATGGTTATGAGAGATCTTACTTTATAGGATCTCCTTCATCTGAACAGCTAAAGCCTATGACAATCAGCAATTTTCAAATCTCACCTGATAATAAGATCGCTGCTGCTGCCGATAGCGTATCTTCCCGTATTTTTCTTATAACCGGGACCAGCTATATCATGATGACTTTAGATGGTAAAATTCCGATGTTTTCGAATGATGGGAATTATTTATACTGGATTTCTGGAAAGAAGATTCTAAAGAGTCCGATCCATCCCAAAGAAATTAAAAAGTATATTGAACCGGTCAGGAATTTAGTGAAATCGAAGGAAAGTAATTTTGTAGAGATTTGAGCTATTTGGGATTTGGTTCAGTTTTATCTTCAATTGAATAATCTTTCATTCCAAAGCCATATGGTGAAATCAATTTTTGGGTTTTTACAGCTGATCCCGGACTAAATATAAGAGTATTTAATTCAGGTACCATGAAGCGGCTGATATATAATAGAAAAATGAAAATCCATGGAATAAGTATCCTTCTGAAGATCTTTTTATATAAAGGTTGCCAGTCAATAAATCCGGATGAATGAAGGGTCAGTAAAATATATAAAGTTCCAAGAATCAGTCCGGCGAAGCCAACGATCAGAAGGCCTCCTGCTCCCGCCCAATGCTGCATCTTGAACAGCTGACCAAGGAAGGCTACTGAAAGAGCAAAACTTCCAAGAAATGTCACATTTCTGAAATAACTATTTTTTTCTGCCAGATAAAGGCACCGGATACCAAACATAAAACTTCCCGCGCTCATTAAAAATGAAGAGCAGACAATAATGGTTCCTGCAAGTGGCCAATGGTTTCGTTTAAAAAAAATTCCTACTACAGAGAAAATCAATAATACTATAGTGGCTGTAAGAGATATAGAATTCGTATAAAGAAAAAGATGGATTAATGTCAGTATAGTTAACAATATCAGAACCGATATTAAAATCCAGACAACTGCTGTTAGATCAGCGGTTAGGGTTAAATATACTACAGCAAACACGAAAAAAGGAATTAATAATAAAGAATATTTTGCACCTTTTCTTGCCCAGCTCAGACCTTGATATTTTATAGTATATGAAGATACTATTGCTAATAGCGAGTATCCAAATAAGAAGGCAAAAACGATCGACTCGAAAAATTTAAGCAATATTCCTATCACTGCGCCTGCGACAGAAATAATGCCCACAATCAATGAGACAAGTAAAATCTTTCTATGAAGTGCAGGCTCCATTTACCTGGATCTGATAAAGTATTAAAATTAAACCAATTTCAAACAATTCACAATATTTTATTGACTATAGGTATTAATGCAAAAATAAGAAGCAGTGAAAATTAAAATAACTGTGATGTTGATATTACCAATTATGTTCCGGACTAAAGTCCATATGTATCTCATTATCAACTAACCCCGGGCTTAAGCCCGGGATTAGTCTTATCTATGTCTACCTTGTGTAACTTGGTGTCTTCGTGCCTTGGTGGCTATACTTTTTTGCCACTAAGGCACCAAGACATAAAGGATCACCAAGAAAATCCTAAATATGTGATATTCAATATCTTTTGAAATTACACATATTCTTATTAAATTTACTTTTAAGTAATAAGGATGAGTATAAAACTAAATCCTATCGATACAAGCAATGAACTGCTCTGGCAGTCGAGGTTTGGCGATTCTGCCATGGTGGCTGAGGATGCCCTGAAGAATCTTAAGAAAGCAGAAAAAGCAGCATATCAGAAGGGAATTGCTTATGCTAACCTCAATATCGCTGCCGCAAATTTCTACCAGTCAAAAAACGTTTTAGCCTTAAAACATCTGTCAGAGGCCTTTCATTGGTTCGAAGCCAATAAGCAGGAAAAAGGTTATGTAAGAACTTTGCTGCTTAAAGGCAATATATTCGAGAGTTTCGGGAATTACGAAAAAGCTCTGAACTTTTGGCTTGATGCATATAAAACCTCCCTCGAAATAAATGATATCGAATCGGAAGGTGAATCTTGCAGCCAGCTTGGACTTATTTATTCACGGTTAAACAACCTGCCGAAGGCTCTTGAATATTTTGAAAAAGGGCTGAATATCAGGGAAGAACTTGAAGATATACTTGCTGTCGCATCATCACTAAACAGGATTGGTATGGTTCTCAGGCAGATGAAAAAATATGATGAATCCCTGGAATATTATTTCCGAAGCCTTGAAATAAGAAAGAAAGAAGGCCAGACAGGAGCCATTCCATGGACGCTTCTCGGCATTGCAAGCACTTATGAGGAGATGAAAAACCTCCCTGAATCGCTGAATTATTATGAGATGGGGATGACCGGTTCCGATAAACGGTGTGCACTTCAGTGCATGATGGGAGCAGGACGCATTTACAGCAGAACAGGTGATGCGATAAATGCCGAGGAAAAACTGGAAAAAGCTCTCCAAATGGCTAGTGAACTTAAATCGCTGGCACTAATCGCTGAGGCCTATTTGGCACTGGCAACCCATTACGAACTTTTCAGGAAACCTGTTAAAGCTCTTAAAAGCTTTAAGCATTATATCAAGGCTAAAGAGTCATACCAGAGCAATGAGGTTCAGAGCAAAATCAGTAATATCGAGGTTGCCCACGCAATTGAGAGGTCTGAACAGGAGAAGGAGATATACAGACTGAAACATGTTGAGCTTAAGAAAGCCTATGATATCATTGAAGAGAACCACAGGGAGATAACCGAAAGCATCAACTATGCCAGCAGAATACAGAAGGCTATTCTTCCCGATCAAAAGGAAATACCAGGACTATTACAGAACAGCTTCTTTCTTTACCTGCCGAGAGATATTGTCAGCGGTGACTTCTACTGGTTCTCGCAGATAAAAGATAAACTGATATTAGCTGCAGGAGACTGTACGGGACATGGTGTTCCGGGTTCACTGATGAGCATGCTTGGAATATCTTTTCTCGAAGAGATAGTAAATAACCGGAAAATAACTGAATCAGGATATATTCTTGATGAACTCAGGAAAGAGGTTCAGCGTGCCCTTCATCAGAAAGGAGAAAGAGAAGAGGCAAAGGATGGAATGGACATTGCCCTTTGTGTCATTGACAGGAACAGGAAAACAATTCAATATTCAGGAGCATATAATAACCTCTATCTGATACAAAACCAAAACCTTAATGAGTACTACGCCGACAGGATGCCAATAGGTATATATGAACTTGAGGACACGAACTTTGACAGCCATGATATACCATACTATACCGGAGATGTAATCTACATGTATTCTGATGGTTATTCTGACCAGTTTGGAGGACCGCTAACAAAGAAATTTAAATCATCTACTTTAAAGAAACTACTTCTTGATATCCATAACCTACCGATGAAGGAACAAAAGAAAATACTCGAAACAGAGTTTTTCAAATGGAAAGGGAAAAATCTGCAAACGGATGATGTGCTGATTGTCGGACTTAAACTATAACCCCCCACCCCCCCCTAAGGGGGCTTTAAATCCTTATAATAAATTGATAAATACACAATTGGATTTTATGCCCCCTTTATTAGGGGGCAGGCCTGCTTTAGCTGGCCGGGGGTCATTCCCTATTTTACATTCATCTATAACTCCACTCCTACTTCCTGTACTTCCAGTACCTTCGTAGTCCCTCCTGTTTCGAGGTTGATACCATGAGGCTTATTGGTTCTCCAGGAGCCTCCGGTAAAATCAGGAACATCAATGGATTGTGACCTGTTGGCTACCGACCATTCACTGAGCGGTGCTACCGAGCTCCAGAGTGCACCATCGTAGACATCCTGATCCAGTGGTAAACCATTCCTCAGGCAGTCGATCATACGCCAGTCCATAATGAAATCCATACCGCCATGACCACCTACTTTTCGTGCCATCTCTCCCACCCTTCTTACTATTTCAGGAGTATATTGATCCCAGAGTGCCTGCATATCTTCATTATTTACCCATCTTTCGCCAAGAGCAACCAGCGGATTGGGATATTTAACAGCCATTCCTTCCGTACCCTTTACAAGGTGTATTCTGGAATAAGGCTGCTCAGATGAAACATCGTGCTGAACCATAATTGTTTTACCCAGGTTGGTTTTTATGATCGTTGTATTTATGTTACCCCTGAATTTTGCATCTTTCCATGGTTCAAAGAAAGGATCATCCGAAACAAGTTCTTTCTCCCTGACAGCCATACTGAAATCATATGTTGAGCAGGATGTCAGGTATTCCATTTTATCTCCCCTGTTGATATTCATGATCTGACATATCGGACCCAGACCGTGTGTAGGATATAGGTTACCATTCCTTGTAGCATTTTCTTTAAGACGCCACATGCCCGTATATGCACCGTCCGCCTGCCGGTCATCAATAGGTTTCTTAAAATTCATTCCCAACAGGTTATGGATATAGGCACCTTCACCATGGATAATATCGCCAAACATTCCCTGGCGGGCCATATTAAGAGTAAGAAGCTCAAAGAAATCATAGCAGCAGTTCTCAAGCATCATGCAATGCTTCTTTGTCTTTTCGGATGTCTCAACAAGCTGCCATGCTTCATCAATCGTGCGTGCTATTGGCACCTCACAAACAACATGTTTGCCCTGTTCCATGGCAAATACTGCCATCTGAGTGTGCCATACCCATGGAGTGCAGATGTAGATGAGATCGAGATCCGGGAGTTCGCCAAGCTTTTTCCAGATGTCTTCGTCCCCAGAAAACTCCTGTGCTTCAGGACGCCCGATACTTGCCAGGTATCTCTGTGAACCGGCTGTTGCTGCAGGACGTAGATCTGCCAGCGCTTTTATCTCAACACCTTCAATATATGATAACCGTTTAACAGCTCCACTTCCACGGTCACCCAGCCCTATGAAGCCAACTCTTACAACAGGAAGAGCAGGGGCCGCATAGCCTGACATGTTAAACTTCTGAGGATGAGCTTTTTTTACAGCTTCCAGTATCCCGGTAAGATTTGATTCAGGTTTTTTCGGTGAGCATCCGGATAATAGTCCGCCGGCCATTGCCCCGGCACCGGCAAATGATGCTGCTTTCAAAAAATCACGGCGATTGCTTTTCATATTGGGAGTATTTTATGGTTTTTAATTTCAGG
>CAZWZQ010000074.1:0-1150 GCA_964638955.1 uncultured Rikenellaceae bacterium | reverse complement strand
TTGCTTTCGTTTTCCCAGTTAAGGAATTCTGATGCAATAACAGAATTCTTCTTTAGTTTGTTCAGCAGATCGGTATTATCACGTAGTTTTATTATTGCTTTACTTATCTCCTGAGCAGTGATTTCAGGAATAATAATTCCACAATCATTCTCCTCGACAACTTTTCTTATTTCCGGGAGAGAACCTGTTATGACAGGTATTCCGGCTGAGATATAATCGAATAGTTTATTTGGCAGGCTGAACCTGTAATTAAGGTTTGTGTCCTTTTCGAGGCTTAATCCCGCATCAGCAGATTTTGTATATCTCATAAGTTCATTCCAGGGCATTTTTGAGATAAATATTACCCGGTCAGCAAGGTTCAATGCATTAACTTTCTTTTTCAGTACAGATATAACATCTCCCGATCCGACAATTAGCAATGATACATTTTCAGTAATTTTTATAGCTTCGATCAGTTCCTCGCCGCCCTTATCGATATTGATACCGCTGCCCTGAAAAATCAGCAGCAGGCTGTCGCTGTTCGTTTTAAGTTCGCCCCGTGTAAATGCCTTAATATCAGATGATATTCTAGAACAATTCCTTACCACCACAGGTCTGATCCCATATTCTTTCTCATATTGTACTGCTATTGAATCGCTTACGGTAAATACATGTTTAAGGTGAGGAAATATCATTTCCTCTATTGATTTCCACACCCATCTTACAAAAGGTCTGTGGTTTAATTCCGGCAGACCGGTAAAATATTCATGTGAATCATAAACAAGATTAATCCTTTTAATTTTTGAGGCTATAAAGCCGGCAAACAGTGTATCGAGGTCATTTGAAACAATAAGATCAAATTTATGTAAGAGCAGATATAAGAAAAGACGAATATTATAGAATTTATAGAACAGAAACCCTTTATTAAAAAGCATTCTTAATCTCCTTGTCTTAAAAGGTACGGAATTCGAATCACAGCAATCGCCCAATCTTCGGCCAATGATAGTGATCTCACAGTTAAGCTTATTAACCGTGGCAGCCATTTTCAGCACACGCTGGTCGAAACAGATACAGTTGGTGACGGAGAAAGCAATCCTTTTTATTTGGTATGACCCGGGCATGGGACAAAAGTAGTAAAAATAGAATGAGACTTAAAAGAAGGATGGCGAGA
>CAZWZQ010000073.1:0-9426 GCA_964638955.1 uncultured Rikenellaceae bacterium | reverse complement strand
GAAGTCAGAAGTCAGAAGTCAGAAGTCAGAAGTCAGAAGTCCGGGTTATCCGGGATTATTATATTAATGATGCCAGCTTATCAATCAGTTGTTCTGCATATATCGGTTTAAGAATATAATCATCAAAATCCAATTCAATTATTGCCTCCATGTCATCGGACATGCCGTATGCTGTTTGGGCAACTATTTTAATATCCCTTCCCATCTCCCTGATTTTCTTTGCGGCGGTATATCCATCCATTACCGGGAGCTGGATATCCATCAGAATAATGTCGATATCAGGATTCTTTTCGGTAATACTGATAGCTTCCACACCATCGCCTGCATTCAGAAGATCTGCTCCTGCCCTCTCAAGAATTTTATTAAGATAGAGCCTGCTTGACTGATCATCTTCCACTATAAGTATCTTTTTCCCTTTAAGAGTATCCGTTACCATGATACACTATTTATTCAAAAAGTCCGTCATCCCTCAGAAGAAGCAAGATAGCAGACTGGGATACAACTATATATTTTTCTTTGTTGAATTCAATCTCGATTGCACTGTTTTGGAGATAAACAGCCTGATCTCCCTCTTTTGGCTGAAGCGGAACATATTTCGGCTCATCAGCACTGTTTTTCCAGGGTTCATCACTATCGTTTACGGATGGGATCGGGTATCCGGGGCCTACCTTAAGAACATAACCTATCTGAACCTTCTCATTCTCATTTACTCCCGGAGGCAGATAAAGACCGCTTTTTGTCTTTGATTGAGGAGTCTTAGGTTTAATAAGGATCCTGTCCCCAACTACAATCAGCTTCTGCAGGTCTTTTTCGTCAAGTAAAACATTCATAGTAAGCAAAAATACCATTTTTTACAGAATCTATCGGTTTGAAGGTCAGATTTAGTTAATATTGCAGTGTTGTTATGAACATAACTCCTTACAATGGAAGCTTCTGATTCATTTAAAACAATCAAATCGGTTTCTGGAGGGATTTATAAGGAAAAGGGCAGTAAGTTTATTGCATTCGCATATCCTGCGTTCCGGGAGGAGGAAATTAAGACAATTATTGAAAAAACCAGGAAGGCACATCATAATGCAAAACATCATTGCTTTGCTTATGTTCTTGGCTTTGAGGGCGATATCTGGAGAGTTAATGATGACGGCGAACCTTCTGGTACCGGAGGCCGTCCAATTCTCGGACAGATACGATCACACAATCTGACAAATACAATTATTGTTGTTTCCAGATATTTCGGAGGGACTCTCCTGGGAGTAAGCGGACTGGCAAATGCCTATAAATCAGCTGCCATGGATGCACTTAACAATGCTGAGATTATAAACCATTTTATACAGGATTATTATGAAATTTTCTTTCCTTACTCATCGATGAATGATGTAATGACTATAATCAAGGATGAGAATATCACACAATCTGAACAATCATTTGACCTGGAGTGCAAAATCAGATTGAATTTCAGATCATCTGCCAGCGAAAAAATATTGAACAGGTTGTCGAAGGTAAAAGGCCTAAAATACAGGTTTCTCGTAACTAAATAGTATTCAGTTTGGGAATAATTATATATAGTAGTCCTGTCATTCCGAGCTTTAGCGAGAAATCTTTTTCAAAATGATTTTATATTTCGATACTCAATATTTTTTCAATTAATTATCAACACATACCAGCAGTGTGGTTAATCTTGAGTAATTTTGAATAGATCAGTTAATTGCTTCTAAATAGTCCCATTCTAATGAAAAACAGAAGTTTAGTCTCAATAGATGATTTCTCGACCAGTGAGATGATCAATATTCTCGATATGGCCGGGAAATTCGAAAAACAATCCGTGCAGAAACTACTGGAAGGCAGGGTAATAGCTACACTTTTTTTTGAGCCCTCAACCAGGACACGTTTAAGCTTTGAGAGCGCCATTAACAGGCTTGGAGGGAAAATCGTCGGATTTTCCGATGCGGCAAGCTCCAGTGTAGCAAAAGGTGAAACTCTCCACGACACTATCAGGATGGTAAGCAGCTACAGTGATCTGATCGTTATGCGTCACCCCATTGAAGGAAGCGCCAGGTATGCCAGCGAGATTGCTTCTGTTCCGGTGATAAATGCCGGGGACGGAGCTAACCAGCATCCTACACAAACAATGCTTGACCTTTATTCAATAAGAAAAACACAGGGGACACTCGAAAACCTGAATATTTTTATGGTGGGTGATCTAAAATATGGAAGGACGGTGCATTCTCTGGCGATGGCCATGTCGAAGTGGAACGCAACCTTTAATTTCATTTCGCCTGAAGAGCTGAGAATGCCTGAAGAATTTAAGCTCTATCTGGACAATATGGGCCTGAAATATTATGAGCACTCTGATTTCTCCGATATAATTTCAAAAGCGGATATCATTTATATGACACGGGTTCAGAAGGAAAGATTTTCTGATCCCATGGATTATGAAAAAGTTAAAAATGTATATGTATTGAAAAATGTGATGCTAAAGAATACAAAACCCAATATGAGGATATTACATCCTTTACCAAGGGTAAACGAGATACATACTGATGTGGATACCAATCCAAAGGCTTATTATTTTGAACAGGCTCTCAACGGAGTTTTTACACGCCAGGCAATACTGTGCACATTATTAGGTATTAAATTGTAAAGAGAAGAATCATGAAGGAACCGAAACAATTGGTAGTCAGCGCCATTCAGAATGGAACTGTCATTGATCATGTGCCGGCAAAACACCTCTTCAAGGTAATCCAGATACTCGGGCTCGATCATATTGATAACCAGATCACTTTCGGGACAAACCTTGAAAGCAAAAAGCTGGGAAGAAAAGCAATAATCAAAATAGCCGGCATGTTCTTTAAGGATGATGATATTAACAGGATAGCTCTTGTAGCCCCTGATGCAAAATTGAATATTATCAGGGATTATGAGGTTGTGGAGAAGAAGGTGGTTGTTGTTCCTGATACAATAACAGGTATTGCCAAATGCATGAATCCCAAGTGCATAACAAATTTTGAACAGGTCACAACACGGTTCAGGGTGGTGTCAAAGAAAAATGTGGCCCTTAAGTGCCACTACTGCGAGAAGATTACAAATCAGGAAAATTTGCAGATAATCTGAAATCTGGAATCTTGAATCTGGAATCTTGAATCTGAAATCTGGAATCCTAGATATCTTTCAGTTACCTTAACCTGTCGTATGACCTGACAAGTTCCTCATCCTTCCTTATCCCCCTGTAAGCCAGATATGAGAATATAAGCATCAATACTGGCAGAATTAAATTTATTCCCGGGGAAAAAACTGCATTATAATTCCTGATCATATTGAACGTATAAACTGTTAAGACAATAATCATAATTATTATAAGGCCTGTCAGAGCTGCAGTAATTCTCATTTGCAGCCTTCTGTTTTTAAAAACAAATATGGTTATGAAGGAAACAAGAGGTATCAACAGCAATAAAAAAGTGACAGGAATCACTTTTTCTATATTCTCCGTAACAGCACCACCTGTCACTTTGAATATTCCACCCAGCTTAATATAAAACTCATTGTGCAAATTATCCGTGAATCTTAGTATTTTACCCCAAAGGAATATAGTTGAGAACAAGGCAGTCATTAGTAGATATAATGACTGTATACGTTGTATCATGATATAACTGTTAATGTCTCGTAAAAGTAATATGTTTTATTCAAATCATATTCTTAAAAGAATGCAGGATGAATATAAGCTGTTTTATGAATATTTAACATATTTTTCAATGAGCATTTGATCCGGCAATTTGCAAATTATCTACATTTGCTGACCGGCAAAACAGATTATCAATTCGTTGAACTAAAACCGGCATTAACTGTTTAGGAATCAGATAAGAAAAAATAAGATTGTAATTCATGAATAGAAAATTAAGAACAATAATAACAATAGTGTTAATTATTGTACTGGCAGGAATAATATTTTACCCCAAGATAAAGCCGCTGTTTGCGGCTAAATCAAGAAATTCAGGCCAGGTTTCAGGAAGGGTTTCTGCACAGGGTCCGGGAGCCGGAAGGATGCAGGGCAGGCAACTGCTTAATGTAAACGGATTCCTGATTCAACCTGCTGAAATGAGTGAGCTTATCAACAGCACCGGCACATTAAGACCTGACGAGGAGGTTGAATTATCATTCGAAACATCCGGTAAGATCGTAGATATAAACTTTACTGAAGGAACAAGAGTGAAAGAGGGAGATCTTCTGGCCAAGATAAACGACAGGCCTTTGCAGGCTCAATTACAGAAGCTGCAGGCCCAGAAAAAGCTTGTGGAGGAAAAAGAGTTCCGTCAGCGCAGCCTTCTCGACAAGGATGCAATAAGTCAGGAGAGTTATGATCAGATTGTTACCGACCTGCAGACAATTGAGGCAGATATTAATCTTATTAAAGCCCGGATTTCAGAAACAGAGTTGCGTGCACCTTTTGACGGGATCATAGGTCTTCGTTACTTAAGTGAAGGAAGCTACGCCACTCCTTCTACCAAAATTGCGCGGTTAATAAAAATGAGCCCTATAAAACTCGAATTTTCAATACCTGAACGGTATGCTTATGAAGTAAATATAGGGTACCCTGTTACATTTAAAGTGGATGGCAGTAATACAATATATAAGGCCAGAGTGTATGCGGTGGATCCTAAAATTGAACTGAACACCAGGTCTATTGTCCTTAGGGCTCTTTATCCGAATAAAAATGAAGAGCTAAAGTCAGGACGTTATGCCGCTGTAACACTTGAGCTCTCAAAGATAAATAATGCAATAGCAATTCCCACAGAAGCACTGGTTCCGGAAATGGAAGGGGAATTAGTGTATGTTTACAGAAATGGCAAAGCATCGGTGGTGAGGGTTAATACCGGTTTGCGTACAGAATCACTCATTCAGATCGTATCGGGACTTGAATTCGGTGATACCTTGCTGACCTCTGGCATCCTGCAGCTTCGTGAGAGTCTGCCTGTGGTACTTGATACGCTGATAACGAACCAAACCGGCCAAAACCAGTAACATGAGCCTTTCATCATTAAGTATAAACAGACCTGTGCTGGCAACTGTGTTTGCCATAATCATACTATTATTCGGGATTGTTGGTGCTACATTCCTGGGAATCCGTGAATTCCCAAGTGTTGATCCTGCTATAATTTCAGTAAATACATCCTACCCCGGGGCTAATTCAGATGTTATTGAAACCCAGATCACCGAACCCCTTGAACAATCTATAAACGGTATTCCGGGTGTACGTTCGTTGACAAGTGTCAGCAGGCAGGGATCAAGCAGGATCACTGTTGAATTCGAACTATCGGTGGATCTTGAAACAGCGGCTAATGATGTCAGGGATAAAGTATCGCAGGCTATGAGAAGACTACCACGCGACTGCGACCCACCTACCGTGACTAAAGCAGATGCTGATGCCAGTCCTATACTCTTCCTGACTGTTGAGAGTCAGAAAAGATCATTGCTTGAACTGTCAGAAATAGCTGACCTGACGTTAAAACAGCAGCTTCAAACAGTTTCCGGAGTAAGTGCGATAAATATTTTTGGTGAGAAGCGCTATGCGATGCGCCTATGGATTGACCCTGTTAAACTAGCCGGTTATGAATTGACTCCTATGGATGTCAGAAACGCAATTGCCCGTGAAAACGTCGAATTGCCCTCGGGCACAATTGAAGGTACAACAACCCAGCTAACAATAAGAACACTGGGATTGATGACAACTCCAAAAGAGTTTAATGATCTGATAATTAAACAGTCAGGAGATCAGATAGTCAGATTTCAGGATATTGGACGAGCTGAACTGGGCCCGGAAGATATCAGGGGTATCCTCAAAAATGACGGTGTTCCAATGGCAATGCTAGCCGTTGTTCCGCAACCCGGTTCCAATCAGATTGAAATAGTTGATGAGATTTATCGGCGTCTGGAATATATACGAAAAGATCTCCCCGATGATGTTAAAGTAAATGTAAATTATGACAACACAGAGTACATACGTTCCTCAATTTCTGAAGTAAAGAATACCATCTTCATAGCCTTTCTCCTCGTAGTGGTTATTATATACTTCTTCCTGCGCAGTTGGAGGGCTACTATCATTCCGATACTGGTTATCCCTGTTTCGCTTATTGGTTCATTTTTCATAATGTACCTGGCAGGATTCTCAATAAATGTTCTCACCCTGCTGGCAATGGTACTTGCAATAGGTATTGTTGTCGATGATGCCATAGTGGTCATGGAGAATATCTATGTAAAGGTTGAATCGGGCATGACCCCCTTTGAAGCGGGGTTAAAAGGATCAAAAGAGATTTACTTTGCAATTATTTCGACAACGATTACACTTGTTTCCGTTTTCTTCCCGATTGTTTTCCTCCAGGGTATAACCGGACGTCTCTTCAGGGAATTCGGCATTGTAATGGCAGGCACGGTGACTATTTCAGCCTTCCTGGCTCTTTCACTTACACCCATGGTCTCAACAAAACTGTTACGACATGAAAAAAGTCATACCTGGTTCTACAGGAAGACTGATCATTTTTTTCAGAATCTGAATAAAGCTTATAAGAATTCACTGAGTTCATTTCTTAAGCATCGCAGGTATGCTTTTATCATTCTGGCAGTTGCCCTTGGATTGATATTTTTACTCTGGAGTACAATACCTTCAGAAATGGCTCCTCTGGAAGATCGTTCGCAGATCACAATAAACATGTCGGCGACAGAAGGTGCTACTTATGAGTATATGCTGGCTTATGCTGACGATCTTGCAGATCTGGTTGAACAAAAAATACCGGAGCGTGTCCGGTATACTACAATGGTACGGGGAGGTACTTTTGCTAATATAAGAATAGTGCTCAAAAAACCTGATGAAAGAGAGCGAACTCAACAACAGATTGCTGAAAATCTTTCAGCAGATCTGCGAAGCAAGACAAAAGCCAGGTCATTTGTAATGCAACAGTCAACTTTTGGCAGCCGGCGGGCGGGAATGCCTGTTCAGTATGTTCTCCAGGCAACTTCAATAGAGAAGCTGAGGGAAATATTGCCGGAATTTATGAACAGGGTCATGGAAAGCGAAATTCTGCAGATGGCTGATGTGAACCTGAAGTTTTCAAAACCTGAGCTGAGGATACATATTAACCGTGAGAAGGCGATTACAATGGGAGTATCGACACAAAATATAGGGCAGACACTTCAGCTTGCTCTCAGTGGTCAGCGTTTCGGTTATTTCTTCATGAACGGCAAGCAGTATCAGATACTTGGTGAACTTGCTCGTTCTGATCGCAATAAGCCACTGGATCTCAAATCGTTATATGTAAGGAATAACAGCGGGGACATGATCCAGTTCGATAATCTCGTTACACTTTCAGAAGAGACTGCCCCACCCCAGCTTTACAGGTACAACAGATTTGTGGCTGCTACTGTGTCGGCAGGTCTGGCTCCCGGGAAGACAATAAGTGAAGGACTGGAAGAGATGGACAGGATAGCCGATAAAGTGCTTGATGAATCTTTCAGGACGGCACTGGCAGGTGATTCAAAAGATTTCCGTGAGAGCTCCTCAAGTCTTATGTTTGCATTCATGCTTGCTCTTATTCTTATATTCCTGGTTCTTGCGGCACAGTTTGAAAGTTTTAAGGACCCGTTTATTGTAATGATGACTGTTCCCCTTGCCCTTACAGGAGCGCTGGTATTTATATGGTATTTCAACATCACGATGAATATCTTCAGTCAGATAGGTCTTATAATGCTCATTGGGCTTGTGTCGAAGAACGGCATTTTAATTGTTGAATTTGCCAACCAGAGAAAAAGTGCCGGCATGTCGAAAATTGATGCTATAAAATATGCTGCTGCAGCACGATTCCGTCCGATACTGATGACAAGCCTTGCAACTATTCTGGGTATTTCACCATTGGCCCTTGGATTTGGAGAGGGAGCACAGAGCCGTGTAGCCATGGGTATTGCAGTTATCGGGGGAATGATCTTCTCCACATTCCTGACTCTGTATATAGTACCTGCTATTTATACCTACATTGCAAGTGAAACTAAAACAAAACCTGATGAGAATAAAGAGGTATCTGTTGCTTAGCCTTACTGTCTTAATCCTTTGCGGATCAGTTATGGGACAGATTGTTTATAACCTGAAAGATTGCATAAACACCGGTCTCGAAAATAACTTTTCACTATTGATCACCAGGAACAGTGAAGAAATTGCAAAAAACAATTTTACACCGGGAAATGCAGGATATCTGCCATCCCTGGATCTTAGCGGCAGGCATTCCGGTACTCTTAACAATATAACTCAGAATTTTACCGACGGATCGCAGGCTGAATCTAATGATGTATTCAATACAACGACCACTGCCGGTGTAACATTAGGTCTTACAATATTCAATGGATTTAACGTTCAGACTACCTATAAAAAACTTAATGAGCTGAAGCAGGTCGGAGAACTTAACACGCAGATGGCCATTGAAAACCTCGTATCTGATATAGTATCAGCATATTATAATTATATTAACCAGGTGCAGCAACTTAATAATTTAAAATATGCTCTTACCTTGTCCAGAGAGCGTCTCCGGATTGATGAAGAGCGTTATCTGCTGGGATCAAGCTCCAAGCTTAATGTGCTGCAATCAAGGGTTTATGTTAATTCAGACAGCTCACGACTTTCACGACAGTGTGAAACCGTAAGGGCAACTGAGATAAGGCTCAATGAACTGATGGCTGTTGAAGATCTCGCCAGGTCATTTGTTACAAAAGACTCATCGATTGATGTAAATCCTGATTTTTTATATGACAAGCTCCTGGAAGAAACGCTTGCAAAGAATACAAGTCTGCTCATTGCAGGAGCCAATAAGACAATTTCGGAATATGATTACAAGCTCATTGCATCGCGTTCTTACCCGTATCTCAATTTATCAACAGGTTACAACTATTATTATTATACCTATTCAGGCAGTACAACAAAGAATCAGCTTACCAATGGAATGAATTACGGTCTCACAATGGGATTAAATATTTTTGACGGATGGAACCAGAGAAGGAGTCTGCGTAATTCATCAATTGAGGTGATGAATAAAGAGCTTAAATATCAGGAAGTTGAGCAGGGTGTCAGAGCAGATCTTATTACGATATACAGTGCTTACAGCAGCTATCTTAAGCTTGTCACACTTGAAGAGCAGAATCTGAGCACAGCAACTGAAAACCTGTCAATTGCGCTGGAACGGTACAGGCTGGGGAATCTGTCAGGAATAGAACTGCGTGAGGTGCAGCTGAGTCTGCTTGAAGCAAGAGAGAATCTGGTATCGGTAAAATACCAGGCTAAGCTTGCGGAGATTTCGCTTCTCCTTATCTCAGGGAGAATTATGGAATACTATCAGTAGAAAGTAAAAAGTAAAAAGTAAAAAGTAAAAAGTAAAAAGTAGAAAGTTGGAAAAG
>CAZWZQ010000072.1:2290-9466 GCA_964638955.1 uncultured Rikenellaceae bacterium | reverse complement strand
TTAGATACCCGATATGTTAATGAGAAACTGTAACCCCTGATGGAATTAAGTTGTAATTAGAATTATGAAGGTTATGAAGAAAAGCAGCAAATCGGAAAGTCAAAGCAAGACAGAAGTTGCGCTGAAAGCATCAGCAAAACGTGTAAACGAAAAAACTCCTGCAAAAACAGATAAAGACCAGTTTCCCATAGTTGGCATTGGCGCCTCGGCAGGCGGGCTGGAAGCGTTGGAGCAGTTCTTTGAAAATATGCCCAAAGACAACGGGATGGCGTTCGTCGTAATCCAACATCTCGACCCAAACCGCGTTGGCATTATGCCCGATCTGTTGCAACGAATTACCCACATGAAGGTGTTACAGGCAACCGACCGGCTTAAAGTGAAGCCAAACTATGTATATGTGATACCACCCAACAAGAGCATGTCGTTGCTGAATGGCGCGTTATATTTATTCGATCCTGTTGAATCACGCGGCCTGCGTTTACCTATTGATAATTTCTTCCGTTCATTGGCCGACGACATGCAGGAAAAAAGCATCGGCATTATCCTTTCGGGCATGGGCTCCGATGGCAGCCTGGGACTCAAAGCCATTAAAGAAAAAAACGGCGTTGTACTGGTACAGGATCCTGCTTCGGCCAAATTCGATAGCATGCCCAGCAGCGCCATCGAAGCCGTAATTGCTGATATTGTGGCTCCCGCCGGGGAATTACCCGCCAAACTGATCGCTTACCTTAAGTTTTTTCCGGCAGTTAAAACAGATTCCGAAATAGAGAGTAAAAACAAAAGCAACCTCGAAAAAATTGTCATCCTGCTCCGCGAACAATCAGGTCATGACTTTTCTTTATATAAGAAAAACACCTTGTTTCGCCGAATCGAAAGGCGCAAGGGAGTTCACCAAATAAGCAAAATAAACAACTATGTCCGCTTTTTGCAGGAAAACTCTAAAGAGGTCGAAATACTTTTCAAAGAGTTGCTGATTGGCGTTACCAGCTTTTTCCGCGATACTGCAGTGTGGAAAATCCTCCGAGAAAGTGTTCTTCCTGAACTGATTAAAGAATCGCCCGACGGACATGCGCTACGCGCCTGGGTGCCGGGCTGCTCAACCGGGGAAGAAGCCTATTCATTAGCCATTGTTTTTAAAGAGGCACTGGAAGAGGTTAAAATGCACAAAAACCTGAATTTGCAGATATTTGCCACCGATCTCGATAATGATGCCATTGATAAAGCCCGCAAAGGTGTTTTCTCTAAAAACATTACTGCCGATGTATCTCCCGAACGGATCAACCGGTTTTTTTCTGTCGGAAATGAAGGCTACCGCATTAATGCCGACATACGCGAAATGGTGGTGTTTGCTCCTCAGAATGTGATTAAAGACCCACCCTTTACCAGGCTCGATTTTCTTTCGTGTCGCAATATGCTGATATACATGGAGCCCGAATTGCAGAAAAAACTTTTAGCACTTTTCTATTACAGCATTAATCCGGGTGGAATAATGTTACTTGGCACTTCCGAAACACTTGGAGCCAAAAAAGAGGGGTTTAAAGAGCTTAATGCCAAATTGAAAATTTTCAAACGCTCCGTAACAGTTCCGACGCCTGAACTCATTGATTTTCCAAGCTCCTTTTCCCACAATAAAGCAGAGAAAACTGAAAAAAAGATACTACCTGAAGTTATTGAAAACATCCAGACCCTCGCAGATAAGATTTTACTTCAACGCTTTACTCCTGCCAGTGTGCTGGTAAACGGCACAGGCGACATACTTTACATCACAGGCCATACAGGGAAATATCTTGAACCTGCTGCAGGTAAAGCAAACTGGAACATTCATGCGATGGCGCGCGAAGGATTGCGCCAGGCGCTGCCGGGCGCCTTCCGGAAAGCAATGCAAAGCTTTGACACAGTGATAGTACACAATATTAAAGTAAGAACCAACGGGAGTACTCAGCTAGTGGATGTTACTGTTCAACGCATCGAAACCCCCGATTTGATAAGAGGTATGCTTATGGTAATATTTGCCGACGTGCCGGTTGCGGTTAAAAATGATGTAGTGAATCCGAGAACAGGGAAACAAAGTTCAACCGGACGGCAGAAGGAATTAGAGATTGAACTGCAACGAAGTTATGAAGACCTGGAAAGCACCCGTGAAGAGATGCAGACATCGCAGGAGGAGCTGAAATCGACCAACGAGGAGCTGCAATCAACCAATGAGGAACTGCAATCGACCAACGAGGAACTCACCACCTCAAAGGAAGAGATGCAGAGCCTGAACGAAGAGCTGCAAACGGTTAATATCGAACTTCAAAGTAAGGTAAATGATTATGCACGGGCGAACGATGACATGAAAAACTTGCTCAATAGTACCGAGATTGCTACCCTTTTCCTCGACAAGGAGTTGAACATCCGCAGGTTCACCGACCAGATAACCAAAATATTTAAACTGCGTAACACGGATATTGGCAGGCCTTTTACCGACCTGACTACCGATATACAGTACCCCGAAATTGAAAGCCATGCCCGGCAAGTGATCAAAAACCTGATATCTGTTGAAACTGCAATTGCAACACACGATGAAAGGTGGTTTAATGTCAGGATAATGCCCTACCGCACTCTTGACGACAATATGGATGGGCTGGTTATAACATTTTCCGATATAACCATAGCCAAAAAGTTGGAAATAAAACTGAAAAGAGCAAATGAGAAACTTCGCAGAACTAAGAATAGTCTATAATACCACCCGTCTTAACCAAGAGTAAAAGTGACACAATTCAAGGCAGGAGACAATTATGAAGAATGCCAGTAAAAAATCAAAAGCTACCAGGCTTCGCCAAAAGGCAGAAGAGTTACTGAAAAAGAAACCGTCAAAATCAGGTTTGCAACCTTCTGAAACCGAAGTGCTGAAACTCATTCACGAGTTTGAGATACATCAGATAGAGCTGGAAATGCAGAACGAAGAACTCATGGTGGCAAAAGAGCAGACAGAGGTTGCTGCCGAGAAATATGCTGAATTATACGATTTTGCACCATCGGGTTATTTTACACTATCCAGAGAAGGTAAAATTATTGAGCTAAACCTCTGCGGATCACAAATGCTTGGCAAAGAACGTTCGCAGTTAATAAATAGCCGATTTGGCTTTTTTGTTTCCGACGATACAAAACCAATCTTCAATCTCTTCCTCAAGAAGTTATTTAAAAGTAAAACCAGAGAATCATGTGAGGTGACCCTGTTAACTAATGGCAACTTAACAGAGTATGTTCATGTTACCGGCATCGTTACAGAAAATGGAGAACAATGCCATGTAATAGTGATTGACATCACCGAGCTCAAGTATGCAGAAGAGGAACTACGAGAAACGAATGAATATCTGATGAACCTCTTCAATCACGCGAATGCACCGATCATTGTCTGGGACACTTCAATGTTTATCACCCAATTTAATCATGCATTTGAACATTTAAGCGGTTATTGTACGGAAGAAGTTATAGGTAAAAAGATCGATATTCTTTTCTCGAAAGAGACAATTGAATCTTCGCTTGATCTTATAGAAAGAGCTATCAGTGGTGAACGCTGGGAAACTGTTGAGATTGAGATACAAAGGAAAGATGGAGATTCGAGAATTTTGCTGTGCAATACTGCTAACATTCTTGAAAAAGATAATAAAACTGTGGTCGCAACGATTGCACAAGGGAACGACATAACCGAACGCAAACATGGGGAGGAAGAAATACAAAGGCTCATTGCCGGACTGGAACAGCGTGTGGCAGAGCGTACTGCACAATTGCAGGCTGTAAATAAAGAACTGGAAACGTTCAGCTATTCAGTATCACACGATCTGAAAGCTCCCCTGAGGGCTATAGACGGTTTTACCGGTATCCTGATTGAGGAATATAAAAACAAAATTGACGCTGAAGGACAACGTATATGTGATGTCATTAAAAGCAGTGCAGTACAGATGAATCGGCTTATTGAAGACCTGCTGGCATTCTCACACCTGAACAGGACCGAGTTGCATATGTCGACCATTGACATGAAAACCATGGCTAATTCCATCTATTATGAATATTCCCTGCCTGAAAAAAGAGAAAATATTTCGTTCACTGTCAGGGATATTCCCGGGGCCTTTGGCGATTCTTCACTGATAAAGCAGGTATGGTCCAACCTTATATTGAACGCGATAAAGTTCTCTTCTAAAAAAGATCATCCTGAAATTATTATAGACTACGAGGCAGGCAAAAACGAAATCATATATTCTGTCTCCGACAACGGGTCGGGATTTGACATGCAATATGCAGACAAGCTTTTCTGCGTATTTCAAAGGTTGCATGACAGCACTGATTTTGAAGGTACAGGTATTGGTCTCGCCATCGTAAACCGAATTATCAGCCGGCATGGAGGCCGCGTCTGGGCTGCCGGTGAACCCGATAAAGGGGCAATATTTTATTTTTCATTACCAAAACATAAGAAACGAAAAATCAAATAAGATGAATGAAATCGAAATATTACTTGTTGAAGACAATGCGCGCGATGCGGAATTGACAGTACGTGCACTGAAGAAGAACAACCTGGCGAACAATCTTTATATTGCAAAAGATGGAGCCAAAGCACTTGATTTTCTTTTGTGTAAAGGGGAATATTCAAAACGCGATTTAACTAATCTGCCCAAAGTTGTTTTCCTCGACCTGAAGCTTCCGAAAGTCAGTGGACTGGAAGTATTAAAAACCATAAAGGGAGACAAACGCATTTCCAAAATTCCTGTGGTTGTCGTAACATCCTCGAGCGAAGAACCGGATGTGAAGGAAGCATACCGGCTGGGGGCAAACAGCTACGTGTTGAAACCCCTCGATTTCGAAAAGTTTAAGACAGCAATAAGCAAACTCGGCTACTACTGGCTTGTTGTCAATTATCCATATAAATAAGGAAAAGGGATTGGATATAATGCGTATATTATTTGTGGAAGATATGCCAACGGATGTCGACCTTGCAGTTCTGGAACTGCGGAAGGAGAAATTAAAGTTTGAATACACCACGGTTTGCACCCGGGTGGATCTTTTTAAAGCACTTAAAGAGTTCAAGCCTGATCTGGTCATTTCGGATTATATGATGCCTGCATTTAATGGTTTGCAAGCTCTTAAGGAAGTAAAAGAGTTCAATCCTGAAATCCCGTTCATCCTTTGTACAGGGTCGATAAATGAAGAGACTGCTGTTGAATGTATAAAAGCCGGAGCCGATGATTATATTATAAAGGAGCATATGACAAGACTGCCATTTGCAGTGAAAGAAGCTATGGAACAACACCGGATACTGACCGAAAAGAGAGCTGCCGGACTATTATTAAAGGGAAACGAGGAGAAACTTCAAAGTATTTTCAGCACTGCTCCTGTTGGTATCGGGCTGGTTGTTAACCGGGTCTTTATGGAAGTAAATGACACTTTCTGTAAAATGACGGGATATAGCCGGAAGGAACTGATTGGAAAAAGTTCTGCAATGGTCTATCCTACACATGAAGAATTTGAATTTGTCGGTCTTGAAAAAGACAGGCAAATTGCCGAAAAAGGTATAGGGTCAGTTGAAACAAGGTTAAAATGCAAGGATGGCAGAATATTGAACATTATTTCAGGTTCAACCCCTCTGGATGAAAATGATCTATTAAAAGGATTAACATTTACGGTTCTTGACATAACCGAAAGTAAGCTGGCTGAAGAGGCATTGCTTAAACATCGTGATCACCTCGAGGAATTGGTAAATGAACGGACGGAAGAACTTAGTAAGGCAAAGAAAGAAGCAGAGGAGGCGAATAAAGCGAAAAGTGAATTTCTTGCCAATATGAGTCATGAGATCCGGACTCCTATGAATGCGGTTTTAGGCTACGCCGAACTGTTGGGTCTCATGCTTGAGGATAAAACCCAGAGGGACTATCTTGAATCAATAAAATCAAGCGGAAGAAGCCTCCTTACCCTGATCAACGACATTCTCGATCTGTCCAAAATTGAAGCAGGGAAACTGGAGCTGCAGTTTGAGTTTGTGAATTCACAGTCTTTCTTTTCAGAGTTCGAACGCATCTTTTCATTAAGATTATCTGAAAAGGGGCTGAGATTCATTCTGGATATTTCGTCGGGTACACCGGCAGGTATCTATATCGATGATGCCCGGATACGTCAGATCATTCTTAATCTTATCGGGAACGCAACAAAATTCACCGAAAAGGGAAGCATCAAATTAAAAGTATATACTGAAAATCCGCAAATCATCAATTATTCCAAAGGAAAAGCCGAGGAATTTATAGATCTTATAATTGAGGTGACTGATACCGGTATCGGAATTTCAAAAGAGATGCAGGAAGAGATATTTAATCCATTTGTACAAGGGCAGGGACAGAAGGTAAAAAAATACGGAGGAACAGGTCTCGGGCTGACAATTACTCAACGACTCGTACAACTAATGAATGGGACCATTGAACTTGCTTCTCAGTTACATAAAGGAAGCACATTTAAAATTAAGATTCCTGGAGTTTCTTATTTGAGGGACTTCGAAAAAAGGAGCGAGGAAATTCAGCTTGATCCCGGGGATATCATTTTCGAAAAGACAACAATAATTATAGCCGACGATGTTCAACATAACCGGAAATACCTGATTGATGCCCTGAGTAAAACAAACATAAATATAGTCGAAGCAGAAGATGGTATGGAAGCATTTTCTCTTGCTAAAAGAATAGTACCGGATCTTATTATTACCGATATAAGAATGCCGGTTCTTAACGGTTTTGACTTATTGAAAAAACTGAAAAGTAATAAAAGACTGAAACATATTCCCGTGATCGCCTATTCTGCTTCAGTCATGAAAGCCCAGAGAGACAGGATCCGTAAAAGCGAATTTACCGGCTTATTGATAAAACCGGTCCAGGTAACGGAATTATACATTGAGCTTATGAATAATCTGCCATATAAATCGATCAGAGCTCCTGAATCAGGACAATCTTTATCAGAAATAAATCCGGATGAAGAAATATCTGATCTTCCCGGATTGATTAATTCCCTTGATACACGGTTTAAAGATATCTGGATGACTTTTGGAATCAGGCAACCGATAGATGAAATCCTGGATTTTGGAAATCAATTAGTAAGATCAGGTAAAGATCACAATTCATCAGTTGTTATCAGGTACGGGGAAGAACTGGTAAGCGC
>CAZWZQ010000072.1:0-2190 GCA_964638955.1 uncultured Rikenellaceae bacterium | reverse complement strand
GTAAAGATCACAATTCATCAGTTGTTATCAGGTACGGGGAAGAACTGGTAAGCGCTGCCGATAATTTTAATATTGAAGCTATACTAAATCTTTTAAGGAAATTCCCTGATACAATTGGATTATTAAAAAACAAATTAAGAAAATAAGATTTATATAATGCAAAAGGCATATCTGTATACGCCGGTAATACTCCTGGTTGATGATAATCCCCATAACCTCCAGGTTTTAGGCAAACTGTTGCAGGAGGAAAAATATAAAACCGAATTCGCTATTAACGGAGAATCAGCTCTGGAATGGTTAAAAATCCGGCAATTTGATTTGATTTTGCTTGATTTAAATATGCCCGGGATGAACGGATTTGAGGTATGTAAAAAAATTCGTTCAGAAAAGGGAATAAATGAGGTACCTATAATATTTCTTTCGGCTGAATCTGAAAGGGAAAGCATTTTAAAAGGATTTGAGGTTGGCGCACAGGACTATGTGACAAAGCCATTTGATACCAGAGAGCTGCTTGCAAGAGTAAAGACCCAGTTGGATCTTAAATCGAAGACTGAAAAACTGGAAAAGATTAATGAATGGCTGGGAAAGAAAATCGAAAACTGGTTGAAGGTTAGCTTGAACAAAACAGACTGGAATGAGACAAATGATCTTAATACCAAAATGATAGAATTCGATAAAAATCAGAGTTTTATGCTGAAAGATATTTATCTTGAAGTAAGGACATGTGTTAGTGAGGTTGAAAAACTTATCGGGAAGAATAACGATTCAAATATACAGTATCAATGTAAAGAGATTATAAGAAGAATGAAAGACTCAATCGCTAAAATGGAGAAATTGTAGAAAAAAAGACGGAAGACGGAAGACGGAAGTAGTAACAAACTTCGGACTCCGGTCTCCGGACTTCGGTCTTATCGGTTAAAAAATATTTGACAGGAAACAAATGATGGCAAAACCTCTGATATTAATTGTTGATGATAATCCAAGAAATCTTCAAATACTTGGTAACTATTTACAAAAGGAAGGATTTAAAGTTGAATTTGCATTAGATGGGACTTCGGCGCTGGATTGGATTAAACGGGCTGAATTTGATCTTGTTCTTCTGGATATTATGATGCCTGGAATGGACGGTTTTAAAGTCTGCAAAATAATTAAAAGTGATCCTGTAAAACAAAAAATTCCAGTAATATTTCTTACAGCTAAAGTAGATATGGAAAGCATTATAAATGGATTTGATCTTGGAGCAGTTGATTATGTTGCAAAACCTTTCAACCAGAAGGAGCTGATTGCCAGAGTTAAAACACAAATCGAAATTAAAAAAAGCAGAGATGAAATTGCCAGGAACCTGGAAGAGATCGAATACAAGAATAAACTTATAAAGTATAGCATTCAATATGCTCATACAATACAGGCAGCGGTTTTAAATGCATCTTTGAATGGATCAGCCTTTTTTACTGATCAGTTTTGTATTCTCCTGCCCAAAGATATTGTCAGTGGAGACTTCTATTGGTTTCACAAAATTGATAATAAATTGCTGGCCGGTGTTTTTGATTGCACGGGCCATGGTATTCCCGGCGCATTCATGAGTATTTTAGGTGTCACTCTGTTAAATGAAACGGTGATAAGAGAAAAAATTGATGAACCTCATCTGATTTTAACCCGGCTAAGGGAAAAGATTGTTCAGGCATTGGGCCAGGAAGGCAGATATCTCGAGGTGAAAGATGGTATGGATGGTTCAATAATCAGTTATGATCTTAATAACAAAACACTGTGTTATTCGGGAGCTTTTAATCCTATGTATCTCATACGTGACAATGAAATCATAGAGCTTAAGGGTGATAGAATGCCTTTGTCTTACCATGATAAAATGTCTGACTTTTCATGTCAGAAAATAAAAACCAGACCGGATGATCTTGTTTATCTTTTTACTGATGGATACATTGATCAATTTGGCGGACAGGAAGATAAGAAATTCCTGCGGGATCAATTTAAACAAGTACTGTTAAAGATTCATAAGCATCCTTTGGAGGTTCAGAAAGAAATGCTCCTGGATACTTATATTAACTGGAAAGGTAATGGAGATCAGGTTGATGATATTACTGTGGTGGGCTTGAGACTGTAATTTGGAAGACGGAAGACGGAAGACGGAAGTCGGAAGTCGGAAGTTATAACAATCTTCGGACTCCGGGCTTC
>CAZWZQ010000071.1:5194-10105 GCA_964638955.1 uncultured Rikenellaceae bacterium | reverse complement strand
AGTTAATAACTATACGGCCAAATGTTAATAAAGTTAAAAATTTTGTCTTGCATTAAGAATACCACTTGCCTAATTTAGCAACTACCCGCTTAAAAATATCAGTGGTCGTTTAATCCTATTATTATCAGGAAGTAACAGTATTATTTAACAGTTATGGGAGAGCTATTTGTCCAGGAACCGGTTGTTGCATCAGAGAAATCAAAAGATGCAGAGCAAATACCCCCGCCTCAAAAGAATGTCGAGGTAAAGGAATCAACAGATTCAACAAAACAGGAGAATGAAAGAGTTATTTATTCTCATGATGAAGCTGTAGAGGCAAGCATTAAGTATTTCAAGGGTGATGAACTCGCTGCAAGAGTCTGGGCAAATAAATATGCATTGAAAGATTCATACGGAAACCTCTATGAAAAGACTCCTGATGATATGCATCACCGGCTTGCAAGAGAGATCCACAGAATAGAGCTGAAGTATAAGAATCCCCTGCCGCAAGATCTTATTTACAGTGTACTGAAGGACTTTAAATATATAGTGCCCCAGGGGGGGCCGATGACAGGTATCGGTAATGATTTTCAGATCGCCTCTCTTTCAAATTGCTTTGTCATAGGTAATGACGGATCATCTGATTCTTATGGCGGTATAATGAAAATCGACCAGGAACAGGTACAGCTTATGAAGCGCAGGGGTGGTGTGGGGCATGATCTTTCCCATATACGTCCGAAGGGTACACCGGTACTGAACAGTGCCCTTACATCAACCGGGGTTGTTCCTTTCATGGAGAGGTACTCTAACTCAACGCGCGAAGTAGCACAGGATGGAAGAAGAGGAGCCCTTATGCTTTCAATCTCGATCAAGCACCCGGATTCGGGAAAATTCATTGATGCAAAACTGGAAAACGGGAAGGTGACAGGCGCCAATGTATCAGTAAAGATTACGGATGAATTCATGAAGGCAGTTGAGGAGAAAACAATATTCCGGCAACAGTACCCGATTGACTCGGATAATCCGAAATTTATCAATGACATTGATGCAAACCAGCTGTGGAACAAAATAATTCACAATGCCTGGAAATCAGCCGAACCGGGAGTTCTCTTCTGGGATACCATTATACGGGAAAGCGTGGCGGATTGCTACGCCGATCTTGGATTTACAACAATGTCTACAAACCCGTGCGGCGAAATACCATTATGTCCTTATGACAGCTGCAGGCTACTTGCCATAAATCTGTACAGCTATGTTAATGAGCCATTTACACCTGAAGCAAAATTCGATTTTGGATTGTACAGGGAGCATGTGGGTCTGGCACAAAGAATAATGGATGATATTATTGACCTCGAAATGGAAAAGATCGATTCAATACTTACCAAGATCGATGCTGACCCGGAACCTGATGAGCTGAAACTTGTTGAAAGAAACCTCTGGAAAAATATACGGAAAAAATCAGAGGAGGGAAGGAGAACCGGCATCGGGATAACAGCTGAAGGTGATATGCTTGCTGCTCTTGGATTAAGATACGGCAGCGAAGAGGCAATAAATTTTTCAACTGAGGTACATAAGACACTTGCACGAGAAGCCTATAAGTCATCAACATACCTGGCAAAGGAAAGGGGAACCTTCACAATATTTGATGCTGAACGCGAAAAGGAGAATCCGTTTATTCTCAGATTGAAGGAAACCGACCCTGTAATGTTTAACAATATGGTCAAATTCGGCAGGAGGAACATTGCCCTTCTGACTATTGCGCCGACAGGTACAACAAGCCTCATGACCCAGACAACTTCAGGAATAGAACCGGTATTCTCGGTATTTTATAAACGCAGAAGAAAGGTAAATCCGAACGACAGGGATGTCACGGTAACATTTAAAGATGAAATCGGAGACTCATGGGAGGAATTCAATGTGTTCCATCATAAATTTGCGGATTGGTTAAAAATTAACGGTTATGACCCTGATGAGGTGAAAGAGATGGATGATGAGGAAATTGGAGCGATAATTGCCAAATCGCCATATTATAAGGCTACTGCCAACGATGTTGACTGGCTTGCAAAGGTAAGGATGCAGGGTGCAATCCAAATGTGGGTCGACCACTCAATCAGTGTAACCATCAACCTTCCTGCAGATGTAAAGGAGGAGCTTGTGAGTGAATTATACTTAACGGCATGGAAATCGGGATGCAAGGGGGCAACAGTCTATCGCGACGGATCAAGAGACGGAGTGTTGATAACAGGTAAACCGGATACAAAATCAGAGCGACCAAAACGCCCCAAAGTGCTCGACTGCGATGTGATACGCTTTAATATAAATGAAGAAAGATGGGTGGCATTCGTAGGACTGAAAGATAAACGACCTTACGAAATATTCACAGGACTGGCCGATGAAGAGATATTTCCAATACCGAATACCATTGTGAAGGGGCAGATTATTAAAGTAAAGAATGAAGATAGTAAGACCCGTTATGATTTTCAATATACCGACAAATACGGTTATAAGAAAACTATCGGAGGATTGTCTCATATGTTCAAACCCGAGTTCTGGAACTACGCTAAGCTCATATCCGGTGTGCTTCGACATGAAATGCCTATTGCCGATGTGGTGAACCTTGTACAATCACTGAAGCTCGACAGTGAATCGATAAATAACTGGAAAAACGGGGTGGAACGTGCACTGAAGAAGTATATTCCTAACGGGACCAAAGCAAAAGGGAAATGCGGAGAATGCCATTCGGAGAACCTTGTTTACGAAGAAGGTTGTCTTATCTGTAAAGATTGCGGCTCATCAAAATGCGGGTAATGTAACTTATCTTTTTGCTCTTATCAAACCTCTCCGAAGCCAGGGGCAGTCTAATTTTTTGTCATAATAATGGATCATATAACCTCCTGAAGGGGTAACACTGAATCCGCTATTTTCAAGAAGCCGGGTAAAATCCCTCTCATCATTGGCCTTATGATAGGTGCACAATGCAATTTTCAGCTTCCTTTTTTCCGAAAGTAAAGCGGATGCACCGTTAAGAACCTTTTGCTCATCGCCGTCGACATCGATTTTAAGGAAGGTAATGTCGTCCTTTATTCTGAATAACGAATCAAGAGTTATATGCTGATCGTCATCAATATCGGAAGCATATTTGTCTATTATCTCAACTTTGTTTTTCCAGGGAGCAAATGTTGCATTAAGAGCCTTTATCCAGCCGGTGTCACATTCGATCAGGTAGATCTTTTTTACCTTTTCGATCAATGAAAGCGAAAACATACCTTCTGCTGATCCGATATCTGCAATCACATCATCAGGTCCTAAATTAAAGTCTTCTGACAGATAGCGGTGAGGACTTCGGGGATCCTGGTCTCCTGACAGATCTGCAAAGGCTTGTTTTATCTGTTTTACTTTCCGGGACTTTTTGAAATAAAGCTTTTTACCATCCTGTAATACATAGAACATACCTAACGACGAATCATATTTAACTTCAACATTTTCAGGAGTATACTTTTTGCGAAATTGATAGGGAAATATGGTAACACAATTGTTCTCAAGATATTCGAGTACCTCCCTCTGTTCATTGTTTACCATATTTTCAGGTAGAGAATAATAATAATTAATGATCTTTTTCCTGAGGCTCTTTTTAAGAATTCTGGTTCTTAATGGCTTTGGAACAAGTATTCTGTATATCTGAAAAATAAAGGGGTTCATTTCTGTTTCTTTATTACTCCAAGTTCTTTTCCGGTCTTTTCAAATGCTTCAATGGCTTTATCAAGGTGTTCTTTCTCATGAGCTGCCGAGAGCTGGATCCTTATTCTTGCCTCACCTTTCGGAACTACCGGATAATAAAATCCAATAACATAAATGCCCTCTTCGAGGAGCCTTGCGGCAAAATTCTGTGATAATTTTGCATCATAAAGCATTACGGCACAGATTGCAGATTTTGTTGGTTTTATATCAAATCCAAGGTGGGTCATCCTGCTTATAAAATATTCAGAATTCATGTGCAGCTTATCCTGCAGGCTGTTTGTTTCGGTCATCATCTCAACCATCTTAATTCCGGCAGCGGCCACCAGGGGTGGTATTGAGTTAGAGAAGAGATATGGCCGTGATCTCTGTCTGAGGAGCTCAATAATCTCTTTCCTGCCTGTCGTGAATCCGCCTATCGCACCGCCAAATGCTTTTCCAAGGGTTCCTGTTATTATTTCAACCTGCCCCATGATATTGAAAAGCTCCGTTACTCCCCTTCCGGTCTCACCCACAACACCTGCGGAATGAGATTCATCAACCATCACCATTGCGTCATATAATTCAGCCAGCTCTACTATTCTTTTAAGCGGAGCAACATTACCGTCCATCGAAAATACACCATCTGTGACGATAAGCCTGAAGCGTTGAGTTTTTGCCAGTTTTAATTGTTTTTCAAGGTCCTCCGTGTTTGCATTTTCGTACCTGTATCTCTGCGCTTTGCAAAGACGTACACCATCAATTATGGAAGCATGGTTCAGTGCGTCGGAGATTATTGCATCTTCCGCTGTGAGCAAAGGTTCAAAGACTCCTCCGTTGGCATCGAAACATGCAGCGTACAATATCGTATCATCAGTGTTAAAAAACTTTGCTATTTTTTTTTCAAGCTCCCTATGAAGATCGGTTGTCCCGCAGATGAATCTCACCGACGACATACCATAACCATGATCCTCCAGGGCAGCTTTGGCAGCCTCTATGAGTTCAGGATTATTTGAAAGCCCGAGGTAGTTGTTGGCACAGAAATTCAACACTTTCTGCCCTGTATCAAGTACAATTTCAGCCCCCTGAGGGGAGACAATGATCCTTTCATTTTTATATAGCCCGGCTTCCCTGATTTCTTTCAGGATTCCATCCAGGTGAGTCTTATATTCCTTATACATTGCTTTGAGTTCATAAAGTTCATAAAGTTCATAAAGT
>CAZWZQ010000071.1:0-5094 GCA_964638955.1 uncultured Rikenellaceae bacterium | reverse complement strand
AGTTCATAAAGTTCATAAAGTTCATAAAGTAATAGTTATAGTTTCTTAATAAAACCTGAGAGCATTTTTGATATTTCCATTGAAGAACTATAAAGGTCATTAAAATCTGATTCAGTAATTTTACCTGTCTCTTTTGCCAGGTAAAGCATAGACCTTAACTCTCCACACGAACCTTTTGAGATAAATAGGAAATGCTTGAATTCATTATTTGTGCTTCTTTCAAATCCTTCGGCTATATTATTCATAATTGAAACAGTAGCTCTGAGTATTTGATCTCTGAACCCAAAATCTTTACAATTCTGAAATAAATTATAAACTGTAATTGCAAGTGTTTTAGCTTTTTGCCAGGCAACAATATCCTCAAATCTTTCATCTTTCACAGGACACTAAATTTATTAAATCATTAACAGGCTCAACAATTACTTTATAAACTTTCTACTTTATAAACTTCCGACTTCTTCAATCCCAATTTAGGATGACTTTTCCGCAATTTCCTTCTTCCATTATATCGAAGCCCTTTTGAAAATCGTCGATATAAAAACGATGAGTAATTACAGGGTCGAGGTTTATTCCTCCTATGATCATCATCTCCATTTTATACCAGGTCTCCCACATCTCTCTGCCATAGATCCCTTTCAGGGTGATAGCTTTAAAAATAATATCACTCCAGGGTACTTCGAAGTCCGACGGGAGAATTCCCAGCAGTGAAATAGATGAGCCATTATACATATTACTTATCATTTCAATGAAGGCTTTGGGGGAACCTGACATCTCAAGACCGACATCAAAGCCCCTCATACCCAGCTTTTCAACAGCGTCAGATATCTTTTCGCCCCGGGAGGCGTTTACAGTGAGTGTTGCACCCATTTTCCTGGCAATATCGAGCCGGTAATCGCTGAGATCGCTGGCGACAATGAATCTTGCACCGGAATATTTTGCTATGGCAATAGCCATGCTTCCTATCAGGCCTGCTCCGGTTATCAGTACATCTTCTCCAAGAAGCGGGAATGACAGGGCAGTATGAGTTGCATTTCCAAACGGGTCCATTATTGCTGCCCATTCGTCAGGTATACGGTTATCGAGAGGTACTATATTCGATGCGGGGATCCGTACATATTCAGCGAAAGATCCGTCAATGTGAACACCGATGCCCACGGAGTTTTCACAAACATGCTCTTTCCCCCGCCGGCAGTTACGGCAATGACCACATGCAAGATGCCCTTCACCGGTAACCCTGTCACCAATCTTAAAATTAGTAACACCGGCTCCTTTTTTATCGATATAACCCATATATTCATGGCCGATTACCATGGGAGTCTTTACAGTTTTCTGTGACCATTCATCCCACTTGTAAATATGAAGATCTGTCCCGCAAATTGCTGACTTCTTCACTTTTACAATTACATCATTGACACCGGGATCGGGAACGGGAACCTCCTGCATCCATAAGCCTCTTTCCGGACGGGCTTTTACAAGAGCTTTCATCATTGTCATACAGCAATATTTTTGGGCAGTTAAAATCCAGACAATACACAAAGTTAGTACAAAAATGCAGTATCGGAACATGGTCCCCTTCTTTCTGTAAAATATGATCAGGTTTACCTATCTTTGTATTATTACATTTGATTTTAAGCTATATGCAACAAGTTAGAGTACGTTTTGCTCCAAGTCCAACGGGTCCTCTGCATATCGGGGGTGTAAGGACGGCACTTTATAATTATCTCTTTGCAAAAGGAAACAATGGCGTTTTCATACTCAGGATTGAGGATACTGACCAGGCAAGATTTGTAGAAGGAGCAGAAGAGTATATTTTTGATTCACTTAAATGGTGCGGGATAGTAGTGGATGAGGGAGTCAACGAAGGAGGAAAGCATGGACCATACAGGCAGAGTGAAAGGCTGCATTTGTATAAGCAATATGCTGATATCCTTGTAGATAAAGGTTATGCATACTATGCTTTTGATACCGCCGGGCAGCTTGAAAAATTGAGAACCAATGCGGAAAAAGAGGGAAATACATTTATCTACAATTCATCGGTCAGGGAGAGGTTGCTGAACTCAGTTTCTTTGCCTGAAACACGGTGGAAGGATCTTCTTGACAAAGGAGAACCTTATGTGATCCGTTACAAAATGCCGCCGGATGAAGATATTCATTTCGATGATATGATCCGTGGACACATTGTGGTAAACACAGGCACACTTGATGATAAGGTCCTTTTTAAATCGGACGGAATGCCGACATATCACCTGGCTAACATTGTTGATGATCACCTTATGGAAATAAGTCATGTTATCAGGGGTGAAGAGTGGCTCCCATCCCTGCCCCTGCATGTCATGCTTTACCGCTCCTATGGATGGGATTCTCCGCTTTTTGCTCACCTTCCGCTCCTTTTGAAACCCGATGGTAAAGGAAAATTAAGCAAACGTGATGGTGATAAAATGGGATTCCCTGTATTTCCTTTGTACTGGCCTTATGGCGAAACTGTAAAAGGGTACAGGGAAGAAGGATACTATCCTGAAGCTTTTGTAAATATGCTGGCCCTGTTGGGATGGAATCCCGGAACGGAACAGGAGATCTTCAGTATGGAGGAGCTTATTAATGTTTTCTCTATTGAGAGAGTTCACAAATCGGGTTCAAGGTTTGATCCCGAAAAGGCCAGATGGTTCAACCATTATTATCTGCAGTCAAAAAGCAATAACCAGTTGGCGCTTGAATTCAGGGATTACCTGAGAGCACAGGGTCATCATCACGATATAGGCGATCTTGAAACCATAATCAGCCTGGTAAAGGAAAGAGTAAGTTTTGTTAAGGATATATGGCATGAAACGGATTTCTTTTTCAGGCAACCTCAATCGTATGACAGCGAGGTAATAAAAAAACGATGGCTTCCTGAAACACCCGGACAACTGTTTGAACTTAGAAAGCTTCTCGAAGGACTGGATAAATTCACACCTGCAGTTACTGAAGAGGCCGTAAAAAACTGGATTGCAGAAAAAGGATACAAAATCGGTGATGTAATGAATGCTTTACGGCTGGTAATTGTCGGTGCATCCCGCGGACCGCACATGTTTGATATTATTTCGTGGATAGGCAAGGAGGAGACTCTTAAACGCATCGAAAAGGGCATTTCTGTTATTGGAAGTCTGTTATGATGAATCTTCCCGGAACGGACGATTATATTGATATCCACACCCATGGTGCAAAGCCGGTCCCCGGTTTATTCTCTGTTGAAGTACTTATGGCACATGAAGCAAGGATCCCTGAAAAAACCCCTGGCCTTGCATTCACTTATGGTATCCACCCATGGTATCTTGATGAATCAAATCATAACAGGCTGCTGGCCTCTGTCATAAAAACAGCGGCTGATCCACTGGTCATTGCCGTCGGAGAAACCGGATTTGATAAAATAAAAGGTCCCTCCATGGATCTGCAGCGGAAGACCTTTGAAGAGCAGATTATCATTGCCGAAGAGTTGAAAAAACCGGTTGTTATCCACTGCGTCAGGGCTTGGGACGAATTGCTAAAGGCACACAAAAGGTTCCATCCGAAACTGCCCTGGCTGGTGCATGGCTTCAGGGGAAATAAAGATCTTGCCATGCAGCTGATTTCCAAAGGAATGTATATCTCTTTCTGGTTTGAATTTATCTTAAAACCGGAATCATCAGAACTTGTAGGAAGCCTGCCAAAAGAACGCATATTCCTTGAGACCGATGGTGCAGAGGTTGACATCAGGGATATTTATAATAAAGTATCAAATGATTTGGGACTTGAATTAAATGGATTAAAAAAACTGATTCTGAATAATTACAAGGTGTTTTTTAATCTAAAGAATTAATAACCACGGAATAACACGGAGTAACACGGAAAAGAACACAGAACAAATCAGTGTAAATCCTCCGAGATGTCGGGGCAGGCTGTGTTCTCCGTGGTAAAAAGAATAATAATGACTGACGACTGGCTCATTCGAACGGAAATGCTTATCGGGGCGAAAGGTCTAAAGAAACTTAAATCCGTAAGGGTTCTTGTTGTAGGACTGGGGGGTGTGGGGGCTTATGCTGCGGAAATGATATGCAGGGCTGGTATCGGTAATATGACTATTGTTGACGGCGACACAATACATGCATCAAACCGGAACAGGCAGCTGCTTGCCCTTAACAGTACAACAGGATCAGCCAAGGCAGAGTTGATGAGATCAAGGCTTCTGGATATAAATCCCGAACTGAAACTGACAATCATCAAAGAATATATACAGGATGAAAGAATGATCGAAGTGCTTGATGAAGGATTTGACTATGTCGTTGATGCCATTGATACTCTTTCTCCAAAAGTTTTCCTGATTTATCATTCTCTTGAAAGGAAATATCCGGTTGTCAGTTCAATGGGGTCTGCCGGGAAATTTGATCCGGTTAAGATCACTATCAGCGACATTTCAGAAACCAACAACTGCAACCTGGCTAAAATACTACGTAAACGGCTTCACAGACTTGGTGTCAGGGAGGGATTTACTGCAGTATATTCTCCTGAGACTATTGATAAGAAAAAAATTGTCCCTTCAACAGGTGAACATAACAAAGCATCTGTTGTAGGGACAATATCATATATGCCGGCCGCTTTTGGAATCGCCTGTGCATCGGTAGTTATCCGCGACCTGGCAGCTATTATTAGGTAGGTATAGATTTACTTGTCTTTATTTCGACTGAAGACAAGATATGCTGGGATACCAACCAATACAGTCAGCAAAGCGATTGAAGACTCAATGGGCCTTTCAAGAAATGAAAGGATTAAAATTAGTATACCGGCGCCTGCATAGATTATCTGCGTTACCGGGAATCCCTTCAAACGCAGGGCTTCCGGTTCTTTTCTCCTGAGTTTCCAGATACCAATGACTGTCATAACAGGAAATATGCCGAGAGCAAAACCCATATAGGTGAGTACCTGCTCGAATGAACCTGACAGAACCAGAATCACAGCAATAAGACATTGCAGGAGTATTGAATTTGCCGGGACCCGGAATTTAGGATGGATCTTTGCCACCGACTTAAAGAAAAGACCATCTTTTGCCATTGAATAATAGACTCTCGGACCGATGATAAT
>CAZWZQ010000070.1:6990-10520 GCA_964638955.1 uncultured Rikenellaceae bacterium | reverse complement strand
CTCTTCAGGGAAATACAGGGTGCCGGAGGTACTCTTAACGGCAGCACAAGTCAGGACAGGACCAACTACTACGAGGTGATTCCGAAAAATGCTCTTGAAATGGCCCTCTGGCTCGAATCTGACAGGATGGGATACCTTACAAATACTGTCACAAAATCCTCGCTGGTTAATCAGCAAAATGTTGTCCAGAATGAAAAACGTCAGAGCGTCGACAATGCAGCTTATGGATTCAACCAGGAGATTATTGCTAAAAATCTGTACCCGGAGGGTCATCCTTACAGCTGGACGGTAATTGGTCTGATGGAGGACCTTACAGGTGCAACAATTGAGGATGTGAAGGCATTCCACAAAAAATTCTATGCGCCGAACAATGCTACCATGGCAGTTTCCGGTGATATTGACTGTGAAGAGGTTAAAGAATTGATCAAAAAATATTTTGGAGAGATACAGGTCGGAGAGCCTGTTGAAAAGAGAGGTCCGATGCCGGTTGAGCTTACAGAGACCAAAAAACTTTTTCATGAAGATAACTTTGCAAAAACGCCCCAGCTGACCATGGTCTTTCCGACATCGGAGCGGTATTCAAAAGACTCCTATGCACTTAATTTTCTTGCCGAGTTGCTTTCCAACACTAAAAAAGCACCCCTTTATGTAGTGCTCGTAAAGGATAAAAAACTTACTTCCCGTGTAATGGCACGAAACATGACAAGTGAACTTGCCGGGACATTTATGATATCGGTCGGTGCCAATCCCGGAGTAAATCTGACTGATGTTGAAAAAGCAATTTTTGAGGCATTTGAGATGTTTGAAAAGGATGGCTTTACTGAAAATGATCTTACAAGGATAAAGGCTCAGTATGAGACCCGTTTCTATAATTCATTTGCCAGTGTTCAGCGTAAAGCATTCCAGTTTGCCGAATATACAATGTATACCGGTGACCCTGAATACTACAAAAAGGATCTTGCTGCTATTCAGGCTGTTACAATGGATGATATTAATGACGTTTATGAAAAGTATATAAAAGGCAGGCATTTTGTCCAAACCAGTTTTGTACCAAAAGGTGAACTTAATCTAATCGCCGAAGGTTCAACAAATGCCGATGTGGTTGAGGAAGACGTAACAAAAGCTGCAGAAGTAAAAGTTGGTGATATTGCCGAAGAACCTTATGAAAAGACACCTACAAAAATAGACCGTTCGGTAAAACCCTCACCAGGTCCCGACCCTACAATCAATCTGCCCGAGGTATGGACATCCTCACTCAGTAACGGGATGGAGATATGGGGTATTGAGCAAAATGAGCTGCCCCTTGTTCAGTATATGATCACACTTGATGGCGGGCATATAGCGGATGATATCTCAAAAGCCGGCCTTGCAAGTCTGACCGCATCAATGATGAACGAAGGAACAAAGAATAAGACTCCGGAGGAGCTTGAAGATGCAATTGGTCTGCTTGGAGCTTCAATAAGAGTTTATTCAGGGGATGAGAATATTACAGTCAGCGTAAACACAATGACCAAAAATTTTGAAAAAACCATTGCCCTGGTTGAAGAAATGCTTCTTGAACCAAGATGGGATGAGGAACAATTCGGGCTTGCAAAGAGCAGGATCATAAACACCCTGAAACGTAACAAGGCAAATCCCAATTATCTTGCATCCACTACCCTGGATAAGCTGATATTCGGTGAAAACAATATCCTTGCCGTTGAATCATCAGGTACAGAAGAATCGGTCACCTCAATAACCATTGACGATCTGAAGAACTATTACAATACATATTTCTCACCTTCGACGACCAGGCTTCTTGTTACCGGCAATGTAAACCAGAACGATGTCGAAACAGCTTTTGCAGGTCTCAGTGAGAAATGGCAGCCTAAGGACGTAGTGCTTCCTGAGGTAACAGTTCCGGATCTGCCTGAAAAATCTGCAATATATTTTGTTGATGTTCCCGGAGCCAAACAATCAGTGATCTATATTGGGGCACCTTCATTACGTGGTACGGATCCTGATTATTACCCGGCATTTGTAGCTAATTATAAACTTGGAGGATCCTTTAATGGAATTTTCAACCTGATACTCCGGGAGGAAAAAGGATTTACATACGGAGCGCGGTCAAGTATTTCGGGTTTTGAGAACTACGGAGTATTTACTGCTTCATCAATGGTGCGGACAAACTCAACTCTTGAATCTGTGACTATCTTCAAAACCGAGATGGAAAAGTATCGTGAAAATATGCCACAGGAGTATATTGATTTCACGAAAGATGCATTGATAAAAGGCAATGCTCTCAAGTTTGAAACTCTCGGAGCTCTCCTGGGAATGCTTGATTATATGACCTCCTTCAATCTGCCAATGGACTACGTTAAACAGGAAGAGGCATATATTAAGGGACTTACGCCTGAAAAACAACTTGAGATGGCAAGGAAATATATTGATCCATCCAGGATGTATTATGTTGTGGTGGGTGATGCTAAAACACAGCTAAAGCCGCTTGAAAAGGTTGGCCTTGGCAAACCAGTCTTAATGAAATAAATTTTAAAGAACTTACACAGAGAAGTAAATCCTTAATCAGGAGGTTCCACTTTTGATTAAGGATTTTTTATTTAAATTTGCAGCACCGAAATAATGGCGCAACGGCAAGAATGCATGATCGCATGATCACATGATTCACTAGCCCGGATGGTGGAATGGTAGACACGCAGGACTTAAAATCCTGTGGCCATAACGGCTGTGAGGGTTCAAGTCCCTCTCCGGGTACTAAAAAAAGAGTGATAGTGAGAGCGAGAGCGAGCACTTCACTCTTTTTTTCTCACCCTCACTCTCACACTCGCTCCAAAATCTTTCTTATCTTTACTAATAGTCTCGTAACTAATAATTTCTTTTTATTAACAATTAAACCTCGTGCCATGTTTGACTTTTGTAAACTCGATGTCTATCAAAAAGCAAAAGCACTTTGTGTTTTAATAACCAAATTAATCTCTTCCAAAAACTTTGATCGTGTTACAAATGATCAACTTCGACGTGCATCATTCAGCATTATGCTAAATATTGCTGAAGGCTCTTCAAGATTCAGTAACAAGGATAGAAAGAACTTCATGGTAGTTGCCAGAGGAAGCGCTTTTGAGTCTGCAGCAATTCTTGAATATCTTTATGAGATTTCTGAAATTAAAGAAGAGGAATTTAAAAGCTACACACGCAATCTTGAAGAGATATCAAGAATGCTTTTCAGTTTAATCCGCAATCTAGAGAAGTAAAAAATGCTGCAGCGGGGCGTCGGCATCCCGCTCCGGGTACAGAAAGCCTCGATTTATCGGGGCTTTCCGCTTTTAATAGGTGCTAAAATATTTTTTGGAAAAAATCAAAATTGACTTTTTTTATAATGAAAGTCAATATGAGTGAATACCGCAATTCCATTTTTTTGGTCCGGGCGAGGATCACGCAGCTAGGAACTTCCTTATAAACGAAAGCGAACTGTAGTGTCCCAGGTATTAGAACCCCGGTGCCTTGGATAAAGCAAATCAATAAGTTATCTCCTG
>CAZWZQ010000070.1:0-6890 GCA_964638955.1 uncultured Rikenellaceae bacterium | reverse complement strand
TTGTCTGAAAAGCTATTTTGTAGGTATTTTTTAGAAGAATTGAGTAATTTCAGTATGTTTGATTAAAATGTTTTATATTTAACAGGTCTGTCAAAACTGTTGTAAATGCGCAGCTTGTTTTTTGTCACTCTTCTAATACTCTTAACACATTGTTCCTGCAGAGAGATTGTAACTGATGAATTCCCGGGATTTACTCCCGTTCCAACGGTTAATAGTATCCTTATTGCCGGAAAACCTATGAAAGTTCATTTATCGTTGGCTGAAAAGCTTGATACAAACCAGCTGACTCTGGTCAATGATGCAGATATCTCACTTTATATCGACGGGAATTATTCAGAAAACCTTTTCCCTGATGAGAATGGTATATACTTTTCTTCATCGATTGTTGAGCCACTGAGATCCTACAGGCTGGAAGTAAATGTACCTGGTTACAAGACAATCACCTGTAATGAAATTCTTCCATCTCCTTCACCAATTATCAATATTATCCATATCAGTAATGCCGGGAAAGATGAAGAGGGCATGATTTATCCATCAGTAACCATATCATTTAAAACAAATCCGGCTGAAAGGCAATATTTTGAAATAGTTATAAGGACGCTGCAAACCACATATGAAAGGACAGCTACTCTGAAGAAGATAACCGATCCTGTCTTATTGAACGAAGGGCTTCCTCTGACCATCTTCAGTAATGAGATCATAAGAGATTCGGTTTATGCAATGACAATCAATTACTTCACCGGATCAGCCGGTTTTAGTGGGGATGAGCCATACCATACCTCATTGTACCCATTGATAATAGAACTGCGATCCTGCAGTGGTAATTATTACCGGTTCGTCAAACAGAAGTACTTATATGAAAAGGGCAGGTATCCTGAATTCCTGGCAGCCTCAACAAATGCATTTCCCTTATTCTCAAATATTCCCGGCGGCTATGGAATATTTGCTGGATATTCAGTGGTAGTCTCAGATACATTATTTCCTAAGTACTGATTAGATGCGGAAGATTATTCAAAATAGCGCCATCCTCTTTTTATTACTGAGCTCCTCAATGAATGCTCAACAAAAGATTAATGTTTCAGGATTTGTAAAAAGCAGGGATAATGGAGAGCGATTGATCGGAGCATACATAACTGAGGCAGGAACACCAAATGGTACAACATCAGATTACAATGGGTATTTTAACCTTGTGGTTCAGAATAATCCTTCATTGAAAGTCTCATTTATTGGATATAAAGACTTGGTTTTGAATCTGCATATAGGTAATGATACAATTCTTGAAATTGCGTTATCAGAGGATATTGAACAACTGGCAGAAGTAACAATAAATGCGCAGAGAAAACTAAATAGCAATATCTCAACGCTGAATTATGTCCAGATGACGCAAACTCCTTCATTGGGAGGAAAGCCTGATGTCATCAAAACCCTGCAACTTTTACCTGGAATAAGTTCACAAAAGGAAGGATCCAGCCTCATGATTGTCAGGGGTGGTGATCCGGGGCAGAACCTGTACCTTTTCGATAATGTCCCAATCATATATGTCAATCACCTTGGCGGATTCATGTCTGTTTTCAATCCCGAGATGATAAACAATATCGATGTCTATAAAGGTGGATTTCCTTCGAGATACGGGGGAAAACTTTCCTCTGTAATGGACATAACCCAAAAGGAAGGTGATTACTCTACTTATAAGGGTTCGTTTAGTGCAGGGATAACAGATTTATCCTTCAATTTTGAAGGACCGGCCGGAATTAAGAATTCAAGCTTTATAGTCGGTGCAAGAAAGACTCTGTTTGATCCTTTAATGGCGTTGATCGGAATTTCCCAGTATTCAGCAGGTGATTATATCATAGCATACGGTTTTCATGATTTCAACGGTAAATTTTCCTGGAAACCAGATAATAAGAACAGTCTAAGCTTAAACTTTTATCAGGGAGATGATTACCTTAATTACTGGTCTTTGAAGAAAGAAAAGTACAGAATGGGGGATATATGGGGAAACTGGCTGATTTCGGCAAAGTATAATACCATTATATCTCCAAAGTTGTTTTCATCAAGCAACATTTCCTTCACCCGATACAGGTTAAAGGAGTTCATGAAGTACACTTTACAGGACCAGGAAACATCGACAACGTATAAGGGAAGTTACAAATCTTCAGTCAGAGATCTGTCTTTCAGGTCAGCCATAAAATATACCGCATCTGAAAGCTGGTTTGCAGATTTTGGAATTCAATGTTCCTATCTCTCTTTGATTCCAAATGAAACATACGTTTCAACTCAGGCAGTTCAGAATCAGACAAAGCCTGTTAATTCATTCGAATCCGCCATCTATGCTGACAACAAATTCATTCTCAAAGATAAATGGTCAATTACCCCTGGTATCAGGATCAGTAATCATCTGACCAGGGGATTTTCAGATCTTTCTTTTGAGCCAAGACTGAATGCAGACCTGCAATTTTCTGAAAATCATTCCATCAACTTCAGCTACATGAAGGTTTCACAGTATTCACATCTTGTATTCACTACCGGGAGCATATGGAATAATGAAGTCTGGATACCATCTGGCAAAAAGATACCTCCTGCTAAATCTGACCAGATGACTATAGGATGGAATGGTTCGTTCATGAGTGGAAAGTTCTCTTCTGAACTTAGCCTCTATTATAAAGATATGTACAATCTCTCCACTTACAAAGACGGATACACCAGCCTGATGGGTGATGAGAACTGGATTTCAAAGGTCGAAACAGGGGGGAAAGGAAGATCAATGGGCATTGAGTTCCTGGTCAAAAAGAATTCCGGAAACTGGACAGGATTCATCGGTTATGTTCATTCATTGACAACCCGGCAATTCCCGAACATAAATGGCGGAAAGCAATATCTGTTTGATTATAACCGTCCCAATAATCTCTCTGTTAACCTGAATCGCAAGATTAGAAATAATCTCAACCTTAATATTGTTTGGGTTTATCAGTCCGGTTTGCCATATACTGAAGCAATCGGCAGACAGTATATCCCATCAGTGACAAATGATTTGAATGGTGATGATTTCTATTACGAGGGATTGATATATGGTGAAAGGAATGGTGCCAGGATGAAAGATTATCACAGGCTGGATATCGGATTAACCTGGTCTCATTATAATCGGAGATACAATAAAGTTGATTGGAATTTTTCCATATACAACCTTTATAACAGGCACAACCCTGTTTTCTACTATTACAATACTGATAAATCTGTGGATCTTTACAACCCTCAATGGAATCATGACTTCAAACCATTATCACTTTACCAGTTGAGTTTATTTCCTGTTATGCCATCAGTCTCATATAAAGTATATTTTGATCCCGAAGCAAGGAAAGCCCGGAAGGTATCAGAGAAAGCGATCGCCCTTCAAAAATTAAATGAATCAAAGAGTGCATCTTCAATCGACTCAAATGGTTCAAACATTAAGGATCGCTGGAATATTAAAGCAGGTTATTCAATCTCATCGGGCAGAGGGGCGAAGTTTGATCCATACAGAAACAAAAGATATAACCTTGAACTTAACTATGGAATTTTTAATAATATTGAAGCAGGAATTTATGGAGGATACTCAAGGATTCAGATGTGGGAACAAATATCACCAACGGGATGGGGGGGGTATCAAACAGGTGCATTCATTTATGGTGTCAACTGCAATTTTCAACTGCTCCCGTATTTAATTAAAAAGGATGATTTAAGGTTTGATCTGTATATTACCGGAAAGCTTGGAGGTATCACAATAAAATCCTCAAAAAGCTATGAAGAACATTGTCTTGGTGCCGGGGCAACAGTCTATTTGTTTAAACACCTTGGATTTTTTGGCGAGTATTATTACGGTAAATTCTACAATCAGCCTTTACTTCCCGGTCGTTTCTTTAGTCAACCTGTTAATAACAAAGTCAATTTTGGCTTGGCGATAAAATTTAAATGACAATCCAGGACTATGCTGCAATAGTTTCTCTATGATATACAGTGAAAAAAAAACGAAGGGCTGATTCCCAGACCAAGCCCCGGGAACGAACATTTTCAAACCAATATTTCGAAATATAAAACCTTCCTCCTCCCAGGTCATGAATGGTCGTTTCTTGGAATAACCTATGAGGAGTTCTTTCAGGCAGGCAGGGAACTCACGGCGCGTTTACCATCTACCGTTATTCTCATGTAGATTGGAGCTTCACCACACCTCAGCCGCTTATGAAAGCAAGCTTTCAAAGCGTCTTCGGCAAAACAAAAAACCCCGCCTTCAGCGGGGTCATTTAACTTTACTTCGGAAACAAATCTGTACAACGTTGGATTTTGTTTCTACTGGCTTTAATTTTTGTATTTACTGCTGTCTGGTGTTATATTTTATCTCCTCTGAATCTTCCTCAGGGACCGGGCATGGTTTCGGTTTCTTTGTAGTACCCTTTCTTCCAGTTGCTAGTTCCTCGGAAGATAAGCTGGAATCATTCTTTAATTTTTTAGATTTTATTATAAATATGAGATTAATTGTTTCCAGTCATCCATTGACTATTGATTCCCCGAATAATTGAATCCTTAAGAAATAATTAATGGATACTCTTTTTTTATTATTGATTTTACCAAATCTTCGATTGTTTTATTGGTTATGTCATAAACAGGTTTTAAAAGGTCAAATTCTTTTTCTCTTTTATAATTACTGCCATTTGCCAGGAAACTAAGGGCGTTCCTTGTTTTTAAAGTGCGATTTGAATATATAGAAGCCCCATTAACCATTGCCTTTAATGACTGGCCTTCCTTTAACAGAGAATAAATATCGTAATAATCCCTGAACTCCCTTCTGCTTAAAGTTAATTCAACCTTCATTACTCCAAGTGAAGCCAGATCTGCTGCTTTTATATTGTTTAATATGGGGACAAGGTTATTTACCGGGCTCAGTCTTTTTGGTAAGGTTAGGAAAGTTATTTTAACTTCATTTACAAAAAAATCAACCTGGTCAAAGCCGAGAACATCAACTTTATCAATTTTACCGATAGTTTCAAGCTGTTTTTGTATTTGTGGCCAGTCAACGGCTGGGTTATCGTTTTTAAGATTTGTCGACCATTTGCAAAAGTCCAGGTCCTTGCTTAATCGTTTTCCTATCTGTAATGAAATGGCAGTACCTCCAATAAGGGTATAGTCTTTTATGCAGCTCAATTTAGATATTTCTCCAAATATTTTTTCAGTTTTTTCCATTAATCCTTTCATACGATAGATTTAATGTGTTTATTTTTATAATAACGTATATACCTGTCAGGATGCTCAATATTGAAAAAAAGGAAAGCATAGAGTCTGTTTAAATTATGATATAGTGGCTCACGTGGCAAGACTATTTCTTGCCATACTTTTTTAATTTCCTTTTTAGGGAAAATTAAAAAAAGGGACTGGACATCTTCAATATCGAGATGTAATAAAACCTTTTCAATAAGAACATCATCAGGTATTATTACGATACTGGATTTATCATAAGACCAAAAAGCGTTTTCTTCAATTAGCTTTTTTTCCAACCTTTTTCGTAATTGTTTGTTATCCATTGTATTTTTCGCTGTAATTATTGAACCAAAGATTTCATCCTCATTCATTGTTGAAATTTCGGAATGAATGTTTTCATCAGTTACATTTTTCAAAAGATCTTCTAATGAATATCCGTTTTCACTAATCTTTTTCATATGTCACTAATTTTGTTTTCTTTCACATTTAGAGATTGGTTAAAAATCTGGTGCGCTTATTGATATTTAAAAGTTTCTATTATTAATGCACTAACATTTTTACACGTATTTACATCCAATGTGCCTAATTTTTCAATCAATCTGCTTTTATCAATACTTCTAATCTGATCAACAACTAACTGACCGTTTTTAGCTTTAAAATGACAATCAAGCCGTGTTGGATATGGCTTTATTGTACTTGTCATAGGAACAATAACAACAGTATTTAGAAATTTATTAATCTCATTTGGAGAAACTACAAGACATGGACGGATTTTGTTGATTTCTGAACCCTTTGTTGGATTTAGCTCTATATTCCAAACCTCAAACCTTTTTACCATGTCCATTCCTTTTTATCAAAATCATTTTCAATATCAATTACATCATTCCCCGGAGTAAAACCCTTGGCAATTGCATCATAAAATTGTTGCTCCCAGTTACTACGTGCTTTATTCTCGTTTAAGGGTGTTATTATCAACCCTCCATCTTTCGCTTTAATATCAACTTGCTTTGCCTCTCCAAAAGCGTTTAGAAGCTTCTTGGGAATTATAAGCCCTCTCGAATTACCTATTTTTACTATTGACGTTTCCATATTAAAATATTTTTATGCAAATATAATAAAAGTAATAACATGTTATAACATTTTATTTATTTTTCATTTTCTTGAAACCTTTAATAACTACTCCTTCTCTGCGGAGATATTGGTAAATAGTTGATCTGCTTATATTTTGCGTTTCCTCAATAAAATTAATCGATTCTTTTTGTTTATAAAGCGCAACAACTGCAGAAGCTTTCTTCTTGTTGTAAGATCCTGCCGGTCTTCCTCCCTTAATACCTCTTGCTCTGGCTGATTCAATTCCTTTAATTGTTCTTTCCCTGAGCACGTTAACCTCCATTGTTTTCAGTATTGCAATAATTTGAAATATTGCCTCTCCCATTGGGCTGGACGTGTCAAATATCCCCTCAGATAAACTTTTAAATGTTCTGGTCGGTTTGAGGATCTTCCGGAAACCTTTTCCGTGAAGATACTTTCACAACCGGCTTTTTTAAGTGCATCGGCCTGTAAATTCAGATTCTGTTCCTTTGTAGAAACCCTGGCATATCCAAAAATCATAATAGTTCTAAAAAATGTATAAACATAAATAAAAAGAACTTTGATTAATA
>CAZWZQ010000069.1:0-10554 GCA_964638955.1 uncultured Rikenellaceae bacterium | reverse complement strand
AAATGGCAGAAATACTGGGAGGAAAACAAGACTTTCATAACTCCGGAAGACTTAACCAATCCAAAGAAATGCTATATACTCGATATGTTCCCTTACCCATCGGGAGCAGGCCTTCATGTTGGACACCCTGAAGGTTACACCGCTACTGATATATACAGCAGGTATAAAAGGATGAAGGGATTTAACATTCTTCACCCAATGGGCTGGGATGCCTTCGGATTGCCTGCTGAACAATATGCCATCCAGACAGGGACACATCCCTCAATTACCACAAAAAACAACTGCGATACTTTCAGACGGCAGATAAAAGAGCTGGGACTGAGCTATGACTGGGAAAAAGAAATAAATACTACCGATCCTCAATATTTCAGGTGGACACAATGGATCTTTATACAATTGTACAATACATGGTTTGATGAGACACTTCAGAAAGGAAGACCAATCTCTGAACTGATAATACCTGAAGAGATTAAAAAACTCGGCGAAAAGGAGGTTCAGAAATATATCGCATCAAAAAGAATTGCCTATTACGAGGATGCCCAGGTATGGTGGTGCCCTGACTGCAGGATAGTATGTGCAAATGAGGAGGTCCTGTATGACGGTTCACATGAGAAATGTGGCAACAGGGTGGAAAAGAAAAACCTAAAACAATGGCTACTCCGAATCCCCCTGTACGCTGAAAGACTGCTATCGGGATTTGAAAAACTCGACTGGCCTGAAGGCATAAAGGAAATGCAACGTAACTGGATCGGAAGATCAACGGGTGCCGAAGTCGATTTCACCATCGACGGCCTGAATGAAAAAATGACAGTCTTTACTACACGTCCTGATACACTATTCGGTGCAACATATATGGTAATTGCCCCTGAATACCCTCTTATCGACTCTATTACAACGGATGAAAACAGGGAAGAAGTAAAAAAATACATAAAAGCAGCATCGCTCAAATCGGATCTCGATCGTACCGATCTGGCAAAAGAAAAAACCGGTGTTTTCACCGGCAGATATGCTGTTAACCCGGTAAATAACAAAAGGATACCTATATGGGTGGCAGATTATGTCCTTACCGGATATGGTACCGGGGCAATAATGGCAGTGCCGGCTCATGATACACGCGATTTTGAATTTGCTGAAAAATTCGACCTCCCGATCGTCTGTATACAGGATCCGGATGTATCAGACCCTGATCAGAAAAAGAGGGTAATTGAAGGGAAGGAGTGCTGGACAGAAGATGGAAAATATATCAATTCAGGTGATAACATAACCGGAATAGATATAAACGGCCTTAACAAGGAAGCAGGTATAGCAAAAATAATAAGATGGCTTGAATCAAAAAATCTGGGAAAGGCAAAAGTCAATTATAAGCTGCGTGACTGGCTTTTCAGCAGACAGAGATACTGGGGTGAACCTTTCCCGGTTATTCACTGGGAAGATGGTGAAATAACCGTTCTTGATGAAAAAGAACTGCCGCTTGAACTTCCGGTACTTGAGAATTATCTGCCTGGTGAAAGCGGGGAGTCACCTCTTGCAAACGCTACAGAATGGCTCTGTGTAACTGATAAATCGGGACGAAAAGGAAGAAGGGAAACAAATACAATGCCTCAGTGGGCAGGATCATGCTGGTATTATCTCCGCTTTATTGATCCATTAAGCGAAGAGAGGATATTTGATCCTGCAAAAGAAAAATACTGGATGCCTGTTGACCTTTATATAGGCGGCGCAGAGCATGCCGTTCTTCACCTTCTCTACAGTCGTTTCTGGCATAAAGTATTGTATGATCTTGGTATTGTCTCAACTGATGAACCTTATTATCGCCTGTTCAACCAGGGAATGATACTGGCATTTGCCTATGAGAATAAGGCAGGGGCAAAAATCTCTGTTGACATGGTGGAAGAGAGGGACGGAAAATTCTACCATACTGAAACCGGAGCCGAACTGAAGCAGATAGTGGCAAAAATGTCAAAATCGCTTAAAAATGTGATTAATCCTGATGATGTAATTGCCAGATATGGAGCTGATTCTCTAAGATTGTATGAGATGTTCATGGGTCCCCTCGAAATAATAAAACCATGGGATGATAAAGGTGTTAAAGGAGTTTTCAATTTTCTGGGAAGAACTTTCAGGTTCTTTTCAAATCCTGAGAATATCACTCCGGGAAAGGAGGACAAAGAAGTATTAAAGGGACTGCATCAGGCTATCAGGAAAGTTGAGGGTGATATCGAAAACATGCGCTTCAATACTGCAATCTCGGCAATGATGATATTCCTGAATATTGCGACCAGGAAGGGACATGTGACAAAAGATACTGCATGCACATTTGCAAAAATCCTTTCTCCTTTTGCACCACACCTGGCTGAAGAACTGTGGAGCCTTCAGGGAAAAGACAAAACTCTTGCCTTCGAACCATGGCCTGAGGTGAATGAGGAATACCTGAAGGAGGATGTATTCGAATATCCTGTTTCATTCAATGGTAAGCTGCGTTTCAAAATCTCACTCCCTGTAAACATGGAAAAAGAGGAGATAATTAAAAGTGTCCTGGCTGATGAGAGGGCAAAAAAATGGCTTGAGACCGGAACTGTAACAAACATTATTGTTGTCCCTAATCGCATTGTAAATGTAGTTATAAAAAGCTGATGATCAACAAAATAAAAATCATATTCATCTTATTTTCAGTCATATTGCCTGTATTCTGCAGATATTTTCCAAAGGATAGCCCGGAGTTGCAGTGTCTTGTTTCAGATACATTACCCGAACAGGAACAAAAAGCACCAAATTACCTCTTCGGAATTCCTGTCGATTCCTTCAATCTTATTTCCGGACATATCAGACCAAATGGTTTCCTGTCGAATATTCTTCTTGAGCATGGTATCAGCATGCAGGAGATTGATCAGCTGGTCAGAAATTCCGAATCTGTCTTTGATGTGAAAACAATAAGGGCAAAAAATAATTATACTCTTTTCTGCGATATCGACTCAACAGCCAGATTAAGGTATCTTGTCTATGAGCATGACCCCACAACTTGTTACATTTTCAGTTTCAATGACTCACTTAATATAACCCCCTACAAAAAGGAGATAAGGAAAATAATAATGTACTCCACCGGTTCTATTCAAACATCTCTCTGGGAATCAATGATCGAAGGAGGATTACATCCCTCACTCGTTAATGAACTCTCTGACATATTTGCCTGGACCGTTGATTTTTTCGGGTTACAGAAGGGAGACAGTTTCAAGGTGATCTATGAGCAGATGTTTATTGAAGATGAATCGCTCGGGGCAGGAAGGATCTATGGAGCACAGTTTAACTGGGCCGGAAAGACAATAACTGCTATTCCTTTTATCCAGGATGGCAGGGAGACCTTTTTCGATGTTGATGGGAATAGTCTCAGAAAAGCCTTTCTCAAAGCTCCTTTAAGGTTTTCAAGGATCTCATCCCGTTTTTCATCCAGCAGGCTTCATCCGATCCTCAGGATACGCCGGCCGCATTATGGAGTTGATTATGCGGCACCTGTGGGAACACCCGTTCATGCTATTGGTGACGGCAGGGTGACTTCTGCCGGGTCAGAAAACGGGGCCGGGAAAATGGTCAGGATCGTTCATAACAGTGTCTATTCAACTGCCTATCTGCATCTAAGCCGGTTTGGACCCGGAATACACAAGGGTGTTTTCGTTAAGCAGGGCGATATTATAGGATTTGTTGGAAGTTCAGGACTTTCAACAGGGCCGCATCTTGACTTCAGAATTTATCAGAACGGATCACCTGTGGATCCGCTGAAAGTTGATGCTCCTCCTGTGGAACCTGTTTCGGATGAGAACAGGGAGAGATTCGAAAAGAATAAAACTGTGATCTTAAGCCTGCTCTCTACTTTTTAGTATCAGCAACAGACTTCTTTAAAAGTTTTTCTATTATCCCCGGGTAATGCTCATATTCAAGAGCATGTACCCTTGTGGCCAGCAATGCGGGAGTATCTGAAGGGGCCACTTTGCATCTGGCCTGAAAAATAATATCCCCCTCATCATAATATTTGTTTACATAATGTATGGTAATACCTGATTCTTTGTCACCATTGGCTATAACTGCTTTATGGACCCTGTCGCCATACATCCCCTTGCCCCCGTAACGGGGAAGCAAAGCCGGGTGGATATTGATAATGCGTTTTTCAAACGTATCAAGAATATTTTCCGGAACCAGCCAGAGAAATCCGGCCAGTACCACAAAATCTATTCTGCTCTTCAGCAATAGCTCCAGTACTTTATCTGAGCTGTATAAGTCATAGTATTCGAAAAAACAGGTTTTTACATCAAGTGCCTCAGCCCTCTTTAAAACAGTGGCTTCACGACGGTTTGACAAAACAAGAGTAACTTTTGCTGTCTTTTTGTTCGAAAAATATTTTATAATATTTTCGGCATTGGTCCCGGAGCCGGATGCCATAATTGCTATATTCTTCATTATGTGATAATTATCACTTTTTGCATTAACTATGGCAAAAATATTAGTAACAAATGTAACAATTTGTTTATCAACATATTAGTCTGCCAAATAAATAAAAAACATGAAATCATTTGAAAAATAAAGTACAAATATATTTCTTTGCATGGTTCAAAAGTATTATTAATTAAAATTTAACATTATGTCAGACATTGCCGCAAGAGTAAAAGAGATTATTGTTGACAAGCTTGGAGTTGATGAATCAGAAGTCACTGCTGAAGCCAGTTTTACTAATGATCTGGGTGCAGACTCTCTTGATACTGTTGAACTGATCATGGAATTCGAAAAAGAATTCAATATTGGAATTCCTGACGATCAGGCAGAGACGATCAGCACCGTTGGTGATGCAATAAAGTACATTGAGGAAAATGCAAAATAATTTTGCATAGCGTATACCCCATTTATGAGACGAGTTGTAGTAACAGGCCTTGGAGCATTAACTCCTTTAGGCAAAGATTTGCGTGAATCCTGGGAAGGACTTAAGAGCGGTATGAGCGGAGCGAATATGATAACCCGCTTTGATACTGAAAAGTTCAAGACCAAATTTGCATGTGAATTAAAGAATTACAACTCGTCTGATTATTTTGACAGAAAAGAGGCAAATAAGATTGATTTGTATACACAGTTTGCCTTGATTGCAACTGATGAAGCGGTTAAAGATTCCCGTCTGGACCTTGAAAAGGAGGATAAAGACAGGATAGGAGTAATCTGGGCATCTGGCATTGGAGGACTTGACACCTATTATAAGGCAATAAAGCAACATGTACTGGGAGATGGAACACCCCGGTTCAGTCCCTTTTTCATCCCCAAAATGATAAGTGATATTGCTGCCGGAGTAATTTCGATCAGATATGGTTTCAAAGGTCCTAATTTTGCTACCGTATCAGCATGTGCATCGTCTACAAATGCTATAATTGATGCCATTAACTATATCCGCTGGGGCAAAGCAGACATAATCCTTTCCGGTGGTTCCGAAGCAGCAATAAATGAACCTGGTATAGGGGGTTTCAATTCTATGCAAGCCATATCCACAAACAATGCAGAGTATAAAACTGCTTCAAGACCCTTTGACAAGACCCGTGACGGATTCGTTCTTGGCGAAGGCTCCGGAGCACTTATAATTGAAGAATTAGAACACGCAAAAGCAAGAGGAGCAAGAATATATGCTGAATTCGCCGGTACAGGAATGACGGCCGATGCATACCATGTAACAGCACCGCATCCCGAAGGACTTGGAGCTCGTAATGTGATGCGGCTGGCTATAGAAGATGCCTGCCTTAATCCGGAAGATGTCGACTATATTAATGTCCACGGAACTGCAACACCCCTGGGAGATATTTCTGAAGCCAAAGCTATCATAGATGTATTTGGGGATTATTCATATAATCTTAATATAAGTTCAACAAAATCGATGACAGGACATCTTCTTGGAGCAGCAGGTGCGGTAGAGGCTATTGCATCAATTATGACTATAGTTCATGATATCATTCCTCCTACAATAAATTTCAAAGTGCCAGACCCTGAAATTGATCAAAATCTGAATTTGACTTACAACAAGGCCCAGGTAAGAAAAGTCAATGTGGCTATCAGTAATACATTCGGATTTGGAGGCCATAATGCTTCTGTCGTTATTAAAAAAGCCGAGGTTTAGTGTCGGTGCTTAAAGGAAAATTCAACGGTACATGTATATTAAACAAACGGGTCTTTGGGTCAAACCTGAGGAAGATACTGGGCTTCCGGCCAGGAAACATCCGACTTTATGAAATAGCTTTTATTCACCGCTCAGCATCTTTCACACTTACTGACGGTAAAAAAGTCAACAACGAAAGACTTGAATACCTGGGAGATGCTGTTCTCGATGCTATCCTTTCCGATTTTCTGTTTGTGAAATTTCCCGATGCCGATGAGGGATTCATGACCAAAATAAGGGCCAGGATAGTGAACAGGGATGTGCTTAACCAGCTTTCATTATCTATGGGGATCGATAAGATTCTTGTCAGCAAAATAAATTCAGTTTATCCTATCATAAATCTCTATGGCAATGCCCTGGAGGCTCTCATCGGGGCAGTATTCTTAGACAAGGGATTCAAAAATACCAAAAAATTCTTCATAAAGAATGTCCTGGGTAAATATCTTGACCTGGACAATATTATTAATAGTGACACCGATTATAAAAGTCTTGTTTTTGAATGGGTGCAGAAAACTAAGGCAAATCTTGTTTTTACCTATAATGAGGAATATGATTTCGAAATGAAGAAATCAGTGTTTTCAACTATTCTGTTCATTGACAAAAAGGAATTTGGAAATGGCCAGGGAACATCAAAAAAAGAGGCTGAACAGGAAGCATCCAGACTTGCATGGGAAAGAATCAAAGATATTTCAGGTGAATGTGAATAGTATCTTCGATTTTTTCTTATCTTTATGAGTTAGGGTGAATCTATGGGAACCACATCAAAAATCAAGAGGGTACACCTTAGAATAAATGAGGACCGCCAATCATATTTCCTGGGTGTAGTATCAGCAGAACCTGATTATAAGCTATCACTTATTCTTAACAGACACCTCAATATCTCTCTCAAAAATATCTCCCCGGTCATAATTAATGACGAATCCGGTAAAGGGCTGAATTTCAGTAGATTTTCTGACAATTCAGCATCTCCGCATCTTATTTATGATCTGATATCGAACCGATCGGAGAAAATTTTCCTTTTTAAAAAACTGAAAAATATCGACTATATTTTCCAGATCCACGATCCCCAGAATGAAATTGTTATCAGTAATATTATATCAATCCTCCGAGATGATGAATTTATTACAGCGGTATTTAATCTCGATTTGGATCTGATAAAAGACAAGAATTTAAATCACTTATTAATCCATTAGAATATGGAACCCTTGTTTTACAATTTATCGGAAGAGGAGTTTTCAAAAAGCAGAAAAATCCTTTTATGGATATTTGTTTTTTTGTTTTTTGCAGGAGGGTTGGGTATCCTTCTGGCAAGCACTGTTTTTGGTATCCATAAGATTAAACCTTCATTCTCAGCAGCACTATTCGGAATCAGTTTTGTTGTAGGTGTTATTTCTGCTTTTGCCACGATCAAAAGGAAAAATCTCTTCTTCATGATCGACGATGACAAAATAGAATTCCGGTACGGATTAATAAGACCTAAGAAACATACCTTCCTGTGGGAGAATATTAAAGAGCTTGTTATGCCACATAAAGAAAAGAAGGTTAAGCTCAATTTCAAGGACGGAAAATCTTTTGTAATTAACCTTACCTGGCTCCAAAGAAAAAAATCACATCTTATCAGGAAGCATCTTTTCAATACTGCCAAGTATAAAGATATGGATGTAAGAAAGGTACAGCAATTATCACAGGAAGTAAAAAAATAAATAACAGTAATACCTTTTTTCAGAAAGGCCTTACATAAAAAAGAAGTGCCGTCCCGGGCGGGACGGCACTCTCTTTTGATAACCCTAAAACTAACCTAACCTATGAAAAAACCTCTATTTTTTATAAACCAAATTTCATGCCAAATGCTTTACAAAAATATGCACCATATTATTATTAAACAAATAATTTAATGTAAACCGTTGAATATTAACAATATTTTAACAAAAGTTAACTTTATTTCAGGTCTAGTATTCTCAATTGAAATTTCATTATACATATTGTTAAAGAAAGTTAAACAGTAACTTCATAACTGATATACAAGTACTTTTGCATCTATATGAAACGGTTAACTATAGTACTATTGGCAGTTTTTTTCTTCCTGGCGATTTCAGGACTTATCCTTATACAATTATCATGGATACGCAATGCCATTAAAATAACCGATCAGCAATTCCGCCTTAATGCAAACAAAGCTCTTGAAGCTGTTGTTCTTGAACTTGAACAGAAAGAATTAATAGACAGAATTGTCGAAGAAATAGATACAGCAGCTTCTGATCCGGTCACAGCCGTGGTTCCTGCAAACTCTCCGCTTGCAAAAAGACTGCGGATCTACCAGCCCTACTCCGATCTGCTTGATATGTACGGACTTGACAACCCATATGATACTATTACAATAACCAGTTCAGGTCAGAAGATCTATATAACATCTGAAGATACCACATCCTTCCCTGCTGCTGATGCCATTGAAACTTCGGCAGAATCGATAAGTGCCGAGCTTACAGGAAGAGTATCCAATAAAATAATATTCCTTGAGACCATCATGGACAAGATCCTCCATGAAACTCGGGATATAAGCGAAAGAATCGATCCGGGCAACCTGCAATCATTGCTCCGGGAAGAACTTAATAATGCAGGTATTCATCTCGACTTTGAATTTTCAATCCGCTCCGGGCAGTCCGGGATCATATGGAAAACTCCCGGCTTTACTGATGAACCCGGAACCAATAAATTCATCCGGCAACTTTTCCCCAACGACCCTGTCCCCGGACAACATCAGCTGGTAATGTACTGCCTTCAGGAAAAACACTATAAATTCGAAAAGATTGGAAGCCTTGGTCTTCTCTCACTTCTTTTCACCCTGTTATTACTGATTCTTGCTACAGGTACCTTTATCGTGATTTTCCGCCAGAAAAAGATCTCTGAAATCAGGAATGATTTCATAAACAACATGACCCATGAGCTGAAAACACCTATTTCCACAATTTCATTAGCCTCACAGATGATGGCGGATAATACTATCCCGGCTAAAAACAAAAACATTGAAAATCTTTCCAGGGTTATTTCTGATGAAAGCATGCGCCTCAAATTTCATGTAGAGAAGGTCCTGCAGATGGCTATTTTTGAAAATACTAAATTGAAACTTACCCTTGTCAGTATGGATATTCACAATATACTGGACACTGCAATAGATAATTTTGCGCTCCAGATAAACAGCAGAAACGGGAGGATAATTAAAAATTACAAGGCAGAATCGGGATTTGCAAGGATTGATGAGGTGCATTTCCTCAACGCAGTCTCAAACCTGATTGATAATGCCATAAAATATTCGGGAGACAAGCTGGAAATAAATATTTCAACACGAAATACAAAAAAGGGAATAATAATAGCTATTGAGGATAACGGTATAGGAATAAGTAAAGAAAATTTAAAAAGAGTCTATGATAAATTTTACCGTGTCCATTCAGGAAATCTGCATAATGTAAAAGGATTCGGCCTTGGATTAAGTTATGTTAAGAAGATAATAGAAGAACATAACGGGACAATTAAAGTTGAAAGCCAGATTAATAAAGGAACAAAATTTACACTCTCCATTCCTCAAATCTGATAAAAATGAAAAGTATAAAAATTCTTCTCGCTGAGGATGACAGCAATCTTGGTTCCCTGCTTAAAAGCTATCTGGGAGCAAAGCACATGGAAACATCGCTTTTTGAAAATGGTGTAAAAGCTCTTAAATCGTTTTCGGTAAAACACTATGATCTCTGTATCCTTGATATCATGATGCCGGAAATGGACGGACTTACCCTTGCAAGAGAGATCCGAAAGATAAACCCTTTAATACCGGTTATTTTCCTGACAGCAAAAAGCCAGAAGAATGATATTCTTGAGGGCTTCAAAACTGGTGCTGATGATTATATAACAAAACCATTTGTAATGGAGGAGTTGTTGTACCGTATACAGGCAATACTCAAGAGGACAACTGCCACAGTTCAAAATAAGAAGGAAGACAGGTATACAATTGGGAAATATACTTTTGAACCTCTTAAACAATTACTTATAACAGGCGACAATTCAATTAAACTTACAACAAAGGAATCCGAGCTTCTTGAATTATTATGCCGACACAGCAATGAAATTCTTGAAAGGAATTATGCATTGAAATCAATCTGGATCGACGATAACTATTTCAATGCCAGAAGTATGGATGTCTATATAACCAGATTACGAAAATATCTCAAGAAGGATCCGTCGGTTAAGATACTTAATGTTCATGGCAGAGGATATAAACTGATTACCTGAATAACAATGCCCCGGTTCTTAAGAGAAAACCGGGGCAAATTGTTACGTTAGATAATCAGGGTTGATATTATAATATCTGCCCTCTGTTATCTGAA
>CAZWZQ010000068.1:0-10565 GCA_964638955.1 uncultured Rikenellaceae bacterium | reverse complement strand
GGGGGGAGATGTCGCAGAGCGACAGAGGGGGTCACGCTTTCCCGGCGCTGCCAAGAACATGAATAACTTTATGCTTATATAGTTCCTTCAGCTTATCACGGGCAGGACCAAGATAATTACGCGGGTCAAATTCGCCGGGTTTTTCGACAAGAACCTTGCGTATGGCAGCTGTAACTGCCAGGCGTCCGTCGCTGTCAATATTTATCTTACATACTGCCGATTTTGCAGCTCTCCTCAGCTGATCCTCAGACACACCGGCAGTGTTTTCCATTTTTCCACCGTATTTATTGATCTCATCGACAATATCCTGCGGCACCGATGAGGCACCATGAAGGACTATCGGGAAACCCGGAATCCGCTTTTCACATTCCTCGAGAATGTCAAAACGAAGCGGAGGCGGAAGCTCGCCCGGCTTTACCTTAAACTTGAAAGCACCATGTGAGGTGCCTATTGATATGGCCAGGGAGTCAACTCCTGTTTTTTTCACAAAGTCTTCAACCTCCTCGGGTCTTGTATAAGATGAATGTTCCGACGAAACTTCATCCTCTATACCGGCCAGAACACCAAGTTCACCTTCTACGGTAACATCGAACTGATGGGCAAATTCAACAACCTGCCTGGTCAGTCTTACGTTTTCGTCATAAGGGAAATGCGACCCGTCGATCATTACAGAGGAAAAACCTGTTTCAATGCACGATTTGCATGTTTCGAATGAATCGCCATGATCGAGATGCAAAACAATCGGAATCGGATATCCAAGCTCTTTTGCATATTCTACCGCCCCCTTGGCGAGATATTGTAGCAGAGTCTGATTGGCATATTTACGTGCACCCTTTGATACCTGCAGAATAACCGGAGATTTTGTCTCCACACAGGCACTTATGATTGCCTGCATCTGTTCAAGATTATTGAAGTTGAACGCCGGAATGGCATATCCGCCCTTCACTGCATCCTTAAATAATTCTCTCGAATTAACTAATCCTAGTTCCTTATAATGTAACATAATTTGTTGTTTTTAATGGCCACACAAGATAGCTATTTTAGCTTTACAGGCAAAAATATTTTGATAACAATTCTGTTGTTTGTCTCTGTTTTCAGCCTGATCAATAAAGTTAATATTTGCAAACTCTTTACTCGTATTAAGATAATAATTATCTTCGTAAGCTAATTTTAAAAATAAAACTGTACTGATATTACCATATTTATGCAACATCTCTGTTTTGTTCACGTATTTAACAAATATTCCGAACGAACCTGATAAATCAAGTTGAATTGAAATGAAAAAGTTCTTTCTTTACATATCTGTTCTTATCATTATTCTTTCCTCTTCACAGGGAATTCTTTATTCCCAGGAAAAATTATGGACTCTCCAGGAGTGTATCCGGTATGCCATTGACAACAATATTCAGATCAAGCAACAGGTTCTCCAGACCATGTACCAGGAGAATACACTGGAACAATCAAAGCTTAATCTGCTTCCTACCATTAACGGACAGGCTTCACACAATTATTCTTTTAACCGTACCCTGGACCAGACAACATATCAGTATGTTGATCAGAACGGACAGTCGAACCAGTTCTATATCGGAGGCTCTCTTAATCTCTTTAACGGTCTTCAGAATTATAATACTATCCGTAAAAATAAATATCAGCTTCTGGCAAGTGAGCTTGACCTCCAGAGCATCAAGGATAACATATCGCTTAATATCGCTCTCGCTTATCTTCAGATACTGCTTAATAATGAGCTGGTTACAGCCACGGATAATCAGCTTCAGATAACCCGTCAGCAAATTGAAAAGACAAAGAAAATGTTTGATGCAGGAAGTATTGCAAAGGGAAATCTCCTTCAGATTGAAGCTCAGGCTGCCAGTGAGGAACTGCAGCTTATCAACCTTAAGAATCAGCTCGACATTTCATACCTGACAATCACGCAGATGCTTGAGCTTGAATCACCTGAAGGATTCCGGATCGTTGCTCCGGAGATTTCCATCGACACCAACACAGTAGTCATAACCGGAGAAGTAAATGAAATTTTCTTACAGGCACAGGGATTGAGACCTGAAATAAAAAGTGCCGAACTGAATCTGAATGCAAGTGAACTTGATCTTAAAATTGCACAGGGAGGAAGAAGCCCGAGACTCTCGATGAGTCATTCTGTAAGCACAATGTATTCAAACATCAGGGAAAAAATACTCAGTATTGATCCGTTAACCGGACCTGTTTATGGAGAATATCCTTTTTCTGAACAGTTTAATGATAATCTGAATTATGGGATTGGCTTTACACTCAATATCCCCATACTAAATGGGTGGCAGGTAAATAAGAATATTGCAAACTCAAAAATCAACATCGATAATTATCGTTATGCTCTTGAAGGAGAGAAGAAAAAACTCTACAAGAATATCCAGCAGGCTTATGCCGATGCTGTTGCTGCTCTTAAAAAATATAGTGCCAGTATGAAGGCAGTAGCGTCAATGGAAGAATCATTCAGGTATACCGAGCAGAAATTTGATGTTGGCATGGTTACTCCGATTGATTATAATGCCGCTAAAACACAGCTTTTAAATGCACAGTCAGATATGTCGCAGGCAAAATATGAATTCATCTTCAAAACCAAAGTCCTTGATTTCTACAAGGGCTTACCGCTTAATTTAAACCAGTAAATTCAATTTTTAAGTAATAATAGAATGAAAAGCAATAAGATACTTAAGATACTGATTATCGTTGTCCTAGTCCTGTTAATTTTTGCGGTAATAGGTAAAAAAGCCGGCTGGTTCGGTAAGGCAGTTACTGTTAAGGTAGCAGTTGAATATGCAGAAAAACGGATGATCACTGAGACTATTACTGCCAATGGCAGGATACAGCCTGAAAAGGAGGTAAAGATCACTCCTGATGTGTCGGGCGAGATTGTTGAGCTTAATGTGAAAGAGGGAGATTATGTTGAGGCTGGCAAGCTTCTGCTCAGAATAAAACCTGATGTCTATATTTCGCAGCGTGACCGTGCCATTGCAGCGATCAGCTCTGCCCGGGCACGTCTTGCACAGGTTGAGGCCCAGTTTAAACAGGCGGATTTATCTTTCAACAGGACAAAACAGTTATATGAGGAACAAACAATTTCCAAGTCGGAATACGAACAAGCGGAAGCCTCTTATAATGTGGCAAAAGCCGAAGTTGATGCCGCTAAATATTCAATTATCAGCGCTGAAGCTTCACTCAAGGAGTCTAATGAAAATCTTATCAAGACATCTATTTATGCTCCTATGTCCGGGACTGTATCAATGCTGCTTGTTGAGCTTGGTGAAAGAGTGGCAGGGACAAACCTTATGGCAGGAACTGAGATCCTGCGTGTTGCTGATCTGACACGCATGGAGGCACAGGTAGAAGTGAATGAAAATGATATTGTAAGGGTTAGTATGGGAGATACTGCAATTATTGAAGTTGATGCATATCTTGATGAAAAATTCAAAGGAGTGGTCACTGAAATTGCCAACTCAGCCAAAACAACCGGAGTGTCAGCAGACCAGGTAACCAATTTTGATGTCAAGATCCTGATACTTCCCGAATCATATAAACATCTTGAAGATAACGGGAATAATGCATTCCGGCCGGGAATGTCTACAACAGTTGACATTGAAACTGAGGTAAAAAAGGGTATCCTGTCAGTTCCGATCCAGTCTGTAACAACCCGTATCGACACAACGAAAATTGCCTCAACAACTGCTGAGGAGGAGATACGGACGCTTGTCTTTACTACTGACGGCGAGTATGCCCTTGCCAGGGATGTTAAAACAGGAATACAGGATAACAGCTATATCGAAATCATAAATGGTATTGAAGACAGCTCAAGAGTTATTTCAGCACCATTCAGCGCCATAAGTAAAAAACTATCTGATAGCACACTGATAGAGATTGTCTCAAGAGATGACCTGTACGAGGAAGACTAAGCTGAATCTATTCAGTTGAGAAAATGATAATCTGCCTTGAAAGCGCAACATCAACCTGTTCAGTTGCATTATGCGACAAAGGAAAGGTCATATCACTGAAAGAGAGTGAAACAGGAAGGTCGCACGCTTCTTTGCTGACTGTTTTTATTGATGAGCTGCTAAAGGAGGCAGGATTGAAAATTACTGAACTTGAAGCAGTAGCCGTCAGCAAGGGACCCGGATCATATACCGGCCTCCGGATAGGTGTTTCGGTAGCAAAGGGAATGGCCTACGGAGCCTTAATACCCCTCATCGGAATAGATACAACCTTTTCACTGTTCAGCGGTTTCATTTCTTCGAAAGAAGGATTATCTGCTTCCGATTTATTCTGCCCTCTTATTGATGCACGCAGGATGGAGGTTTATTATTCAATATGTGATATTAACGGCAATACTGTAAAAGGTATCCATGCTGAAATAATGGATAAAGAATCGTTCAGCGAAATACCGGTATCATCAAGGATATTCTTCTTTGGCGACGGCACAGCAAAATGCAGTAAAGTGATAAAACGCAGGAATGTGGTCTTTGATGAAGATTTCAGAATATCTGCTTCATATATGTCAAAACCTGCTTATGAAGCTCTTAAGAAACATCGCTATGAAGATGTAGCATATTTTGAACCCTTTTACCTCAAGGATTTTATTGCTACCAAACCTGTAAAAAATATTATCGGGAAAGAATTGGCCCGTTAATTGCCGGTGATTTTAATATCATGAGAAAAATTCTTCTTATACCCGGATTTTATTTACTCTGTTTAATGCCGTGCAATGGCCAGGTAACAATATATCAGCCCGGGGAAAAGATTTCATATATCGTTCATTACGGGGTACTTACCGGTGGTGTTGCCTCGCTGGAACTGAGAGAAGATACCATGAACGGTAAAGAGGTGTGGCACTCTGTGCTGACAGGAAGAACGACAGGACTGGCTGATGTTATTTTTAAAGTGCTTGATGTATATGAAAGCTATATGGATCCGAAAACCGAGCTTCCTGTATTAGCGGTCAGGAATATAAGCGAGGGCAGGTACAGGAGATACAACGAGGTGTACTTTGACCATAAAACCAGGAAGGATTCAGCAATTCTTACAAGCGATCTTACTGGTATACATATTACACCCCAGGGTATCCATGATATCCTTTCATGTTTTTACTGGTACAGGAACCGTATTTTTCCCGGGCTTGACAAGGTCAGAGAGGGAGAGATGATAACCGTTATAACCTGGTTCACCGATGAATTATATCCCATAAAGATAAGATATATGGGCGTTGAGGAGATAAAAACAAAGGCCGGCAGGATCAGATGCCATAAGTTCAATCCTGTAACCGAAAAAGGGAGACTGTTTAAAACCGAGGAAGATGTCTCATTCTGGTTCTCGGATGATGAAAATTTTTTACCGGTTAAGATTCGTTTTGATATCTTTGTGGGAGCTTTTATGGTGGATATGGTAGCCTATGAAGGTCTTAAATATCCCCTGGAGATTGACAAGAAATAAGATAAATCAGTAATAATTACTAAATTTATGGCTAGTACTGCAGATTTCAGGAATGGATTGGTCATTGAATATAACAATGACCTTTATACCATTGTACAGTTTCAACATGTAAAGCCCGGAAAAGGACCGGCATTTGTAAGAACAAAACTCAAAAATATTAAAACAGGAAGAATAATTGACAATACATTCTCTTCAGGAATAAAAGTGAATGTGGCAAGGGTTGAGAGACGCCCTTACCAGTATCTTTACAAGGATGATGTTGGTTATTACTTCATGCACCTTGAGACATTTGAACAGATACATGTTGAGGAGGTAGTTATAGATTATCCTGAATTTTTGCCGGAAGGACAAAAAGTTGAGGTTGTTGTGCATGCAGATACGGAAAATGTGCTTTCCGTGGAACTGCCGCAGTTTGTTGTGATGGAGGTTGTTTACTCTGAACTGGGTATTAAAGGCGACACAGCAACAAATGCATATAAACAGGCTAAAATGGAAAACGGAAGTATAATAATGGTTCCGTTGTTTATCAACACAGGAGATAAAATAAAAATTGATACCCATAATCGCTCATACATGGAGCGCGTAAAGAGTTAGATTTCGAAATGAAAAGCAGGAAGATCCCGAACGACAGGCTTAAGATATCCAAATTCAAGCTGGATTCTCTGCTTGACATTACATTATCCATCAATGCAAACCTGCCTACTGAGACACTTCTTTCTAAATATGAATCTATCCTGAGGGAGAGCCTGGGAATTGGTAAAATCCTGATATTCAAGCGTTCTGAGTCCTGGGAGTGTCTTTTCAACGCCGGATTTCCTAAAAAATTTGAAAAAATTGATGTCGAATCACGTTTACTTGGCTTTGATGATATTACTTATGTCTCTTCTGACATGGATTTTGAGGGAGTCGACATCATTGTCCCTGTTTTTAATAACAATGTCCATCTTGCTTTTCTCTTTATCGGTGATATCGAGGAGGAAGGTGAAGGAATGAGCCCGGTGCTTAAACATCTTAACTTCATCCAGACGATCTCCAGCATTATAATTGTCGCCATAGAGAACATCAGGCTGCATAAGGAAAGCCTCCGCCAGGAGGCTCTTAAGAAAGAGCTGGAACTGGCTGCCAGGATGCAGCAAATGTTGATCCCCGATAACCGGCACATGCCGCAAAGCCCCGAAATAATAGTAAACGGCTATTATCATCCTCATTTCGAGGTAGGAGGAGACTATTATGACTGCCTTAAGCTTTCAGAAACAAAAACAGGATTTTGTATTGCTGACGTTTCAGGTAAAGGTATCTCCGCTGCAATCCTGATGTCAAATTTCCAGGCGAGCCTGCGCGCAATGTTTACAGCTGACGTTGATCTGGAATTTCTTGTTAACAAGCTTAATGAGATAGTAGTATTAAATGCTGCCGGGGAAAAATTCATTACATTCTTTGTCGCCCGCTATGATCACAGGAAAAAGGTTCTGGAATATGTGAATGCAGCTCATAATCCTCCTGTTTTGTATAATACTTCAACAGGCAAGGTGGATCATTTTAAGGCCGGTTGCGTTGGAATAGGAATGCTCGACGAAATCCCTGCCGTTATAAAGATCGAGTTTCCTGTCAGGAATTACTCAAAAATAGTATGCTATACCGACGGACTTTCTGAGCTGAAGGATGAGGAAGGAAAAGATATTGGTACAAAAGAAATAATCCGTTATATCTCAAATAAAGAACCGGTAAAGGATAACATACAGGCTTTAATCAGTTATCTTGGCATACCCGATACAAATCCATATCTGTTTGATGATGTCTCGATTATTGCCGCAGATCTCAGGTAATTATCACAAAACACTTATCAGGAAATAGTTCTTCTTTCCTTTCTGAACCAGTAAATATTTTTCGTTCAGAAGCTGGTCCTCGCCAATTATTATATCAGGATTTTCAACCTTCATTTTATTGAGGCTCACTCCTCCCCCTTGTGTCATTCTTTTAAGTTCTCCCTTTGATGCAAATACATTTGCGTGTTCGGTACACAGGCTTGTAAATGTTAATCCTCCTTTGAGTATCTCCCTTTTAACATTAAAAGTGGGAACTCCCCCAAATACAGAAAGGAAGGTGCTTTCATTCATCCTTTTCAACGAATCTGTTGTTCCTTTCCCGAACAGTATCTGTGAAGCATCTTTTGCTGATTCAAGTTCCTCCTGCGAGTGTACCATAATTGTGACCTCTTCGGCGAGCCGCTTCTGAAGCAGGCGTTCATGCGGCGATCTTTTGTGTTGCGAAATAATATCCTCTATTTCTTTATGATCAAGGAGGGTGAATATTTTAATATATTTCCCGGCGTCTTCATCAGACACATTTAACCAGAACTGGTAGAAATGGTATGGTGATGTTTTTTCAGGATCGAGCCATACATTTCCGGTTTCCGTCTTGCCGAATTTTGAACCGCCCGATTTGGTTATAAGAGGACAGGTCAGTGCGAAGGCCTCTCCGCCTGTCTTACGCCGGATCAGTTCGGTGCCTGTGATTATATTGCCCCATTGATCGGAACCGCCCATTTGCAGTCTGCACCCATATTCATAATAAAGGTGAAGGAAATCTGTTCCCTGCACAAGCTGGTAAGAAAACTCGGTAAATGACATACCCTCTTTAGCATCGGATCCCAATCTCTTTTTTACTGAATCCTTTGCCATCATATAATTGACTGTTATATGCTTTCCTATGTCGCGGATAAAACCAAGAAAAGAGTATTCTTTCATCCAGTCATAATTATTGACCATTATGGCCCTGTTCTTTTTGTCCGACTGAAAATCAAGAAATTTCGACAGTTGCTTCTTTATCCCCTCCTGGTTTTTTCTGAGAGTCTGCTCATCAAGCAGTGATCTCTCTTCTGCTCTTCCTGAAGGATCACCTATCATCCCGGTGGCTCCTCCCACCAGAGCTATGGGTACATGTCCTGCACGCTGGAAATGAACCAGCAGCATCACCTGTACCATGTGGCCTATATGAAGCGAATCGGCCGTAGGGTCAAATCCGATATATCCCCTGGTTATTTCCTTTTGCAGTAATTCCTCCGTTCCCGGCATGATATCATGTAACATGCCGCGCCATTTCAGTTCCTCGATAAAATTCATATAATTCTTATTTCAGAATTGCAAATATAGCAATCAGGGTTAAATAGTTATTTCTTCCGGTTTAAGTTCCGGTTCCGGTTCTGTGTCCGGTTTCTTTTTAATCCTGTCAAAGCTCTTCCTGAAATCACCTTCCCCGATGACAGGAAAGAGGGCCGGGGCAAAATCGGATATGCGATTGTAAAACATCGATTCCTCAATCTTTTCTTTTGGAAGAAAGGGCCTGCGAGCATCAATGGCATTAAGAATAACAAAGAATACGCTGAGAATGAGCGCCGATTTTAATAATCCGAAAACCAGACCAAGGAGCCTGTTCAGAAAACCCAGGGAAACAGCTTTAACTATTTTGTCAACAAATATGCCGACGAAATGGATTAAGACAACAATGATTCCGAAAGTCACTAAAAATGCAATTATACCTACATACTGCCCGGTCATATCAAACCAGTCGTACAGCTTTCCGGCTGTTAAAGTCGAGAATCTGATTGCACCCCATATTCCCAGTATCAACGCAGCCAGTGATGCCGCCTCCCTCACAAAACCTTCTGTAAATCCTCTTATCAGAGATATACCCAGGATGATTACTATTATAAGGTCGATCCAGTTCATGTTCAGATTATTTGAAAGCATCAAATATAGCCTATTTTTTGATGATTTAATGAATCCAACAGTATAGTGCGGGTATGATTAAGTCTCGTATCTAATTGCATTTATGATTTGTATTGACAAAAAAAAGCAATATTTTTGCCCCGCTATCTGGTCCTATAGTTCAATGGATAGAACGGAAGTTTCCTAAACTTCAGATTCAGGTTCGATTCCTGGTAGGACTACTAAAAAAGAGTGAGAGCGAGAAAATGAGAAGGGGGAATATGAGAAATAGAGAATGGGAGAAGTAGGTTCGTTACATGCAACGAACCTTCCAGATGGCTGCAGATCGTCAAACAAAAAACACATGTTGATTACATGCCAGAAAATTATATGCCGTATAACTTCCTGCTATTGTGAGTTTTACAAAGATTCTACGTATTAAAAGCCGGCTTTAAATACGTAGATAAATTTAACCTAAACACGGAATGTTCACATTTCATGAAATAAATGATCAGGTCATCGCTGAACTGACTGATAATAATTTCATTATCAACGAAGTCCAGGATGCCCTTGACCTTATGGCCGATCTGAACTACCAGGGATGCAACAGGATGATTATACATGAAAAAAATCTCAATAAAGATTTCTTTGACCTGAGTACACGGTTTGCAGGTGAAATATTGCAGAAATTCTCCAATTACAATTTCAAACTGGCAATTATCGGAAATTTCTCAAAATATGAAAGCAAAAGCCTTAGAGACTTCATCCGAGAATCCAACAGGGGAAATATGATATATTTTGCGGAAGATCTGCAGTCAGCCCTGCTGCGACTCTGACTTTTCTATTCCATCACCAGCGGGAAATCATGTCCCATTGAGAAAGTGCTTGGAAACTGTTTGTGCCTTATAAGATTAAATGATACTTCAGGCACCTGGTCGTCGATATATGATTTTATCTCATAAACCGTGATCTTTGAATCGGCAGGTGCACCATCGGCTTTACCGTTGAGAGCTTCAAGCAAAACATATGTGAATACTCCATGTCCCAGGCTTTTTATTTCTGCCGATTGCTGTTCACTTTCGGATGAGGCCATTACATGCACACCTGAACTGCGGGAGAGCTGAGCCAGGGCTTTTTCCTCTGAAGCACCGCGCATTGCCAGTGTCTCCACAGAGCTTCCTGAGTGACATGCATCTACGAACACAACCTGCTTTAATGCCGGAAGCAACTTGAATTTCTCCTGTAACTCATTCACACGAAGTGCATCCTTTAGCTTATTCTCCTGATACATCCCCGTTATCTCTGAAGTGATAAAATAAAAGACCCCATTATCAGTGCTCCCATGTCCTGCATAAAAGAATATAAATACATCCTCTTTCTTCA
>CAZWZQ010000067.1:0-10580 GCA_964638955.1 uncultured Rikenellaceae bacterium | reverse complement strand
CTATATTAAATTTATCTTCGGGGATAAAAAGCTGGAAGACCTTTCGGTAATACTCACCAAAAAAATCATGCTCAAACAGCAATTCTTCATTCCCTTTATACATAGAATTGGCAAATTCGGCAAGCGAACGATATTGTCGGTTCGGGGCAGAATGATCCTCCAGTGAGAAAATATAAACTTCTCCTAAATTATCCATTTTCCCTTCTCGGTTGCAACGCCCAGCGGACTGGATAATAGATTCGAGCGGTGCAATTTCCCTAAATACACAAGGAAAATCGAAATCGACACCGGCTTCAATAAGTTGGGTAGAGGCAACCAATATTTTTTCCTTATTTCCCAGGCATTCTCGAATATTTTCTATTACCCTTTTCCGATGGGCAGGATACATACTTGTAGAGAGGTGGAAAGTCCTGAAATCTGATTTGTCTCTGATTTCTTTATAAAACAATAGTGCATGTTTCTTTGTGTTGAAAATATTTAACACAGATATATCTTTCTTCAACACAACATTTACCAAATCAGAAATGCTTATCGGCTGATATTGGTTTACAGAAGAATAAGACACTCGCTTTGTTACATCAAAAACCTCTTTCGGATTTTCGACAAGCGATACAATATTTTCGATGCCGTTAAAATTTTCTGTTTTTTCAAAGGCAGGCTGGGTTGCCGTGCAAAATAAAAAAGATGTATCCATAACTTTCTGGATATTGCGCAATAAGGACAAGGTGGACAAAACCAATTCTTTAGGCAATGTTTGTACCTCATCGAAAATTACAACTGATTGAGCAATATTGTGCACTTTACGGCACCGCGAAGGCTTATTTCCAAATAAAGATTCAAAAAACTGAACAGAAGTCGTAACTATTACAGGATAGTCCCAATTCTCGGTAGCCAGTCTTTTTGCATAAGCCTCAGGAGAAAGGTTTTCGCTGGCAATTTCTTTGTTTACTGATTCATCTTCATTATAGTTGGAATGATGTTCCAAAACCCACTCCTCTCCAAAGATACGTTTCAGTTCTTTTGCTGTTTGATCGATAATGCTGATAAAAGGTAAAACGATGATTATCCGCTTAAATTGATTGTGCCTTGCATGTTGTAATGCCCAGTTCATAGAAGCAAGGGTCTTTCCCATTCCGGTAGGCAAAGTCATTGAGTAAAACCCAATATTACCTTCTGCTTTATTAACAGCAAAATTCCTGACCTTATTGCGAAGTTGATTTATATAACCCTCCTTATCTTTTCTGTTGATTTCCTCTTCCAACTTTTCAATTAGCCATTCTGCATCAAATTCGGGGGCAGCTCTTTTTTCGGAAACATCAGTATTAAAATGTTTTTCGGTATCGAGCCAGTCGGCATCGGTTAACGCACTAAATAAATACCTGATAAACAATTCTCTTTCTGCCGGACTAACATTTAATGGCTTATACTCCAGATCATTTTCTTGTAGTTGAATATCTTTTAAAAAAACATCCTTAATCGTTGCATATAATATATGGTCAGGTTCTTTAAATTCGGCACAATCATCTTGCAAGTCGGCTTTATCTGGTAATCCTTTATGATGACCATCAATGGTAAATGCAGCTTCGATTTGTCTATACTTCTTTGCAAATGCGGCTCCCAAACTGGCATGAGGAACACTTCCACGTCGACCTCCTTCAACAAGGTATTTTTGGAAAGCGGGTTGATATTTGCCAAAATCATGCAATAATCCTGTTATCTTAAAAATATTTTTATAGACCGGATTATCAGTAAATGATACCATTTTTTCTGCTACACCAGCTAAATGAGAGGACAGACTATGTAAAGATCCTTCATTATTTTGACTATGTGCAAGAAAATCCATTCTCCATATTTTTACCTAATAATTTTAATATCAATTTAATCCGTTTCTTTATGAAAACATTTAGGCCGCCCTCGTCCTTTAATACGGGGGCATTTTTTCACCTTCACTTTGATTCCTGCAGAACTCTGTAATTTACAACTTTTTTTCAAAATTAAAAGCAACCCTTTTAAGGTTGCCTTTTCAATAACCAATCAATTGTATTTACCCTGTCCTCTGAGCCCTGCGCCCTGAGCCCTGAGCCCTGAGCCCTGCGCTCTGTGCCCTGTGCCGTTATTTCACCTTTATGCTCTTGTCATATATGGTTTTCCAGTCTTCTGTTTCGTTGGAGATCACCGGTTTATCATCAGGTTTTCTTTCCAGCTTCTTGATAACCAGCGATCTGTCGCGCTTGCCCTCACCTTTAGTATGATCAGCATAATAATCAACCCATGCAACAAACCTGTTTATCTTATTGGGCATGATTTCTGGCGTTCTTATAAACCCTGGATCTTCCTGTTTCAATGTATAATTATCATGGTGTTCCTCCCATACATCTACATAATAAACCCAGGGACCGAGATGAGAAAATACCACAAAACCATCATCATCAGTAAATCCTTCTGCTTCAAGATCGGTTTCTTCCTCCCAGTCGACTAGTGTAGAATATAACCTCACGCTTGCATCGGCAACACTGTATTCATCATACCATTCAACAACCTCGATCTCGAGGAGTGTCGGGATCTTTACATCAATTATTATAGACGCCTGGTCGGAAAGACCGGATCTTGAATAAGCCGTAAGCACAACTTCAAAGGTGCCTGTAGCTGTAAAATAATGCACCGGTTCTGCTTCGGATGAAACATAGCCATCGCCAAAATCCCACTCAAACCTGTTTGCTTTGTGTGAATCGTTGGTAAAATATACATCCTGCCCCACTTCAGGTTCAACAGTATCAGTGAAGAAGTGTGCTTCGGGAGTTTTTTCACATGAAAAAAGGATAAAAGGCAGAAACAGAGAAAAATAAAATATCTTTTTAATCTGCAAATTCGCTTTTATAGAAGTAGTTGATTTCATAATCATAAGTATTAGTGTTCATTAAAACAAAGTCAAAATGTGTGCCACAATTTTGCCATATCACTTTCAAAATAATAATTATCTTTGCACTCCTGTTAAAAGAGGCTTCAGAATGATAAAAATAACATTTCCTGACGGATCGGCAAAGGAATATAAAAACGGGATTACCAGTCTCGAAATTGCCGAACAGATAAGTCCCGGACTTGCTGCGGAGGTTTATTCTGCAACAGTAAACGGTGAGATTTGGGATCTTACCCGTCCGATAAGCAGTGATGCCACCCTGAAGCTTCACAAATGGGAGGATGAGCAGGCAAAACACGCATTCTGGCACTCTTCGGCTCATCTTATGGCTGGTGCGCTTGAAGCTCTTTACCCGGGGATCAAATTTGGCATTGGACCGGCTATAGAGATGGGATTTTACTATGATGTCGATCCGGGCGACGGAAAGATAATTACTGATAACGACCTGAAAGCTATAGAGGATAAAATGAAGGAGATGGCCTCACAAAAACTGGTTTTTAAAAGAAGGGAAGTAACTAAAAAAGAGGCACTCGATCTTTTCAAAAGTAAGGGTGATGAATTCAAAACAGAACTTATAAGTGAGCTCGAAGATGGCACCATTTCTCTCTATACACATGGTAATTTCACCGATCTGTGCCGCGGACCCCACCTTCCCTCAACAGAACCGATAAAAGCCATTAAACTTACCAGCGTGGCCGGTGCATACTGGAGAGGTGACGAAAAACGCCGGATGCTGACAAGGATATACGGGATAACATTTCCAAAGCAGAAGATGCTTGATGAATACCTGGTGTTCCTTGATGAGGCAAAAAGAAGGGACCATAGACGTATAGGCAAAGAGCAGGAGCTCTTTTCTTTCTCACCTAAAGTAGGGATGGGACTTCCGCTATGGCTACCCAGGGGATCAGATATCAGGCAGAACCTGATAAGCTTCCTGACTACTGTGCTGAGAAAAAGAGGTTACAGGATCGTAACAACTCCGCATATCGGAAATGTGGAACTTTATAAAATATCAGGTCATTTTGAAAAGTACCGGACCAGTTCTTTTCAACCCATTTCAACACCCCAGGAGGGAGAGCAATTCATGCTGAAACCTATGAACTGCCCTCATCACTGTGAAATATACAATGCCACTCCACATTCTTATAAGGAGCTTCCGTTCAGGATGGCCGAGTTTGGCACTGTTTACAGGTACGAACAGAGCGGTGAGCTTCACGGGCTGACAAGAGTAAGGAGCTTTACACAGGATGATGCACACCACTTTTGCAGACCCGATCAGCTCAGGGAGGAATTCAAAAGAATAATTGACCTTGTTCTATATGTGCTTAAAGTTCTGAATTTCAATGACTTCACGGCTCAGATATCATTAAGGGATCCTGAAGACAAAGAGAAATATATAGGTTCGGACGAAAACTGGGAGAAAGCTGAACAGGATATTATTGCCGCAGCATCGGAGAAAAACCTTCAGACAACTGTAGTCAAAGGTGAAGCTGCATTTTACGGGCCCAAACTCGATTTCATGGTTAAGGATGCTATCGGCAGGAGCTGGCAGCTGGGAACAATCCAGGTTGATTATAATCTCCCGGAGAGGTTTGATCTTACGTATATCGGCAGTGATAACCGGAAACACAGGCCGGTGATGATACACAGAGCTATCTTTGGCTCACTCGAGAGATTCGTCGCTTTACTTATCGAAAGCAATACGGGAAAATTCCCTCTCTGGCTTGCACCCGAGAAAGCAGTCATTCTGCCTATCAGTGAAAAATACAACGAATATGCAGCAAATGTTTTGGAAATTCTAAATAATTCCGATATTTGCACACTGATTGACGACAGAAGTGAAAAGATCGGTAAGAAGATCAGGGATAATGAATTAAAGAGGATTCCCTATCTTCTTATAATAGGAGAAAAAGAGGTTGTAAACGGAACCGTTTCAGTCAGGAAACAGGGTGAAGGCGATCAGGGCAGTATGAAAGTTTCCGAATTTGTGAATTTAATTCATTCCGAGATAAATAAAGATATCTCATAATTATTTAAAAGAACAGATAAATTAGTATTAACAAAATAAGGAGGAAAGAGTTATAACCGTACCATTCAGAAGAAATCCCGGCAGGATCACCCAGCCGGCCCATAAAATCAACAACAGGATCACTGCAAAAGTGGTCAGAGTTGTAGGTGATGAAATTGAGACAGAGGTGATGAGCATCCAGGAAGCCCTCAGACTGGCAGATACGATGGAGCTTGATCTTGTTGAAATTTCCCCGAATGCGGATCCACCTGTCTGTAAAATAATTGACTACCAGAAGTTTCTCTATCAGCAAAAAAAGAAGCAGAAGGAGATAAAAGCCAAAGCAGCAAAGATTGTTGTGAAGGAGATAAGGTTTGGACCAAATACTGATGATCACGATTATAACTTTAAGCTGCGTCACGCAATTAAGTTCCTTGAAGATGGAGCAAAAGTAAGAGCGTATGTGTTCTTCAAGGGAAGATCAATTTTATTCAAGGAACAGGGTGAAGTGTTGCTGTTGAGATTTGCAAATGACCTTGAAGAATACGGTAAGGTGGAACAGCTTCCCAGGCTTGAAGGGAAACGAATGATAATCTCCTTATCATCAAAAAAGAGGAAGTAATTAATAAATTTTGAATAGACGGAAATGCCAAAAATGAAGACAAATCCCGGTGCAAAAAAGAGATTTTCACTCACCGGAACAGGAAAGATCAAACGTAAACATGCATACAAGAGTCACATTCTGACAAAGAAATCTACAAAACGCAAGAGGAACCTTGCTTATTTCGGACAGGTTGACAAAGCAGATAAGAAAAATGTAAAGTTGCTGCTTGCAAGTAAGTAAGTGTTAACGCATTGACAAACAAGTAAAATAGTATTAACAGATTGTTCAGCATAAAAGAGCCCCGCACAGCGGGGACGCTGACATTCAAAAGCAATGAGTTATGCCAAGATCAGTAAATGTAGTCGCATCAAGGGCCAGAAAAAAGAAGGTTCTTAAACAGACAAAAGGGAACTACCTTTCCAGAAAAAATGTATTCACAGTAGCAAAAAACACCCTCGATAAAGGACTGGGCTATGCATACCGCGACAGGAAAAAGAAAAAAGGACAATTCAGGTCTCTTTGGATACAAAGAATAAATGCAGGTGTCCGTCAGTATGATATGAGCTACTCCGAATTTATCGGGAAGCTTGACAAAAAAGGTATCGCACTGAACAGGAAGACACTTGCCGACCTGGCAATGAACCACCCGGAGGCTTTCAAGGCCATAGTGGAAAAAGTGAAATAATCAACTTTATCTCACCTTCATCAGTAATCTTCTAAACCTGATCTTCTTCAGCCCTGAAGCTTCCTTGTCAACTGAGAGCCAGATGAACTTGGGCTTACCAATGATATGATCCTCCGGAACAAAACCCCAGTATCTCGAATCGGCCGAATTGTGACGATTATCTCCCATCATGAAAAAATAATCCATCCTGAATGTATAACTCGTTGCCGATTCGCCATTAATATAGATTGTGCTATCATCAACCCTGAGGTCATTATCTTCATAAACATCTATTATCCTTTCATAAAAGGGAAGATTTGATATATTGAGATCAACAGTAGCGCCTTTAGAAGGTACCCAGAGAGGACCAAAATTGTCTTCATTCCACTTAAGATCAGGAATATGTGGAAAAATCACAGGACTATTTTCTCCCTTCTCCGTGTACATGGCAGTTATATCCTTAACGTTTACAAATTTTGATATTGCCTCGGCATTCTTTTTTGTCAGGGGTAGTATATAAACTGATGAGGAGATCATCATCTGGTCTGATTTTGAAATCTTCAGACGCTCAAATGCCTTTGGATTGATAGTAGTTCCGTTTGTGACCACACCATATGTTGTTTGCATCGTCTCATTCTCAGGTGCCCTTTCACCGTTAACATAAAGTATTCCGGATGTGATGGTTATGCTATCCCCGGGCAATCCCACACATCTTTTTACATAGTTATCCCTTCTGTCAACCGGCCTGTAGATTATCTCATACCTGTTCCACACCTCTTTCCTTGCTGCCGGAAGATAATAGCTTAAAGGATGTTGATTCATAGCGATATAATTGTCACGCTGCTGCATTTCGCGTGCAGTCCGCCTGACAATCTCATAATAGGCGGTTGCGGATTCTTCAATTGCTACCGTATCTCCAGCCGGGAAGTTAAATACTATCGGGTCATATCTTTTCACCTTACCACATCCTGCAAGACGTTTATAGGGCCAGTGCACCAGGTTTGACCATGATTTGGTCTTTATGATGGGAATTGTATGCTGGGTAAATGGAAAAGCAATGGGTGTATTTGGCATTCTTGGCCCGTAAGCAATTTTGCTGACAAACAGATGATCTCCCACCAGCAATGACTTTTCCATTGAGGGTGTAGGAATACGGTAATTCTGAAACAGAAAGATGTTAATAAGTGTAACCGCTATAACCGCAAAGATAAGGGCATCGAGCCATTCAATGAATGAGCTGTTATTACCATCCCTCCTTTTCCAGAATGTCCAGTTTACCTTTTCCGAGATATACAGGTCATATATGATGGCCAGCCCCAGTAAGAGCCAGTAATTGCCTATCCATATCACCACCAGAATATAAATGACAGCGGCAATTGCGAATTTTATGTATTTCATTGGAATTTTCCCGATCATGATAATATTTTTTTGAAGCGGTAAAAGTATAAAATTTAATCAGAATCCCAGTACATCATCCATAGTGAATACACCTTTCCTTGTACTTATGAATTCAGCTGCAATAACAGCTCCCGCTGCAAATCCTTTCCTGTTCCTGGCTTCATGTTTAAGGCTCAGGATGTCAATATCCGAATCCCACATAACAATATGTGTGCCGGGAATACTCCCTTCACGAACCGATCTGACCGGGATCATGTTATCTGATTTATCCTTTTCGAAGCACCAGCCTTTGTATTTTATATGCTGTTTCATTATCCCTTCTGCAAGAGATATAGCTGTTCCGCTGGGAGCATCAAGCTTCCTCGTATGATGAATCTCCTCTATTGAAACAGCGTATTCATCATAACGTGCCATTTGTTTTGCAAGCTCCGCATTCAGCCTGAAAAGCAAGTTGACTCCTATGCTGAAATTTGCAGAATGGATAAATGAAGTATTATTGAGTCTGCATAGTTCCGCTGCTTTATTATAATCCCTGAGCCATCCTGTTGTTCCGGAAACCACCGGTATTTTCTGACCCAGACACTTTGAAATATTCTCAAATGCCGTTTCGGGAACTGAAAATTCAACAGCAACATCAACTCCTGTCATCTTTTCCCGGCAAATATCATCGGTATTGTCCCTGTCAACTATCAGTGAGATTATGTGGCCTCGCTTAACGGCAGTCTCTTCTATTTCATGGCCCATCCTGCCATATCCGATTAATGCGATATTCATCTTTTGTGATTTTATGCGAATTTATCTCTTTTAACGTATAAGGCCCCCTGATATTTCAATAAAATTCTTAACATTAAGTTAAAATATGCAGGATGTGTCAACGTTATGGAGATTCTTCGCTTCACTTTGTTTCGCTCAGAATGACAGTCTATTCATTTTAGTAAGAGCGCCAGCGAGGAATCTCATCCGTTTTAATCTAATTTTTTTAAAATATTTCATATATTCATCCTGTTAAATATCATCTTATGAAAACCCTGACTACCTTAATATTAATAGTAACGCTTATGTCTTCTTCATGCAGTTCTCAAAAAATAGCCGACCTCGTTATCATTAACGGGAAGGTTCTTACAATTGATGAAGATAATCCAATGGTTGAAGCCATAGCAATCAAGGGTGAATTCATTGTCGCAGCCGGAAAAACAAGTAAGATCAAAGGTTGGATTGATGAAGAAAAAACTGCAGTGATAGATGCCGGAGGAAGGCTTGTGATCCCGGGCTTCAATGATGCTCATGTACACTTTGGCCCGCTCGATCCTGATTATATCGAGTTGCGCTATACAACTGATCCTTCGGTAATTACTGAAAAAGTTGAGGCTCAGGTTGCCAGATCAAAACCCGGTGAACTGATACAGGGAGGACACTGGGAACATGAGATGTTCATCGATAAAAAATGGCCTATAAAAGAGTTAATTGATAATGTATCTCCGGATAATCCGGTGCTGCTTAGCCGTGCTGACGGGCACTCAATACTTGTAAACAGCTATGTACTTGAAAAATCCGGTATCACAAAAGAGACCCCCGATCCTTTTGGCGGGGAAATACAAAAAGACCCGGTGACGGGAGAACCAACCGGAATACTCAAAGAGACAGCCCAGAACCTCATCAAAACCGGAGAAGTCAAAATTCCAAGATCAGCGGAAGAGGATTCAGCCAGAATATGGCAGGGATATCTGCTTGCCATGAAGGAGGCCCGTGAGCTGGGTGTAACAAGCCTGCAGAATGCCGGACCGGCCGATTTCGAAGCTTATGAAAAACTGCAGAAAGAAGGTCAGCTTACCAGCAGAATAGATATTGGGAAACCACTTACAGGTGATACAACCGTTCTGTTGAAATACCGGGATATTGAAAAAAAATACCCAAAAGAGGGAAACTGGATCCGGTTCGGATACCTTAAGGCTTTTTCCGACGGATCTATGGGATCAGGTACAGCTCTGATGTTTGAACCTTTTAATGATAATCCCTCAACATCCGGGCTGGCCATGTGGCCCTACGATGAACTTGAAAAAATGGTACTGACCGCTGATAAGATGGGATTCCAGATTGGTATTCATGCAATTGGCGATAAAGCAAACAACTGGGTGCTGAACATTTATGAAAAAGCAGTTGAAGTACATGGAAAACGTGACAGCCGTCACCGCATCGAACATAGCCAGACCCTCCGGCTATCCGATATACCAAGGTTTTCTCAACTCGGTGTTATCCCCTCAATGCAGCCGACTCACTGTATCTCCGATAAGAGATTCTGCGAAAAACGAATAGGTACGGAGAGATCGAAAGGTGCATATGCATGGCGCAGCCTTATTGATGCAGGTTCAATACTTGCCTTTGGAACAGATTACCAGGTGGAGCCGCTGAATCCTATGGAAGGACTTTATGCTGCAGTAACAAGAAAAGACCGGCTGGGAGAAGAAGGGGACGGATGGTTTCCCCAACAGAGACTTACTATGGAAGAGGCAATAGAGTATTACACATTCGGCTCAGCACATGCACAGTTCATGGATGACAGGAAAGGAATGATCAAAAAAGGCTATCTTGCTGATATAGTGATTGTTGATAAAGATTTACTCACTATCCCCGAGTCGGAGATCATGAAAACAAAGGTGGATTATACAATAGTTGGCGGGAAAGTGGCGTATGCTTCAGGGCATCCCTAATAAGTGCATCGCCTCCTCCCTGCTTTCTCCGCAAAACTCCGGCTCAGGCTTAAAATCAATACAGACTTTCGGCCTTGAAGGATGACCATAAAGGGCACATTTGTAATCATCAAGGAGATGAATGCACCTGACCCCTGCCGGCTTGCCATCAGGCATTCCGGGAATCGGGGATGAGATTGAAATTGCTATACAGCAAGCTCCGCAACCGGGACGACAATCCATAAGAAAAAGTAAAAAGATAAAAGTAAAAAGATAAAAGTAAAAAGATAAAAGTAAAAAGA
>CAZWZQ010000066.1:8995-10990 GCA_964638955.1 uncultured Rikenellaceae bacterium | reverse complement strand
CTTCTTCTTTCGCCTTTAAAATTGATTTTAAGAAAACAGTATCATTTTCCATCTTTCTATCAGAAGATTCATTTATTTTAAATCTGGCATATGCAATCGTCCCTGTTTCATTTCTTCTGATATATAAAGTGTCATTGTCCTGTGCTCTGTTTTGAATACAAATTAATATTAATATTGCTGTAAACATTGATTTTATCAGTGATTTCATAGCTTATGTTTTTAAGATTGATTATTGTTCTTTTATTCCATAATAATATACAGCATCATCCCATGTTTCATGATATATTAATGAATCATAGATTATTTCCTTGATGATATATGAGGCAGAACTATGAGATCCATCACTTATTCTTGTTAACTCCATTCTATAGGTTGAATCAGGATAATAAGCTTGTTGCCTTACCCATTCAATTAAATATGTATCAATAGCTATTCGATAAGTATTCGTAATAAACTTATCATCAGGAGTGAACTCTGAAAAGAAACTGCTATAACAGTAATCCATACCTCCTGCTCCTCCCCTGACAACTACTATTCTCCATTTCCCCTGGATATAATATCTGATTGTGTCAAGAGGTTTATCATATAATGTCATTGTGATGGGATTAACCGGATTAGAATTTATATCAAGACAGGTTGTAAATAACTTGTTTTCTCCATAACCTGTCCCTATACTGTTTGTGGCATAGGCACGTACATAGTAATCTGTGTTTGATTCCAGACCCGTTATAGTTATTTTGAAAGTGCTTGTCCCTGTTCCGGCTGATATATAATTATCAGACAATGTGGGATTTTCACTTGTGCCCCAGCATATTCCACAGTCAATGACCGGAGAATCGCCATCACTGGTTATCTTACCTCCCGATCTGGCAGAAGTACATCTTATGGGGGAAGGCCAATACGTGAATAACTCAGGCAATGAAGGCGGCTGTGTGTAAAAGGACTTCGTTTCACCATACCCTGTACCAAAACTATTTGTTGCATAGGCCCTTACAAAATATTCTGTGCCGGGATAAAGATCTGTCAGTTCACTGATAAAACTTCCGATACCTGTGCTGTCAACCGCTACACTATCCTGAATTGTCGGATTATTATTAACACTCCAGCAAATACCTTTAATAATAATCTCAGAATCTCCTTGTGAAATAACCTCTCCTCCGCATGTTGCTGATGTCCGAGTGACGGACGTAACATCTGTTGTTGTCACTACAGGTATATCTTCCCTTTTACATCCCGGGAAGAGAAACATTATAATTAAACTTATTCTTAAAGCTTTCATGGAATTTATTTTATAACAGATATTATATGATTGTAATCAGTGATATTTCTTATTTCATGGAGCATGAATTTTAGGTATAGAAGCAATCGCTCAGAAATCATTCTGTCAACAGGTTTAATCCTGTCATATGAATAGTAGTATGCCATAACAATAAGAGTTAGCTATACACTAACAGACATTGAAAAAACGTACGGAAACAATCACTAATACAAAATTAAGAGATACTATTATAAAAGTCAAGTATTTTGCAATATTTTTTATCGAATAAATGTAATTAATATTCTGATTATCTTGCCACTAGACAACTACACTTATCTAGTAACCTGGCTTCTTTTATTTACGACCTATTACCCTGAAATTAAAGAAGTAATAGGCTTTATTCCGTATGATGTATACGTCGATCAGTGTTAAATCCATTTTGACTGCATTTACAAGGCATATCAGCCCTTTATAGAGTTCACCAACGTCTGTATTACTACAACCTCGAAAGGGCATTCCAGACGCTCTAATTGGCCATGTTTATTTATGACCAATATACTGTCAATAACTCCAAAATATATTCGATTAATACAATAAAAATCAACGCATTGTAAAAATCGACTAATAATTTAGTCAATTTTCTTAAAAAAGATTTGCATGACTATAAAAATAGTCGTAGCTTTGTAATATAAAACAGGCAACAGGCTAACGCCTAATGCCTAATGCCTAATGCCTAA
>CAZWZQ010000066.1:1736-8895 GCA_964638955.1 uncultured Rikenellaceae bacterium | reverse complement strand
GCCTAATGCCTAATGCCTAATGCCTAACGCCTGATTTTGACTATTGAAAACTTAAAAATGAATATTATGAAATTAACAAAAGCCGAAGAACAAATAATGCAGATACTGTGGGATATGGAAGAGGGACTGGTAAAAGATATACGAAACCGTTTTAAAGACCCGAAACCGGCAAGAAACACAGTATCCACAGTTGTGAGAGTCCTGGAGAAAAAAGGATATGTGGCACACAGGGCTTACAGCAATGTACATATTTACTATCCGCTGGTTTCGAAAAGAGAATATTCAAAGAGCCAACTTTTCAGTCTTATGGAGAGTTATTTCGACAATTCTTTCCCTGCGATGGCATCATTCTTTGCCAGGGAGAATGACCTGTCAGTTAAAGAGCTTGATGAACTCCTTGAGGATACAAAAAAAGAGATGAAAAAGAATAAAAAAAGGAAATAATGGAAGCTTTTGCCGTCTACCTGTTCAGGTCAGTTATCTGGCTCACAGGTTTCGCACTTGTCTATCTTCTGTTTTTACGGAATGAACGATTCTTCAGACTCAAAAGAGCCTATCTGATATCAGGAATTATTGTCTCGCTGATTTTTCCGGTTATTTCAATACATTATAAAGTTGAAGTATCCGCACCTTTTTTCTTAAGGAATAGATAATATTATTTAAAGTGTAATTGCATAATAGTACTTCTTTGTTGCAATCAGGAACTGGGATTTGCTTCCATCATATTCCCAGGTATGAAAAGTAATTTTCTTCTTTTTTAAGATATGAAGCAAATCACGGACACTTCTTTTCTCACTTTTACGGTTATAATCGTCCATAATAATGATAAACTCATCCTCAGGAGTGAATCTTTCAGCCAGGCAGCAGATATCATATCTTGAATAATGCCTAAGCGCTGTCGGGCCATCTATAATATAGAGATCAAAAGTCTCATTGATTTTCTCTTTTATATCCTTATAGCAGTTTACATTGAATACTCTTATCTTTTTCTTTACCAGATCAAAATGCATTATGTTGGAGTTCTGTGACAGGGTGAATCTGGATATAAAGTTCTCTGTCCACTTCCGGTTTTCTTCAAGTATCAGATGTTTTGAGTTATGAAGCTCATTTTCGATGAATTTAGATATCAACTTTGATGATTCTCCCAGGCCGAACTCGATTATTTTTTCAGGTTTATACAGTTGCAGGATTCTTACCAGTAAATAGAGCATTGAGTAATTAACAGCCCACCTGCCAGGATAGATTGCAACATCATCCAGCCATCTTTTATCCCTGATGGAATCATGATATACATTAGCCCATTTCGCTTCTCTGGCAAATCTTTCGGTATCAGTCATTTTAATTTAGGATTTTGGATTGTGGATTTATTAGAAGTAAAAATAATTATTAAGGGGATAGCATCTGAGGAGATTTTAGATGTTTTGTTTTTAAAACCTTAAGGATATTATGCTTTATACTTACCATAATATCGCCTGAGATTTCAACAGGTTCACCATCAATATGAAATCTGGTTTCAGCCGTATGAATGGTGAAAGATTTATCTGTTTTTATATATCTGATATATTTTGAATTCTTCAGTGTTCCTCTTAACAGACGCCATGCGAAAACGGGCAGCATGATCTTTGGAAAGGGTTTAACCAGCACTATATCAATTATGCCGTCATTGGGACTTGCATCAGGTGCTATATATGCATTGTTCCCGAACTGTCTTGTGTTTGCTATTGTTATTAAGAACAAATCTTCTGAAATATTTTCTTCTCCGGGAATTTTTATTTTCACGCTGACAGGGCGGAATGTAAAAAAATTAATCAGGATAGCCCATACATATGACCAGAATCCGCGTGTTTTGAGCTTGTCGAAGGAATGGGCAACGAAACTGTCAAGACCAACGCCGGCAACATTAAGACATACCTGATCATTCAACATGATCACGTCAATATTATGACTCTCTTCCTTTTTAATATCCTTCAGCAAAGAGCGGATATTTGTTTTGAAGCCCAGTTCCCTGGCAAAGCCATTTCCAGATCCGAGAGGCAGAACGCCGAGTATTTTTTTGCTTCCGATAAGCTCTGTTGCTACGCTTCGAACGGTACCGTCTCCTCCGGCAGCGACGAAAACATCAAATTTATCGAATGATTGTTTTATATGTGATCCCGATTCATCAATGCTTAACGACTTAAAATAGGATAATTCATTCTTGCGTCGCTGTAATTCCTTTGTAATTATCAGCTTAACAGGAATTATTCCTGCATTCGGATTAAGAATGAACAATGATCTTTTTATCCCTGGCGATTCCATAACGGAATAAATAACCCCGGTCTAATAATATAAGATCACGAAGGTTAGAAATTTATCTGATGAAATCAAATTAAAACCGGACTATCCTGCAGGATTGAACTAATAATGCCGACTATCTATCAGATTAACAGTATTTTATTATATAATAACCAGTTATACGATTGATTTAATAGAAGCCACTATTTGATTGTGAAATTCAGATCATAGGCAGTAAAACTTATCTCACAATTTGCATCCGGGGCGGTACTGCTTTCAAACTCAATTTTGCTATTTTTTTCAATATAAAGTAAAGGCTTATTCGTGAATCGTTCCCTGGGGTAATCAAGACTTCCATATGTTTGCTGGCAGGATAGTTTGTAATTTAATCCGGGCTCTGCCTTCAATGTTACTGATCCATATTTGAAGTCGCCGGAAAAGCTTGAAAATGTATTCGGCAGATTATCGACATTTAACTGAGTATCATATACATCAGGCATAGCAATTTTTTTTGCTGCAGTACCAATATAGATTTCATCATATTTTGATTCATTGCAGATAAAGTTATCTACATAACCAATTTTAAAAGTGCAATCATAAGCAACATCTATGTTTAAATCCCCTATTTTATCCGCTACCAGTTCAGAATACTTAGCACTAAAACTGAGAGTTTTGTAGCTACCACCCTTCACATCAGAATCATAAAGATCAAAACCGGAATTTCCCATCTCTCCTCCGAGTAAAAACGTGGAGTATTTTGCTGTTGCCTCTATTCCGGTCAGGTTTTTGATATCAAAATCATCATCATACGATTCTATTTTTACTGATTTAACGGTTGAGAATACCAGGGTAGAATATTTTGTTATAATTCTGACATCAGCGAGATTCTCTCCTGTCACCTTACAATCGTAAATATCAAATGATGCATTACTCCCGTTTCCAACTATGAATGAAGAGTATTTGGCATTGAATATGGAGTTATTTCCGAAATCTCCTGTTGTTATATCCACATCATAGAGATTAAAATTGAATATGCCAGCAAAGTCAGCTATTTCAACATCATTATATTTACTTTTCAATTCAAATTCAATATTTTCAGGGATCCACAATGTATATGATGCTTTAAATTTATTCACGCTTACCTTTTTCCCGTTTTTAAGTGAAATCCTGTTGAAAGGACCTATTGATATCATGTTTTTCCAAAATTGTGTATTGATATCAAGCAAATTGGGTTCACTCTTTACTTCTGGTTCTTTAAATGCAGCAATAAGCAATTCCCTGTCTTCGGTTTTACCACCGGTAACAATAATCTCTCCGGCAAGTTTTACTTCATTGTTTTTCCAGACATTCACTTTCAGATCAGAATCATAAATATTGAAAGCAAGCTTTCCATCATGGTTCAATTTATAGGTGGTCTCAAAATGAGACTCTTTATCATCCTGACCAAAAGAATTTGCAGCACAATAACTAAGCAGGACAATTAATAACAACAGTTTACAAATTGATTTTACGTTTTTCATGGCTTTCATATTTTTCAATTTCGTTTAACATTCTGTTCAGGACCAATATTTTTTTCTCATACAGATCTATCAGGGAGTTAATTAACCTGGGATTTGGACCGTTTTGTTTTAAATCTTCAGAATAATAATGTATCAAGTCATCTATATATTCTACTTCTCTGTTTCCCGAGACCAGCTGATCAACATTAAAACCAGTTTTTTTAATCTGTTCAGAATAATCATCTATTTGCCTGAGAAGTATAACCTCCTGTTTTGCCAGTTTGGAATCGACATTTACTAAGATCAGATTATTATGCTGATTTCTTCCAATAAAATATGCACCTATAATTGCCAGTATTGTAATGGCTGCCACAGCGGCAGCTGACCGGCTGATTATCAGACGCCGGGGCTTTTTTAAAGACCCCACTGCTTTTATTATACCTTTCCACAGATATTTTTCATCCGGTTTTTCCACATCAAGAGCCTTCCTGTTTTCTTTTATATATGATTCTAATTTCATAACACACAGTAATTTAACATGATTCTCCTTTAATATGATCATACTCTCTTATAAGGATTTCTTTTAATAGCTTTTTTGCCCTTATGTATTGAGATCTCGAAGTGGATTCAGAAATTCCAAGTATCAATGCAATCTCTCTGTGAAGATACCCTTCAAGCAGATAAAGATTTAAAACAACTCTTGCCTTATCTGGCAATGACTTAATACTGTTATGAATAACCTCCATCGGGATATCAGGAAGATCATCATCCTCAGAATCCGTATCATCAATTTGTATCGTATCCATATCAACAAATTTTATTTTCTTATTTCGGATATGGTTTATAGAATTATTTATAACAATACGCTTTAACCATGTTCCGAATGAAGCCTCTCCTCTGAATCCTTCAATGCCTGAAAAAGCACTTATGAACGATTCCTGAATAATATCTTCCGCATCATTCTTATTGACCACCATTCTGATACACGTGTTATACATTGCGGGCAGGTACATCCTGTACAGCCTGAACATTGCCTTCTGATCGCCCTGGCAGGCTTTCTCAACAAGTATGTTATTAATATCAATTGTTACTGTCTCCAAATGCGGACTTCTATTTCAATGACACAGAAAAATAAAAAAGTTGGAATAATTTAGAATAAATTTGTTAATTAAAATAATATTTCTGAGCTGACATTATTGTTAATTTGCTTTTTTACAATGATATAGATAAATTTAACCATTGTTACCTGATTGAAGGGTATAATCAAAAAACTTAAATATGTCAGAATCAAAATTCTATCATTTCACTAGTAAGGGATTATTTTACGGAGTCGGGTCAGCAGAAGATGCTGTTGAATCATTAAATGATGGCGGATTTATCTGGCTGGATTATTTTAATCCCGGGAAAGAAGAACTGTATTCTCTGGTCGAAACCATGGGAATCCATCCTCTCTCTGTAGAAGACTGTTTGGATAACAGTCAGTTACAAAAGATTGAATATTTTTCAGGTCATTCTTTTATTATTTTCAATTCGTTTACATACAGGGATAAAACCCTGTTTATTGATGAGATTGACATTTTCATAGGAAAGAATTTTCTTATTACCGTTAGCGGTGTTAATTCCGAAGGACAAAAACCTCTGAAAAATATTGTTAAGATTATTGAAAACGATCCCGGACTGGCGAAAAAGGGCCCGGCTTTTCTGATGCATATAGTTCTCGATTATATTGTTGATGAAAAACTCCGGGAATTTGAATCCCTTGAAGATGAGCTGGAAGAAGCAGAAAATGAAATCCTGGATAATACCGCCACATTTCAGCCAACCAATCTGATGAGATTAAAGAAATATCTGGTTACTCTTCGAAAGGGTATTTTTCATGAAAGAGAGATTCTTGTAAAGATATCAAGAAAAGAATGCCCGTTTATTCCGGACAGTGCAATTGTTCATTACCGTGATATTTATGATCACCTTACCAAGTTTTTTGAGCTGACGGAGACCAATCGTGAAATTGTTACCAGTCTTATGGAATTATATTCTTCCCTTTTGAACAACCAGATGACTAAAGTATCAAATGAAACAAATTACTCTGTAAGGAGGCTTACTTTGATTGCTACCGTTTTTATGCCCCTTACTCTTCTTGCCAGTATATTTGGTATGTCGGAATGGACAATGATGACAGGTCCTTCACACTGGAAGATATCGTATCCATTGTTTATTGTTGGATTACTGGTTATTGCAATAATTAACTATTTTCTTATTAAAAAGCTTGAAAAGGGAGACTGGCTTAAGAGGAACAGGTTTAAAAGGGAGGAATAACTTTTTTAGACTTTTAAATATTTCAGGAGTTTGTAATTTCGGTTTTCAATTCAAACATTTTCAAGTATTTGTCTGCAAATGCTTTGATAGCATATGCGAAGAAAAATCCTGAGAGTATATCAATGCTATAATGTCCGTGAGAAAGGAATAATGCAAAGATTATTACAAGCAGGCAAAAAGAAAGGATGTACTTATATGTTTTATCATTGACAAGCAAGAAGAGAAGAAAAGAATTACCTACATGTCCTGAAGGATAAACTCCAAGCTCAAATTTTGAGAAACCATTAAAAAAAGGGTCAGAACCCAAAAATTCCGGTGGATTTCCGAAGGGTGTAAGAACAATGAATATTCCCCTTACAATATAAAAAATACCGCATAATAACAACATATAAGGTAGTCTGTTATAGTCCTTTTTGTGGACGATGTAAACAGCCACAACCAGTAAAAACCCAAGACAAAAAAGATCATAAACCAGGGAAAGATCGATCACAGGCAGATTATCAAGAATAAGATCCGACAGCATAGGAAGGGTTTTCCCTTCACTCATATAGTTATGAAGATATGTCTGGGAGGCGAAATTGAGAGCCGCTCCCGCTATGAGAAAAAGCAATCCGATATAAAAATACCTGCTTTTAATTACCAGAGTCAATGACCTGAAAATTTCAGGTATCAATGAATCTTTATTGTGTTTATCAGTCTGAATATGAGCCATATAACGGCATTTATTGAATATATCAATTAAGTTTTATAATACTATATTTCTAAAAGAGGCTATAAACATAAATCTTTTTGCTTATTCAGGATCGACCAGATTATCGGGCAGGGACATTTCATCGTAGATTTTGAGTATCTCTTCCCTGAATTCAGGCGGTGCATCAAGCTGACCCCAGGCAGTGGGTGTTTGCCATAATCCATCGTATGCCAGGTCATGAAATGAACGGATAATGTGTGGAATATTTTTCTCCGTTAATATCTCGTCCAAAAGATTTGCTTCAACAGCATTTCTTATAACAAGGATTCTGACAGTGTTGTTCATTTCACCCGATTTTCAGTAAAGGTAAGATAATAAC
>CAZWZQ010000066.1:0-1636 GCA_964638955.1 uncultured Rikenellaceae bacterium | reverse complement strand
ACGTACCCACATCCGTCCTGAAAGGGTTCACGGCATTACCATCTCCATTCTCAGTTTGGCAATATAATCACTGATCTTGTTCAGGGTCTCCACTGTAACATCCATTTTAGCTCCCGAAGAGCGCAGAACCTGTTTTGTTGTATCAATCTCAAGGTCCCCTTTTTCAAAATATATCTCGAAAGTATCGAAATAATTCTTCAGGTATTTCAGCTTTTTTGTATAGTACACTACCACGGGATCATCGTAATAATTTTTCATGAAACTTAAAAGAGACGTAAGGGTATATTTTTGTTCCGCTATTCTCTGAACGACTTCAGCATCAGGATTTAGCGGATTATAAACCAGTTGTGTTGCTATGAACATAGCCTCTACCCATCCCCCCATTATCATTAGTCCCGCGGTGCTTTCCCTACCGCTTTGCCGGAGGTGATTTTCAATATCAATGTAGGCATTTTTCATCAGGGTGGTGATAGTATCCGGGTCGGCCATGTCGGCCTGTACTCTTTTTATAGGGTCGGTGAGCATTTGATCCGGTATGCCAAGCTTGTTGCTCATTTCCCTGATAGTAACCATATAGTCAATAACCTCCTGGCCAAAGCCGAACATCTTCAGATAACCGAAATCAACTCCATAGATACCTGTATTTATTGCTGCCTGTGAATTACTGAGATAAAGATCCTTGTTTGAAACAGGATTAAGGGTTGCATCATTATAAGGTACGGCAAGCCTGTTAAAAATGACATTGACCTCCATTGGAGTGAGAAGTCCGTAATATGTCTCATTTTTAGTAATAATGTCTGCAGTTCCTGTTGAATCAGAACTATAGGTGGAAAAACTCGGCACAAAAGTGTCTTTTTCAGGGGTCTTGGATTTACAGGAAAAAATGGTCAGGAGTGTTATAATGAACAAATAAGGAATAAGGTTTTTCATAAAAAAAAGTTTGGTATCAAATTTAATAATAAAAATTATAACACTATTCTGTTCCCAAGTTTCTCCGAGATCATTCTCAGTGCTGCTTTAAGATTCTGGACTTTTTTTATAAGAGCTAGGACTCTTTCAGTATCACCGGTCTGCTGAGCCTCTTCCATTTGGATCGATATCTCATCAATGCGTTTTTTTATTTTTCCTCCTTTAAAAAATAAAATACCATCAGGAACGATATCTTTAAGTTTCATATCCTCTGTTTCAACAAAGGTTTGCTTGTCTCTCCATATCCTGCTGAGCTCATAAGGCTCAGACAGAAGGTCGGCAGACAATCTTGAAATATCCGGATCTTCGTGTTTCACGAAATATTTATCACCAGGGAAGATGCCCTGTTCAGTATGGAACCTGAATTCTTCAAAGAACTTTGCCCAGGTATCATCATCGAATAAAAGGTCATCGGAAATGATCTCCCTGACAATATAATCCGATATTGTGGTAATCTCTTCCTGGCCGTCCTCGCTCCGTATCTTCCTTTCAAATTCAGCACTTCCGAATTTAAGCAGCAACCTTATTATCTCTTTTTCGGATACGTATGTAGCAGTCTCATATTTTATTGGCCTGGTGATCACCGGGGGAGGAACGGGGAGATCCTCGGGCCCGGGGTATTTGTTCCTGTTCTGGAACGAGGTCTGCTGCCGCAGTTTGTTTACTT
>CAZWZQ010000065.1:0-11524 GCA_964638955.1 uncultured Rikenellaceae bacterium | reverse complement strand
TACCAGAGTTACAATTTACAGTTTTTAATTTTTTTCCGCTTTTAAGTTAATACTTACCATTCTCGTGTTAAATTTGTGCCATAAAAAATGACTGAAATATTCTGATGGAAAAGTATTCTCTTGATAAAAGTAAGATAAAGGTACTGTTACTGGAAGGAATCCATGAAAACGCTGTCCGGTACTTTGAGGAAAACAACTATAGTGATGTTGAATGTCTTAAAGAATCATTAACAGGTCATGAACTGGAAGAAAAGCTGAGCCAGACTCATATAATAGGTATTCGAAGCCGTACGGAACTTCGCAAGGATCTGATTGATAAAGCTCCAAAGTTATTTGCCATAGGCTGTTTCAGCATTGGGATCAACCAGGTGGATATTCAGGATGCCAAGATGCTTGGCATACCTGTATTTAATGCACCCTTCTCCAATACACGGTCAGTTGCAGAGATGGTTGTTGCCGAATGTATTATGCTGATGAGAGGTATCCCTGAAAAGAATGCTCTTGCACATAATAAAATATGGTATAAATCTGCCAGGAATTCTGTTGAGGTAAGAGGCAAAAACCTTGGAATAGTAGGATACGGACATATTGGTTCACAGGTTTCAATCCTTGCCGAAAACCTGGGCATGAATGTTTACTATTACGACATAGTAAAGAAACTGAGTCTTGGTAATGCCAGGTCGGTCGGTTCACTTGATGAACTGCTGAGGATATCCGATACGGTAACCCTTCATGTCCCCTCCACGGAACTGACAAAGAATATGATCTCTGTGAACCAGGTCGCTCTTATGAAAAAGGATGCATGCCTGATAAATGCCTCGCGCGGAGATGTTGTTGATTACAAGGCAGTTGCTGATGGATTACGATCAAAACACCTGGCAGGAGCAGCCGCTGATGTATTTCCCGGGGAACCGGCTTCGAATGGAGAACCGTTCTTAAATGAGCTCCAGGAATTTGATAATGTGATACTCACTCCTCATATCGGCGGCAATACTCTTGAAGCACAGGCCAATATTGGTATAGAGGTAGCTGAAAAACTGGTGAAATACAGTGATACAGGGTCCACTATCGGAGCAGTTAATTTCGTCGAGATCTCTTTGCCGCCCAACTCCGCAAAACAGAGGTTCCTGCATATTCATAAGAATGTCCCCGGCGTACTGAGTGAAGTGAATGAGTGCTTTTCATCCAGGGGTATCAATATTGCGGCTGAATACCTGCAAACTGATCCTGATATCGGTTATGTCATTATCGAAACCGACAGCGAGCTCAATTCATCAGTCATCCAGGAGCTGAAGAATATACCCCATACAATACGGACAAGGATTCTATACTAATCTTGCGATCTTGCAGTCTTATAGTCTTTTTGCCGGTATCATCCTGCTTACTGCCCTGCTCATCCTGGGAGTGCTGAAATTTTTAAGCTTAATCTGATTTTATTTAACAAGATATAGCGACAAATATACTTTTTCTTATATTGTACTTCTTTTTTTAAGGGGAATTATTCATTAATAACATAATCATGCTTAAGAATTACTTCATTGCTGCTTACAGGAGCATTATAAACAATAAGTTTTATTCAATCCTGAACATATTCGGACCGGCGATAGGCATAACCTGTGCTATACTTATCCTGTTATATGTACAGGAAGAGCTCACATTTGACAAGCATTATAGTAACTATGACCGCATCTACCGGCTTGAAAGCGATTTTAATATTTCCGGTAAACCAACTCTGGCAGCTCTTACCCCGATACCGATGGCGCCAACCCTGAAGGATGAATATCCTGAAATAAAAGAAATAACACGGTTTGCGGGTTTTGGCATAGAGGATATCCTTTTCCGGTACAAGGATCTCAAGTTCTTCGAAGACAAGATCTACTTTACCGATTCAACAGTATTTAAGGTTCTTGACTACAGGTTTATTCTGGGATCTCCTGATAATGCACTGAATGAGCCCAATACAATAGTAATAACCGAAAGCTTTGCCTCAAAATACTTTGGAAAGGAAAATCCCATAGGAGAAGTATTGAATACCAGTAATTTCGGAGATTTCCGTGTTACAGGGGTCATCAGGGATGTGCCGGCCAATTCGCACCTGCGGTTCGATTGCCTGCTTTCAATGGCAACAATTGTGGAACTTACCGGAGTCGACAGGTTCAATTCCAGAAGCGCTCCCTCTTTCTGGAATATCTCAGCCTTCAGTTATATACTCCTTGATGATAATGCCAGCATTGAAGGTCTTCTTGACAAGTTTCAGGGCTTTTATGATAAGTACATGAGCTCCCTCGGGAAACAGATCAACGCAACTTTCAGGCTTATGGCAACCAGGATCGATAAGGTCCACTTTGGAGAAAAGCTGGAATTTGACCTTCCCACAGGTAACATACACTATATTGTGATATTCTCTCTGGTCGGCGTATTTATGCTTCTGATCGCAAGCCTTAATTATATGAATATGGCTACTGCACGATCGACAAACCGTGCCAGAGAGGTCGGATTAAGAAAAGTGACCGGTGCAGGAAAAGGAACACTGATACGACAATTTATCAGCGAATCAATGGTCCTGGTGATCATAGCATTAATACTGGCACTGATAGCTACAATGTTCATCCTTCCCTCCTTTAATGTCCTGACAGATAAAACATTAAGTATAGGAAGCCTGTTCGAGCCGGTTACATTTATCCTGATATTATTGATTGCACTCTTTGTCGGACTGATTTCCGGCAGCTATCCTGCTTTCTATCTCTCTTCTTTTTCACCTGTTGAAGTCCTTAAGAGCAATGTGAATCCCCGCCAGGGAAAAGGAATGCTGAGGAAAATCCTTGTGGTTTTCCAGTTTGCGATCTCAGGCATATTAATAATCGGCACTTTCATAGTGTCGGGCCAGCAAAGGTTTATCAGGAATAAGGACCTTGGATTAAATAAGGAAAATGTCATGATCATCCCGGTGAGGGATACGGCATTTATTAACCATAAGATGCAGTCGTTTAAGGATGAGATGTTAAATCTGCCGGATATTACCGGTGTGGCATCATCACAACTTATTCCTCCGTTAATGGCCAGCAAGGTAGTATTCATGATTGAGAAGGACAGCAGCATGGTGGAGCTGGCTACAAGCGTTTCAGCTGTTGATTATGATTTCATTGATGTGATGCAGATGAAGCTGCTTGAAGGAAGGAATTTTGAAAAATCAAGAACATCTGATGCGACACAGGCTTTTATTGTCAACGAGGCAGCAGTGAAGGCATTCGAATGGGGCGATAATGCCCTGGGGAAAAGGGTCCAGTTCGGAATTAATCCTGCTACCGGACAAGCTCAGAGAGACGGTGTTGTAATTGGCGTTGTGAAGGACTTCCATTTCACTTCAATACATAATGCTATTGAGCCATTTATTTTTATACTGAACGATATAAATCAATATTTCTATGTCAGGATCAGCAGTGAAAATGTACCTGTAACTATTGAAAAGGTGAAACGTATACATGAGGATCTTGGGAACACCCTGCCATTCAACTATTTCTTTTTTGCAGAGCGGCTGGATGAAATGTATTCTGCTGAAAATAAGCTTAATACGCTTTTCAATATATTTTCGCTCATGACAATCTTCATTGCATGTCTGGGACTGCTTGGACTGGCATCATACGTTACAGAGCAGCGTTCACGGGAAACAGGTCTGCGTAAGATCATGGGAGCGCGTGTCGATCAGATAGTATGGCTGCTCAACAAGGATTTCCTTGTTCTTGTCCTGATCTCCAATCTCATCTCCTGGCCGGTAGCGTATTATGCTATGGACAGATGGATAGAGGGTTTCGCCTACCACATGAACTTTGGATTATCACCATTTGTATGGACCACTGTCATTCCGTTTATTGTGTCACTTTTAATAACACTGACAGTTGCTCTCATTACAATAAGTTTCCTTTCAGTAAAAGCAGCACATGCAAATCCGATAAATACGGTATCAAGAGAATAATACCCACCTCCGCATATGCTCCGGCGGGCGAAGCAGCGTATAGCATGCAGCGTTGCACATACTCTGTTATATTAATCCTCTCGCTATCTCGCTATCTCGCACTCCCGCACTATGCTCCGTACTCACTGCACCGGTCTACTATTTATTTTTTTATTCTGAAATAATAGGTGTAATTTTGATAAGGACTCAGGATTCTCTTTATGGTAAGCTTACTTTTTTTCCTGAGAAGATAAGATTCAATATCTGATTTATTATAAAAAATATATTCCAAAGTAAGTGATTAACCTGAAAATGCTTTTAAAGCTGTTTATTACAATTTTAACTGTGTTTATTTCCCTGAATATAAACGCACAGATGCCGGTAAAACTGAGGTCCACGCTTAACATCGGCGGATCTTCAAAAATTGTAATGTCAGACGGGCGTCAATACTACCTGCAGCAAAGTATTGGTCAACCGGGCATAACAGGCTTGTCGCAGAACAATAATTATCAGCTCAGACAAGGATTTATTCAGCCTCTTGTCAGTTCGGCAAACAGCATCACACCGGGAACTTTACAGGCGACAATTTTCCCTAATCCTTTCTCAGAGAATATTATTATTTCTTTTTATGAAAAGATGCCCGATTTCCTGTATGTCGCTCTTTATGATCTGAATGGGAAAATAGTCTATTTTAAAAAGTATGGAGCTTCCCCCGAGCTGATCGTTAATGCTGGTTATCTGCGGCCTGGCGCTTACTTTGTAAGAATAAGTACAACCACAAAATACTATTACTCAAAAATAATCAAACTCTGAATAGCAGTATATCGCTTGATACCATGGGTAATACTGCCATTAATTACAATATGAAAAAACAATATCATTTAATTTTATAACTCATGCTTATGAGAAAGCTTTTTGGCTGTCTGATATTTACCTGTTTTGTGCTGACCGTCAGCAGTCAGCAGATATACCTTAAAACAGGCAAGGTATTATCATCTTTTGATTATCAGAATTCAGAAGGGAATTCACTCAGCAATCTCGAAGGGGCCTTCCTGAACAACCTGGGCATCGGAGCCCGTACACCCGTCTTTAAGTCGCCATGTAATATATCATTTGAAATATCAAACGATAAATTTTCCGCCTCAAGCAGCGACACATTGCTGGGTAACTATTCCGAATGGGATGTATCATTCCTTGATCTGAACCTGGGAGTTGATTATGAATTCTTAAGACCCCTGTATAACAGGAACGACCCTGAAGGATTTTCATTCTGTCTGAAGGCAATCTTTGCCACTGATTTCCTGATAAAAGGCAAACAAAGACTGAACAACCAGGTTTTTGATCTGACCGGGGTGGAAGAATTTGATAAGCCGGTCTTCATGGTGAAAGGAGGCGCCTGTATAAATTATTATATAACAAGAAGTTACGTGGCATTCGCACAATACCTTTATGGCAGAAGTTTCCTGATTGGCAATTACAGCGGGCAGGAACAACTGCGTTACACTACACATAGTATCAGCATAGGCTTTGCAATCAATTTGCTGATTAATGATTGATATTGAATTTTAAATCTGCATAATATAAATGTCCAGCCATATGAAGAAATTGATAGTAATAGGATTATCGTTTTTATTGATTGTTAAACTATCTGGTCAGACACAGGGGATAAACTACCAGGCAGTGATCATTGATAAAACACCACAGGAGGTTCCCGGAAGGGATATTACCGGAAATATCATTCCAAACCAGCCTGTAATTATGAGATTCTCGATACTGGATGCTGCCGGCACAATAGAGTACCAGGAGGAACATTCAGTTACCACCGATATGTATGGAATGATCAACCTGGTAATCGGTAAGGGCATACAGACAGTGATCAGTCCAAATGCTTTTTCCGATATCGACTGGAACGGAACAACGAAATCACTTAAGGTAGATCTCAGTCTCAGCGACACGGATATTTTTTATACCGACTTCAGCTTTGAGGACCTTACGTTTGTCCCCTATGCCTATCACAGGAACATTACAGCAACAGGTTCTTTAATAGTTGACGGTATGACAGCGCTGAAAAGCCGTGTTGATGTCACTGACGGCAGCCCGACCTTCCTCTCGGGTAATCTTACTGTTGATGAGCTGACAACACTGAATAATGACCTGACCGTTAACGCACAAAGCAGTCTGAAGGGACAGGTAACAATAAATCCTGATTTCAGTTCCCCGGGGAATAAATCAAGCTATGAATCCTATCCGCTACGTGTTGAAGGTGGAAACCAGGGCATAGCAGTTAAGATAGATGGTTCCCGAAGCAGTGACAATTATTTTGTTACATTCTGGGATGATGAAAGGATTCAGGGACGTATTGAGGGTCAGACAACCGTAGAATTACTTACCGATCCTGAATATATTTTTGATAATGTCCTGTTTGCCAACGAATTGATCCGTTCAACTGTCGATGTGGCAAAAGCTGCGGCTGCAATAGTATCTGCTTCATCATCATCTACTGTATGTGCCGGACTGGGTGCCTGTGTAACAGCTCCTGTTCCATCTCTTATTGCAGGCGCAATAGCAGAATTGGTAATGGAATCAGCCAACCTGGCGCTGGTGATTACCGAACCTATTTTGTATAATGTATTCAAACATACCAATATAGGAGTGACATACCAGTCGGGAGCAGGCGATTATGCAGAATGGCTTCCCAAATCAGACCCGGCCGGGAAATTCTCACCCGGGGATATCGTTGGCGTTAAAGGCGGGTATATCTCCAAAAATACCGGTGATGCCGATCACCTTATGGTCATCTCGCACAACCCTATCGTTCTGGGAAATATGCCGGAAGAGGGCAAAGAAACTGAATATGAGAAGGTTGCCTTTATGGGCCAGGTTCCGGTACTTGTATATGGTGAAGTACAGCCAGGCGATTTTATATTACCCGGAGGCAATAATAACGGAACGGGTATAGCAGTTTCTCCTGATGATATTCAGCCCGGCCAGTACAGTAAAATTGTGGGAGTTGCCTGGTCAGGATCAGAATCTTCACTGTACGGGTATGTAAATGTTGTTGTCGGTATGAATGCCGGTTATATGGCACAGCTGAATGAGAAGCAGGAGAAAAAGATAAAAGAGCAGGAGTCCGAAATCAATGACCTGAAAAAACAGCTGAACATGATGAATAATGCTCTGGCACAGCTGGTCCCAAATTATTCGGCATTGATGGAGTCTGGCAAGGGTGAATCGACAACTGTTTTAACTCAAGCTTCACCTCCCCTGGAGGAAAGAACAGTTGTCTATTATGAAATTACCAGAGAACAGATACTGGAAGGTATAAGCTTAGCAGAAAAAACACTAAAGGAAAAAGGTGTGGAACTGGACACCCATCCTTTCTTTAAGAAAATGACAGAAGACCCTGAATACAAGGAATGTTTTATCAGCGATGCACTGGCTTCTGTTAAAAATGAACTGGAGAAATACTACCAGGATGATATGAAAAGCGGCGCTAAAGTGATAAAGTTAACCCGGGATTTCGAATAAAAGTCAAATCTCTGTAAGATCATGAAAACGAAATATATTAATATAGCCATATTAATTCTGATGTTCACCACATTTCTTTCCTGTGAAAAGGAAGAAAAGATAGATCCTCCGCATGTCGAAACAGCATCGGTCGATGAGATCTATAATACTTCAGCAAGGGTCGGAGGAAGAGTAACCGATAACGGAGGAGCTGAAATTACTGACCGTGGTGTATACTGGGGCACATCGACGAGTCCTGAAAAATCGGGAACAAAGCTGCAATCAGGTACCGGCGACGGGGAATTTTATGAAACACTTTCTGACCTTTCATCGGGCGTTAAATATTATGTTACAGCCTATGCTGTCAACTCAGCCGGAACAACATATGGCAATGAAACATTTTTCACCACCCAGATCAGCCTGCCGACAGTTATAACATCGCCTGTAACCGAATATACATCAACATCAGCCACTGTTGGAGGCAGTGTGACTGATAACGGGGGTTTTGAGATTACAGTGAGAGGCATATACTGGGGTACCGAACCCAATCCACGGCTCACCGGGACCAGGGTAGAAATGGGCAGCGGTGATGGTGATTTTTCACAGACGTTTACAGAACTCAACCGTTCTATTACCTATTATGTAATTGCTTTCGCAACTAACATAAAAGGTACATCTTATGGCAGTGAAATAAGCTTTTCAACAGAACCTGAACTGCCGATAGTCATCACGGCGACCATACTCGATATTACGCCCTACTCGGCAACAGCAGGTGGTGTTGTAAGTTCGAGCGGCGGCTCTGATGTTACTGAAAGAGGTATCTACTGGGGAACAACAGCTGCTCCTGTAACCACAGGAACAAAACTGGTAATCGACAGCGGCACCGGCAGTTTTGCTGATACTCTCGACAATCTTACGCCCGGGACAACCTATTATGTAACCGCCTATGCCATCAACTCGATTGGTACTGCTTACGGTGAAGAGAAGAGCTTTCTTACCATTGGAAAAGAACCAATAATAGACGAAATTCTTGACTATAAGGATCTTACAACAAACGGCGTTGTGTTAAGCGGAGTTATCGCACCCGGTGAACTAAGCACAACGATAACTTTTGAGGTGGGATTGACCACTTCTTATGGCACTTCTGTTGAAGCTGATGAAAGCCCGCTTACTGAAAAAGATACAGTAAGCGTAACTATCACCGGACTAACGCCAAATACTCTTTACCATTACAGGATAGTAGCAGCAAATGACCTCGGGACTGTTTATAGTGCGGATTCGACTTTCACAACTGTGATCACGGGTATGCAAAGTACGGTAACGGATTCGGAAGGAAACATCTATAATACAATAGGTATCGGGTACCAGGAGTGGATGACCGGGAACCTGAAATCGGTAGTTTACAGGAATGGCACCGATTCCATACCACTTGCTGAAAGTGATTCTCTGTGGGGGACCATGACCACACCTGCCTATTGCTGGTATGCCGGCGACAGCGCCGCTAATTATGATCCCTATGGTGCCCTTTACAACTGGTATGCAGTAAATACGGGCAATCTTTGCCCGGCAGGCTGGCATGTACCGACAAATGACGATATAAATGAACTGGTAAACTATGTAGGAGGCTCGGGAGCAGCAGGAGGACTGCTTAAAGAGACAGGCACTGTACACTGGAACAGTCCGAATACAGGTGCAAAAGATAAATACGGTTTTACAGCACGTGGCGGAGGAAAAAGGTCTGATGAAGGAGTATTTGATTTTGTGAAGGTTGAAGCCAACTGGTGGACATCTACAGAATACAGTACGCTCAATGCCTCATACTTTAATATCCTGTTTAATTACGGTAATTCATTCCAGGCATATTTGAGTAAGAAAACCGGCATGTCGGTTCGTTGTGTTAAGGATTGATATTTGGTCTGCTGTATGCCCTTGATATGCAATGGTATATATGATCATTTATGCTTAATACAACGATCTGAATGAACTTCATACCGCCATCCTCTACCCTACCGCAATTCCTCCGTCGAAGCCTTGCTGCTCACGCTCCATAGCTTCAGCGACGGAGCGGCGAAGGTTGGCCGGTTGCCGGACTTACATTAATACTATAAAATTCGAATCGAATATTTAATTACTCTCTCACACTAATATATCTTATTTGTTAATTACCTATATTGCAATTATATACAGCATTGTTATTTTTTTTTAATTTTTCGAACAAAAATTATTTACATGGTCAATTATTTCAAATTAATAATTATATTGGCCTCTTGAATAATCAGAATTTAAACTAATACTTATCTCCATGTTACTTCATCAGCAATTTGTCCGGATGGCAAAAAAGCATGCCAAAAAACCTGCAGTCATTGACAAAACTACAGGGCAATCAGTCACTTATTCAAAAGGCTTGATCGGGGCTCTGATCCTAAGTTCAAAATTCAACAAGTATGATAAGGGATTCATCGGCATAATGATACCTACTTCCGCAGGTTGTGCGCTGGCTACTGCAGGAGCGCTAATGAGTGGAAGGATACCTGTAATGATAAATTATTCAACAGGTGCCGAGGCCAATGCAAAGTATGCACAGAAAAAATGTAAATTCAAAACAATCATTACCTCAAAAGCGCTGCTTGAAAAAATAGAATGCCCGATGATTGAAGGCATGGTTTTAATTGAGGATATTATGAAGAGTGTCACAACAGGAGAAAAGTTGAAAGCGGCTTTGAAGACAATGCTGCCTGTCAATACCATTCTTAATTCTATTCATAAAGGAGATGAAAATGACACTGCCGTGATCCTGTTTACCAGCGGAAGCGAAAAAGATCCGAAAGCTGTTCAGCTGACTCACCGCAATATCGCAGCAAATATCGAGAGTTTTGGAGAGTATGTTAAGATAACCGAATCAGATGTACTGCTGGCTAACCTTGTTTTCTTCCACGTATTTGGACTAACAGTAAATCTCTGGGTAGTATTCTATTATGGCATGACAATGGTGACATATGCCAATCCAATTGATTTTCAAACAATAAGTAAAATTGCACGGGATGAGAAACCGACAATAATGGTTGGCACTCCAAGTTTCTTCTGGGGCTATCTACAGAAATCTGATCCCGGAGATTTTAAAACCCTGAGGATAATGGTAGCAGGAGCTGATAAATGTCCCGATGCCCTGAGGGAAGGGTATATGAAAAAGCATGGAGTGACACTTCTTGAGGGATATGGAGCTACTGAGACATCTCCGGTTATATCTGTCAATTCACACGAATTTAACAAACCGGGAAGTACCGGAAGGGTTATTCCGGGTGTTCAGGTGAGGATTGAGAATTTTGAAACCGGTAAGGAGTGTGCAACCAGGGAAGTTGGAAAGATAATGGTAAAAGGAGATTCTGTGATGAAGGGGTATTATGATGATCCGGAACTTACTGCCAATGCCCTTAAGGACGGCTGGTATGATACCGGAGATATGGGATACCTTGATGACGAAGGATACCTGTGGCATGCCGGACGTTTCAAGAGGTTTGCAAAGGTCGGAGGAGAGATGGTTTCACTGGTCAAGGTGGAGAATATTCTGGAAAAACACCTTCCGGAGGGAGTATCATGCTGTGTGGTTGAGATAATGGATGAAAAGAAGGGATCATATATTGTGGCAACAGTCTCGCAGGAAGTAAACAAAACAGAAGTACTCAGGAAGATGATGAATGAGCTGCCAACTATTGCTCTTCCGAGACAGTTTATAGTCATCAGTGAGCTGCCCATGATGAGTACGGGGAAGATTGATTTCCGTACTGTTACAGGGATGGTCCAGACAATAATGAACGACTCCGGCGGGCAGGATAAATAAATGATTTTTATTCGGTTGGCTTCGCCGAATTCGCCCTGAATATTCGGATTCCGGGTTCCGAGTTCCGGGAATAGTGTGCAGCATAAAAGATAAAACCACGCGATGTAATTCCTTTAACCACTGAATTACACTGTTAATATCTTCTACTTTTTACTTTTTACTTTTTACTTTTTACTTTTTACTTTTTACTTTTTACTTTTTACTTTTTACTTTTTACTTTTTACTTT
>CAZWZQ010000064.1:0-11726 GCA_964638955.1 uncultured Rikenellaceae bacterium | reverse complement strand
ATGAACTTGAAGAGGAAGAGGGGCATGTTTATTAGAGGCTTCAGGCGACAGGCGACAGGCGACAGGCGAAAAGTAAAAAGTAAAAAGTAAAAGGTTAAAAGACAAAAAGACAATTAGACAAATACTCTTTTTCCTATCTGAATAACAACGAGATAAGAGAAGCAATTATATATAGTGGTATTATTAGTGGCGCTGCACTGATTCCCAGGATTAAAAATGCTATTATAACCAGAACCGCAAGCAGGTACCTCCCTTCATTTCCCCTGAGCTTAAGATGAACAAATTTCAGTGAAAGCAAAGGTATGTGTGTAACCATAAGTATAGAAAGGACTGCGGTAAGTATTACTAATGCAGCAGCGGATCCGGTAAGGTATTTGATCAAGCCGGCATCTGAATATTCACCGGCAATTATTATGGAAATAACTGCCAGGGCATTTGCAGGAGTCGGCAATCCTTTAAATGATGTCTTCTGGGTTTCATCGTTATTGAATTTTGCCAGCCGCAGACCGGCACAGACGGGCATGATTATCGGCGAAAGAAGAACAATAAGTTGCAGGATACCAACAGTATCGGTGATTGTTACATCTGATACTGTGCAAAGAAGCCTGTAAATTATTACGGCCGGAGCCACACCGAAACTAACAATATCAGCCAGAGAATCGAGTTCTTTCCCCAGAGGAGAGTATGCCTTGAGCAGCCTTGCAGAAAACCCGTCAAGGAAATCGAATATCATAGCTGCAAATACCAGCCATGAAGCCGTAGTGAGGTTCCCCTCAAGGGCAAAAATTATTGCAGCAAAACCGGCAGCAAGATTCAGGGAGGTTATAAGATTGGGAACATGCTTCATTGTATAAGAAATTGTTCAGAAGGAGAGTAAAATTAAGATAAATTTCAGTAATAATGCCATTTTGGTTAAATTTGGCTCCATATGTTTATGCAGGTGACAGAGATCACTCCAATAAAAATCGCAGTAGATTTTGACGGTACTATCGTCGAACACGGATACCCTGAGATTGGTAAGGAAAAACTATTTGCTTTTCAAACACTTAAGGAGCTTGAAAAGAGAGGGGCAAGAATAATCCTGTGGACCTTCAGAACAGGCAAAGAGCTTGAAGATGCTGTAGAATTCTGCAGACAGAAAGGTGTCGAATTTTATGCAGTCAATAAGAACTATCCTGAAGAAATACTTGATGAAAATGTCAGCAGAAAAATAGATGCCGATATCTATATTGATGACAAGAACCTGGGAGGATTTCCGGGGTGGAGCGAGGTGTGGCAAATGCTTTATCCCTTTGAATTGCAGCAAAAAGAGGCTGAAAAGAGGATAACCTCGGCAGGAAGGAATATCTTTAAACGTTTATTTACACGGAAAAAGAAAACAGATGAATGATAATTATCTTAAATATTTATTTTCTCTATTTGTTCTGCTCATCGTAACATGGATAATATCGTGTTCTGGCAGTCCGGGAAAGGCGCCGGCGGAAACCGGTGCACAGGGGAACAAAACAGAAGATGAGCCCATCGTCAGCTTAATAACAATGATTGCCCCTGCTGAGAATTCTGAATTCAGGCTTGGAGAAGAGGTAAAGGTAATCCTTGCGAAAGATAACAGCGAAGAGCCTCCGGATTCAATATTGATTTTCTATGACGGAAAATCAGTAGTCTCACTTGGTACAGATAAATGGGAACACATAATTCCGTCATCTTTGAATAATAAAACTGGCAGGAAATCGATAAAAGTGTCAGCCTACAGAAAAGGAACGGCCAGGACAACCATTGCAAGATTTATAGTTATAATGTCAGATGTGATACCTGCCAGGAACGGGTACAGGATCATACACACTTATCATCATGAAAAAGATGCTTTTACCCAGGGGCTTTTTTATGATAATGGTTTATTATATGAAGGGACAGGACAGGAAACAGGTTCAAGCCTCAGGGAAGTGGAACTGGAAACCGGCAGGGTGATCCGGCAGCTGAACCTCGATCCCTCGCTTTTTGGAGAGGGGATAACACTTTACAATGATCGTATTTACCATGTTACCTGGACATCCCAGGTAGGATTCGTATATGAAAAGGCAACTTTCCGGCAAATAAATAAGATCTATTACCAGTCACAGGGCTGGGGACTGACAACCGTTAAAGATCAGATTGTTATGAGCGACGGGACGAATGTATTGTATTTCTTTGAACCAGAAATGTTTACAGTCATTTCACGTCTTGAGGTCTATGATAATGAGAAAAAAGTTGACCAGCTTAATGAGCTTGAATATATAAATGGTGAGATCTGGGCAAACATCTGGATGTCGGATCTCATTGCAAGGATCGATCCTGAGTCAGGAAAGGTTCTTGCTTATATCGACCTTAAAGGGCTGATGAAGGATCCGGATACCGATGTTCTTAACGGTATTGCTTATGATGAGGATGGGAACAGGATATTTGTTACAGGCAAGAACTGGCCGAAGCTTTTTGAAATAAAACTTACTGAATAATCCTGGTCCCATAGACAATATTTACAGCCGCAGGAATAATATTGAATTCAACCGGTGTATGTCCGAGTGATTCCCCGTCGGCCTCCAGATATAGCAAAGATTCTGATTCCACACGCAGCTTGTCTGACCGGTATCCGTCAATTTTAGGGTGGCTCATTATGGTACCATCGTAAAGCAATTTAAGATTTTTAATTACTTCAATTTTTCCTATATCCCTGATAACGGTAATATCAAAAAGACCGTCATCGGGCAGTGCATCAGGTGTTTGTCTCATACCCCCGCCGCAATATCTGCCGTTACCTACATTGATTGAAAAGATATTGTTGGTAATCTTCTTACCCTCAATTATGATATCGGCTTTAATTTTCCTGTAGGATAAAAGGCTTGACAGGAGATTATAGAAATATATTGTCTGGCTGCTTCTGCCTTTTTCCTTCTGCTTATTTGTCTTTTTTACAACAAGTGACTCAAAACCCAGTCCGGCTATATTGATAAAGTATCTCACCTGTTGTTCACTCCCGTTATGGTAGCTTACCACTCCGATATCGTGAAGCATCACCTTGTTCTCCCTGATAACATCTACAGCACCTTCGTATACGAGAGGAATACCAAACATTCTACCCCAGTCATTGCCGGTTCCCACGGGTATCATCCCCACCGTGATCTCTTTTGTACTGCACTGTTTCTGTTTAAAGATGCCGTTAATCACTTCATTCAGAGTACCATCTCCGCCTACAGAGATGATTCTCCTGAATCCGTTGCGTACAGCATTTCCGGCCAGCTCTATGGCGTGACCTTTGCCACTGGTAAAATTTGAAACTAATGCTATATTTTCTTTACCGAAAAGACTGGCTATTCTTCCCCAGTCTTTATTTCCCTTTCCGTTACCGGCATTTGGATTAACAATGGCAAACCATTCTTTATGAGCAGGATTTTCTGGCATATCTGTTCAGTGTTTTGTTATACAAATATGTGAATAAAAAGGAAAAATAAATATATATTCCTGTTAATAATCATGGCAAGGTTTAATCAGTGAATTTCTGTCGTCAAGGTTCCAGGCCACAAGGAATCTGCTATCAGGATAAATTGCTAATACATTTTTGTTTGATAAACCATTGCTTAATATGAGATTATCGATCAAGCAATGTCTTTATCTATTAAGACTTATATCTAATGAATGTTAATTAATTATCAAAACACCGCTGTAAATGGAAGATTTATGGAAACTTCTGAACTACGGCATATTGCGAAAATCCCATTCCCGTCTTTAATGTTACCATTCAGATAAACCGGTTCTGAGAACGGATCCTCAGTTACTTTTCCGTATGTGTAAAGACTTTTTTCAAAAAGATAAAGTTCCCGGGGAATAGATAATAATTTAATCCGGAAAGAAGTGAAGACGTTATACAATGAATAGCCGTCATTGAATTTAACTAACAGAGTCATATTGCAGTTATCATCTGATACTTTACTCCCATCAATAAAATAAGCTTTAACCGGAGATTCTTCCCAATGTAACCGTTTTTCTATACAAAACTGATGGTGCATTTTTATTCCATATACAGCAGCAAAGAAACCCTGGACATTGCTCTCTCTGATAGAAAAATCCAGAAAATCTAACATGCCCAGAGTATGACTAAAATTATTACCGATACCTTCGAGCAGGAGTGCATAATATGACTTATTATTAACATCAAAGGAAATATCAATTATTGCATATTTCAGGCTGTCATCAAATGGCCAGTTACAACCGATAAACTCAGTTGCCGGTTCTGTTTCTTTATGAACTGAATTTAAAATAAGGTTGGAAGGAGGTTCCGGAACGATTATCTCTGCTGAAATATAATTTGAGCTTTCTTCACTTGCTTTCAGGAAATATTTTTCACCTGAGACGAATTCCATACTTTCAGGCAATTTGTAAGATTCAAGAATTTTCAGATTTGAATCACTATGGAACGAGAAAAGCTCTGTATTCTGACCGGAGATTGAAAATGAAAACTTTTTTAAAGAGTCATTTCTTTCCTCGGTGTATTCTGACTGGTATGATTTTTCAAACGAGATATAACGTAAGTAATCATTAAAGGAATAAGGATTTTGCGGATTGTCACTTATCGTGTCGTCTACGTCAATTATTCCAATACAACACAATGTCTCGGGCAGATTCGGACGATAGAATCTATCATTACTTTCGCAACAAGTAAAAAGTCCTATGATGATTATTAGAATAGTTGAAAATAACTTAACGGATATTCTTTTGAAAGGTTTCACATTGTAAGATTTCATTTAATGAAGTCTATATCCATGGTGAAAAGTCAATCTTAAGACCGGTACTTCTGCAAATTGCAAATACCCCAACCCCGCCTTTAATATTCCCGCCAAGGTAAACCGGTTCAGTGAACGGATCTCCCGCTGTTTTCTTATAGGTGTAGAGACTCTTTTCAAAATGATATAATTCTTTAGGAACAGACAGAAGTCTTATTCTGATGGCCTTGAATACTACATACGGGCTATATCCATCCCAATATTGAATATAAACAGATATTGAGCATTTCGGATCCGGTATTTTACTCCCTTCAATTAAAAAAACAGGAGCCGGTGATGCTTCAATCTTTCTATGAATTCCGGTACAGACATAGTGATACGTATTTAAACCCTGCATTTCAGAAAAAAACCCGGGGGTATTACTTTCTGTGATTGAAAAATCCAAAAATCCGGGAGAAGTGACGAAAGAACTCGAGAAGGAAAATCCCCATCCTTCAACCATGACTGCATAATATAAGTTTTGATCTTTATTAAATGAAAAATTGATGGTAACATACTTGGCAGTAGTATCTCTGTCACATCCATTGGGTATGGGCAAAGTTGCTTTACCTCTGTTTATTGAAATGAGTTCAGGTTCTGACGGAGACTCTGAAGGAATTACTTCTGCAGAAATTTCCTGTACGCTCTTTTCCTTCGCATGGAGAAAGTATTTTTCTTCCGGATTAAAAACAACACTGTCAGGGATTCTCAGATCAATAATCTTTTTAACAGTTGAATCTGAGAAATACCGGAATAATTCCTTTTCCGACGATGAAATAGTAAATTCAAACTCCCTTATTGAATCCGTCATTTCTTTAGGATATTCTGACTGAAATGATTTCTCAAAGGACAGATGACGCAGACTGGAATGATGTATTAGAGGCTCATAGTGACTGGAACTCGCAGTATCATCAATATCAATAATTCCGAAGGTACAAAGTTTTTCCGGAACATCCGGACGATAATACCTGTCGTTGCTTTCACATCGTATCAATAATATCATTACCAGACAGATTGCCGGATATTTTGAATATGATTTCAGAAGCTGCTTCATTATTTGACTGATAAAGGATTCCGTATTGCCCTAAAATTTAAATGTTACTGTCAATGAAGGCATTATCGGGAACAGGGAGATGTTTTTGAAGTAATATATCTGTTCCTCCTCATCCCAAGTCTTTTTGAAATAGAACGTATTCTTATGATTATAAGCATTATAGATATCTGCATCAATAAATATTGAGAATCTCCGTTTATATATGATCTTTCTGAATGAGACATCTAGCCTGTGATAATCGAAATACCTGATATTATTCTTTGTTTCAAAGAACTCACCGTATGATGTTTCATGCATGTAAATTGTTGCCGGAGCTCCTGATTGATAAACCCAGTTCAAGCCAAAGCTGACAGATGGTTTAAAGTAATACTTCATGGAAAGGTTAAACGTATGAGGTCTGTCAGCACCTGAAGGGATCCATATCATTCCTTCAGGCGATCCCCATTCCCTTTTTGACCTCGAATATGTATAACTCACACTACCCGTAACTTTACCTTTACTCTTTATTAATCCAGCCTCAATCCCATATGCTTTCCCTCTTGCCCTGTCGAGCATGTCAACAAAAGATGTGTCGATAATGAAACTTGCCCCTGGCTTGAAATCAACCATACCTGATATCTTCTTATAATAACCGTCAAGGGTCCAGATAATGTTATCTTTTATATTTCCCTGAAAGCCTGCAGAGACCACATCTGATATTTCCGGGCCGAATTCTTTATAAACGGGAAGCCAGAGCATTGTTCTAAGTCCTGCATTCGATCCCTCAACTGAGTGATCAGACTGACTCAATTTCACATAATTGATATGGGGAGATATTATTCCTCCGTCATTATAGGAGATCCTTAATCTGGGTTCGGGAATAATAAAGCTTATATCCTTTTTAAATATCCCGGTAAGCCTTATCCCTACATCCAGTTTGATCTTTTCTGCCGGAAAGGTCGTTGTTGATATGAAAAGGGCCGTTTCGTTAACAATATCATCTTCTCCGAAATCAATCCGGTTACTGTTATCATCTATCAAATTCAAGGAATAGTTATTCTGTGAGAAATACCTGAACCTGTTTGAGACACCTGTATTAAAACTAAGTTTTTCCTTTGCCAGGTTAATTGATAGAAGTGTGGCAACATTATGAACTGTCGGATAAAAAGAAAGAAGAGTTTCTGATGAACCTGTTTTATAAGATCCGTGGAGTAATTCTTCCGATTCTGAATAGATTTTTCTGCCTATTGATATCCTGTTATAGTTAAGATCAATTTTCCATTTCACTGCTCCGTTGGAAGAAGGTAGCCAATGAACGGAATGAACCATGTTATTCCAGCCTGTCGATACTCCTTCGATATATTTAATCAGGGTATCACCGCTCTGGCTTTCGAACCTGTTTTCATCTTTTCCGTTATCGTAGTTACCGAAAAACAGATAAGAAATATCTCCGTATTTCGATGAAGAATGAGAAAGTCTTAAGAATCCGTCGAAAAAAGAATATTTGTTGGGAGGAAGAAAACCACCTACTTCATCTGAGACAATCTTTTTCAGGATTGGAGCATAAATAAAATAATTACCGGCTTTAATACCTGCCGTCATTTCCCAGTTTATTTTTCTTAGAGGCGTTTCCACTATTAAACCTGAAGATAGAAGTCCCAGCCTGAACTGTAATCTGAGAGAATCGGAACGGATCTTTTTGAAATCGAGACTTATCACCGAAGAGGCCCCGTTACCGAGTTCGGCAGGGAAATAATCTTTATACAGTTCGGCACTTTCGAGGAAGTCGAGATCATAAGGAGATACAATACCCAGGAGATGACCGGGAAGGAAAAAATAACAACCGTTGGTAAGAACAACATTCTGTCCGGGACCTCCCCCTCTTACATAGATATCGGATGTACCGTCTTTCCCTGATACCACTCCGGGCAGCATCTGAATTGACTTCAAAAGATCGGGTTCACTGAACTGTTTTGGAGTCTCATGAATAGCAGCCGGGGTAATAATAAAACTTCCCCGGGGCGTTATTACAATATTCTTTGTCGAATCACCTGTGATGACCACCTCATCAAGCTCAACAGGCGAAAGCTGTAAATAAAAGTCGATAACAGTGTCGGATATTATCTCGAATTTTACGGACTCAGACCTATAGCCCAGCACCCTGGCAGTTATTTGCTTGCTACCGGGGGTAGAAGTAAAAGAGTATTCGCCGAGATGGGCGGAGATCGTTTGTCTTCCGTCAGGATTTAAGAACAGAACAGCGCCCTGAACTGTTTTTCCTTCTTCATCAAAGAGTCTTCCTGATATTTTAACCGGTTGTGCAAATAAAAATGTGCCGGTTATAATAAACAGAGCCAGAAAAGCAGATGGTTTTTTCATGGCATTGAATTGTTTATCCTTTGTTTTCGACAGATATTTTTAACCAGGATCAATACATATTACAAAAATATACATTTTAGCACTGAATAATAATTAATTCAGGGCCATAACAACATACTTTAAGTATACTTACATTGACTCATTTCACAAAGACTAATTTTATCTTGGATAAAATCTTAGCTCATCGTTATATTAATAGGAATAGAGATCGAATTGTTACCCTGTTTTAGTATATTATTAAAATTATTCTTAAAATCATTGATAATGAGATGATTATGGGGGTGAAAAAATCTAAGTATCGCCGGAAACTCCTGTCTGCTCCCGGAGATTATACAATATCCTATAAACAGGATAATTTCTGACCTCCACCTGAAATTTTAAACACCTGAAAAATAAGCGATAAAAAGAAAAGGAGAAGTTATTCTTATAGTATTAATTTGATTATCAGGCTGATAATTTATGTTAATAAGATGTTGAAAACCACGAAAAAATTGTTTACAATTACATCTTTCACCACCGGAGGCTATGGTAGTATAAATAGTAAATTTGAAGCTCAAAATAAATACAAAAAAGACAAAAAAGGAAACAGATGGGAAGGATAATAGCAATAGCGAATCAGAAGGGCGGAGTGGGTAAGACAACAACAGCAATTAATCTGGCAGCAAGTCTTGCTGCACTCGAAAACAAGGTACTTATTGTTGATGCCGATCCGCAGGCCAATGCTACTTCCGGAATAGGAGTTGATACACGTCAGATAGAATCCACGATTTATGATTGTCTCATCGACGGCAAAGAGCCGGGCGACACGATATTGAGCTGCGGTGTGGAGAATCTGTCGCTTATACCCTCAAATATCGATCTTGTAGGCGCTGAAATAGAGATGCTCGACAAACCCTCAAGGGAAAAGATCCTTAAGACGGTACTTGAAAAAATCAGGAACAATTACGATTATATATTTGTTGATTGCTCTCCTTCACTCGGGCTGCTTACCGTTAATGCACTTACAGCTGCGGATTCGGTAATAATTCCTGTACAATGCGAATATTTTGCACTGGAAGGACTGGGCAAATTGCTGAATACTATTAAGATAATACAGAATAACCTGAACAATAATCTTGAAATTGAAGGCTTTCTTCTTACAATGTACGATTCAAGACTCCGGTTATCGAATCAGGTTGCAGAAGAGGTTTACAAGCATTTCCAGCAGATGGTTTTCAAAACGATTATTCAACGTAATGTGAAACTGTCGGAGGCACCGAGCTTTGGCCAGCCGGCAATATTATATGATGCTGACTCAAGAGGGACAGTCAACTACCTTAATCTTGCCAAAGAGCTGATAGAGAAACAGGAAGCCAGACTGAATCCGGTATGATTACAACGGACATTCATTTGAAAGAGAGATAAACATGGCACAGAAAAACGCATTGGGACGTGGCTTAGGCGCATTGATTGAAGGCGTTGAAAAAGAGATACTTGAGAAAAAAATCGAGGTTAACAAGAATATTTCAGTCGACTCAATCGAAAGCAATCCATTTCAACCGAGAACCAGCTTTGATGAACAATCACTCGAAGAACTGACGTTATCAATTAAAAAACTGGGGATTGTCCAGCCACTGACAGTAAGGGAAACAGGCGATGGAAGATATCAGCTCATTGCCGGGGAAAGACGGCTAAGGGCTGCAAGACGTGCCGGGCTGACACATGTTCCGGCATTTATACGTACTGCCGATGACCAGGCAATGCTTGAACTGGCACTGGTTGAGAATATACAGCGCGAAGACCTTGATGCTGTTGAAGTGGCAATAAGCTTCCAGAGGCTTATTGAAGAATGTAAGCTTACACAGGAGGAACTAAGCGAAAGAGTCGGAAAACAAAGATCAACAGTGGCTAACTACCTGAGACTGCTTAAATTACCTGCCGAGATACAACTCGGAATCAAGAACAAACAGCTGATGATGGGCCATGCACGTACCCTTGTGAATATTGAGGATCCTAAAAGACAGATCAATATCTATTATAAAATAATTGACGGGGAACTCTCTGTAAGACAGGCCGAAGAGCTTGTTCGACAACTCCAGTCCGAAAAGATCAGGGACCCTGAAAAACAGGATAGAAAACAAAAACTAAAGCAGGACTTCTCAAGACTATCGGAACATCTGGGCAGTATCTTTGCTGCAAAAGTAAACTTCAGGATCAATGAACAGGGGAAGGGAAAAATAGTGATACCCTTTGAAAATCCTGAAGAGATGGAACGCATTTTGGGAATATTTGACCGTCTTAACTCCTGAAAATAATTATCTTTGTCGCGCCGTTATAGATAAACCGGAAAATATTCCAGGTGGCATTTGTTTTGAAGGCGTATCAAAAAATAACGATTTTTATTATTGTACTCCTGTTCTGTTTTCAGCAAAATGCAACAGCTCAGGATACATTGTCTGTAACAAAACCTTCAAAAGCTGCCTTTAACGCAGATCCCCAGAGGGCAACGATGCTTGCCCTGACCTTCCCGGGATTTGGACAGATCTATAACAGGAAATACTGGAAGATACCCCTGGTTTATGCAGGATTTGGAGGACTTGCTTATGCTATCAGCTATAACTCCTCATTATACAACAAGTATATGAAAGCCTACCAGGATTTCACAGATGATATACCTGGAACGGATTCTTATCTTAACATTCTTTCTTTTGCTGATCCGGCGGATTATGATCCTGTCCTTTACCCCGATACATATGATGAATCTGCCGCCGCGTGGTACAGTGAAAGAATGCTAAAACAGATCGATTATAATAAAAAAAACCGCGACCTTTCATATATTGGGGTCGCATTATGGTACATCATTACAGTGCTGGATGCGAATGTTGATGCCAGCCTTTTCAATTATGATATAAGTGACAACCTTGACTTTGCTGTCGCTCCGGTTCAAATGCCACTGTCAGGGGCAGGTATAGGATTGAATATTAGTATGATAGTGAATTTTTGATAAATAAAACTTATGATGAGAATTAAAATAATCCCGGTTATCCTTTTCCTGACAATAATTAATGCCAGAGCATTTCCGGTTTCCGATACAATAATCATTAAGTCAGATATTGACGCTGAAAAAATAACTGCCGATCTCGACAGCCTGGTTAATAGCTGGTATGTGAAAATGGCTCTTATAAATAATCCGCAGACCTTCTCAGACGATACTGCAGGAGTCCAGTATGCTGATTCAGTGTATGAAGGACGGCTGAGCAGGATAAAATCGATTATCAGACTACCCTATAACAGTATTATCAGGAATCATATCCATGTATATACAGTTAAGCAAAGAGATAAGTTCAGCGCTGTGCTTGGATTAAAGGATTATTATTTCCCGATGATCGAGGATATTTTTGATTCATACGGACTTCCTGCCGAGCTCAAATATATGGCAGTGATTGAATCGGCACTCAATCCAAATGGTGTTTCACGAGCCGGAGCAACAGGTTTATGGCAGTTTATGTACAGCACAGGAAGGTTTTATGGTCTTACCATCA
>CAZWZQ010000063.1:10664-11916 GCA_964638955.1 uncultured Rikenellaceae bacterium | reverse complement strand
GTTATAATATTCCATGTTACAAGTTACAAGTTGCAAGTTTCAAGTTGTGAATCAACCTGCAACATGGAACATGCAACCTGCGACATATCTTTCGTAATTGTAACTATAATCATTTTGATAACTATACTCCTGAGATTGTGGCCAGCATGTCCTTAAACTGCTCCACCAGGTTCTGGTAGTTATGCAGGCTTCGCAGGTCACATTTTTCCGTTACTTCCGTACCGACATACATAAGATGATCTCCCCGGAACTTTGTGTAAAGGAATATATCTTTCTTGATATCGAATTTCTCCTTGTCGTCAATAACCTCCGAGTTGGTGTCAATAACAAGAGGGGAGAGGTTAAGGTATTCATCGATGGTCTTCAATGATTTCATCAGCAGAACGGAACTGCTCTCCGTGAACTTTGTCTCTTCAAGCTCCTGTGCCTTAAACCCGGAATCGGAACTGCTGAGCAGATCAATCAGGTGATTGAACTTTGCCTCCTGGTTCTTCGGATGTATAACTTTAATCTCACGAACCGAGACCAACTTATATTTGGCAATGAAGGAAAGTTTTTCAAGTATGAACGACAGCTTTTCTTCGTATTCAACACATCGCTTTTCAATCTCTTCATTCGTTAGATTTATCTGGTAATGTCCTATTTCATTACGTTCAGGAACCCAGAAGTCGAGGGCGGCATAAAATTTCTTGTCGAAATTCTCACCCATTTCAGGAATAAACCATTGAATGTTTTTTTCCTGCATAAAGCTCCCTATTGCCCGTATTAGCCATGTATAGTTGCCCATACTCAGTACCATAATACGATCACCAAATTCCTTCCTGAAACCTTCCGGAAGAGCGAACTTTTGTTCTTTAATATCGTTCCACAGCTGACAGATCATCAGAAAGCTGATAAACTGCATGCTGCGTTCTATGGTCTTGAATATCTGGTCAAGACGCATCCTGTCGAGCTGGCGCATTGATGCAGAGAACAGCCTTCGTAATTCAACCCCAATTGGCCACGGGAAATTCCTGATTATCATATCTCCCAATAAACGCGGATCGAGAGTCTCTTCTTCCTCATCTTCATCGATAATCAGCATCTTTTGCATTGAAGGTTTGTACTTCAGCATCTCCTGAAATACTTTCTGAATAAGAAGTTCATTGGTCGCTGCCATAGTGCAGGGAATGAGTACAAAAAAGTTAAATTATAACAAATTGGTGAGAAAAGCAAATAATAGTTAATGGTGTAATGGTGTAATGGTGTAATG
>CAZWZQ010000063.1:0-10564 GCA_964638955.1 uncultured Rikenellaceae bacterium | reverse complement strand
TAATGGTGTAATGGTGTAATGGTGTAATGACATTGTAGGGGAGTGTTTAGAAAAGTGTGTCATTTCCTTAAGTATTATATAATCTACCTTGACGCCCTAATGCCCTAATGCCTTTACGTCGTTTAATATCCCGCCGCCTGCCCGTCCTTACGTGATTCAGAGGCGCCGTACCACACCTTGTTATTTTCGTCCCACATTATAGCCTGGTAACCGCCATAACCACCAAGGTCCCACTGTATCGTATGGCCCATGGTCATCAGTTTCTGTATTACCTCAGTTCTGAAACCGCTTTCAAGATGTAATATTCCACCTTCAGTCATCAGCTCTCCTGTAGGCTCTGATGAACCGGTATGATATATCCTTGGTGCATCACCTGCCTCCTGGAGATTCATTTTAAAGTCTATAAGATTGATTACGATCTGTGCATGTCCCTGCGGCTGCATGTCGCCGCCCATTACTCCAAAGCTTATCCAGGGTTTACCATCCTTTGTGATGAATCCGGGAATAATTGTGTGGAATGGTCTTTTACCCGGTGCGTACACATTTGCATGTCCGGGAGCCAGACTGAACATCTCTCCGCGGTCCTGGAGTATGAATCCCAATCCTGTAGGGCACATTCCGGATCCCATACCGCGGTAGTTACTCTGGATAAGAGAGACCATGTTTCCGTATTTATCTGCCACGGTAAGGTAGATAGTATTTCCAGCTTCTATAACACCGGCATCATAAATCCTTGATGATCTTTGAGGATCAATAAGCCTCCTTCGTTCTGCTGCATATTTCTTTGAGATGAGCTGGTCAATAGGTATTTTACTGAACCGCGGATCGGCATAATACCTGGCACGGTCCTCAAATGCAAGCTTCTTTGCTTCAGTGAAAAGATGTATATAATCTGTTGAACCAAAGCCCATTAAGGCCAGGTTGTAACCTTCAAGAATGTTCAGTATCTGGAGAGCCGCAATACCCTGGCTGTTTGGAGGAAGTTCCCATACTTCGTAACCCCGGTATGTTGTCTTGACCGGCTCCACCCATTCGGAATGATGACGCGACATATCATCATAGGTAAGAAATCCGCCCTGCTTCTTCATAAATGATGCAATATCGCGGGCAATGCTGCCACGGTAGAATTCGTTCCTGCCACCCTTGACGATCTTTTCGAGCGTATTTGCCAGAAGAGGATTTTTGAATATCTCACCTTTTGCAGGAGTTTTTCCATCCGGCATATAAACCTCCTTAATATTTGGATACTCTTTTAAAACCTCTGTATTCCTTTCAAGGTAATAAGCAATGACTTCGGTAACGGGGAATCCTTCGCGGGCATAGCTTATTGCAGGCTGAAGTATATCTTTCATCGGCAGACGGCCAAACATGTCGTGCATCTCGTACCAGCCATCGACACAACCTGGTACTGATACAGGCAGGGGTCCGCGTGAAGGAATAAATTCATAACCGATCTCCTTGAAGTACTCCAGCTTGAGTGATCTCGGCGATCTGCCGCTTGCATTAAGACCATAGAGTTTTCCCTTATCAGTGCTCCATATAATCGCAAATAAATCGCCTCCTATACCGCAGCCGGTTGGTTCCATAAGACCCAGAACCGCATTTGCTGCAATTGCGGCATCAATTGCATTACCGCCTTTTTTAAGGATGTCGAGTGCAACCTGCGTGGCAAGAGGCTGGCTTGTGGCAGCCATTCCGTTACGGGCAATAACCTCCGATCTTGTTGCGAAATCGTGTCCTGTAATCCTGTCCTGCGACAGTAAAGAGACAGGCAACAGCAAAATAATAAATAATACGGGAAGTACTTTCATTTTGAATCCTTTTATAATACAAAGGTACAAAACTGAGTTACTATTTCTCCATTGCCATGGATTTTAATTCAGGCGGCATCTTTTCAATCGCATACCTTAAGGCTGTGCGTGGCATAGTTCTCTCCCTGGATCCTGGTTTTTTCATCTGAATTTTGTATCAACTCCTTCCTGATACTGGTTATTAATTGATTTATAAATTGTTGTTCTTTCTTTGTGTTACTTCGTGTGTACTTTGTGTTCTTTAAGGTACGCTAAGTATCTATAAATTATTTATAGGATTGATTATCTTTATAAATACTTATTACATAATATAATATTTAATAAATAATGAAACGAATAATTATTTTTTTACTGTAAATATCTATTTGTTTATTGAGTTATTCTCAATTACCGGATGCTCTGAAATGGCGGAACAACTTCCCCTTCTTTGCGTCAGCAGAGAGGGGGAAAAGAAGGGGGTGAGTACGTGTGGATAATATACAGAAGATCCACAGAGTAAGAATTTAAAGAAATTGTTCCTGCCTTTAGATTTTTATTTTAGATTCTTCCAGAATTTCTCTTCCGAGATCTTCAGTTCCCTTGTTTTCTTTCTCTCCAGCAGATAATAATATAAGCCGATCACTGTACCGGCGATAAGTATTCCAAGCAGTATATATTTCATTATCTCCGACATTTCCGACCCTGTTACTCCTGTCATAACTGGAGTCTCAGGCGCTCCTTCAATAATCTTATGACCTACCTCAATATTGAAAATATTCTTCATGAAAAAGAGTGAAAAGAAAGTGATCACTCCCGATACCAGAGGAGTAGCTATCCATCCTATTCCTATTTCACCAAGCAATCTGAAGTTAATATTCCTTGCTCCCCTGTAAAGACCTATACCGATAACGCATCCTACTATTACCTGGGAGCTTGATACAGGAACAAGTGGGACAGGGGGGAGGCCGATACGGATCATAAAATTTACCAGTGCGGTTGATGAGAAGATAAAGAGGACAAGTGATTGTGCCAGAACAACAACAAGAGCGGCTTCGGATGTGAGTTCTACAATATTTCCCCCTACCGTATCCATTACTCTTTTTGAATAGGTAATGATTCCCACCGAAATAGCTATTCCGCCCAACAGAAAAAGTTGCTGATTTGATGATAAGGAAAAGAGTCCCAGATTAAGCTCCTGCAGGTTGAATGCAGGTACAAATACACCCATAACATTCGCTATATTGTTGGCGCCCAGGCTATAAGCTCCAAATGCACCGACTATTATCAAGCCAGCTTTAAGGTATGACTCAAAAGTTATCAGATGGATTTTTGCCGATTTCTTGAATTTTGTGATCAGTATATAAAGTAATATTGCGAATAATGCACCGAGTACGGGGCCCGATATCCATGTCACCACAATTTTCGAAAGTGTACCTGAATCGGTTGGGTTGCCGGTAAAGATGTTCCATCCGATAATTGCTCCGACTATTGCCTGTGTTGTGGAGACCGGCAGCGAGAATTTTGTCATCCCGTAAACCGTTATTGCGGCTGCAAGAGCCAGGGTGAAAGATCCTCCGATTGCATTAACGCTTCCAAGTTTTCCCAGAGTGTCGGATGTTCCTGCACCCTGGATCACAGCACCAAGGATAACTGCTATTGAGGCAATGATGGCGGCTCTCCTGAAAGTTATCATTCTCGACCCGACAGCCGAGCCAAAGATATTTGAGGCATCATTTGCGCCAAGGGACCACCCCAGGAATAAGCCGCTTGTAAGGAAAAACAGGACCATAGTTCTAAAAAAAAATGTTCAGCGTTTCGCGTTCCGGGTAAAAACACTCGGAACTCTGAACTTGAAACCCGTAACTTTTATATTATGATTTTTATTGCCATTCTCGAAAGCAGATCCGCAGCCTTCTGTGCCAGGTCGGAAATGTTTTCGATATGGTGAATTATATATCTTAAATGAGCCTTATGGGCAAGATCTATTTCATTCATCTCCTGAAAAATACGTTTTCTTACGTTAAAAGAGATCTTATCAGTTTCGGTTTCAAAATAATAAACCTTAAGCAGTTTTTCCCTTACTGTATGAGGTGCAGTGAAATATGCTCTCGCTGCAGGTATGAGTTCTTCACCGGCATTTACAGATGTATTTGCTAAGCTTATGATCTCTTTATTAAGTGAAGGAGGGATCTCAGGCATCTCTATTATAAACTCATTAAGAGATTTCTTAATGGCATCAATAATCTCATCAAGCTCATTAAGCAGTCTGGTTACATCCGACCTGTGCTGCGGCAGTATTGAGTGAGTTATCATCTCATTCTCAATAGATCGCTGGAGCCTGTCAGCATTATTTTCCAGTGTGTCAACTTTTTCAAGATGTCTCATAAAAGACTCCATATCTTTCTCGATATATGATTTAATGCCCTCGCGGAAGACAAGTAATCCGATTTCAATACTGTCAAAAAACTCACTGATACTGATAATCAGTTCCTTTGTTGTCCTTTTAAAAACGGCCATATTGGTTATTGGTTATTGGTTATTCTACAATGGTTTTTGCTATTTCGTAAAAACGAGGTGCATCCTCCACCATTCTGGCGCTTCCGCCTGTGGTCTCAATATCGATTATTGCATACATAAAACCTAACGATTTCCACATATTGCGAATATAAGCAGAATTAAGGTGTGAATGTTTATTTGTTTGTATTTTTGTCAGGAAAATAAACCGGCCATCATGAATGAGTGTTACGGGAATAAATTCATCCTCAATGGAAAGATCGAGTCGTCCGATTCTTTTGATAATTCTCTCGTGTATAACGGAGATTCCGTATATGAAGTGATAAGGATGGTCAGAGGTTCGCCGGTCTTTTTCTACGATCATATGGAACGCCTGGAGTCAAGTACAAAGCTGCAGAAGAAAATAATGCTTGCGGATTGTTCCGCCTTGAAAAAAGATATTATAAGTTTGGCTAAATGGGATAAGAAAAAACAGATTAACCTTAAGATTGTCTTTAATTACAACAAGGGGGCAGAGAATTATCTTGTCTATTATATCGAACCAATTTACCCCTCTGTGGAACAGTACAGGAAAGGCGTAAAGGGAATTCTTTTCTATGCCGAGAGACCAAATCCTGCATCCAAGGTCATCAATCACAGGCTGCGATCATCAATATTTCATAAACTTATTCTGGAGGGGGCTTATGAGGCCCTTCTTGTGAACGAAAAGGGATTGATCACCGAGGGAAGCAGGACGAATATTTTTTTCCTGAAGAAGAATACACTGGTGACGGCCCCCGACAATATAATTCTAAGCGGAATTACCCGTAAGCATATCCTTGAAATATGTCGTGAAAATAATATAAACGTAAAGATGGAATGTGTAATAGCCGACAAAATGACCGGATACGATGCTGTATTTATGACCGGGACTTCTCCGCTGGTGCTTCCGTTTTACTCTATTGACGACAAGTATTTCAACGTCAGTATCCCGCTGATCGGTAATTTACGTAAACTCTATATTGAAAAGGCAGAAGAGAGCATCAGACAATTCAGATCAGGCTGATAATACATTAAATTGGTTTACTCCCAATTAACATAAATTCTTTATATATGGCAAACATCCGAAGTCTTAAAAAAGAGATCGACAAAAAGATTTACCAGGTGATCTCAGATTGTTTCACTTTTTCAGCTCTTCATCCTGATGATAAAGTTGATGTTATTTCAGCGATAGTATCCGATGCTGTCAGTTTCAGGAATGAACTGATCCATAGGGTCAACAATCCGTCAAAAGAGACTGATCCAAAAAGCAAAAAAACTCATTATCAGATGGTTAACAAAGACCTTAATGCAGGAATTGATAAACTTTTTGAACGGCTTAGTTCTGTATTGAAGAAGAAAAAGAAGTGAAATAGCGATAGATTTTTGTTCCGCATTCGGTACAGTTACCCTCCCTGTTCAGGTTCTGATGCTTTATATGGTAACGCGATCGTTTTGTAACAATCGTTCCACACTCGGGGCAATATGTGTTTTGTCCTGCATCAGTATCCATATTTCCCACATACACATAATCAAGGTGTTTTGAAGCTATGGCGGCAAGATTCCTGAGGATTTCAGGGCTGGTAGAGGGATCATCTCTTTTATACATAGGAAAATATCTGCTCAGGTGAAACGGGATATTCTTTCCCAGCTCTCCTGCAATCCATTCTGTCTGTAATTCCATTTCCTTTTCGTCATCATTACGTCCTGGAATGACAAGAGTTGTTATTTCCAGGTGTTTGCCCGACATGGCAATCTGTTTCAGACCCTCTTTAACAGGTTCGAGAAAGGCCCCTGTCAGCTTTTTGTAAAAACTATTATTGAAGGCTTTGAGATCAACGTTGAATGCATCAGTAAAAGAGATTATATCCTCGAGAGGATCCCGGTTTACAAATCCGTTGGTTACCATAACTGTTTTCATTCCTTCTTTTCTTGCTGCACGGGCAACATCAGCAATGAATTCAAACCAGATCACGGGTTCGTTGTAGGTAAAGGCAATTCCGATATTATTTAATGAAGACCGGGCATCCGTTATGATCTTATCAGGTTCTGTTTTTGTTGAAAAACCAGCAAGTGTCTTTTGTGAAATTGAGTAATTCTGGCAAAAATCACATCGCATATTGCAACCATAAGAACCCATAGAAAGAATATTTGTTCCGGGATAAAAATGATACAGGGGCTTCTTTTCAACAGGATCAAGCGCATATCCGGAAATAACTCCGTATGTAAGCAATTCGATCTCCTCCCCGGTGTTTTTCCTTACTCCGCAAATGCCAATACCACCTGTTTTAAGCTTGCAGTTATGCGGACAGAGAAGACATTCAATCCTGTCATCCGATTTTTTAAAGAGAGGAATCATTAATGATAACCTTTGATGCAAAATTACATATTATATTCGGAGTTGGATGGTCCTATAATTCATCAGAGATTTCTTCAAAAGGTATATTATGCAATTCTGCAAATTGTACTATCTCGTCTTTGACGGGTTGAATAATATCAGTATATGTTACTCCGAACCTGAGTTTAATTTTCCCGCTTTTCTTCATTGTGAATATAATGCTGAGAGAAAACAATTCGATCTTCTCCAGGTCTCCGGGTTTTAATGTAACCGGAGGAAGCACGGAATTTTGTTTAAGTACGATCTTCTCAGAACCGGTTTCAATATATTTTTTTGTTTTACCGGTTCCGGCAAGGATCTGATAAATGCCAAAGAATATCAGAAAGGCTATTGTGATCCACAGAGTGGTGTCAGATTTTAATGATTTAATATTGAATACCATCCAGTATATAGCTATACCTATACAAAGTACACCCAGAACTGTCTGGAAAATTTTTGTGACATGCGAACCATCCCTGTGTTCCAGGAAAAATAATTTTTCGCCCATTTCTCTTTTTATGGCAATTTATTTGTTTTTAAGGGAAATCCAAAATCTGCACAATTGATACTTCAACAATTATTCTTTGATGTGTAAATAAAATAATACTATTTTTAACTGTTGAAAAAATCCTATTTAAAAAAAAGTACTCATCAATCTTAAAGTTACAGTCCAATGAAAAACTATCTGATAATTAGCTTAATACTGTTTACAAGTGTTTTATGTCCCGGGCAGGAAAAGAAGAAAAATTATCCTGTGGAGATGACTCCCGGGATGACTGAGATATGGGATCCAGAAGTAAATATTATTCAGCCGGGAGAAGAGCCTGGGATGCCACCTTCAGATGCTATTATCCTGTTTGACGGAAGTGATATTAACAGGGAATGGGTGGGTGTCAGGGGAGATACATCCAGATGGGTCATTGACGATGGAGCTATGGTTTGTACCGTTGGTGCAGGAGATATTAAGACCAGACGTATATTTACTGACTTTCAGCTCCATATTGAATGGAGAACACCGGCAGAAGTTAAAGGAACAAGTCAGGAAAGAGGTAACAGCGGCATCTACCTCCAGGGACTTTACGAAATACAGGTGCTCGACAGTTATGATAACAGGACCTACCGGAACGGCCAGGCCGGAAGCATATACAAGCAGCTTGTACCACTGGTAAATGCCTGCAGAAAACCGGGTGAGTGGCAGACTTATGATATAATTTATACAGCACCCAGGTTTGCAGGTGATAGCACTGTTTACTTCACTCCACCCAGAGTTACTGTACTCCATAATGGTGTGCTGATCCAGAATAATGTAAGCCTCAGAGGGCCTACATTATATATAGGTATACCGGAATATTCCATAAAGAAGCATGATGCGGGACCAATACTCCTTCAGGACCATGGTAATCCTGTTGCATATAGAAATATCTGGATAAGAGAACTTTAATGATAAGAAAAATAATTTTCTCCAGCTCCTGAGAATTATTTGTGCAATTCATACGGAAATTACTACTTTTACGTATCGGTCATAATCTTAACCAAGTATTAAAATATTTTAAAATGGAGGAAGATTCAAAGAACATTACACGACGTTCGTTCATTGGAAGAACCGGCGCTGTTGCTGCAGGATTGACGATACTTCCGGGCTCTGCTATAAGCGGATTTGGCCACAAGGCTCCCAGCGACAAGCTCAATATAGCTGTTGTTGGTATCGGGGGTATGGGCAATTCAAACCTGAGAGCAGTAAAGGGAACGGAAAACATAGTAGCACTGTGCGATGTTGACTGGGATTATGCAAAACCTGTTTTTGATGCCAATCCTGATGCCAAACATTATTGGGATTGGCGGAAGATGTATGATGAAATGGGCAAATCAATTGATGCAGTGATAGTTGCAACTGCCGATCATACTCATGCTATTGTTGCCTCAACTGCTATGAATATGGGAAAACATGTTTATGTACAGAAACCATTGACGCATACAGTTTATGAATCAAGACTGCTTACAAAACTTGCTGCAAAACACAAAGTCGCAACACAGATGGGAAACCAGGGTTCTTCAGATGAAGGTGTTGACCTGATTGTCGAATGGCTTAATAATGGAGAAATCGGAGAGGTAACAAAGGTAGAAGCATTTACTGACAGGCCTATATGGCCTCAGGGACTCAACAGGCCGGCCGAAGAAGACAAAATTCCTGAAACGCTGAAATGGGATCTTTTTATTGGTCCGGCTCCGGTGAGGCCTTACAATGCCATCTATCACCCATGGAACTGGAGAGGATGGTGGGATTTCGGAACAGGTGCTCTTGGTGATATGGCTTGCCATATTATGCATCCGGTGTTCAAGGCACTGAAACTTCAATATCCTGTCCGGGCTCAGGGCAGCTCCACGTTGCTGCTGACCGATTGTGCTCCAAATGCACAGATGGTTACGCTGGTATATCCGGAAAGAGTTTCTCCCGAAAATGCAAAAATGAAATTGCCACAGGTTGAGGTAACCTGGTATGACGGAGGACTTCAGCCTCGCAAACCGGAAGGCTGGCCCGCAGGTAAGAATATGAATGATCAGGGAGGCGGCGTTCTCTTCCATGGAACAAAAGACACATTGATATGCGGATGTTATGGTGTAAATCCATGGCTGTTATCCGGCCGCGTACCCAATGTTCCCAGGACAGAAAGAAGAGTTGAAAGAGCTGTCACGGGAGGCCATGAAATGGACTGGGTACGTGCATGCAAGGAGAGCCCGGAAAGCAGGGTTGAAACAAAATCCAACTTTTCTGAAGCTGGACCATTTAATGAAATGGTTGTTATGGGTGTGCTTGCAGTAAGACTCCAGGGCCTTAACAAGGAACTCGAATGGAATGGTGAGAAGATGGAATTCACCAATATAGATGACTCCGAGAATGTAAAAATCTGTATTGAAGATGCATTCACAATTAAAGATGGTCACCCGACATTCAACAAGAAATGGACTAATCCGATGAATGCCAGGAAGTTCGCCGCTGAAATGATAAAGCATAATTACAGGGAAGGCTGGTCACTGCCTGACATGCCGGCATAAGCATTTTGTAGAGATGCGATAATATCGCGTCTTTACTATTAAGGTTGAATTAATAACATTAATAGTTTTAAATATGAAAATCATTAACATTATTTTATTATTTGTTCTGGTAATGGGAATTACATCATGTGCATCAACAGGAAAATCAAAAACTGCAGTTTCTGATGAAGAGGCCGGCTGGGTATCAATTTTTGATGGTAAGACAATAACAGGCTGGCGTGGATATAATAAAACTACTTTCCCTGAAAACGGATGGGAAGTCGTTGACGGTACACTGCATTGTATAGGATCAGGAGCAGGTGAAGCCGGCGGCAGCGGCGGTGATATTATATATGATAAGAAACTGAAGGACTTCGAACTATCTCTTGAGTGGAAAATATCTGAAGGAGGAAACAGCGGGATATTCCTGCTTGGTCAGGAAATACCCGGTGAACCGATTTACAAATCGGCCCCCGAAATGCAGTTACTTGATAATGAAAGACATCCCGATGCAAAGCTCGGTGTTGACGGAAACCGTATGGCCGGTTCATTGTACGACCTTATTCCCGCTGTGCCGCAGAATACCAAACCTGCCGGTGAATGGAACAAGGCCGGCATACTTTGCTACCAGGGCACAGTGGTATTCAAATCAAACGGAGCAAATGTCGTTGAGTTTCACCTGTGGACCGATGACTGGAAGAAATTGTGCACCAATTCTAAATTCAAGGATTGGGAATGGTTCGTCAATACAGCAAAAGAAGGTTACATTGGTCTCCAGGATCATGGCAATGATGTGTGGTTCAGGAATATAAAACTAAAGGAGATGTAGGAT
>CAZWZQ010000062.1:2214-12941 GCA_964638955.1 uncultured Rikenellaceae bacterium | reverse complement strand
ATAGTCCTTGTAAAAATCTTTCAGGCCTTTGGTAGAATCTATTTCACTGGCAGCTTTTTTACCGTCGGTTCCCCCGCAGCTGCTCATCTGCATCATTAAGGCGGCCAAAGCAAACGCCGAAATGAGTGTAATCATTGTTTTGATAATTGTTTGTCTGGTTTTCATTCAGGTAAGTTTTAAGTTTATAAAATTAAGATCGTAATTTATTTAATTCTGAGTTCATCTGTCGTTTAAATAACTATCTATTTACAGCCAAGTTAAACAAATCCGTATGTATATTTTATAATGTCTGATTATTGGAAACCTGTATTTTAATTTGAGAAGACCGGATCCCGTCCGCTTTAGCCTTGAGTCTTATTACCCCTGGTTTGTTTTCCGACTTTATTATAACCAGGCATCTCCCTGTGTATGCTTTTCTCTCCGGCTGAGTGAAACTTTGATTGCCAAGTGGATCCGAGCTGCCAACCGCAATTATTTTACCCGGACCCTTAATCTCAAAATTAATCTGATTTCTTGCGGTGGGAATACGAAGTCCTTTGCTGTCGAGGATTTCAACAGTCACATAACTGAGATCCTGTCCGTCGGCTTTTATAATTTCCCTGTCGGCAGTCAGAGATATTTTCTCGGCTTCTCCTGTTGTCTGAAGTTCATTCGAGTTTACTTCCCTGCCATCTGTATAACCGACAGCACGTAAAATTCCGGGAGTGTACTCAATGTTATATTCAGCCATAAAGCGGGTTTCCCGGTCGGTCTTCATCCTTCCCAGTGAATTACCGTTGAGGAATAATTCAACCTCATCACAGGAGCTGTATACTTTTATTTCCATCATCTGTCCTTCATAACCCTTCCAGTTCCAGCTTGCTGCTTCATCGGGCCATGACCACATGCTTTCAACCTTAGTTATCGGATTAAGTTTGAATGTCGGGTCGGGTGATTTTACAAATAGTGAAAGTTGACCGGGCTTCCAGAGGGCATCCCTGTAATAAGATTGAGGCCTCTTCCACCCGCAAATATCTATGTCTCCGCAATATGCCTGAATCCATGGATAAAAAGTAGTCCTGAAAGCAAAACCCAGCCAGCCGATACTTGCTTCGCCAAGGTAATCAAAGCCTGTCCAGACAAAATCTCCGATGACCCAGGGATAATCAATCACAGCCATCCAGTTTTCAAATGCATGCCTGGGAAACGATTCTGTCCCGAGGATGATTCTCTCCGGCAGCCTGTTATGGTCGCTTACATAATTATTGAGTGCATAATTATAACCGCAAACATTCAGGGCAGCAAAGTATGGATCTTTATCCGGAGTAGTAAAATTCACCGCAGCAGTAACAGGACGAGTGAGATCCATTTTTCTGACAAATTCTGCAAGTATATCTGCCAGGGCAGCACCTTCCGGCTTCCCCCGTTCAGGAACTTCATTGCCAATGCTCCACAATACAACAGATGGATGATTTCTGTCGCGCAGTATCATGCTGCTCATATCTTTCTGCCACCATTCATCAAAACATAAGTGATAATCGTCTTTATTTTTTTGTTCTTTCCACACATCAAATGCCTCATCGATCACCAGCATTCCCATGCGGTCGCAGGCATCGAGGAAAGCAGGTGATGGAGGATTATGGGAGCACCTGATCGCATTAAAACCGCTGGCTTTCATTAGCTCAATCCTTCTTACCTCTGCCCTGTCATAAGCTGCGGCACCAAGTGGCCCGTTATCATGATGCATGCAGCCACCTTTCAGCAAGACAGGCTTACCATTCAGTAAAAAACCATTCTCTGCACTCACTGAAATACTCCTGATACCAAAAGTATTTTCAGTACGGTCGATCATTTCTGATCGTTCATTTCCATTTAGTTTGTATACTTCATTAATAGCGGTGTAAAGCGATGGTGATTCAACAGACCATAACAAAGGATTGGACATCTCCATATCCTGGTTAAACTCAGTACCGGATTTTCCGGATATTTTCCGGCTCGATTCATTCACTGCAACCACTATCCCTTCATTTGTCAGGATACGCGTAACAAGAAGAACATCAATATCCTCAACAGATTCATTCAGAATTTTAGTTTTAACATTGACCTTTGCAAGATTTTCAGCCACCTCAGGAGTTATAATACAAGTACCCCACTGATCAACATGCAATTGGTCAGTTGCTGTGATCGAGACATGACGGTAAATGCCTGATCCGCTGTACCAGCGGGTGTTACGTCCTTCGTTCTTAACTTTTACAGCTATAGTATTAAGTTCGCCCGGTGAGAGTTTTGAGGTTATGTCGTATGAAAAACTGGTGTAGCCGTAAGGATGAGATCCAAGAAATACACCATTGAGCCAGATATCAGCGTTCATATAAATGCCATCAAATTGAATGCTGATACATTTCCCTTTGATTTCATTGCCAGTATAAAATGTCTTCCTGTACCATCCTGTTCCCCCGACTGTGTATCCTGTGCTCGCACCACCGATGGCAATTGAATCAACAGGAGCATTGGTGCCGGGAATATCTTCTATACTCCAGTCGTGTGGAAGATCTAAGGATCGCCATGATGAATCATCGAAATCAATTTTTTCTGCATCCTTTACATCTCCATGGTTAAAACGCCATGATGAATCAAATAATGTTAAAGTGCGGCCCTTATTATTGACTTTTAACACAATTGTCTTTTCAGACTTTCCGGTCATACAACTGAAGCATAATAAACTGCAGAGAAGTACAATGAAGCCAGGAACAAGGTTTTTATTTTTCATTTATCAGGTTTTTACAGTATGGTAAATATATCAAATATGCTTTATATTAACAATATTTATAAATCATTAAAGATCACCACTGCTCTTCAAACAGGAGAAGGATACTTTTCAGGCAGACTGTTACTCTGGTAGCCAGAGATTAGTCTGTACGTATTGCAGCCTTTTTTTGGCGATTAAAAAAAAGTAATTAGTTTTAAAACCTCAATTTCAATTGGTATAAATTATAAACAAAAGCAATAAAAACGTTTAGAAATTATTATTGTAATGACACAATTATCAGATGAAAAAAGACTGACTGTTGCCATTGGATGCGATCCAAATGCTGCGACTCTTAAAGAAATTATTATAGGTCAGCTTAAAGAGATGGGTTATACCGTAAAGGATTTCGGAAGTGATGATCCCATCTATGCCAGGGTAGCATTTGCTGTAGGAGAGGCGGTAGCGGCAAAGTCATTTGACAGAGGTATTCTTTTTTGCGGAACCGGGATAGGCATGAGTATCGCTGCCAACAAAGTACCGGGCATTTTTGCCGCACTTTGTGCCGATACATATTCAGCAGAAAGAGCCATTAAAAGCAACAATGCCAATGTATTGACCATTGGAGCCTTTACCACCGGAACAGAAGTAGCCAAACAGATCGTAAAGACCTGGATGGAAGCAAGATGGCAGACAGGCACAGCTTCTGAACCCAAGGTTGCCTGCTATGTGGAATATGCCGGTAAACACCAGGTTTAACAAATATGAGGATTACTTATAGATTCTGATGGATAAAAAGGAAATTTTGAAGCTGGAATTTACAGCTCTTACAATAAGACGGGATATTTTACGGCTTATAAGGGCAGGGGAGGCAGGTCACTCAGGAGGGGCTCTCTCTTCTGTCGAAATATTGACAGCCCTTTATTTTAATCTGCTCCGTATTGATCCCGGAAATCCAGACTGGCCTCAACGCGACCGTTTTGTACTGTCTGCCGGCCATAAATGTCTGGTCTTATATTCTGCACTTGCAGAACGGGGATTCTTTGATAAATCTGTCCTTGATACATACGGTGCTCTCGATTCCAGGATTCCCGGACACCCCAATATGCATAAGCTTCCTGGCGTGGAAACAAACACAGGTGCTCTTGGCCACGGATTATCAATCGCCGGGGGTATGGCTCTTGGCTTAAGACTTGACAAATCACCCGCAAAGGTTTATGTATTAATGGGCGACGGAGAACTTGCCGAAGGTTCTAACTGGGAAGCTGCCTCAGCTGCTTCAATGCACAAGCTTGATAACATGATCGTTTTCGTCGACAGGAATAAACTTCAGATAAGCGGACCTACAAGTGAAGTTATGAGCTATGAACCACTTGACGAAAGGTGGCGGTCATTTGGCTGGGGTGTCAGGATTATTGATGGTCACGATCTGGAGTCAATCATCAGCAATGTAAAGCAGGCTCCGTTTGAAAAAGGTAAACCATCGGTTCTGATAGCTGATACCATAAAATCGAAAGGACTTAGTTTTGCTGAGGCTAAAGTAAGTTACCATTACTGGAAAGCAAAACCCGAAGAACTGGAACAGGCAGAACGTGACATGGATAATATAGAGAAACAGCTGAAAGCAAAAATGGAGAGGATTGGACTATGATTAATGAATTGAAAGATCCAAGAAAGACTTTTGGAGAGGCCGTTATTGAGGCAGCCGCGAAGAATCCGGACATTGTTGTCCTTTCAGCCGACAGCAGTTCGGGATCAGGTTTGGGAGATTTCCGTACAATGTTCCCTAACAGACATTTTGAATTTGGAATAATGGAACAGGGTGTAATAGGGTTTGCAAGCGGGCTTGCCACAACAGGAAAGATACCTGTCTTTGCTGCCATAGCTCCATTCGTTACTGCGCGTCCATTCGAAATGTTCCGGAACGACCTGGGTTATATGAATCAAAACGTTAAGGTGGTTGGCCGGTGTGCCGGGCTGACTTACGATCAGCTTGGTTCTACACATCATTCTATCGACGATGTTGCTCTGATACGTACCATACCGGGTGTCACGGTGATAAACCCGGGTGATCCGGTTACTATTAAAAAGGCTGTTCATGCCATGATCGAGCACAGGGGACCCTGCTATATGAAAATCGGAAACCCTAAAATGCCGGTACTTTATCCCGAAGATGTGGATTTCAGGCTTGGGAAAGGCATAGTTATGAAAGATGGCCATGACGTGGCACTGATAGGGACTGGTACTGTATTGTCGAAAGCTGTTGCCGCTGCAAGACTCCTTGAAGAGTCGGGCATCAGCGTACGCCTTATTGACATTCATACCATTAAGCCTCTTGACCGTGAACTCATACTGTCAGCAGCAAGGGAAACAGGAAGGATTGTAACTGTTGAGGAGCATTTTATAGCCGGTGGCCTGGGCAGCGCAATTGCTGAATTATGCAGCCAGGAACACCCGGTAAAAATGAAGATGATAGGTATTGGCGATTTTTACGCAAGTAACGGTCCTTATGAAGAATTAATAGGGAAATACGGGCTTCAGCCTGATCAGATAAAAGAAACTGTAATCAAATTCTTAAAAAATAAATAACTCGGAATCGTATATGAAAAATTCTGGCGCAATAAAGATGTATCTTGCAATGGCAGGTTTACTTGCCATCGCAGAAATCCTGCTGCTTGCCACCGGAAATGGGAAGCTGCCAATCTCCGGGCTGATACTGTTTGGACTGTTCTATGCCCTGGCTATCGGCGCTCTGAAATCGGAGAAATTCAAAGGACTCTCCTTTACACTGCAGATATTTGCATTCGTCTCCTTCACGCTTTATTTCCCACAGATATTTACTGACTGGGGTTTTGACACCAATAAACTGATTGTACCGTCAATACAGGTTATTATGTTTGGCATGGGGACAAAACTGAATCTCAGGGATTTCATAAAAGAATTTTCAAAGCCGTTGGTGGTTATTGCCGGTACTTTGATGGTTTTTGTGCTGATGCCTCTTGCGGCATTCCTGATTATCAAAGTCTGGAAATTCCCGCCGGAAGTAGCAGCCGGTATCATCCTGGTTGGCGCATGTCCTGGAGGAGTGGCTTCGAATGTAATGACATATCTTGCAAAAGGTAATCTTGCCCTTTCTGTAACGGTTACAACTTTTGCAACCCTGCTGTCCCCGCTGGTAACTCCACTGCTTATGATGTTATTTGCAGGTCAGCTTATTGAGGTTAATGCCACAAGCATGATGATCAGCATTGTCAATATGATATTAATTCCAATATTCGCCGGTATAGTTGCTAACAAAATTCTCTATGGCAAGCTGGAATGGGTAAAGAAGGATCTCAACATGATAATACTAGCAGTATGCACCTTTATTGCAGGCCTGGTTCTTATATTCATCCCTTTCCCTGCAGTTGTCAGTTCATTACAGACCGGACTCATCCTGGTTGCCTGGGCTATCGCCATTGTATCTGTCACTATTATAGCCATCCGACGTAAAAATGGTCCCGAGGACTGGATGGATATTGTCCTTCCAAAATTATCTCTGGGAGCCATTATGATGTATATAGTTATAGTAGCTGCACATAACAAGGCAACCTTGCTGACTATTGGGCCTGCCCTCTTTCTTGCAACCATAGCGCATAATATTATCGGATTTGCCTTAGGCTTTGGAACTGCTAAGGCGCTTCGTCTGAGTGATGTAGACGTGAGAGCTCTTACAATCGAGGTTGGACTTAAAAATTCCGGCCTTGCAGTAGGACTGGCCTACGATGTTCTTAAAAGTACGGCTGCGGCTCTTGCTCCTCTGATTTTCGGTACCTGGATGAACATATCCGCCTCCTCGCTTGCCAGTTTCTGGAGCCAGCGAGAACCCAGGATTAAGGAACCCAAAGTGAAACAAGCCAAAACATAAAAAATGTTAATATTTAGACCAAGGTGATAAATTAAATATGCAATCGATTGGTTATTGAGTTTTTAAAATATAATTTCGGAACGATAAATCTTGTTGTTTAGATTTAATGATTGTTTTTAAGTATCAATTATTTAAAATATTATAATTAATTAGTCGGAGGATAAACTATGAAAATCAGAAAATCATATTATTCGTTATGCCTTACATTATTGGCAGGGATAATTTGGTACTCTTCAGTCAGTGCTCAGCCAACTTCACTGACAAAAGATGAAATGCTTTATTACACATCACTGTGGAAAGGGGAACGCTTATCTGACGGACGGCCGAAGGTCCCTGATGACATAATCAAGAGAATGAGGTATGTGTCGGTTACAGAAGCCTGGCAGAATCTGAACAGTATGAGAGATGAAGCGAACCAGGGACCTGTTAGTTTCGGAGAATTCAGGATGCCGGCATATACAAACCAATATGTCGGTAACTGGAAGCAGCTGAGGGAGGGCGTAATCATATGCGGCAGAGTTTCAACAATGCATTTTATGCCGTATCGTCCCGATCTTAATGGCCTGATACAGCAGCAGGGCATGAAGGACGGAAGAGGCAGAGGCCAGTATACCTGGGGAATAGACCAGTTACAGGAAGGCGATGTATATGTAGCTAATGTTGCCGAGGGCATTCTTGATGCCTCCCACGTAGGAGACAACCTTGGTACCACGATCTGGACAAAAACAGGTAATGGAGCCATCATCAGGGGTACAGTGCGTGACATGTTCGGGAATCTTAAGGTTAATGAAAACTGGAACATATTTGTTCGCGACTTCAAACCACAGGCCAACAGCTCAAACTTGTGTATCGGTATAAATTGTCCGATCCAGGTGGGATATGTAACTGTTATGCCCGGCGATGTTGTACTGGCTACAAATGAAGGGGTCGTCTTCATCCCTCCCCAGCTGGCATTAAGGGTAATTGAAATATCGGAAAAGACACGTATGCAGGATGTCTGGGCCCATATGGGCGTAAGGGAGGGCCGTTTTACAGCTCAGCAGGCAGATGGCGCCTATACCCCCGAAATGCATGCGGAATTTACACAATGGCTTAAAGATAATGTAAATACAATGACTAAATATTTCGATGATCCGGGAGCTACTCCTTCGCCGGAATTCATCAAAACATATATAAAAGAACGGGAATCCATGAAGACTCCCAGAAACTTTTAAACCAAAAATTAAAATTATAATACAGCAATCTGAGAATTTTATCTTAAAAATTCAACAAACCTTACTCAATACCAACTCGTAAAATGGAAAAGGACAAATTACTTATGAACCGCCGTCATGTACTCAAGACCCTCTCGTTAGGGGCTGTGGCTTATGGATTGGCCGGATGTACCGCTTCTCCGAAAACAGGAGGAAATACTGATCCGGATGAACGAGTATATACAGGTCACGGGAAAAAAGCCACTTTCGAAAAAGTCCTTACAACATCCAATGTAAGTCTTATTAAAGGCAATGATGAGCGTGATAACACATTTAATGCCCTTAAAACTATTGAAGACGAAATACTGGCATCTCTTGAAGGGAAAAAACGCATACTGATCAAACCGAATTTTGTTGTTGTCACTAACCCGCTTTGTGCCACTGGTGTCAATACAGTCAGGGGAATCCTCGATTTTATCAAACCACGCTTCAATGGTACTATTGAAATAGGCGAAGCAACAGTTTCCGGTTCGAGAGGGAGTGGTCTGGGAGAGCAAACTACATATACCGGATTCAAGGATTACGGATATCTGCCGCTGGGAAAAGAGTATGGTGTTAAACTTACTGACCTGAACCTGGAACCTACCATAAATCACTACATTTTCACTCCTGCCGGTAATAAACCGCAACGAATCCGTATTATTCGGAATTATCTCGACAGAGATCAGTACCTGATTTCTGCCGGCAAGATGAAAACACATAATTGTGTTCTGGTAACCATTTCACTGAAAAATATACTTATGGGTGCTCCTGTAAACGACTATAAAACACAGAATGATAAGTCCCTGATGCATGCCTGGGATCCTAAGAGTTTCAGGAGGGGTATGAAGTTTACTCTGGAAAAGGACATGATATTGCATTACAATCTTTTCCAGCTTTCTCAAATCACATATCCCGATCTTGCTGTTGTTGATGCATTCACATCAATGGAAGGTGATGGTCCGATCGACGGAACACCTGTGGATACAAGACTTGCACTTGCCAGTGTTGACCCGCTTGCCCTGGATTCGCTTGGAACAAAAATAATGGGATTTGATCCCACCCAAATACTTTACCTGTCAACAATGAATGAAGCCGGAATGGGGCAGGGCGACCTTGACAAAATAAATGTCATAGGTGCAAATCTGAAGGATTGCCTGTTCAAATTCAAGCCTCATTCAATGCTTGCCGAACCATACGGACTGGTAAATTCATGATTGGTTTAATTACCAGTACAAATAAATTCTGCTGACAATATTTTAGAGGGTAATTTTTGTAAAATTGACAACCAATAAATAAAGCAGGCAAAAAATATCTTAAACCAGAATTTGACCGTAATATAGAATAGAATCAAAGAATAAAACATAAGACTATGAAGACATCAGAGAAACATTTAGTTATTGGGCGACGAAATGCCCTTAAAATGCTGGGACTGGGATCTGCAGCAATGTTATCATCAGGTTTTAGCGATATAATGGCTACCGAGCCGGCAGATATGAAAGCCAGGCCAAAGCCTGTCATCAACGATGGTAAAAGCCCGGTGGCTTTTACAACCGGGACTGACCGTCAGCAGATGTTATTCGAGGTAATCAAACCTTTCGAAAGTGAAATCAAGTTCGCTTTGAAAAAGAAACAGCTGGTCATAAAACCCAATATGGTTGTTACCAACCGGCCGCTTTGTGCAACACCCAAGGAAGCAATCGCAGCCCTCCTTGAATATCTGAAGCCGATCTATAAAGGACAGGTCATTATTGCTGAATCAAGTTCCACAGTAAACTCTGCAGAAGGATTTAAAAACTATGGCTACACTGATCTTGAGAAAGACTATAACGTAAAATTCGTTGACCTTAATACCAAAGCAACCGGCAAACCGTATTTTATCCTCGACAGAAATCTTCATCTTGACAAAATCGAGATTGCCGATATTTTCGCCAATCCCGATTATTATATTATTTCATTATCGAGACTTAAGACTCATAACTCTGTCGTGATGACCGCAGGTATTAAGAACATTACAATGGGGGCACCGCTTAACCCGGGAGCTGTGAATGGGGGTAAACCTATAAGCTATAAAAGGAATATGCATTCCGGAGGATCGCGCTGGCTGCATTATAATATGTACCTTGTGGCACAGGGCGTTCGTCCCGACTTCACGATTATTGATGGTGTTGAAGGTATGGAAGGAAACGGTCCGATAGCCGGCACTCCCGTTGACCACAGGATTGCAATGGCCGGATTTGACGTTGTGGCGGTCGACAGTATGTGCGCAAGACTTATGGGCATTCCGCTTGAGAATGTTGGATATATAAATTACTGTGCTGCTGCCGGTTTGGGCAATATGGACAGGGATAAGATAGATATTATAGGAGGCAAAGATCCCGATAAGAGTATTATAACTTATAAGTTGGGCTCAAATATTGATAGGCAGCTTGAATGGAAAGATCCACTTAATCTGCCGTCACAGGGTTTTGGACCAGGTCAACGACGTCCATCTGCACCAAATACACCCGCAACTCCTGCTCAACCTGAAAATCAGGTCACACCCCAGAGGCAACCGTAAGAAGTATCATAAATTCAGATATTAAAATTATAAGGGCATCCTGATTAGATCTTTTAAGTAAGAATATATTTTATCAATACGAGTCTCATTTGCTGAGAGTGTATAATATTTACAGGCTTGGAATTTTCCGGAATACCTTGCCAAATTCACTACAACTCCTCAGGTAATTTCATACCAGAGAAGGTTTATGAATACCACCCGGGGTCAAAAGTGATTTTCCGATTAAGACTGAATTCAAATATTAACCAAAAAAGTAAACCAATGGAAAAAAAGCTAATGGGAGTTTTCGCACCTATTACGACT
>CAZWZQ010000062.1:0-2114 GCA_964638955.1 uncultured Rikenellaceae bacterium | reverse complement strand
AAAAAGTAAACCAATGGAAAAAAAGCTAATGGGAGTTTTCGCACCTATTACGACTCCGTTTGATGAAAAAGGAGAGGTGGCATACGACAAACTCGAAGACAACATGAAATTCTATGCAAAGTCCAGGCTCAAGGGATATCTTGCTCTGGGCTCCAATGGGGAAAATAAAAGTCTTTTCAACAGCGAAAAGGAGAAGGTCCTTGAGACAATAATTAAAAATAAGGGACCAGAGCAAGTTGTTATGGCCGGATGTATTTTTGAATCCACAAAGGAAACCATGGAATTTGCGAAAATTGCACAGGGATTGGGAGCGGATTTTATTACACTTCTGCCTCCGTCATATTTTAAGAAGGAGATGACAGATCCCGTGCTTCTGAAATATTTTACTGACGTAGCAAGCAGTCTTTCAACTCCGTGCCTTGTATATAATGCACCGCAGTTTTGCGGCGGAACAACAATGTCCGTCAGCCTCATCAGGGAACTGGCAAAACATCCGAATATAAAGGGTGTAAAAGACTCCTCAACAGGAAATATCGAGAGTTTCCTGCTTGCTGTAAGGGATACTTTTAATGTTATGCCCGGTTCCGCCAACTTCTTTGTAAACGGTCTCATTATGGGGGCACCGGGAGGAGTTGTCTCACTGGCTAACGTATTTCCAGAAATTACCTGCAAGCTTTATGATCTTACAGTAAGCAAACAGTATGAAGAGGCTTTTAAGCTTAATGAAAAAGTTATTCAGCTCAATAAGACCGTATCGGGCACCGGGGGCGTTGCCGCAGTAAAATATGCAATGAATCTGGCCGGCCTCTACGGAGGAAATCCCAGACTGCCTCTGTTGCCTTTACGCGATGAAGTGAAAAAGAAAATTGAAGATTATCTTAAAAAAGAGGGATTAATATGAAGAAAGTAATTGTAAATGAAAAAGTAAGTCCTGATGCACTGAATATTCTTAATAAAGCGGCAGAAGTCGTATATATACCATCAGGTGATCATGAGGAAATTAAAAAAGCGCTGAAGGATATTACCGGTATAATGCTTGATACCACAATAAAATTCACACCGGAACTTATGGATTCAGCCCCGAATCTAAAGGTAATAAGCCGTACCGGAACCGGTGTGGATAATGTTGATGTACCCGCTGCAACAGAAAGAGGAATATTGGTACTGCATACCCCTGATGCAAACACAATCACCGTTGCAGAACATACTGTTGCTTTTATTGGGGCACTGACAAAATACCTGGTTTTCCTTGATTCCGAAACCCGTCAGGGTAAGTTCAAGATAGCAAGAAGATATTATCTGCCTGTTGATCTCGACGGAAAAACCCTTGGAATAATCGGATATGGAAGGATTGGAAAACAGGTAGCCAAAAAGTGTATGGCTGCATTTAATATGAAGGTGATTATTTATGACCCTTATATCAGCGATGATGTGATTGCTCCCGGAGTCGTTCGTTACAATGATGAGGAGAAAGTATATAAGGAAGCCGATGTTCTCTCTCTTCATGTTCCAATGACAGATGAGACCAGAGATCATGTTGGTGAGAAGCTGCTTTCTTTAATGAAGCCATCTGCTTTCCTGGTGAATACAGCGAGAGGTCATATTGTTGATGAAATGTACGTATGTAAAATGATTGATGAAGGAAGACTTGCAGGTGCAGGTTTTGATGTACTGGCTGACGAACCCCCTCTCGAAGATGAACCATTCCTTAAAAATCCTAAAACTATAGTAAGTCCTCACAGCGCTGCACTTACAAAAGAATGCACGGTAAGGGTCGCCTGTGAAGCAGCTCAGGGAATAGTGGATTATCTCGAAGGCAGAATGCCCAGATCCATTTTTAACAGAAAAGGACTCAACCTGTAGTATTAAATTAACTTAAAAGTAATGAGTACAGAGAAAAAATATGATCTTATCGGTTTTGGCGAGGCAATGATAAGGTTCACAGCACCTGATCACGGCCGGCTTGAACAATCATCGCATCTATTGATAGCCATTGCAGCAGCAGAATTAAATGTAACTGTTAATGCTTCAAGGCTCGGGCATAAAACAGCATGGTTATCCAAGCTTGTGGACATATGGTCAGGACAGTATATAATAAATAAGGGCAGGGAACA
>CAZWZQ010000061.1:13087-14906 GCA_964638955.1 uncultured Rikenellaceae bacterium | reverse complement strand
GAATTCCCGCTATTATCAATAACAGTTAATGTAACAGTATTCGGACCTACATTACTACAATCAAATGTGCTTATATCAACAGACTTGCTCTGTATTCCACAGGCATCCCATGATCCGTCATCAATATCAGCAGCTACAATAGATGCATTTCCTGTTCCGTCAAGTGGAACAGTAATATCCTTACAGATAACTGTCGGTGGTGTCACATCGGCAACAGTAATACTGAAAGGCAGATTATCTGTGCAACCGAGGGCATCTCTTGAACGGAGTGTATATGATCCTTCAGTTAATCCGCCAAATGTATGCGGTGATGTATAATAATTTGTACCGTCAATTGAAACCTCATGGATTCCCAGACCACCGCTGGCGCTGGCAGTAATCTCACCATCGGATTCACCCGGACAACTTTCATCCGTCTGTGAATCTATTGACCCTGCAACATCATATACTTCGACATCGGTATCAACACTATTTGAACATCCTGCAGCAGTTATTACTTCTACTTCCACATTACCTGTTCCTGCACTTGTCCATTGCACAATTATACTTGAGGTTCCTGCTCCAAATAGTATACTGCCTCCGGTAACTGTCCAATTATGTATGTCATATGTCTGGGTAAGTGTATAAGTTTTTGATGCATTAAGACAGGATGTATTAACTACAGGTATGACAAAAGATGGCGACGGGATAGGATGAATTGCAACGGTGTCAATTACTGCTGATTCACAATCACCGAATATTGAAGGTTGAGTAATATTGGTATTCACCACACCCAGTGTTACTCCCATATCCCATGTTACATCTATTTCGTTTGTATCAGTAATAGCCGATATTATTGTTCCGTTTTCAACATCCCAGGCATAAGTGGCATCAGCTTCATATCCGACAGAATATGTCATTGTTGAACCTTCACATGCATCTGAATAAACAAGTGATACATTATCAGTTGTAAGCCCGTTTTTCGTAAAGTTCAATATATATGAATCCGTACAGCCATTCCCATCTGTTACAGTAAGTTCAATACTATAAGATCCATCAGGCAGGAACCAATTAAGTAACGGCGTTTCTTCGGTCGATGTATTTGAAGTTGTAAATGAGAACGGGAAAAGAGTAATTCTCATGAATGGTTCAGTGGAATCATCAAGGCCATCCCAGAAATAACTATAATTCTCGTCTCCACCAACAACTGTTGCTTCAAATAAAGCAGCAATACCCGGAATTGCATTACAACTCTGAACAGTGGCGCCTGTTATCTGCAGAGAACTATTAACCGTTACATCTGATATACATGTTGAAGAATTTCCGGAATTATCGAAGACTGTAAGGGTCACAGGAACAATACCCTGGTCAGCACATATAAAGTCAGTTTTATCTAGACTCATTGAACCAATGCCACAATTATCGAAGCTCCCATTATTGACATCAGCCGGTACAATTGAAGCATTTCCTGTTGCATCAAGGACAATTGTAATATTCTTACAATTAGCAACAGGATCTTCATTATCAATTATTTCTATATCGAATTTACATGAGTCAACTTTTGAGGGACCATTCCAAAGGTAGTATACAACTTCTGTTATCCCTACCGGGAATAAATCGCCCGGATCATAATTACTTGTCACAGTAAGAGCGGTGCAAATAGCTTCCGGTGCCGGAGCTGTCCATGTAACTATTGCTCCGCAATCTCCCGCATCATTATTCTGTGAAATATCAGTCGGACAGCTTGTAAAGACCGGATTACATTCTATCACATGGCCAACAGCATATTCGTATGTCATAAGGGTCATTCCCCTTCTGCGCACTGTATCAGTGAGAACAT
>CAZWZQ010000061.1:0-12987 GCA_964638955.1 uncultured Rikenellaceae bacterium | reverse complement strand
ACAGGGTAAATTATATCTCTGTTATCATCAGCAGTTGATGAAAGCCAGTAAACAAGCTTGCCGACAACATGTCCGCTGTTATTTATGAGAGCTCCCCTGCTTACAGCACTCTGTCCAATAGTCAACGCTTTACCCGCATCAAGGATGAAATTATCTCCATTCATCCACAGTGTATCCTTTACCTGGACATAATGGTCTGTCAAAATCAGGCTGTTGGTCCCTATTTTTAGGTCATAGAAAATTTCATTATCCCCTACATTACGAAGTATTTCCTGTGTCCCATTTCCATCAAACAATACAGAACCATTATGGGTATTAAAGGTTCCATTACTTTGCCAGTTTCCATTTAATGATATGCTGTAATTATTTGCAGCATCTGCATCAAGAGTTGTGGTAGCATCAAATATTGTCAGGTCACCTGTTATCATTATATTGCCGCACAGTGTCTTAATACCGGCTCCCCTTACAGTAAGATTATAATATGTAAGCGGTTCGATACACTGTGCTCCGTTTGCGGAATAGATTACAGTGCCAGTCTGGCTGTTTATATTTCCACCGCCAACTGTGTCGATGGTTCCTAAAGTAATATCAAAACTGTATGAACCCATGTTGATCAAACCGGATGCAGTACTTATTTCCACTCCTCCGACCTGAGTATTTGCAGTTAATATAACATTATGCAATACTGTAACTTCCTCATCAGCAGCAGGTACATCAAGCAACCATGTTGCAGGATCATTCCAGTTGCCATCCTGAACAGTAATATTCCTGCCCACTCCGATAAAGAATACGTTCCCATCACTAAGGCTCAATGGATTGATCCTTACATATGAACCGAATCTCTCATTAAGTATTTCAGCCCTGGTACCTCCATTTCCAAGGTCTCCGTCGTCATCTATGAATAATATGTAATTATCATAGCCTGCCGGCCTGATTGGCAGGTTTGCGGTATCTATTGCAATCCTGATATCTCCAATATCATTAGTCTTATCAACTTTCCATTCTCTTGCAAGTCGTTCGACACCGGAATAACCCGGAGGCAGATTAGCTGTTGTCCATGTCGATATATCACCATTATCGTGCCCTATCATCAGGTAATCATCATTATTCAATGATTGTGGCAGGTCAACCAGGATAATACCTGAGCCTCTTGAAATGATATGGGAACTGGAATTAAACCTCCCAATTCCAAATACCTCGTAACTATGCGTAGCATCATAGGTAAATAACTCTGTAGCCGGAACATAGTCATACTTGGAGGCGAAATAGTTCTCTATAATATTCTTTTGTACATCGGTAAGAGTGTTGTTAAAGCTCAGGAATTCCAATACTGTACCGGTGAAGTAATAATTATCACCAGAAACACCATTATTTATATTGGTATGGAACCTGGATCCGTCACTCATTGCACCAATTCCTATATCGCCGCTATGTGCAAACAGGTTGCCGACACCTGATACAGTGGCAAAGGCAGTACCGTTAAGATATCCTGTTATCTCTCCTGCGCCCGAATCAAACTCAAGCATTGCTGTATAAACAGTATTAGCTGCAATAGCTGTCTTTACGAACAAATAAAGCCAGGGAGTTGTTGCATCATCAGCAGCATCATTATAACCACCAATATAAAGCTCATTTCCTTCAATATAAATATTCAGTCCCCTGCCAGTTCCTCCCTGTTCATAAATAACCTGTCGGGCTACATTACTGGCTCCGGTTTTAAATGTAACTACAATGGTTTTCTTTGTATATGGACCTCCTGTATTGAAGTCTTTATTGTCGGCAATATCAAAGAAGTCATTTGTCCCATCAAAGAGTATCACCGGACGTTCATTAACGTTATCTGTTGCATTATCCCGGTACTGAGGTCTTGATCCTGCGCTTGACTGAGATGCATTATGATTATTACCCGATATATCAATCCATGTATCTACCGGATCAGTGTCACTGTATCCCGGCATAGTATCGGTTCTTGCCCACATCTGGTAATTGCCTCCGTCGCCCACACCACCGGGACCAATAAATCCAAGACCGTCATCATCATATATTGTGTAATCATAAAGGGTACTTCCCGGGACAAGATCAGCGTTCCATGCGCTGTCTATCGATACGATAAAGTTCTCATCCGGTTCAATTATCAGATCATTGAATATTGGTATTTCAATACTGTCAAGAACTGCACCAGCGGGAATTACAATTGAACTGCCGGCAGGTATTTCGTAATCATAAGCCCCGGGAACATTGGTAGCTGTTCCTCCGGCTGATGAATAAAATACTGTAATATCGTTTCCTGAAGGATTATCAAGTTCAATATATAATTTTAACGGTGAAAAACTTTCAGCTCCACCTCCCGTAAAAGGAGCCTGAAAACCAAGGTTGGGAATCAGGTCATTATCGTTTATTGTATATGTAAATACCTGGTTAGCTCCCAGATTTGCATTTGTCGGATTCGACAGAGTTACTACTATAGTCTCATCAGGCTCATTTATCAAATCATCATTAATACTCAGTAGTATATTGCCTGTTGTATTATTAGCGGGTATGGTCAGTATGCCGCCGACAAGTGTATAGTCCACACCCAGCCCTGAAGCTGTACCACCGGTTACTTCGTACAGGACAGTTGTAGGATTAACAGGATCTGCTATATCGAGTGTAACCTCAATATTATAAGAAGTTATGCTCTCATCATTACTGTCTGTACTGGAAGTGAATTCAATGTTCCTCAGGTTATCATCATCGTGAATAGTATAAGTATAGACAGTATTTGTACCCAGTTCGATACCCGCAGACGGATTACTCAGTTCAAGCTGTATTCTCTCATCCGATTCAGGATCGACATCATTAAGTATATCGAGCTGGAATGTTGTTGAGCTGCTTCCTGAAGGAATCAACACTGATGTTACCCCAATAGTATAATCAACATTTTCGACTGCCTCTATTCCGATTACTGAAACATCAGCTGTAACATTTGACGAGGTAGTGAAATTCAGACTCACCTCAACATTAACAGGACTTACTGATTCCGAATCATCATCAGATGATATAGTAAATTCGATACTTGGTTTAATAACTCCTATGGTAAAATATTTGCCATTTGAAAGATCAATGTTGTTAGCTCTGTAAAGACCAGATACCACATCCTCAGTCAGTTCAATCATTGTGGCACCTGATGTAAAATCACTATTATCGTCAATAATCAGAACATAAGCATAATTCCCAAAAAACGGACTGGGATCCAGAAATGAAAGATCAACTCCTACCCTGACTGTTCCGATTGAATTGGTTCTGTCATCTGCTCTCCATATCCTGTTAGTCCTTCTTATATTGGGATCATTACCAGGAACATTGACATCTGTCCAGGAATTATTAGCACCATTATGTCCTATCAGCAGATATTCTCCGTTATTCATATCTGACGGATTGTCAATACGTATTGCTCCTGCACCCTGTGCTATAGAATGGATGTTCTGAAGGTCATCCTGACCAATTCCGAATACTTCATAACCATAATTTGTATTGTAATCATAATAATCATCGGTTATGGAAATATTATATTTGGCTGCCAGATAATTATTTACTATTTTCTGTTGTGCCGTGTTATACACTATATTACTTATAATAAGCTCGCCCATGTAACCATTATAGTAATGATCTTCTCCTCCATCCGAACCATCATAGAAATAACTGTCATTTGTCATCGCTCCGACGCCAATATCTCCGCTATGGGCAAAAAGTCGTCCTGCACCTGGCAGAGTATCAATCAGGGCGCCGTTCAACCAACCGGTTACTCCCCCTGAAGCGCCATCGAAATTAAACTGCAGCATAGTAAAATACGGAGTATTAGCCTGAATAAGAGTATCAACATCTATATAACTCCATGGAGTTGTAAGTCCTCCGTCATCATTATTTTCATTCCATCCTGAAAGATAGAGTCGGCCTCCGTCAATATAAATATTCAGACCACGTACGCCGCCACCCTCTTCATAAAGAACCTGTCTTGAGGAAATATCACTTCCGGTTCTGAATGATACAATTATTGACTTCTTATCATACGGGCCACCGGTATTTATATCCACATGATCAGCAATATGAAGAAACTGAGATAATCCCGAATTGAATTGTACTACCGGACGATTGTTCCACATATTCGTAAGATAAAGAGGTCTTTGTGCAACAACCGATTGGTAAGCATCATGACTGTTTGTTGTAACATCGGGCCATAGATCAACGCTCGATCCATTTATCAGAGTGCCGGCATTTGATGCATTGAGCCATACCTTATTCTGATTGAAATTAGCCACACCTCCCGGTCCTTCCCATCCAAGACCATCATCATCCAATATTGTATACGTATATGTACTAATCGCACCAAGTGTGCAATTAACAGGACTACTGAGTGTAATCTGCAGGGTTTCGCCTGGTTCCTCTGCAGAATCATTAATTATGCTGACAGCAATACTATCAGTTGTTTCTCCAGCAGGAATTACTATTGTTCCGCTTGCAAGAACAAAATCACTACCTCCGGTTGCAGTCAGCCCTGTGATATCATAATCGAACTGTGCATTCAGAGCTGAAACGGCAGACAGATGCACACCTGCCAATACAGTCTGGTAAGATTCCGATCCGCCTCCGTTTGCGGTTACGAACGACACTGCAGGTGCCGCATCATTATCATTTATTGTAAAGGTAAATAACCTGTTTGCACCAAGGTTAGTATTTAATGAACCTGTACCAATCAATTCAATTTCAATTGTTTCGTCACCTTCATAAGTACCATCATCAATTATACTTAAAGGAATATTTGCTGTTAATGATCCGGCCGGAATAACAAGAGTGTCATTTGAAAAGAAGAAATCGCTGCCGTCAGTTGCCGTACCACCTGTTGCTTCATAGGCTATTTTCGATGGTCCGTCAGGAAAGACGGAGCTCAATCCAACTTCTATCAGAACAGGTGTAGTTCCTTCATTACCGTTTCCAACAGCCGGCATTGCAGTAAACTCAGCTGTTCTCGGATTATCGTTATCATTGATCGTGTAAGTATGAGATGTTGTTGTCCCCAGGTATCCTGCGGAAGGGCTTGAAATATCAACAATAATTGTTTCATCTGTTTCAACTATTGCATCATCTGTGATTGTAACAGATATACTTGCCGAAGTTGATCCTGCCGGGATAGTTAATGAACTTCCTGATATCGAATAATCAGCGCCTGTTGCCGATCCTCCCGAAACAGCATAATTAACGGAAATATCATCCCTGTAGGGGAAATTAAGACTTACCTCCAAAAGTGCCGGTGATTCATCCTCAAGACCATTATCGGTCGCTAATGTAAATTGTATTTCAGGTCTGGTTATTCCTACAGTAATAAAATCTCCATCGTTCAAGTCAATGCCTGAAACCGAGTAAAATTCACCATTCAGTTCTATCGGGTAGATAGCAGCGCCACTACTAAAATCATTATCCGCATCAACCAGCAGAATATAATTATTATATTGTGCCGGTTTTACAGGAAGATTTGCAGTATCTATTGATATTGTAAGATTTCCCGGATCTCCTGTCTCATCGATTCTCCACTCCCTTGCTATTCGTTTAATTGATCCTGAAGGTAATTCAGTAGTGACCCATGAATTGGCTGCATCACCATTATGACCAAACATAAGGTACTCGTCATCATCAAGATCAAGAGCATTACTTATCAACAAAATATTTGCCGACATTGCTGCAGTATGCAGGGTGTCAGCGGCTTCTCTTCCGATACCTGCAAGATCTTCTCCGTACGAAGCATCATAAGAGTAAAGATCAAGACTAACCGGCAGGCCATATTTTGTACTCAGGTAGTTATTTACAATATTTATCTGAGCATTATTCAGATATATATTATAGGCTATCATCTCAGCCATATCACCTTCGAAATATCTTGATGAAGAAAATGCTGTAGATGTTCCGAGTCCTGCACCAAGGTAGTAAAAATCGGCAGCAGTGGCAGGTGTGTTTGTTGGTCCCGAACTTGAAGTCTGACCAAGAGCTGTTCCATCAATAAATCCTTCATATTGACCATATTGAGCTGCAGAAAAGTTCCTGATAGCACCTATTTTCCAGTCATTAAGAGTGAAACCGTCATCAAATATCCTGTTTCCATTGTTGAATCTTATGGCCATATTGTATTCAAGACCATAATGTCTGACAGTACCACCAGTGCCGGGTGACTGACCAATGAACAGACCACTATTATCCTGATCGGATGTAGTTGTATTTTTAGCAACCATAAAAACAGTTGCTGCACCTGAACCACTTATTCCGAGTGATAAATTGGCTCCCAGATAATCACCATTTGTTCCTCCGTTATCATCAAATCTGATTACGTCCCGTCCGTTTATCACTGAAGTAATAAGGTCAGGCTCCTGCCCGGGAGCAAGGTTAGAAGCATGATTGGCATTACCTGACAGGTCAAGCCAGTTGACCACATCCGTCCCTGATGTAACAACATTACTGTCAGCGCTCAGCCATAATTTGTTATTCTGCATATCTCCCACTCCACCTGGTCCGCGGAAGCCAGTGTAATCATTATCAGTTATAGTAAGAGTATGTATAATTTCTGCAGGTGCACCCATAACGGCACCTGTACCAACCAGGTTAATGAGCTGGAAGAGGGCTGTTTCCTCTGTTTCGGTGTCCGGGTCATCTATAATAGTAACAGTAAATGAGGCTGAGGTATCACCGGCAGCTATTGTAAGTGTAACAGGTGTTATGCTGTAATCTGCCCCGGCGGTGGCAGTTCCTCCTGCTATATTGATGTAGTCAAAGGAAATATCAGTTCCGGTAGCTTTAGTAAGAATGGCTTTTGTTTCAACAGTACCTGAATTTTCCGCAGTAGTTGATGCCGGTATTTCAAACATCAGTGTCGGTTTCCCGTCATCATTAAGTATTGTATATGTATGAACTGTAATAGTTCCAAGGTTGGCATTAACCGGATTACTAAGAGATATTACTATTGTCTCATCATTCTCATAAATATCGTCATTTACGATACTTACAGGTATTACAGTAGATATATTTCCGGGAAGGATTGTTGCTGTTCCTGCAGCAAGTGTAAAATCAATACCACCACCGGTGGCAGTTCCTCCTGTTACTGCATAGTTTACTGATGTAGGATTAACCGGATCCGTCGTATTCAACCGAACAGTAAGATATGCAGTAGTCACATTCTCTGACCCTGAGCTTGAAGCAACGGTGAAATATATATTTCTTGCATTATCGTTATCAGCAATTGTATATATAGTGCTATCCTGCTCCCCTATCTCAAGTCCCGCAGAAGGATTATTGATTCTAATAAATATTGTCTCATCGAGCTCGACATCCGGATCATCAACTACATTAAGGTTGAATGAAGCAGAAAGACTGCCCGCCGGAATGGTAAGAGTTGATGGAGTCAGGGTATAGTCCGTCCCTCCTCCTGTGGCTGTACCACCATAGGTCAGATAATCAACTGTTACATTCTGACTGACCTGGTAATTAAGAGAGACCTGTATTGCCACAGGTGATGTTGATTCGGAACCTGTATTGGAAGCCAGGGTGAATTCTGCTATAGGTCTTATCAGTCCCACTGTTAAAAAGTCACCGTCAAGTATATTAACATTATTTGCCACCCACGCGGAACCATTAAAAGTAAGCGGAACTGCTCTGGCTCCACTTGTGAAATCACCATCACTATCAAGCCATGCAACCCAAAAACTATATCCCGGATAAGCTGCCGGTAACAGATCAGGTTCAACTGTAAGTGTTACCGTACCTACATCATTTGTTTTATCGAACCTCCACTCCCGCCGGATACGGCGAATTGAATCAGCCGGCACTTCAGTATCAACCCAGTTGGAGAAATCTCCGTTATCATGTGCAAACAGCAGGTAATCTCCAATATTAAGTGAAGAAGCATTACTCACCTTTATCATTCCCGCACTTTGTGCAGCAGTATGGAAATCAGAAGCTGCATATTGTCCTATCCCGGCAAGGTCTTCAGAATGTGTATTTTCATAAGAGTAATAATCATGCGAACCCGATAAAATATCTATATCATATTTTGCTGCGAGATAGTTTTCGACAATGATACGCTGTGTTATGTTCAGCTCATTATTATAAATGATCACCTCGGCCATATCTCCATGTAAGTAATCAGTAACGTGATCTGACCATCCTATTGATGAGCCATTTGATCCCGTATTAATCACTGCCGGGCTTGAAGAGGCAACCGTACCAGGAACACCGTCAAGGTACATTTTCACTGCAGTAACATTTATTGCAGCCGGATTATTAATAGTAAGGAGTCTGAAGTCTGTGGTTCCAAATCCTTCATTATATACAATATTCCCATTTACTCTGACAGCCACTTCCGGTGTTATCGAATAAGCAGTTCCGCTACCGCCCGTGGTTGGATAATTAAGATTAAAGAGTAAACCGTCATTTCCACCGGTGCTTGAGGTCATTTTACCTACAATAAAGATTGTCCTTCCGATATTTCCTGAAATAATATCAGATGCAGTCATATAGTCTGATACTCCGTCAAACCTTACTACCGGTTTTCCGTTAATTACAGAAGTTCTATATAATGGCTGGTCAGCAGCTATTGCCTGTGAAAAGTCATTACCATTACCTGAGAAATCAGCCCAGATACTCACAGGATCATTATCAGACAGTCCTGTAACAGAATCGGTCCGAAGCCACAGTTTATTATTATTCAGGTCACCTACTCCTCCGGGTCCCTCATAACCGTCAAAATCATTATCATTAATAGTAAGAGTATGTGTAAGTTGCTGACCCAGTGACACATCTCCTGAGACTATCCCGGTAATTTCAAGGATTATTGTCTCATCAGTTTCAATATCGGTGTCATTTGTAAGAGTGATATCAATAAATGCAGATGTATTTCCTGCCGAAATTGTTGCAGGGCTGGCCATAATGGAATAATCGGTACCTCCACCCGTAGCTGTTCCGCCACTGACAATAAAGCTGAATTGAACATCAGAAATGAGTATGTCTCCCATTTCAACTTCAACCTGTACAAGACCGCTTGCCTCACTGAAGCTTGAAGCAGTCAGACTAAAATTGAGGGCAACTCCATTTGCAGCAAGACTTATATAATCACCATTATCAAGATTAATACCGGAAATCTCATAAAAACCTGAATTCAGACTAAGCGGATATGCATTTGCCCCAGCAGTGAAATCACCATCATCATCCACTAAAACATAATAACAAGTTCCTCCCGTGGGAAGAGCCGGTATCATATTTTCTTTCCAGGCAAGTGTAAGGCTGGTGATATCATTTGTCTCAGAGACATACCACTCTCTGGCAATTCGTTTAAGTGAATCCACCGGAGATTCAGTTGAGGTCCATGTTGTATAATCGGCATTATTATGTCCGATAAGGAGGTAATCGCCATTATCCAGTCCTGCAGGATCCTTAAGCCTTAAAGTGCCCGCCGACATTGCATCAATATGAAAGTCAGTGGAACTTTCGATACCAATACCTGCTACATCATAGTGATATTCTGCATGTGAACCGTATTTATCAGAAGCTACAGTAAGATCATATTTCGCAGCAAGATAAGACTCAACAAGATTTCTTTGAGTCTGATTAAGTGAAGTGTTATATACAATGATCTCAGCAAGGTTGCCTCCCAGGTTGTGGCCTGCAGGAGCAATTAGTGATCCAATTGTCTGCCTGCTCGTATTTTGAGTTCCCTGGAATTCAACGGCTAATAGCTCAAACTGGTCATACACCCATTGTCCCGGAGGTGAGTCTTCATAATAACTGCCACTGTATGCAGCTCCAAATCTTCCAAAACGGGCCATGGTTGTACCTGCTCCATCAAAGCTGTAACCACGAAGATTAGTACCACGCGCATCAATGGCTACATGAGCATTATCACTATAACTTCCCCATATTTGTCCAAGATCGGTCGTCTGTTGTATTCCGGTCTGAATTTCATAAATACTGAATACAGTCCTGGAACTATATGCAAAAGTAGTGTCGAGATAATTATCAAATCCATCAAAATGAACTACCGGGAAACCATTAATTATATTTTGCTGATATACAGGCTGATAAGTAACGGTACGCTGGACAGCATTATGGCTGTTACCTGACACATCATTCCATTGCGCTACATTACTACCGTCTGCCTGGATGATAGAATCAGCCCTTAACCAAAGTTCATTGCTATAACTATCACCAACTCCACCCGGGCCGTTATAACCAAAATCAGTATCATTATCCAGTATTGCGTATGTATGTACAGTCTGGCTTCCAATTGTTCCGTTAACAACATTATTAATGGTTATTATAATAGTTTCAATAGGTTCTGGTATGGCATCATCCGTTACTGTAAATAAAATGTTAGCGCTCAGGTCTCCGGCAGGAATAATGACAGATCCATTATTAAGGTCATGATCCCCATCGATGGTAGCTGTTCCTGCAACTGTATAGTCAACAGTAACATCGAGCAATGAGATAGCTGATAATTCAACAGAGACAGAAACAGGTGTTATAGATTCATCTCCGTCTGAGCTGGCAGTACTGAATTGCACGGAAGGATTACCTTCATTATCAGTAATAGTTAAAGTGTGTTGAATAGGGTTGGTAGAAGAAAGGTTGCCATTGTCGGGATTGTAGAGTTCTATGATAATATTCTCGTCTAATTCATCATAGGGATCATCCACAATATCGAGAGTAAAAGTTGCATTTAGTGCAAGGGCCGGTATTTCTACTGTTCCTGCTGCCAGGGTATAGTCTATACCTGCGCCTGTGGCTGTTCCGCCAATAACCTTGTAATCAACAAATGTTGAATTAACAGGGTCATGTGTTCCGGGGGGTATCTCTACCTGGATTGAGACTGTTCCGGCTCCTTCGTCAAATGAAGAAGAAGCAAGGCTGAATGACAGTTTTCTTAGTTTGTCATCATCATTTATCGTATAAGTGAGAGGATGATTTGTTCCCAGGGAATATCCGGCAGGTAAATTTGAAAGAGTTACAGTGAAATCCTCATCATCCTCAAGATCACTGTCAGGAGTGATTACAAAGTTTAATGTTGATGACTGAGTGCCGGCTGAAATTGTAGCTGTGGTTATCGGGATGGCCGTATAATCAGACCCGGCTGTTGCAGTCCCGTCAGTTGTAGCATAATCGACAAACACATCATTTAAAGGAATGAAATTTAAGATTATGTCTGCATTTGTACTGGTAGTCTCAAATTCATTAACCTCTGCTGTAGAGAACTGCAAAGTTGGGATAACAGTCCCAATTGCAAGATAAGTGCCATTTGCCGGATCAATATTTCCAACTGAGTAGAATTCGTCAGCTCCTAATGATCCCATTTCATACACAAGTGAACCTGAGCTAAAATCTCCATCATCATCCTGTAAAAGCACAAAATGCGAATATGAGGCTGGTCGTGCTGGTAAAAGCGTGGTATCTACTGTTATCGTTAAAGTTCCGATATCACCGGTTTCTTCAAGAATCCATTCGCGAGCTAAACGTTTTATGTTTTCTACTCCTAATGGAATTTCGTTACTCGTCCAGCTACTAATACTATGACCATTGTGGCCGGTAAAAAGATACTCATCATTATCAAGGTCGGAGGGATCACTTAGTTGTAATATTTTATCTGAACAGGCAGCAGTATGTGTAGCTCCCCCTGTCTGTCCTATACCTGTTATGCCAAAGGGATAAGAGACTTCATTTGAGTAGAAATCTATACCATTGGCAGCTATATTAAGGTTATATTTTGAGGAGAGATAGTTCTCAACTACTATTCTTTCAGTCGCATTCAATGCATTATTAAAAACTATTATTTCGGCAATGTCTCCACCATATTGATGTGTACCGATAGGAAATGAGCCAGACGGACCGGAGTAAAGTGAACCTAAAGTCTGTTTAGTCATCCCTTTTGCCGCAGTAAATTCAACTGCAATAATTTCAAAATTATTATACTGCCAGGCAGGAGTATTGTTATTTGAAACCGGACCAACATAAACCGATCCGTTAATTCCATAAAATGCCTTGGTCACATCAAGAGGAGTACCGTCAAAGCTAAATCCCTGTGGATTTCCCACTCTAGCATCCATGGCTACATGGGCACCATTATCATAATTTCCCCAGACCTGTCCCAGCATATCCGGATCCTGCAATGTAGAGCTAACTCTATATACTACAAATACAGTATTTGCATTATATGAATGAATGTCATAAAACAGGTCATTAACACCATCAAAACGAACTACTGCCTTACCATTAACAACACCAGCCACATATATTGGCTGGTTTAGAGCAGTACCCTGGGTAGCGTCATTACCATTACCGGAAGCATCCGGCCAGGGGATATTTACAGGCTGTCCGGATGAAAGAGATGAAAGGTCACCCGCCCGCAACCACAAAGGATTAGTAGCCTGATTGCCTACACCACCAGGCCCATTCTGACTAAAAAGAGTTAAAGGGGCAAAAAGTAATGTAAAACTTATTGTTAGGTATAATTCAATTCTTCTCATATCAGGTCAGGTTCTCTGTTTTTTAATTTATCAATACCACAACCTACTTTTATTACACTACTTTCCAGAAATTTTTCTGAAATTAAGAAAAACTATCTGGCATTTTTTTATCGTTAAGAATTTTTTAGCGTTAAAAGTAGTTATTTATTTTATATCGTAATGCTCAACAATACACTATTTCAAGACTTTAAAAATATTAATTATGTTGCATACGTTCATCAACTCAAAACACGTATTTATCACATTTTATACACAGTTCATAATATTAAGATACAATTTACATGCTTGATGCAAACCGGATATTGATCTTAAATCCCGTTCTCACCCTTTGTATCAAGAAATTGAGAGCCCGAAGTATTTTTTGCACTTTCTAAAATTAAATCTATATTTGCACTCGCATTTTCGGGCGATTAGCTCAGCTGGTTTCCCGATGGATCGGGACAGGCGCCGCATC
>CAZWZQ010000060.1:0-15286 GCA_964638955.1 uncultured Rikenellaceae bacterium | reverse complement strand
AGTCGGTTTTTATATTCAGCCTTTCCATGCCTCGGCTTCCAATTGTAAAAACCTGTTTTTTTCTTCCTGAGTCATTACTCTGATGGTGTACTCAAATTCTAATCCTAATGATTGAACCGGTTGTGAAATTGAATTAATAAGCAGATCAGCAACAGGAATATTAGGAAAGGGGAAAGCAAAAACTACGCTAACTTTGTTCCCGGCTAATTTAACATCGGTTACAATTCCAAGTTTAATCAATGAATAGCTGATAGCAGGATGCTCTACCTGTGAGAGAACATTTAATACATATTCCTGTGTCATAACATTAAGTGTTTTTGGTTTTATATAAAACTACTGTTCAATAACTCTTATCTCCGAAGTCAGTTCTATTACTTTTTTATAAACAGCGCTCACTCCGCAATATCTTTCTTCTGAAAGGCTGATAGCTTTTTGCAACTTGTCAATGGGCAGGTTTTTACCTGTGAATTCATAGGTAACATTCATTTTATAAAAGTATTTCGGATGTTCATCTGTTAGTTTGCCTTCCACTATCACATTGAATTCCTTAACATCAACTCTCATCTTTTTAAGGATCGAGATGACATCCATCCCGGTGCAACATCCAAGAGAGAGAAGCATAAAAGGCTTTGGCCTTGGTCCACGGTCTTCTCCACCTACCTCTGATTCGGCATCAAGTATTATTTTATGCCCATTAACATCTGCTTCAAAAGCCATGTTACTAAGCCATTTTGCCGTTACAATTTCTTTCTCCATTTTTCAGATTCATTAGAACAATGTAAATTTAAGGTTAAAAACCTGAAAGCCCCATTACAACCGATATGATGTGATGAGAAAATATTTAAGTTTTTCTTTCATTTTATATGACCGGATAATTAAATCTTATCGGTCTCAACAATTTTTGCCAGGATCTCTGCATACGGAATAAACAGATATTTCTTGCCCTCAAATTCAGTTTCGGTGCCAACGTGTTCTTTATAGAGCACTCTGTCGCCAACAGCAATTTCGGCATTCTCAACTGTACTTATGGCAACTACTTTGCCAATTGCCTGCTTTTCTATGGCTGAATCGGGAATTATTATACCCGAAGTTGTTTTTTGTTCTTTTTTATCATCAGCTATTTCCAATAGCACATTCTGATTTACCGGTTGTAATTCGTTCATTTTAATTAAGTTTTATTATTAGACAATTTATTTAATTTTATTAATGTACTTAAAGCTATCCATTTATGCCCAACAACTGGTTTATGCGGGCTTTGTTAAAGCCTACTATAATTTCACCGTTAATATCGGTCTGTGGAACACCCATCTGCCCGCTTCGTTTAATCAATGCATCAGCAGCCTTTTGATCGCGCGAAACATCAACATCGGTGTATAAAACATTATGTAATTTGAGATAAGTTTTTAATGTGTTGCACCACGAACAGGTTGGTGTCGAATAAACAGTTACACGCTTTGCCGGCTTCTCTTCATTTTTTCTTTCAGCACGAAAAACAGTATCATCAAACAAGGCTTTATACTGACTTGCATCATTACACCCTTTTATGGTATTGATAAATTCTCTGTTTCTGAATTCAAGCAGTGCAGGAACTGTTGTAATATTGAATCTTTCATGGATATCCCGTACATATGTTACATCGGCATGGAATATATGTATATGTTTAACTTTTTCACTTCCAGCCTGAACGTTGGAAAAGGCACAGTCACTTTTTTCATTGCCTTTTTTATACAGTAACAAAAAGGCTTTGTCCTTTCCCTGTAACCTGGAAATAAAATCTTTATAAGAAATTACTTTGATCATTGTTATAACACATTTAATCAGCACTTTTCAGATATTCCATTGCACTTAAAGCGGCAATGGTTCCATCAGCCACTGCTGTCGTTACCTGACGGTATTTTTTGACTATGCAGTCACCGGCAGCAAAAACACCGGGAATATTGGTTTTCATATCAGCATCCACAATAATCTCGTTAAGTTCGTTTGTTTTTACAATATTTTTTAAAGCATCGGTATTCGGCAGGTAACCTATGAAAATAAATACCCCGTCAGTTTTTATTTCTGATAATTCCCCGGTTGTGACATTTTGGATAACCACACTTTCCAAAACCTTATTGCCTTTAAACTCTCTCGGCTCCGATTCCATAATGAAGCTAATTTTCGTGTTTTTTTCAGCTTCCCGTACAGCATGTTCAAAAGCCTGAAAATGATTAAACTGATGTACAATTGTGACCTTTGAGGCATAGTTTGTAAGAGTAACCGCCTCTTCAAGAGCAGAATTTCCACCTCCTATTACAATTACATCCTTATCAGTAAAAAAATCACCATCGCAGGTAGCACAATAAGAAACACCAGTTCCTTTAAACTGTTCTTCTCCGGGAATGTTCAACTGGCGGGGTTTGCCCCCGGGTGCAAGTATAACTGATTTGGCCTGAAAGCTGAGGCCATCTTCAAGTTTAATGATTTTTATATTGCCCTTCAGTTTATATTGTGCTATTTTGATATTCGACTTTATTTTACAACCAAATTCTTTAGCCTGCTTTTTCATGATGCCGGCCACCATATAGCCTTTGGTCTTTTCAACCCCGGGATAGTTGGCAATTTCGTTGGTCAAAACCATTTGTCCGCCTATTGCGCCTTCATTAAGGATAAGTGTGTTTAACCTGGCCCTTGAGGAATAGATACCAGATGCTAAACCTGCCGCTCCGGCACCTAAAATCATTACGTCATATACTTCGTCCATGTTATTAAGAATCTACATTGCAAATCCGAGCCTGATAGTCTATAAATATAAAATACTATGCAAAAAACTGATCCATAACAGATACAATTTGTTCCTTGTCCTGAATACTTGTAGTAGCTTTTACCATTTGCCCGTTTTTATAATACACGTTGAAAGGGAGCCCCATAAATCCCCGACACATTGGGGCATTCGTGATAGGAGAAGCCTCCGGAGTATCAAATCCCATTACATAAAATTTAACATCTGGCCGTTCTTCTTCCAGTTCTTCCATTGCATCATAAACAGGAATACACATGGGACCCATACGACCACAGCTAACCATTACATTTTCATTCTCCTTTGTAATTTTCTCAAGTTCTGCTGCTGTTTCAATTTCATGAACAGCGGTTTCTAACATTTTCATACTTAACCTTTTTAATTAAAATTTAATTTTTACTAAATCTGTTTATTCTGTAATCTCTTTAATAATTTGTTCACTCGACTTTAAATTCCCATTCATGTAATCTTCTATTAGTATCCCGGGAAAGTTAACGGCAACACCAACGAACAGGTTAATTTTGTTTACTGCAAAAAGGGTTATGATCTTTTTGTCAATTTTATGCACAATAACATCTGTTATCCCCTGCTGTGCAGCCCACATAGGTAAATTAAGCATATCCTGCCGAGGAGGGACTTCAACCGAATCACTCTTTATGCTTCCGTCGTCAATATCATATATCTTATAATAATTACATTGACCAAAATTTTTACTTAGCATGTCTTTTGCCACCGGAATCGCTACCCGCTTCATTTTATTAAAATTTTGACGCAAAATTATCTATAAGACATTTCGTGAGTGAGACAAAGGGATCTGGCGATTTCTTTATAAATAATGAAATATTTCAGATTTTTTCCTGTCAAACTTCACTTACTTAAATCAAGAGTTCCCGATTAATATGATTTGAGTATAACATGGGTGTCGGCAATCATACATATAAGTTCATAGATTTTTTTATTCTGGGTAATATTCCTCATTTCGCTGCCCCTTCGCTTCGCTCTTGGCTACGGCTTCATTCGGAATGACAGTTCATTTATTCCGATTGATTTGATATTTTTGTGATATTTTAAAATTATATGGCAGAAAGAGTGTCAGTATCACAAAACATAGTCAACTGCAGGGAGTGTAGAAACAATTCTCTTTGCTTTCAGAATTTATACCCCGATGAGCTTGAGTTCTTAAATGAAAAAAAGATCCAGCTGACCTATCAGAAGGGTGAAAACATATTCAAGCAGGGTGCATTTTCTCCATACGTAATGCATGTGGTTGAAGGGATTGTTTTAGTATACCTTCAAACAGGGTATGAAAAACAAGTCAACCTGCGTCTCGCAACAGCCGGCGATTTCATGGCTTTTTCTTCGGTCTTTGGCGATAGTATTTATAATTATTCGGCAATAGCATTAAAGGATTCCTTAATCTGTATGATAGATAAAGCAGCATTAAATAAGCTTTTGCTTAAGAACAATGATTTTGCCATGTGTATTACATCAAAAAACTGCAGAAACGAAGCTCATTTGCTGGAAATCATTAAAAATGTCTCATTTAAACAGATGCGCGGTAAACTGGCAACTGCTTTAATATATTTGTCAGGAGATGAATTTTCCGGCGAAAATGTTTTTCAATATTTAACCCGGCAGGATATTGCGGATTTTGCATCAATATCGACTGAAAGTGCAATAAGGTTTTTAAAAGAGTTTGAAAAGGAGGGAATACTGAAGCTTAAGGGTAAAGAGGTTAAAATAATTGGCAAAGATACGTTAGATGCGATAGCGAAAAGAGGATAGATCAAATTTATTTATCTGTTTCGGATTGATTATTTATTTGAGTTATATTATCTGAATTACATTCTGTGCAACGACTTACCGGGTGATCTGATATGGTTGTCTGATTACAATCTCCGCATTTGTACCAATAATTATCAGTAACATAAGTTCCTCCCCGTATTATTATTGCTTTTCCTTCAACAAATGCTTTTGCAATATTTTTACGTGCTTTGTCATAAAGGCGTGTAAATGTCGGCCGGGATATGTTCATTTTTTTTGCTGCCTCTTCCTGTGTAAGATCCTCATAATCTGCAAGTCTCAATGCTTCATATTCCTCAAAGAGCAGGTCGACAGATTCCAGTTCACGCATAGGGATCCCAAAAGGTTTATATCCTTCCATTGACGGAGGCATTTTAATGTGTCTGAATCTCCTTCTGTTGGGCATATTGGCAATTTTAACTGGCTGTTCATAATAATGCCAGTGTGACACTTACAAATTTAATCACTTATTTATTCTGGGTATACATTAATTAAGTGATTTATGAACATTAGTTCATTTAATTATTCCTAAATTTGCGTCGATTTTTACGGCCCGTAGCTCAACTGGCAGAGCACATGACTCTTAATCATGGGGTCGAGGGTTCGATCCCCTCCGGGCCGACAAGCGCTGAATGCAGCCTGTAAAAAGCTGATGTGATTATATTTGATGTATCCAGACTATATGTTAAATACTCTCTAATGAGAATCCAGAGTGCAAATTGCTTTTAGAGTTATACAGCATTTCAGCAAGAATATTCTGTTCTTTCGTTGTTTTTTTCAACATATAATAAAATATATTGGCTGCTGTTTCGCTCAATGCATTTTCAGATGACAGAATGTTATAAATTTTGATCAGACAGTCATCAAAATACAATTCCAGTTTCAGTAAATCTTCCATAGTCACTTCAGATTTCGCACCAAAATTATGCTCCAGGCATTCATTTATCTGATTTGAAAGTTTCTCGCATGGAAAATCTAACCAGCAATTCATTGCTTTAGCAATATTCTTATGTCTTTCAAGATATTTCTCCCGATCTTTTTCATGCTCATACAGCTCAAATATTATCGACTTAATCTCTTTGTTTTCAGCCTTTTTATAAATATCATAATATAAGCTGGCTACCTGCTTATGATAAGATTGAATTTGCTGAATTATTTCACTTTTTTGTTTGTACATCGCAAATATCTTTTTTAATTATTGACACTTTTTTACAACACCAACAATACAAAGGTACACTTCTTATGTCATTAATTACAAGTAAGTTGCGATCAAAGGCATCATCTAATACCTTGATATTCGTCAACTTTTTTTTTGATTTTGATGGTATTGGGAAATTGACCCTGGATTATGGAGCAGGTGGTTATCCTCGCTGGTTAATTATTTTTAATCGTTCAAGGTCCATGATCTCTATCTTTTTCCCTTTTATTTCGATTATTTTTTCATCCCTGAATTCCGATAAAATTCTGACAACACTCTCCATTGACATCCCGGACAGTTCAGCCAGATCTTTTCTGCTGATATATGAAAATATATCGATCTCCTTAAATTCTTCCCGATTTAAGTATAACAGTGTATTTGCCAGCTTTCCGTTCAATTGTCGAAGTCCAAGATTCAAACATTTGGTAAGCATGATGTTATAATTCTTACAATACCAGTTGGAGAGTTCCCTTGAAAAATCACAACTGAGAGTAATTAAATCCTTAATGCCTTCCCGGTTAATAATACAGACTTTGGTTTCCTTCAACGCGACGGCAGTGAAATAATATGTGTCATCTCCAAACAGTGAGGTTAATCCGATGAAATCATCTGAATTAAGCAGTTTTATAATAATATTCTTATCGGGGCCCTCAATAAACATTTTCACCAAACCTTCCACAACGTATAATATATCTGTAACACGGGCTCCTTCTTTAACAATTGTTTCTCCCTTTTTATATCTTATATGGGTTTTTTGCATTTTATAGAATTCCTCTACGTTTTTTGTCCTTTGAACAAAACATTTAGCTCTTGCATAGCAATCATTACAATTCGTTCTCACTAAATATCTGTCCATCTGCAAAGGGCGTTTTGAAATAATAATATGTTATTAGCGGTTTGTATAGCTATGAAGGAAGATCTTTATTGTTCATAATCTAATAATCCAATAATATTAAATGCCTTAATGCCTAAAATAAATTGCGTGCCAGTACAAAGGTATAAATAAGATATCATAATCTGAAACCGGATATACACATTGAGTGTAAAATTAACTATTCCGGCCGGTGATAAAGAATCATCCGTTTGCACTTATCATTGTCAGTGATTCTTTGTTTAGAAGCTCAACCTTTTTCCCGGAGATCTTTAAAATACCATCCTTCTCAAATTCATTTAATACCCGACTGACACTTTCACGTGATGAATCAATAAGATTTCCTATCTCTTCCTGGCTGAGAGGTATGCTGAAAGTATCTGATGTATATAAATGATTTGACATTTCAAGCAGTACGTCTGCTATCTTCCCTCTTATTTGCTTCTGTGTCCGGCTGGCACATCTGTTAAAGATATCAAGTTCATTTCTGCATACTTCAATCATAATTTCATATGAGAAGTCAGGATTATTAGCTAATAAATAACGAAACGTTTTAATGTCGATAAAACAAACTTCTGAATCCTCAATAACAGTAACCGAATACTGATTTATTTTATCACCGAATGTTGTTGGTAAAGCAAGGTAAGAGGGAGCCTTTACAATACGGACTATCTGTTCATGATGAGGGCCTGCAATATGAATCTTAGCCAACCCGACCCTCAGGTAAACAACATTTGTTGAAAAAGTACCCTGTTTAATTACGGAATTTCCTTTGGAAAGATTTACCAGTGCACAATTAAGAGAGAGGTTTTCAACTTCCTCTTCACTTAGTTTTAATGCAGCTTTAGATTTGATCTTACAAACTTTGCATTCATTTTTCATGTTCCAAAGATAGAGTTTTGTGAGATATATCACAAAATTTAATAATCAACCTCACAATAAGAATAACTATTCATATGTATTTATTGATTTTTTTTGTTAATTAATTAACAATAAAAATTCATACTTTATGGAAGAGAAGAAAATGTGTCTTGGACTTTTTACAGGCAGCGTTGATAAACTGACTGCTGCAGGGATCATCATTTCGGGAGCTGCTGCTCTGGATATGAAAGTTGATATTTATGTTTTACTTCAGGGAGCGCGTGCATTCAGGAAAGATATTGGAGATAATCCTGATAAACTTCAGATGGCTGAAAATCCTTCGATGAAAGAGGAATTTCTGCAATCCCTTAAAAACCTGAAAGTAAAAACATGGATTGAGTTTTTCAAGGAAGCCAGAGAAATTACAGACGTTAAAATTCATATCTGCGGTCTTGCAGGGAAAATATGGGGAGGTGAAAAACTTGAAGACTTCATTGATCTTGCTGATGATATTTGCGGAGTTAGTGCCTATATAAGCTCTGCTCAGGAGGCAGATGTAAATCTTTTCATATAGCAATAAATCTTTAAGCTAATCGATTTCAGGTTAGTAAAATATTAATGCTTCTGTTATTGATTATCCGGTTATGAGCAACAAGCAAGCGGAATCACTTAATTGAAATATAAATATTTATTCACATTTTAAATTTTACAGTTATGACACCAGAAGAATTAAAAAATGTTAGCGTGGCCAAATCTGTTGATGCAAGAGGAACCGCATGTCCCGGGCCACTGCTTGAAGCTAAAAAAGCAATAGGATTGATAAAGTCAGGAGATATTATGGAGGTATTATCGTCTGATGAAGGGACAAAGGTAGATATCCCCAAATGGTGTACAAAGCAGGGCCACGAATATCTTGGTACCATTGAAGAAAGTGGCTATTTCAGAGTTTTCATGAAGAAAAAATAAATCTTTAGTATGACAGGTATTAATATAAAAAGTGCAAAAATCCTTGTATTCTCCACCGAAAAGATATCTGATCCCGCCATCGATATGGCGGGATTATTAAAGTTGCATTACCCTCCAACGGTATATACTATCTCTGTCCCATGTTCCAGCGGTGTTAAATCAAGATGGATATTACACGCATTTGAAAAAGGGTTTGACGGAGTGTTTATTGCTGCTGACGGAAGTGATTGCCCATATAGTGAATCATGCACTGAAAAAACCGGAAATATAGTTGGCCACACTCATGAACTGATGAAAGAAAAGAATATCGAACCTGCCCGTCTGAGAATGGCTGCAATATGTTCAGTCTGCAGCGAATCTTTTGTAAAACAGATGAACAGTTTCAATGAATATTTACTGAAAACCTCAAATGCCTGATTATGAGTGGAGAAAAAATAAATGCCTCATTTGATGCACTTGTAATAGGTGCGGGGGTGGCTGGTCAGGAAGCAGCTCTTAACCTTGCAAAGATGAATTTTAAAGTTCTTCTCGTTGAGAAAGATATGTCAATTGGCGGGAAAATGGTGCAATTGAGTAAGGTTTTTCCTACTCTTGACTGTGCTGCATGTATTACAACTCCTAAAATGTCAGAAACGGCACGCCATCCTAATATAACTATAATGACTTCCAGCGAAGTGCTTGAAATAGAAAAAAATGAGAATGGTTTTGATGCAAAAATACTAAAAAATCCCAGATATATAAAAGAAGATGCTTGTACCGGATGTCAGAAATGTGAATTTGCCTGCCCTGTAATTTTACCAGATCAATATAATTATGGATTAGCTGGAAGGAAAGTAGCATATATTCCTTTCAATTTAGCTAGTCCGAGAATAGCATTAATTGACCGGAAAGATATATCTGCTCCTTGTATTCACAAATGTCCGGGCGGAGTCAAACCCTATGGTTTTGTCTCTCTTGTCAGAGCCGGGTTATATGAAGAAGCAATGAAACTACATCTTGAAGACGCACCAATTCCCGGAAGCCTTGGAAGAGCATGCTTTGCCCCTTGTGAAGACGAATGTACAAGAAAAGAATTAGAGGGTCCGGTATCTATAAGAAAAATTAAAAGATTTTTTACTGACTATTATTACAACAAATTCCCCAATCCCCCCGATGCTATTAAAATTGAAAATAAAACAGGTAGAAAAATTGCTATTATAGGTTCAGGACCCGCCGGATTAACTGCTGCCTATTTTCTTGCTTTAAAAGGACATACAGCAGTAATTTATGAAGCAGAAAAAGAAGCAGGTGGTATGCTCAGAAATGGAATTCCTGCTTTTAGATTACCGAAAAAAATTGTTGAAAGGGATATTAAAAATATCACATCACTTGGTGTTGAAATTATTACTAATACCAGAATAACAAGCGTGAAAAAACTTAAAGATGATGGGTTTGATTCTGTTTTTATTGCTGTTGGTGCGTCTCAACCAATAAGTCTTGGTATAGAGGGAGAAGATAATAAGGATGTTAGAAGCGGGTTGGAATTACTTAAAAAAAATAATTTTGATGAAAAAGTTGAATTAAATAAAAAAATTGTATTAATAGTTGGAGGCGGAAATGTAGCTATAGATGTTGCAAGGACTGCATTAAGGATTGGAGCAAAAGAAGTTCATATAATGGCATTGGAAAAACGCGATGAAATGTTTGCCACTGAAGAAGAGATTAATCTTGCAATTGAAGAGGGTGTAATAATTCATAATTCAATCGGGCCTTTTAAAGTTATCGTTAATAATGGTAAGGCTGAAGGGGTGGAAACAATTAGATGTATTCAGGTTTTTGATGAGAACGGCAAATTTGCCCCAAAGTATGATCAAAACGAAAAAAATATATTAAAAGCTGATAATATATATATTTCTATTGGTCAAAAACCGGGAACTGAAAATTTTAAAACAGATGGCATTCAGATAAATAATAATGGCACTATAAAAGTTAATGCAGAAACTTTACAATCTACTGAATCCTACGTGTTTGCCGGAGGAGATACTGTTACAGGTCCAGCAATGATTATTGATGCTGTTGGACAAGGGAAAAAAGCGGCTTTTTATATTGATAAATACCTAAACAATGAAAATCTCGATGGTTATGAATTTGGTGAAAAACTACCTGCTGTTAATAAAGAAGAAGTTCTAAAAAGAAAGGAGTATGAAACAAAGAACCCTGTTGAGAAAAAAGAACGAACAGTACAGGAGAGAATAAAAGATTTTGATGAAGTTGAATATACAATAACTGAAGAAGAAGCTCTCTATAGTGCTTCAAGATGTCTGGATTGCTCTAATTGCCGTGAATGTCATCAATGTATTGAAGCATGTCCTGCTGATGCAATAGACTTTACTCAGAAGAAAGAAGAATTCTCTGCTAAGGTTAAATCTGTTATTCTTGCTCAGGGATTTGAGCTTTTCCCACCTGAACATAAAGAAGAATATGGTTATAATAAGTATAAGAATGTAATACATTCTATGGAGATGGACCGTTTTCTTGCTCCGACAAGACCCTTTCATGATATACTCAGCCCTTTAGATGGTAGAAAGCCATGTAATATAGCTTATGTATTATGTACCGGGTCCAGGGATAAAGCTCTAAATAATCCTATTTGCTCTCAGATATGCTGTATGTATTCAATTAAACAGGCGCAATTGCTGATGGGAGCATTACCTATGGCTGATGTAACTATTTATTATATAGATATAAGAGCTTTTGGTAAAGGATATGATGAATTTTACGAACAGGCAAAAAGTATGGGTGTAAATTTTGTCAAAGGGAAAGTTGCTAAAATTACTGAAAAGGAAGACGAAAGTGGAAATCTTATCCTTAGATATGAAGATATTGAAGGTGGTACAGTAAATGAAGCAGAACATGACTTTGTGGTTTTATCAGTTGGAATTCTTCCAAATACTGAAATGACTTCATTATTCAAAAAAGAAAAATTAGAGCTGGACGATTATAATTATGTAAAACAGACAGACGAATTATTATGCCCGGCAAAAACAAGTATAGAGGGAGTATTTGTTGCGGGAACTGCCTCATATCCAATGGATATTCCTGATTCAATTCTTGCAGCAGGCGCTGCATCAGCAGAATCAGCGAGTTATATTAAAAGACAATTTTAAACAATTAGAATTTATTTATACAAATTATGAAAGTTTTTCAGGATGAAAAATAAAATAGGCGTTTACATCTGTCATTGTGGTGGAAACATATCAGATTATGTTAATGTGGAGCAAGTAAGAGAAGCAGTAAAGGATGAACCAGGAGTAAGTATTGTAAAAACCATGATGTTTACTTGTTCTGATTCAGGACAGAAAGAAATAATAGAAGATATTAAGGAAAATAATCTTGATGCCATGGTAATAGCATCCTGTTCCCCTAAACTTCACTTGTTTACATATAGAGATGTTGCAAGAAGAGCAGGATTAAATCCTTATAATTATGTTCAGGTAAATATACGTGAACAATGTTCCTGGGCACATTCAGATAAGCCAAAAGAAGCAACAGAAAAGGGAATAGGGCTTGTACGGGCAGGAATAGTAAGAGTCAGACAATCCAAAGCTTTGGAGCAAATAAAAATATCAGCTATTAATGCAGTAGCAGTTATAGGAGCAGGAGTATCCGGGATGAGAGCTGCGATTGAACTTGCAGATATGGGAACAGATGTTTATTTAATTGAAAAAGATTACTTTGTTGGCGGAAGACCTCCACAAATGGAAGAATTATTCCAAACTGATGAAAAAGGAAAAGAAATTGTTGAAAAGCTCTATAATGAAATAAAGAAAAGAGAAAAAATTAAACTTTTTACCGGTGCAGAACTGGAATCCATATCAGGTAATGTCGGTAATTTTGATGCAAAAGTAAAAGTAAATCCAAGGTATATCATTCCAAACTCTGATAAAGAAAAATTAAAGGAGGCAATAAGCAAATGTTCTAATGAAATATCTGATGAATTTAATTTTGGTTTAACAAAAAGAAAAGTTATTTATAAAAATTATGAAGGTGCACTTCCTGATATTCCCGTAATTGATAAAGATTCATTTAACCCTGGTGAAGAATTTATTGAAACTTACAAAGATTGTATTGATCTTAACCAGAAACCGGAAATCCTTGATCTTAAAATAGGTGCAATCCTCCTTTGTTCAGGTTTTAGCCCGTATGAACCTGAAGAAGGAGAGTATGGGTATAAAGAAAATAATGATGTAATAACACTTCAGCAGTTTAAAAGAATTATTGAATTTAACAATAATAAAAAATTAATATATCAGGGAAAAGAAATTAAAAATGTTGCATTTATATATTGTGTAGGAAGCAGGCAGATTGATGGGGAAAATAAATATTGCTCCCGTTTTTGTTGTACCGCTGCTATTCATACATCCCTCATTGTTAAAAATAAATTCCCGGATACAAGAAGAGTTCATTTATTCAGGGATATCAGAACTTATGGTAAACAGGAAATATTATATGATGAAGCAAGAAAGCAGGGTGATATATTCCTTAAATTTGATGAAAAAGAACCACCAGTTGTTGAGAATGACGGGAAAAATAGCGTTGTAAAAATTAAAGATATACTTTCTAAAAGGGAAGAAATTGAGATAAATGTTGATTTAATTGTACTTGTTACAGGTATGGTTCCAAGAAAAGATAGTGATAAGGTTGCAAATATTGTAAAAGCACCTATTGGACGGGATAAATTTTTTAATGAGGTTCATCCAAAGCTGAGACCGGTTGAAACCGTTATTGATGGAATATATATTGCTGGCGCCTGTCAAGGTCCAAAAAACATTACTGAATCAATAAAGTCTTCTCTTTCGGCATCTGCTAAAGCTCATTCTTTGATTAGCAGTGGCGAAATAGCACTTGAACCAATAATTGCAAAAATTGATAAGAATGCCTGTGAATGGTGTGACAAGTGCTATGAAGTATGTGATTATGATGCCATTATTAAAACGGAATATAATGGAAAAACTGTTGCAACTGTAAATGAGGCAGTATGTAAAGGTGGGGGTATGTGTATGCCGGTTTGCCCTGTTGATGCTATAGATATGGATGGTTACACAAATCAGGAAATAGAATCTATGATTGATGCAATTGCCAGGGAAATAATTATAGATTCAAAAAAAGAAAAAGAAGAGATTTCAGAAGAAATTAAGGTTAAAATGAAAGAATTGCCGGAAATATGGACAAATATATTAAAGACACTTGAAACAGAACAAAAAAATATTCCTCAGATTGCTAATGAAATGAATCTTCCTTTACCTGTTGTTACTTACAATCTTATGACACTTGTAAAATATGGATATATTAAACCCACTGGAATGGACGATATGGATGAGTATTATTTTTATGAAATAAAAAAATGAAATAATTAATTGAAACTGATAAAAATCAATCAACGCATCAATTTCACAAACAATAAATTAACAATATAACTTAATAAATAAGACAATTTAACCATTTTAATTATAACAGTAATTCATTTTATAAAAACATTAATAATGTATAAATTAAATTTTGAATTTTCAACTGAGTTATCAAAATTTGGAGCAGTTGATTTATATGCCTGTTATAATTGCGGATGTTGTACTGCAATTTGTCCCATGGGATTAGACATTTTACCCCGGGTTATTTTTCGACATGCATTAATGGGGTTTCAAGGTAATATCTCTGATGAAAAGGAATCAATTTTTTCGTGCTTATTATGTAAACGATGTGAGGAAAGTTGCCCTAATGAAGTTCCGATTGCAGGAAATATCAGAACATTACGTCATTATATTAATTGTGAAGAATATAATATTAAGTAGGAGGTATTAATATGGCTTTACCAACAAAGGAAGTCCTGGGAATATTAGTAGATAATCTGAAAATAAGGAAATGCGTCCTCCCAATATCTAAAAAGGCTGCGAGCAGGTGGGCAAAAGATTTAAAAATCCCAAAAGGTGGAAATACTGTTATTTATACAGGTTTAATGTATCAATTAATGCCATATATCAGTGCACTTGTCAGTGCACTTGAAAAAATGGAAGGTTCTTTTCTGTTAAAATTTATTAAACTAGGAAGATTTGCTAATAAATTTATTAGTATATCAAGTTTTTTTGGCAAGATTAATAAACATGAAGTTGAAAAACACAATAAGACTTTATATATTATTGCTAACCTTTTAAAAAAGTCAGGCTTAGATTTTGGTTATCTGTATGATAATGATTTATATGCGGGTGCTTTAGCTTATGACTTAGGTACGGATGAGGCACTTAATAAACACATAACAAAAGTTTACAAAACTCTTAAAGAGAATAATGTAAAAAGAGTTATCACTGTTGATCCTCATACTACAAATATGCTTAGAGAAGTTTTCCCCGAGAAAATTAAAGATTTTGATATTGAGGTTAAAAGTTACCTTGAAGTTTTAATTGATAATAAAATAAAACCTGTTAAGCAGATAAATGGTGAAGTTGTTGTACATGATTCATGTGTTTATGCGCGTTGTGAAAACGTTATAGATGAACCCAGAATATTAATAGAAAATTCAGGTACAAAAATTTCAGAACCCGAAGATACCAAAAAATTTACATATTGTTGTGGAGGACCTGTTGAATCTTTATTTCCTGATAAAGCACTTGTTATTGGGAAAGAGCGTATTAAACAATTAAAAAAAGCAGGAAAAGAAGTTCTTGTTATGTGCCCGATTTGTTATGCAAATTTAAGCAGATCTGTCACTTCAGATGACAATATTAAGATAAAAGATATAACTGATTTTCTTAACGAAGCTTATTTAAGTGAAAAATAA
>CAZWZQ010000059.1:0-15841 GCA_964638955.1 uncultured Rikenellaceae bacterium | reverse complement strand
TTCCGATGAGCCATGGTGAGATCCATGACAAGTTCAAAGCCATGGTTTACCAGGCACTGGATGATTGAATTTCGGATTTTGAGGAGCAAAGCGACGAAACCGAGCCGAAGGCGAGCTCGGCGAAGCCAATCCCGCAGAGCGGGAGTGGATTGCGGATTTTACATATTTTCCCGGATTGTTTATTTTTGACCTTAATTCTGCTTAACTTTAATGGTCTAAATACTGTCCAATGTTAATCGATAATAAGCATGAATTGACCAGAGGCCAGGAGACTACTATTTTTTAATATCTTGAGGGCAATATTTCTGAAGGGGGGAAATTTGATTTTGTAACTGGATATTTTACTATTTCTGCATTATCAAAACTTAAAGACAGAATACAACCTCAGGTAAAATACAGAATAATTCTTGGTGATCTTTTTTCACTTAAGCCCGACAGGCAAAACATAATAGACATCATTAACCAGAAACATGAAATAAATGAGATATTCAGCCTGCAGGAGGATTGCGAAAAAGCAGTTGAATTCCTCAAAAGGGATAATGTTGAAATTAAAACTGTAGATAAGAACTTCTGCCACGCCAAAACCTACATTTACCATAATCCGGTAATATCAAAGCACAAAGATGACTTCTACATTGTTGGCAGCTCTAATTTCACCGATGCCGGTATTGGAATCAAACCATCATCCAATATTGAACTTAACAAACTTGTAAGCGGCACCGACGCAGGATATGAAAAAGCCGGAGAATGGTTCGAGATGATCTGGAGTTCGGATGCTACCCGGGAAACCATTACACTACCCGGTAATCAGGTACAGACGTGCAAAGTTTTTCTTATTAATCTGATCTCTGACTTTTTCGAAAAGTATGAGCCCTTAATTCTATATTATAAGACTCTATATGAGCTTTTTAAAGAGGATTTTGATCAGTTTGAGATTGACCAGGCTGCCAGACGCGATATAATGCACCTTCGCGATACAGTTATCTACAATAAGCTGTATCTTTTTCAGCAGAAGGGTGTTATGAGTCTCATTCGGATGCTTCAGAAATACAATGGAGCCATTCTCGCTGATGCAGTAGGTCTTGGAAAAACATGGTCAGCTCTGGCTGTAATGAAATATTTTGAGCTCCAGGGATACAAGATCCTATTGCTCTGCCCGAAGAAATTATCCTACAACTGGACTCGTTATCTGAAGGACCGCCATTCTGTCTTTGAGGCAGATAAATTCGAATATTACACACGTTATCATACCGACCTGTTAAGTAACAGAATGAATAAGGATGGCATGACTCTTTCCAATTTTAAGAGATTTCAGAAACTGCTTATCGTTATTGATGAAAGCCATAACCTCCGGAATGATAATTCAGGGAGATATAAATTCCTGGTGGAACACTTCTATCAGACGCAAGGTAACAGAGATATTAAAACCCTGATGCTCTCGGCGACTCCAATCAATAACAAGTTGACAGATATCCGCAACCAGTTTAAACTGATGGTTAATGGGTATGATGAAGGTTTTAAAAGCGTTAAAGGGATCGAAATAAAATCATTGCAGCAGAAGTTCGGCGATGCACAGAAGTATTTTAATAAATGGCAGTTTGATGATAACCGCAAGTTAAGCGAATTGAGAGCAAACATCCCTGAAGAGATATTCAGGCTGATCGATTCCACTGTTGTTGCAAGAACAAGACAGCTGATAAAAAAACACCTTGACGAAAACCTCCATTTCCCAAAGGTTGAACCTCCTCAGAATATACCGGGAGATGTAATTGAAATTGGAAAATATAAGACAATTGAGGATCTTCTTACAGCGATTGAAGATATTCATATGACTGCTTATAAGCCGGCATTCTATATGAAAGAAACAAAAGCTAAAGATGCCACGGAAGATGAAAGAATGAGACAGAAAGCTCTTGCAAAGATCATGTATGTATTGCTCATAAAACGCATGGAGTCCAGCTGGTTTGCGTTGTTCAATACTATTAAAAATATATATGACTACCATAAAGCTGTCTACGGAAGAGTGCATGAATACCTGAAGAACAAATCTGATTCGGACATAAGCCCTGAAGAAATTGATGAAGAGGAACACGATTTAAGAGAAGTTTATGAAGCCATAGAATTTGACGGTTCCGATGAGATTGGCAGAAAAGCGCCCGTAAAGATCAGTGATATTGTGAAGATTGAGGATTTTGAAAAAGATCTCAAACACGACATTGCTGCTTTAAAAACACTGCATGACAATCTTTTAAAGCTTGATATTGAAATAAAAGATGAGATAAAATCCAGGGGAAATTATAATTCATCCGACACAAAATTGCAAAGGCTTATGGAGGTCATTCTAGAATGCCATAAAGAAAATCCTCTCAGGAAGATAGTGATATTCAGCGTGTTCCGTGATACTGCAAAATACCTTTACGATCATCTGAAAGCCCGCGGATTTGACAAAATGGCGCTTATAACCGGTTCTGAAAATCAAAGCACTTATATTATCAGGGGACGCAGAAGTGAAGATGACTTTGAACCTATTCTTGAACGCTTTGCCCCGGAAACAAAACTATTCCGTGAAAAGGACTGGTCATATATCTATGAGAATTATAATATTGAGGAACCGAAAAATTTTGAAAAGTGGAAAGAAATCATAAATACTTATGATAAGGAGACCTCTGCGATCCTGAAGGAAGACATAAACCTGATAATTGCCACCGACTGCCTGAGTGAAGGACAAAATTTGCAGGATGCGGACTTCATGATCAATTACGATATACACTGGAACCCGGTCAGACTCATCCAGCGTTTCGGCCGTATAGACCGCATAGGATCAAAACATGATAAGATCTTCGGTGTAAATTTCTGGCCCGCAAAAAATGTCGATGATTACCTCAATCTTAAAAAACGCGTTGAATCAAGAATGGCAGCCGGAGCATTGGTAGGTACCGAAATGCATACTATTTCAAAACAATTTGAAGAGATACTGGACGACAAGGATAAATTGATCAACAGGCAGACAGAGAAACTGTTTAAGCAGCTTGAAATAAGCTGGGAGGACATTGAGGAGCAATCCGGATCTTTCGGCTTCAACGATCTTTCTTATGAGACATTCCGGCAGGAACTGATCGAGCTGTTCAGCTACAAACGTGAAGAGCTTGAGAATATTCCAAATGGTGTTTTCAGCGGATTCAGCTCACTTCCTGAATCGAAGCTTCATGCATTTTCACCCGGACTTATGGGCTTAATTGGATATCCCAAAAAAGAGGAAGGAAAGAAAGATCAAAAGTATCAGCATCTTGAGCTTTTTTATGCTTCGGCAGATGGTAAATTCTTTATTCTCAATAATATGGAGGTGCTCTATTCTCTCCGTGAGCATAAAGAATGCAACCGGTTTGTGCCGGGTGATATTGAAAGACCAGACGAGGAAACTATACTAAAGCTGAAATCATTCATTGATAAATGGATGAAAAGAAAAGCAGGTATCGAAGCCGAACAGCTTGCAGTTGATATTTTTAACGGAGGGAACCTTAAAAAGAAACAATTTGAGAATGAGACACCTGAGGATAGGTACCGGATCGAAAATTATGACCTGTTAACATGGTTCGCAGTATCTCATAACAGGACTTTTTGAAATGGACAAATCTTTAATTCCGCTGATTAACGATATCAGGAGCCTCCTCGAAAGAGCAAGGTCTCTGGCTTATAATCAGGTTAACAGACTGAGTGTCATTACAAATTTTGAAACAGGAAGAATAATTGTTGATCATGAGCAGAGAGGAAACAAACGGGCTCAGTATGGGAAAGAAACTTTGAAAATAGTCAGCAAGGAATTATCCGGTGAGTTTGGACGTGGATACTCAGTCGATAACCTTGAACTGATGAGAACTTTCTTCCTGGTTTACAGAGAAAGATACATGTTAGCCTCAAATCAAAAATCCGAGACACTGTCTCGTATTTTCAAATCTGTCGTTGAATTTACCCTGCCTGAAGGGAAAGATCATATTTTCTCAAGAGAATATAAATTATACCTTCCTGATAAAGAGGAACTTAAGAAGCAACTTGAATCAACTTTCTGAGATCTATGGATTTAACATTTTTCCTGCATAATAATATCCTAGTGTCCGGGGAAAGATTTTTTAAGGATATACTTGACATAAACGTTGCTCCTGCAACCAAATCGGAAATAAAAATAAGGGAATTCATTAAGGATCATCTGACCAACGAAAAGCTTCTCGATAAAGTTGCCGATGCCCGCTTTATCGGACTGATAAATGATCTTTCTATTGAAGGGAAAAAACAGAAAAAAGATGTAGAAAGTGTTTTGAGAAATCCTCCCGGCGATTATGATATGCTATTGGTTTTCGGTATAGAACTGAAAGCAGGTATTATACCGACAAAAACTGATATCGGCCGTCTCACCCGGGCTCTGAACAGACGTTCTTATAACCGGCCGGTGGTACTGCTGATAAGGTATTCAGGACTTCTTTCTTTTTCTGCCGCTGAAAGAGGAGAATACCGGAGGAAAGGACAGAAAGGCGAGAAGATCGGAAGAATCAGCATCCTGAGGGATATAGATCTGAATAATGTCCATTCCGGCCATGAGCGTATTCTTCTCCAGCTGAGAATCAATCCCCTTAAGATCACTTCTTTTAAGGATCTGTATGATCAGTGGCTCAATGTATTTAATATCTCAATTCTGAATAAGGAATTTTATAGTGAACTGTTTACATGATATTTATGGGCAGTCATAACTGTTTCTTTCCCCAATAAGGTTAACGATGAGAAAGACGATACCATTTATAATTCCGAAAATGTAATCCGCCTTCTTACCCGGCTCATATTTATCTGGTTTGTAAAAGAAAAGAAACTTATACCTGAGAATCTTTTTGACAGGAATTTTTTACAAAATGTCCTGCAGAAATTTAATCCTGAAGCTGCAGACAATAGTGATTTCTACAAAGCAATCCTCCAGAATCTCTTTTTCGCTACATTGAATACTGAAATGCTGAAAGACGGGGGCAACCGGCAGTTTCTGAACGAATCAAAAAAGAATCAGAACACGGGATTTACCGAGGAGTATATGGATCATCTGGCTTACAGGTACAAAGAGCTTTTCACGGACCCTATGAAAGCGATAAAGCTGTTTGAAAATATTCCGTTTTTAAATGGTGGTCTCTTTGAATGTCTCGACCGCAGAGATCCTGAAACAAATGAAGAGATAAGAATAGACGGGTTCTCTTCAAAACCGAAGAAACAGCCGACTGTTCCCAACGTACTTTTTTTCGGACGCAACAATGACCTTGATCTCAGCAGTGAATTTGAAGAAGGTAAAAAGCATAAGCATTCTAAAGCAAGAGGCTTAATAAATATTCTCAACAGCTACAAGTTCACTATTGAAGAAAACACGCCGCTGGAGCAGGAGATCGCGCTCGATCCGGAACTGCTGGGTAAAATATTTGAGAATCTTCTCGCCAGCTTTAATCCCGAAACTAAAACCACGGCAAGGAAGCAGACAGGCTCTTATTATACCCCTCGTGAAATTGTTAATTATATGGTCGATGAGAGTCTTATTGCTTACCTGAAGACAAAGCTGACAGAAAAAACACAGGCTTACCAGCAGCTTGGAAATCCGCAAACAAACATGTTTGGGAATGAGTATAAAGCCGGGCAGCTTGATATGCAGATTGATCTGGCAGCAAACAAATGGGCAGGGAAAGATAATGCTCTCGAGACGAAGCTCCGTGAATTGCTGGCTTATGAAAGTGAGGGTAATCCTTTTAAAGATGATAAAGAGACCACCGATGCCATAATTGCTCACCTCAGCGAATGTAAAATACTCGATCCCGCATGCGGTTCCGGGGCATTTCCGATGGGCATGCTGCATAAAATGGTTTTTGCCCTCAGCAAGCTTGATCCATATAATTACACATGGAAGCAGGCGCAGCTTGAAAAGGCTCTGCGCGACAGGCAAAGGGCCGAACTTTTTGAAGATGAAACGCTCCGTGATGAAGCCATTACAGCAGCCGATGAGAAAGTACATTTTATTGAGGCAAGTTTTGGGGAAACAGGACATGAGCTTGATTATGCTCGTAAGCTGTTTCTGATCGAGAATTGTATATACGGTGTAGATATTCAGCAGATTGCAGTACAGATAAGTAAGCTGCGGTTCTTTATTTCGCTGATGGTTGACCAGAGAGTTGACGAAACGAGGCCAAACCGTAACATTTTATCGCTTCCTAACCTCGAAACGAAGTTCGTGGCTGCAAATACGCTGATCCCGGTCGATAAGCCTCAGCAGTTACTACTTAAAGATCCCGAGCTTGAAAAGACTGAAAAAGAGCTTCATGAAATACACCATAAAATATTTTTTACCCGCAGTTACACCGACAAGAAGGCGCTGAAAAACAAGGAACTTGTAACCCGCAGATTATTGCGTAGACTGTATATCGAAAAAGCCGGTTACAGCAAAGAGGCAGCGGAGGAAATTACCAGATGGAATCCGTTCGACCCTCTTAAAGCAGCTCCATTCTTTGATCCGGAAGTAATGTTTACTCTTGAAAAGAGAAAAGATGTAGGGTATTTTGATATAGTAATCGGGAATCCTCCATATATTGATTCCGAAACTATGGTTCTCACTTAGCCTGCCCAAGAGATTCTCGCATTTTTGAACAACCTAAAATAATCATGAGGGAAGCTGGTAAAGAAATTGTAGCAACTTATGATGATAGGGACTTCTATATTATGTCATCTCTTTATAATGTAATATTAAAAGATAATAACTATTCATTAAAATATTGCCTTGAGCTATTAAATTCATCTTTGTTCCAATATTTAATGAATCTTAGGACATTTGATAAAACTAAGGGTGTATTTACAAAAGCTAAAATATTTCATTATTATAGTCTTCCAATTTTTGATGCAAATAAAAAGGATCAATTTATCTTCATAAAGAAAGTAGATAGTATTTTAAAAGTAAAGAATTCACATACTAACCTCATTAGCAAAGAATATCAACTAAATTTTATGGTATTCAAATTATACAAACTTACCTATGATGAATGCAAAATAATTGATCCTGAGATTGAGCAACTAATCAGCCGTAATGATTATGAAAAAGCCACCATTGAGGAGTTAGCGGAATGGGAGTTTAAGTAGTGCGTTATCAGTTTATTAATGGGAATAGAATTAAGTTGGCAGTATGCAAAGGGCAGTTGGCAATGCGTGCAGGTTATTATAAAGACCAGCCTGTAATAACAAACTGGTCTTTATTATTTACTACCCTTCCCTCACTCTCACCCGGAAGGTTCAGGTTAACAGATTTTATGAGCTCTGTTAATTCTCTTTCCTCACACCTTTAAACTTCCCTCCGGAAGTCTTTACGTCCATAAACCTGCCACCCGGACCACGTTTTACAAACATACGGGTCCTGGGATTATGAACCTGGGTGCGTCCGCGAACGGCACCATTCCGGTGTCCATCGCCAACTCTTCCATTCCTGGCTATAACAATAAAGTATTTGGAATCCAGACTATTTCATACTGAGGCGTCTGAAATAACTGCCCAAGGAATAATATGTAAGAATAATTTTTTTCTTACATTTACAGTAGAAATGTGTTAACCTCAACGAAAACACTTTCAACCTGACCGAAGCCTTATTCCACAGGCTTCGGTTATTTTTTAATATACTTTATAAGGTCATCAATTTTTTCTATCGGCATGCTTATATTTATTTCTTTCAGAAACTCAAGTAACTGAATCCCTTTCTCTTTTTCAATCAATCCATTTTCCACTAATGTTTTTATTATCCATGGGCTGCCATGAACTTCAATGCCTAAATCTTCAGCTTCACATCTTAGCTTTCTGTCACCGGTCAGCAAAGGGCATGACAATTCTGTAGCTTTCCATAGAACTGATTTATCCGTTATGCCTTTAAATGATCTTTTGGTTTTAAAACTCTTAACTATTTCAATCTCCTTTTCGTTTAATTCAAAAACAGTCAAGCTTTTCGCTCTTATGAAAGATTCTATCTGATAGCGCTGATCTGACAACAATATCTCTTTAATCACGAAATCGGTCGTACATATTTCATATTCCATAGAAAAAAATTCAGGCAATGCGCCGATTTTTATTATATCAAAAAAGATATTTGTATCTGTAACAATCAGCTTCATAGAATTGAAAGAATTCGTTCCCTGAACCTCCAAACCGCAATACCTGAATAAAATGCGGCTTCATTAACTGATATCATTTCTTTGCCGAGAGCAAAGAAAATCATCTGTTCAAACCTTACAGGTTTTTCCATACTCAGGTATTTGCCAGGTTCATTCTTATGCAGCATCCTGCTCCTGTAACCTATATTAAGACGTCTGTAAACACTTTCATTTATTATACCAAGATTCAGGGCACGGCTGAATATTGCCGGAAAAGAAATACCCCATCTCTCTTTAATAATCTGGAGTTCAGTAGTGTAAAAATTAAACCTCTCTTTATGAAGATCTCTTCTCACCATTTCTTCCGGATACAGTACGGCCCCTGCGAACACACTGCAAAGCTTCTCTTCTTCCTTTAGGGAGATTCCTTCCTGAAATTTTATTGAGTGGTGAGCAAGCTCATGGAGAGCAGTAAGTCTTTTTCTAACAGTATTGGATTGCTCAGGATCTTTTTTTAAGACGATTACCTTTTTACCGTTAGTCTTAGCCTTAAATCCATCAAAGCTCTCAGGGGCATCAATCTCTATAACTTTATACCCTTTATCTTCGAGCATTTTAACAACGTCCGGAATTGGATCATATCCCAGGTTCCAATCTTTCCTAAGCTTTTTTGCAGCATATTCTGCATCAACTACATTCTTAATGGTTGAAGGATAGGAAAAGTATGGGATCTCTTCTTTAAGGTTAATGAGAGACTCCAGTTCCAGATACCTTTCAAGCAGGTCTTTCGCTTTTTCTTTAATTGCATTTTCTTCAGTAACTGATAACTTTGAGGTATATCTTCTAAAGTCAACCTCAGTCAGCTGGACTTTGACCGAAGGATCAGAAAAGAAAAAATCTACAGTTACATTTAATACTTCAGATAATCTGATAATCAGGTCACTGTTCGGTTTCATTTTTCCCTGTTCATACTTACTGAGAGCTTGTTTGGTAATCACATTGCCAAGCGAATCAGCCAGTTCCTGCAAGGATAATCCGGCCATTTTTCTTGCCATAATCAGTCTTTTTGCAAAACTCGTTTTCATAATTCAGGGTTTGTGTTGACAAATATAATAAAAAAATATAAAATGTCAACCTTTTGAATAAAATATTTATTAACAGGGTAATGCTATGTAATACCTTTGTACTTTTGCGCAGTTGTACCTTTGCTCCGTTGAGTCGCTGGAGAGAATAAGGTAGGAGAAAAAAAGCAAACATTGAAGAGTTGGCAGAGTGGGAGTTAAAGTAGTGCGTCATCAGTTTATTAATGGAAATAGAATTAAGTTGGCAGTTTGCAAAGGGCAGTTGGCAAGGGGCACAGGGCGGAGGGCGCAGGGCACAGAGCAAAATTAAAACTGTTGGCGTACGGGGACAGATGATAAATTAAGCCCAGGGTTAAAAAAACATTAAAAATATTTGTAAATATTAACCAATAGCTTAAATTTGTGAAAAGGGAATGCCGTTATATTATCTCATCAAAGGAGGGCAAACGGGCAAAATGAGTTGAATCAGAGGATAAGATTATGAAATTTAAAGATAAATACAATGTCAGCGAAGAGTTCGCTGACCTGTTCACTTTCAGGAATCAGGAAGAAGAGATTGAACATGAGGCATATATGATCATGTTTCGGTTCCTGAGCGAACTGGAAAAAATAAGTTCCGGGGAGCACCCGCTGAAAAAGAAGGAACTGGCAGAAAAGCTCGGTGTCTCCCCAAGTTATATAACCCAGCTTTTTAATGGGCGTAAACTCATAAATCTCACTACGCTGGCGAAAATTGAAAGAGCATTTAATATCACATTTGAAATCAAGGTCAATCAGAATGAACCACTCTGTTTAGCAGGAGATATCCATTTATTGGCAGATTAAAGCGCATCTCGCAAAAGAAGAAGTAAATGATTTTCTACCAGTTGGTTTATATTATAAAAAAATTATTTTACCTTGCATTCAATAATACCTGCCACACTTCCCGCAAGAACAGCGCACCCGGGCGGGTTTTCGCTTTTTAATTAAAGTTAAAAATTCCATTGAGTATTCCATTATCACAATTCCTCCAGCTAGCCGATCCGGCGATCCTCGATCGCGGCCGTGATTATTTCAGGAACGGTCACGTTATATCATTCGAAGAAATAGAACCGGGAGAATATGAAGCTGTAGTTGAAGGGAACGATGACTATATTGTAAATATTACAGTAGTTAACGGCAGCCTGGAGGAATACTCCTGCACCTGCCCTTACGACTACGGTTCGGTGTGCAAGCACATAATCGCTGCAGTGCTTTACCTGCAAAAAGAAACAGGCGAGCCCCCGGACTTTGAAAAGAAAAATAAGAAGGAAAAGAAACCGGCTACACGGAAGAAAACCGTTGCCGAACAGGTAGATGAGCTGCTCGGATCAGTATCACATGATGATCTGAAGGAATTCATTAAAAAGCAATGCATCTCCGATCCTTCTTTCCGGAGATTGTTCATGTCGGGATTGTTGTATAAATCAACCGCCGAATCACCTGAAAAATACCGCGAACAGGTTAAGGGTATTCTCCGAAGTGCAAAAGGAAGAGATAATTTTATAAGCTGGTCGAGGGTCGGGATGATTGGTAAGGCTGTAAATGTTATGCTTGAAATAGCCGACCGCCATGTAAGTAACGGTAATTTTATGAGCGCCATTAATATCTGCTTCCCGGTGGCAGAAGAGATGGTCAAAGCTCTTGATTATGCCGACGACAGCGATGGCGATATCGGAGAGAATATCAATCTTGCTTTTGATATTCTGGCACAGATTTCAGAATCTGAGATATCTGAAGAGGTGCGCCTTTATCTTTTCGAACAGGTCCTCAAAGACTATAAGAAAGAGATCTTTTCAGGCTGGGACTGGCAGATAAACCTTCTTGAAATGGCTGTCAGCCTCTCAAAGACTGAAGCAGAGGCAAAAAAAGTCATGACACTTCTAAGCGAACATTCCCATCATGAGTATGAGAGTGAACAGATGACCAGACTTGAATATGAACTGATCAGAAAAATGTCGGGTGAGGCTGAAGCCCAAAAGTTTCTTGAACAGAACCTTGACAATCCTGACCTGAGACGCAGGGCTCTTACGAAAGCATTAAACGAAAACAATTTTGAAAAAGCCGAATCATTGGCTAATGAAGGCATTAAAAAAGATACAGATGATAAACCCGGACTGGCCAATGAGTGGTACGACTGGCTGCTGAAAACAGCAATAAAAAAAGATGACAGGGCTAAAATAATCGCATATGCCAGATATCTTTTTATTGACGGTTTCAGGCATGACCAGGATTACTATTCAATCTTGAAAAGGAACATGGATCCGTCCGTGTGGAACGATTTTGTAGAGGGGATGATAAGTGAAATTAGAAGGAAAGATCATTGGTCCGACACTGATGTGATAGCTAAAATATATATAGCAGAACAGTGGTGGGACCGACTCCTGGATATTGTCAGCGGGATGAGACACCTTCCGGGAATAAGACATTATGAGAAATACCTCTCTGATAAATACCCTTCCGAACTTGCAGATATCTATGAAAGTGGTATAAAGGAGTATTTAAAAAGAGCTCAGGACAGGAACCATTACAGGGAGGCCTGCCGGTATATACAAAGAATGAAAAACCTTGGAGGCCGGAAAAGGGCTGATGCACTCATTTTTACACTTCGGAAGGAATATCCTAAAAAAAAGGCTCTTTTGGATGAGCTGACCGGGATTTGAGGATTTCTGATTGCAGATTTCGGATTTATAATAATCTATTGTATTATACGTGATTGTATGCAAATTACAGTATAAAGGTATGCGTGTATTTGACCATTATGGTCCTGTTAAAAAAAGAAGGCAGTGAGGGTGTCTGATTTCTTCCGGAAAAAGCTCTGAAATCGTTAAAAACCAGGTAAAAATCATTGCCTTCACGGGGATTATAACGCAGCCTGAAATTGGTTATCATCTCATCTTTTGTGTTGATATACTGCAGAAGCAGGCTTGCTGACAGTTTTGTGCTGAACATGTAAGTTGCCCTGGTATTGATAGAATGTATATTCAGGGAATTGTTTACAGGCCTGTCTGGGAATCTTAATGCATTGAACTCGTAAGCAGCTGATATATTGAAGCTTGACGATAGGTTGAAAAGCCATTCAGATTCAAAGCCGTACCTGTTACCGTCATAGAACTTTCCAGCGCTGATATCTCCCCTGAAAGAAATCATTTTTGACTCGGAAGTTCCAATCCTCATCTGAAGTCCTGCAAAACTGTATCCTCCGGCACTTATAAGAATACTGTCTGACAGCCGGAAATCTTCCATTACCCCTTCTTTCTGATATTCAAGTCCTATTTCAGCATGCAGGTTCTTCTTTGTATTTATCTCAAAACCAGGTTCAATATTCATTCCTTCAAGCATTCCGTCTCCGAGCCGGGTATAGCGGTCAGCCCTTACAAAAACGCTATAATTGAAAAATGGAGAATCCTCACCCGGTAACCACCCGTACAGAAGCTGTCCATTAAGTCCCTGAACGCCTCCTCTCATTACGAATCCTATACCCGGATTGAACTGCTCCCCTGAATAGGTATAGTTAAAGTTATAGCCGAGTCCTTTCTCCGAACGCCTTTCCCAGTTTACCATCATGAATGAAGGATCAAGGGAGGTCATTTTGTTGCCGGTTTCACTGTCATATGTCTGCGCCCACTTCACATTCAAGTAGTCATCGCCAAAGAGCCTGAAGATTCCGTCAAGTCCGTAAGCATAGTTTTGATAACCGTTCATTCCAAGTCTTGAGGTTACAATGCCGCCGACATAGGAATTTTCGTTTATGACCTGCCTCCTCATCCTCAGCACCCCGAAATTCTCTGACGGATTCTCTTCATAATCTTCTGTCTGCATATCAAGGAATCCCATATCCCATTTCCCGATTCTGCCAACCAGTCTTGCTCCACCGTAGATCCTGACGGGATTTCCCCTTGAAAGACCAATATCCCTGCTGTAAAACAGATTATCATTGAACCCACCAAGTCCGAAGCTGAACAGACTTGATCTCTCCTGGAAGAACATTCTCTTTTCGGGAAAGAATAAAGAATACCTGGTGAGGTTTACCTGCTGATCATCAGCTTCAACTTGGGCAAAGTCGGTATTGGCTGTCAGGTCAAGAGTGAGATTGCTATTGATATTATATTTGACATCAAGTCCGGCATTCAAATGTTTCTTATCTTCATTGACATATGCATCTTCGGTTTCATTCAGGCTCCAGTCCCTTGAGAATCCGGTAATTGCGTAGGGTGAAATATATACAGGTCTTTCAGGTCTTGCCCCGTTGAACCGGATAGCAGCTGAAAGCGAAGGCTTGTTGACAGCCATAAATCCATATCTCGGATCTATGGCAGGGTAAGTGTCGGTTTCGTTGTTGGCACTGATATTACGAGTAACTATCAGCCCCATAGTTGCAATATCATTATCCGGTTTGAATTTAAGGCTGGAAAAAGGGATCCTCATCTCGACATACCAGCCATTGTCATCACGGCTCGTTTTGACATCCCAGAATGTATTCCAGCTTATATTAAACATTTCATCAGGCGGGCCACCTCCGCCTGCAGCATCGTTTGCTACTGCATAATCTGTCCTCGAACCCGTGGGGGTAGTATAAAATGCCAGTCCGTTTTCGTTGTCATCATATGAGTCCAGCATTATACCAAAGGCATCATAACCGAAAAGCATCTCATCCCTTTTCTTTGTAACAGCCTTGATTTTCGATGCGTCGCTCATAAACAAACGTGCACCAATCCAGATATACTCGTTGTCATATCCAATCATCACTTCTGAAAGTTCCGAAGGGGCATTGCCGAAATTCGGCCTGTGCATTACAAGTGGTAGCTTACTAATGTTATTCCATGATGCTTCGAAAGGCTGACCGTCAAAATTCACAGGTTCATCAAGCCTCTTAATATCAATGACATCCTGGCCCGAAAGGGCATTCTGAAATGACAGGAAAATACATGCTGCAAGGATACAGGTATTTTTCACGTTCATATTTTTTGAACTATAATGGGATATTAATATTTATTTTATAAACTGAACCGGAGTGTCGGTTACATTAATAATTGACAATAATAACAGGCTATTTATTCCTCCCGGAATAAAAAAGACGATATGATGACACTTCATATCATCTATCGCCTGTCGAATATAATAAATTTCTTTATACCGTTGGACTTTTGTGCCCCTGGGTCACTGCGTCACTGCACCGTTATGCCATTGCGCCTTTCAGTATTTTTTGAGCAGTTCCAGCAACTTACTATCAAGCTTGTGTCCGTACCAATCGGTGTATTCTATATCGGCACGTCTTGAATCGAGTATACCGAAATCGCCCCTGAAGTTCCAGAGTGCATATCCTATACCTGCATTTGTCAGGATATCAATAACATCACCAAACCATGATAGAAAAACTTCATGCGGGGTTTTGTTATAGCACCCGCACTCTCCGCAGTGCACTCCTATTCCTCTCTCTTTCAGTTCAATCCACGGTTTATAAAACTCTTCAAGTGATTCTCTTCCATAATATTTTCCGTCAATATTACCCGGCCATACAGGAGTAGGGGCCTGTGACGGATCTTTCCATACCCATGAAGCCTGGTAATGAGAGACCAGGCCCGGGTAATATCCCCGGCAGCTCTGTGCAATATTAAGATCCTCAATTTCAGGGATTACACTATTGCCTCCACCGTTTCCGTCAGCTACTATAAGACGGTCAGAATTTACTGTCCTGATCGCCATAGAGGCACCCTCAGCAACTTTTCTGTATATTTCTCCCGGGACAGGACCCTTTTGCGCATACTGGTCATTCATGTCCTCAATATATGCCGGTTCATTCAGAAGATCGAAGCTCAGTTTGTCAGGTGAAATTGTCTTATACCGTTCAGCCCACATTGCCCAGTGTGCATAGAAGGCATCCTGTGCCTCCTTATCCTTCCACAAATTGAAAGGTTCATGGAATCCGGCATTAATACAATAGCCGGGTCCCCTGTGCAGATTAAGGCTTACATGGAGGTTATACTTGTGTGCCATAGATATCAGCTGATCAACCTCTTCGAGGACCTTTTCATCAAAATGGTATACCTCTTCAACAGTAATATCCCTTGTCCGATCGAAATCGAGGTACCTCGGGTATGCCATGGGTATCCTTACAAAATCAAAACCCCAGTCGGCCATCCATTTCAGATCCTCTTCTGTTGTACGGTTACCTCCTCCCGGATTCCGGGGAGGTACAGGTGAAAAGAGATCAAGAAGGTTGAACCCCTTCCATCGTGGGAGTTGATTACCTTTTGCTGAAGATGCTGCATATAAAGGAAACTTACCAGCAAGGGAAAGGCCAGCTGCAGCTATAGTACTGTTCCTAAGGAATTTACGCCGATTTGTTTTTTTCATGATAGGAATTATTTGATCAGACCTTCATTTATCTGGGACATTCAATTGCCTGTTAAAGTTGATATAAATTTAATTGGAATTATTGGTAACTACAAAGAGATATTAAAATCAGATTAATTCAGGTATGTATCAGAGTAACCCACCCCATGCCCCTCCGAGGAGGGGATCTTAGTGACGGAAATCATTCAATAAGCTCTGCGCCCTGAGCCCTGAGCCCTGAGCCCTGAGCCCTGAGCCCTGAGC
>CAZWZQ010000058.1:0-15982 GCA_964638955.1 uncultured Rikenellaceae bacterium | reverse complement strand
GCCGATGATGCGAGTTTTGCTGCACTGTCGAGTGTTGCATTTCCTTTGAATTCAGATTCTCTGAGTATCATTCCGAATTCAACAACTGCAGCTGCAAATCGAAGATTATCAGAAGCCTTCTCGATCTCCTTGTTAAAATCTTTAACAGCCTTTCCCAGCAGCATGCTGGTGTGACCATCCGGTTTCTTATAGCGTACTTTTATTGTCAGAAGCTCATCTGAATATTTTCTTTCCTCTATCTTTTTGGATTCCTGATACTTAAGAGGATCGACCGAAGGTATTTTCTCACCTGAACCTGCAGGCACAATCTCATACAAGGCGGTTACCATGTGGCCTGAACCCATTTCGCCTGCATCTTTTGTGTCATCATTGAAATCCTCATCATTAAGAAGCCTGTTCTCATATCCTATAAGCCTGTATGAATCAACATTTGAAGGATTGAATTCGAGCTGGAATTTTACATCCTTTGCTATCGTAAAGAGTGTACCCCCGAATTCACGAACAAGAACACGCCTGGCTTCCTGCAGATTATCTATATAAGAGTAATTGCCATTTCCTTTATCAGCTATTATCTCCATCTTATCGTCCTTGTAGTTACCCATTCCAAAGCCAAGGACTGTAATGAATACACCCAGTTCACGTTTTTCTTCAACCAGTCTTTCCATACCTCCATTGCTTGACTCTCCCACATTGAAATCACCATCTGTTGCAAGTATTATCCTGTTATTTCCACCCTTGACAAAATTTTTTTCAGCCTCCTTGTAGGCAAGCCTCAACCCGGCTCCGCCTGCTGTGGATCCTCCTGCTTCAAGGTTATCTATAGCGCTCATTATCACCTCCTTACTGTTTCCGGGTGTCGATTTAAGAACCAGTCCGGCAGCGCCTGCATAAACAACTATGGCAACATGATCCTGTGGACGCAGCTCATTAACCAGCAGTCCGAATGCCGATTTAAGCAGAGGTAGTTTGTTTGGTGAATTCATGGAACCCGAGACATCAATCAGGAAAACAAGGTTTGAAGGAGGAAGTGAGGATTTGTCGATATTCTTTCCACGCAGACCTACCTGCAGCAGCAGGTGTTTCTGATTCCAGGGACAGACAGCAACTTCAGTATAAACTGAGAAGGGATGCTCTCCTTCAGGTTCAGGATAATCATACCTGAAATAATTTATCATTTCCTCTATCCTCACCGCATCAGCCGGAGGCAGGCTGCCATTGTTGATAAACCTGCGGATATTGGAATATGAAGCATTGTCAACATCGATGGAGAATGTAGATAATGGATTGTTCCTCACGTTTTTGTACCCGTTTTCATTTACCGGAGCATATCCTTCAGTATTGAAATTACTATTACACCCCGGGAAATGAGTCATTGTTTTATAAGCAACACCGCTTACCATCGGGGCTGCCTCCGAAACCATATCTCTTTTTGAAGCATGACCTGCGGTCACTATATCTTCAAGGTGAAGAACTTCAGGTCTCATGGTGACATTTATTATGTTTCTTTCACCGATTTTCTGCTCCACTGTCACATAACCGGTACATGAAAAAACAAGGATCTTATCTTCCCTGCCGACTGTGATGCTGTAATTACCTTTAAGATCAGAGATAGTTCCTGTGGAAGCATTCTTTACAGATATCTTCACCCCGGCCAGCGGATAACCCCGATTATCTGATACTATTCCAGTAATAGTACTCGATTCAATGAAAGAGACTACTACCGCTGAAAGAATCAGTATTGCGAAAATTCTTAAACTGTTTTTCATGACAAAATTTTTATTGGTTTAACTTTTTCAATATGATGCGGTAGTTATCCAAATTCCATAAACCTGATCAGATTTTTTTATTTTAATGTATCTTTAAGGAAAATAAAAGAAGGAAATAGTTACACAGAGTCCCGATAGCTATCGGGACTCTGTGCAATAAAAAACAATAAAGAATCCTATCAGTTTCTAAGCAGCAGGTAATGTTTTTTAATCTCCAGGGAAAAATATCTAAGGAAAAGACCGATGAAGAATTGATTGCAGAATTCAGTGATTCAGGTAATCTGGAACTATTGGGTGAACTATATTCCGGATATATGCACCTTGTATATGGTGTTAGTCTTAAATACCTGAAAAAAAGAGAAGAAGCGATGGATGCCGTTATGCAGATATTTGAAAAGCTGATAACTGAAATTCCAAAACATGAAATAAAAAATTTCAGGAGCTGGCTTCACGTGGTGACAAAGAATTATTGCCTGATGCAACTAAGGTCATCAAAATCGCAGAGAGAAAAAATTGTTGAATGGGCTGCTGATCGCGTGAATTTTATGGAAAACTCCTTTGAAATGCATCCAATAGATAGAGATGAACCGGATATGGAAGAGGCGATAAACGATTGTATTGAAAGACTTAAAAAAGAACAGAAATATTGCATCAAACAATTTTACTTTGAGAAAAGGTGCTACAGGGAAATAGCCGTTAATCTCGGGATAAGTGAAAAAAAAGTGAAGAGTAATCTTCAAAATGGAAAAAGAAATCTGAAATTTTGTCTTGAAGAGAAAAATGAAAAGAAAAGGTAATAATAAGGGAAATCTCCCTGATTTTATACGCTATATCAGGGGTGAAATGACAAAAAGAGAGGAGAACTCCTTCCAGAGGCAACTCCAGAGGGATCCTTTTGCAGAAGAGGCTACAGAGGGTCTCTCAGAAATTTTGCCCGAAGAGGCCGTTTCTGATCTGGGTAAACTCGAAAAAAAATTGAAGACCAGAATACAAAAAAGACAGAGATTCGTCTATTACCGTATTGCAGCTTCTGTAGCTGTATTAATGATTGTATCTTCTGTCTTCATCATCATTAATAAAAATGAAACCGGTGAAGAACCACTTGAGACTACCTTAAAGCAGGTTACCCTGGAAATCCCTGAATCAAAAGGGATTGTAGAACCTGAAGAAACAGAACCAACGAATATTATTGCTGAACCTGAAGCAAAAGCAGAAGAACCGATTGAATCGATTGAACCGGTTAAATCTGTTCGATCGGATATCACACCCGAAATTCACGAGGCAATTGCTGAGGAGAAGCAAGAGAAAGTGATTTCGGAAAAATCAGAAAATCTTATTCCGACTGGAGCAAAAGAAGCTGAGAGACTGGTTTCTGAAGATCGACGTATTCTACCGACAGCCGCTCTTCCGGGTGAAGCAGCTCCTGCTGTTGTTGCAGGTGCCATGAAGAAAGCAGAAAATATACAAATAGAATATTCACCTCCGGAACCCATAAATGGCATGGAAAGCTTTGACCTTTATGTTGAAGAAAATATCCGTAAACCGTTAACCCTGCCGGATGGACAAAGAGCCGAGGTTGTATTAAATCTCCTTGTAGAATTTACAGGTGCAATTGACAGCATACAAGTTACCAGCAGTCCCGGAATCGAATTTTCCGAAGAAGCGATCAGACTTATTAAAGAGGGTCCGGAATGGAAACCTGCAATTGAGAACGGCAGGACAATAAATGATGCGGTGAAAATCAAAATCGTTTTTTAGAAAAATAATGACGATGAGCATCTGCCTGAATGAGTTTCATGCAGAAGGATCATTACTTATTAAAAGGAAGAATAAATTTAAAAATACTTCCTTTATCCGGTTCACTTTCAACCCATATCTTTCCACCGTGTTTTTCGATGAACTCTTTACACAGCAACAACCCAAGCCCGGTACTAGGTTCTCCTTCTGTTCCTTTCCGGCTGGTTTTTTCAGTCAAAAGAAACAGTTTGTTTTTCAATTCCGTGGTCATACCAATTCCGGAATCACTGATTTCTACCTCAATGGAATGATCATTTTTACTATAAGCTGTCACACTTACTTTGCCACCAGCAGGGGTAAATTTTATTGCATTGGAAACCAGGTTCCTGATAACGCTATCAAACATATGGTCATCAGCTAAAACCTCTAATGCATCAGAGATTATAATTACTATTTCAATTCTCTTTTTTCTTGCATATTCAGACAAAACATCTATACAGGCTTCAATTTTTTCCTTAAGGTTAAATTTTACAGGAACAAAATCTATTTGACCCCGCATCAGTCGTGACCATTCAAGAAGGTTTTCCAGAAGGTTGTAGATATTTGTGGCTGATGTCTTCATACTCACTGTAATATTCATAATCTCTTCCTTACTCATTGTCTGGATATCTTCAGTAAGTATCTGGGTCGCGCCAACAAATGAGCTTAGCGGGCTTCGCAGATCATGTGCAAGAATTGAAAAGAATTTATCTTTTGAGGCATTGAGTTCAAATAATTCAGTGGTTTTTATTGCTACTAATTTTTCAAGCAGTATTTTTTGACTATTCAAATGTTGGATACGTGAAAGAATAATATAACCAATAATTAAGATTATTGCAAAAATGCTAATCAGCCTGAACCACCATGTCTTCCACAATGGAGGTAAAATGGTTACTCGTAATGTAACTCCCTTTTCATTCCAAATTCCATCATTGTTTGAAGCTTTTACAATAAAATCATACTCACCAGGATCAAGGTTTGTATATGTGACATATCGTCTGGATGCATTGGTATAATTCCACCCTTTTTCAAAACCTTCCATTTTATAGGCGTATTGATTTTCCCCCGGAAAAGTATAATTGATGGCGTTAAATGAAAATGAAAAGACTGTTTGACGCCAGGTCAATATAATTTCTTTTGCTTCACTAATATATGTTGGAAATTGACCTTCTTGTGATCCATAAACTACTGGTTTATTGAATATCTGGAAATCAGTGATATAAACAGGTGGGATAAAGTCATTATCTTTCAGACTGTCGGGAAAAAAGGAGTTGAAACCATTATATCCGCCAAAGTACATTTCTCCTTTACGCGTTTTAAGAAATGATTGTTGATAAAACTGATCATCTTGTAAACCATCCTCTTTCGAATAATTCCTGATATACTGAATTTTTGTATTTATCCTGGTTAGACCATAATTGCTGGAAATCCAGATGCCTCCTTCATTATCTTGAGTGATTGCATGAATTCTATTGCTTGGCAAAACATTAGTTATATCATATGTTCGAAGTATGGTACCATTCTGATGACACATAAATAATCCTTTTGTATTGCTTCCTACCCAAAGATATCCCGCCTTATCTATATAAACTGCTCCGATATCATTATCAGAAAAATGATACATCTTAAATGAATTCGTTATACTATCAAAAAGATTCAGCCCATTCTGTGTACAAATCCACATCTTTTTATTAAGATCTTCAAAAAAGAACCAGCTATTATTACTACTAAGCGAAGCAGGATTATCCGGGTCAGGCCTGAATCGTCTGGTAACTCCCTTTCCAATTTCAAATAAATCAATGCCGATGTCATATAAACTTAACCATAAGGTATTGTTATGATCTATAAAAAGATTCCAGATTATGTTATTTGATATACTTGAAGGATCATTATCATCAGGCATATATCGAAAAAATCTCCCTGTTTTTCTATCATACCGGTTAAGCCCTGCACCCCATGTTCCAATCCATATATCATGATCTTTATCTTCTGCAATACCTCGAATAACATTCCCGCTTATACTATAAGGATTGGAAGATTCGTGCTTATATACCTTAAAATTACCTGTTTCAGGATCGTAGACATTGACCCCGCCGCCATCGGTACCGATCCAAATTAAACCCTTATGATCTTCGAAAAAACAACTGGTAAAACTATACGACAATGATTTAGGACTATTACTATTATGGGTAAATAATTTAAATCTTCCTTTTTTAGGATTTAAATAATTGATCCCTCCACCTGAGGTACCTATCCATAAAATCCCTTCTCTGTCTCTATGCATGCACCAGATCCCATTGTTATTAAGTCCTTTAACATTTGTTTCATCATACATGATATATTCAAATGTTTTAAAAACTTTGTCAAACCGGTTTATCCCTCCCTGATCAACCGCAAGCAATAAATAACGATCGTCTTCCGGAAGAATACCAAGAATGATATTCTGATTGGTACCTTTTCCGTTACCTTTTGATCCGAATTGTTCAAATTTTTCAGATGCCGGATTAAAAGAAAAAAATCCGCTGCCATCTGTTGCAATCCATATTTTATCCTGATTATCAATGTATATACTTTTTGAGCAATTGTATCCGAAATCAATTGAAGGGTCGTCATATTCTGTGAATTTTCCGGATTCAGGATCAAAACGATGAATTCCCCGGCTAAATGAAACTATCCACAGGTATCCTTTTGAATCAGATGCTATCATTTTGGATGGACGCGGATTTAATTCATCCTTCTTGATATCAAATTGATACCGGATAAAACTTTGAGTTTCAGGGACCCACCTGTTCAAACAATTTCTATCAGTTACAATCCAAATGATTCCGTCCTTATCTTCAATAATACTGTTGATACAATTGCTGCTAATACTGTTTTTATCGGAAGGATTGTTTTTAAATACTATAAAATTATCTTTTGCAGGATCATACAAGTTCAAGCCATTAAAAGTACCAACCCATAGTTTTTTTCCCCGGTCTTCATAAATACTATTTATAATATCACTACTGATTGCTCCAGTCTGTTTTTCAACATATCGGTATTTCTTAAACTGATAGCTATCGTATTTATCAAGGCCTATATCGGTGCCAACCCACAAATAATCTTTGCTGTCTCTGTAAATACACCGTACACGGTTACTCGATAAACCATCAATAACTGTTAGGTGATCAAATTTTGAATATCGTTGCTGTGAATGCAAATGAAAGACTTCTGCAAAACAAAAGAATAAAATCACTATAGACCGCTTGAGAGAATGATTTCCGAAAAATCTAAAACTGAAAAAATCAAACACTACTTTTTATAATATTAAGAATAGTATTATTCAAAAAATGCCTGAAGTTTTAAAAATAAGACTTTTTTTGCTGATAAAATATTTAACTCACTGAAAGATATTAATCCAAGTCCGGTAGCCTTTGTAATACCGTGTTTATTTTCAATTTGGGAAATTGTAACTAAAAGTGCTTATTTTTAAACCATTAATTAACCTTATACGGAATACCGTGAAAAGAATTCCGATAACGGATTTCATAATGCTTCTTGCAATTGTTATCTGTCCTGATGTATATAATCAGATAATTGACAGTACATCATTTAAGATGAATTCCAGATTGAGTTTCTATTCATTTGAAAATGAGGCAGAAATGATTCTTGAAATTCCTGCCTTACTACATTCATCTGAGATGAGTATGAAACTTACTCTAGATGGAATGACTGTTAATGAATTGACTTGCCTACCCGGGAAGAGATTACTCAGGATACCTTTTAAAATAACAGTGCCTGCAGGCAGATATCTTGCTAAAGCAAATATTATAATTAAAGGAAGAGAAGACAAATCAAATTATTCAGCTTCAGCAGCATTTATTAAACTCGACTACAAACCCAATGAGGTGAAAACTGACCGGCTGACAGGTGGTCTGATAGTTAACAGAAGACAGTTTTTCCCTTTTGGATTCTATTGTTATTCTCCTGTCTCATCGACTCTGCCTGAGGAAGAAGTTGTAAAAGGTTTTAATCTCATTTCACCTTATCAGAAAATATTGCCGGAGACATTGAATGAAAGAAAAGCATACATGGATCGGTGTGCACAATTGGGTATGAAGGTGAATTATAACCTTTTATCCGTTTCATCAGGAGGTGGGGCAGATTCAAACGTTTATGGTCCCGGCGAGGATCAGAAAAAAGAATTGCTGGCAAATGAGATAATGACATTCCGCGATCATCCGGCTTTGCTAGCATGGTATATTGCTGATGAACCGAACGGACATGGTGTTTCCCCTGAAGCGCTGGAAACCACCTATAAGATAATAAAAGAAAATGATCCATGGCACCCGGTTACTATCGTTTTCATGGCTCCACACGCGTCAGCAAAACAATATTCAAATGCCCTTGACATTGTTATGGCTGATTCATATCCTGTTCCCGATCTCCCGGTGACAACATTCGGAAATGTTGCGGATCAGCTCTCCCGGGAATTTAGGGGCCGGAAACCGATTTGGATGGTTCCGCAGGCATTCGGCGGTGGAGAAATATGGAAACGCGAACCTACACTTCAGGAGATAAGGTCAATGACTTACCAGGCAATAATAAAGGGAGCCAGAGGCATACAATACTTCATAAGACAGGGGCTTAATTTATTCCCAAAATCAACAGCCACATGGAGTGAATGCGGTCGCATGGCCTCTGAAATTGCAGAATTGACTCCCTGGCTTCTGTCGGATGAAGAGACAATACCTGTCAGATCAGGTTCAAGTAATATTCTGGTCACTTCCGCAGTACACGCAGGAGAACTTTTAATTATGGCAGTGAATAAAACAAATTCACCACAGAGGGCTCAATATATGATTTCAGGAAAGATCTCAGGAAAAGCCAAAGCCCTGTTTGAAAACCGTTCAATATCAGTAAACTCCGGATATTTTACCGACCAGCTTTCCCCTTTTGGTTCACAGGTCTATCTGATAGAAATGGAGCCACGTATGGATTCACTGAAACCTTTTCCGGACAACCTGTTACCAGATCCCGGATTTGAGGATATCTCAAGCCCCGGTGTGCCGGCTTCATGCTATGCCCGTAACGGTGGTGACAGGGGTGCTACATATTTTCTCGATTCAAGGGAACACGTTGAAGGGAATCATTCGGTAAGGATTGTAACTCCTGGAGAGAATGAGAGTATCCGGCTCAGGTTCTTTCCGATACCTGTCATGAACGGAAAATCCTATCTCGTTTCAGTCAGGGCAAAAGCTGACCCGGAGCAGAGATTTCCTGCCAGTGAAACTTACATACCCCAGTATTTTGAGATCTCGCTGGGCGGACATGGGAATAAGAGGTTTAAAATGAGTGATAAGTGGGAGGAATTTGTGACAATTATCACAATTCCCTATTTTGATGATCAGTTGTCGAAAGCCAATATTATCCTGCAAATGCCCCCTGCAGGAGTTGCATGGTTCGATCTGCTGCAGGTAATAGAATGTGCTGATATTAAACAAAGTATAAACCCCGAATTACAATTAAATGAATTTTAAGATATTTTAAATATTAAAGTGAGATTTCATCTTCAAATCATGAAACAAACAGTAATAACACTCATTTCAGTAATTATCATTCTTACTGCAGGATGTATAAACAAAAAAGAAAATATGAACTATAAAGGAAATCCTGTGCCATTGTCGCAAAATGCATATATAAAGCTGCCTCTTGGTTCAATTAAGCCGGAAGGCTGGCTGAAATCGCAGCTTGAAGCCCAGGCCGCAGGACTGACAGGAAATATCGATGATTTCTGGCCTGATCTTGTCAACTCCTCCTGGCGCGGAGGTGATGGTGAAGCATGGGAGCGAGGCCCCTATTTTCTTGACGGACTTGTCCCTCTTGCCTATCTGCTTGATGATGAATCCATTAAGGACAAAGTGAAAGCATGGATTGAACCGATCCTATCGAGCTCAAGCGACACCGGATGGTATGGTCCGGCAAAAAACAAAGACCGCTGGCCTCTTGCAGTAGCCAATAAGGTTCTGATGCAATATTATGAAGCAACCGGTGATATGAGGGCAATAGAGGTACTCGAAAAATACTTCAGGTACCTGCACGATACTCCTCCCGACTGGCCTGATAAGGAGTGGCGCGGAGTAAGGGCAATGGAAAATGCAGTAACCGGCTACTGGTTATACAGGCAGACAGGCGCACTATGGATCCTTGAGACAATAAAATCGATATTTGAAAACAGTTCAGACTGGACTGCATACTATGAAAAGTTTCCATGGGATTCAGCTGCCTCAGCCGATAAGAAAATCCCACTGAACTGGGGTCCCGAAGGATTAACCGCCCATGTTGTAAATAACGCAATGGCAATTAAATATCCCGGATTATGGTTTCAGCAATCATCTGATAAAAGATTTAAAAATGCAGTCTTTACCGGAATTGAAAAATATGACCTCAACCATGGACAGGCAGGGGGTAGATTCTCAGGAGATGAACACCTGTCCGGGAAAAGTCCTGACCGTGGCACAGAATTATGTGCTGTTGTTGAATATATGTTTTCGCTTGGTGAGCTTTATGCAATATTCGGAGACAATTCTCTTGCCGACAGACTGGAGTTACTGACATTCAACGCATTACCCGGAACAACAACTCCCGATATGTGGGCGCATCAGTATGACCAGCAGTCAAACCAGGTACTTGTGACAGGTGAAAAAAGGAATTGGAGCACAAACGGGAATTATTCAAACATCTATGGATTGATGCCAAATTTCGCATGCTGCCTGGCAAATATGCATCAGGGATGGCCTAAATTTACACAGAACCTCTGGATGGCTACAAATAATAATGGTCTGATTGCTGTAGCTTACAGCCCTTCTGTGGTAAAAGCAAAAGTAGGCAATGGCACTGAAGTCACCATTCTCGAGGAAACAGATTACCCGTTCAAAGGCGACATAAAATTCAAGATCAGTACAGACAACTCTATAAGGTTCCCTCTTTACCTCAGAATACCCGGCTGGGCTGATTCTGTCACAATAAACTTCAAGGGCAAATCAGTAACCGGAAAAACGGGCTCGACTTTTAGATTAAACGAGAAATGGAATAATGGTGATGTTATTGATATGGTGATCCCCATGAGAATCAGAACCGAAAAAAGATATAATGGCGCAATGTCATTACTACGAGGACCACTATATTTTTCATTGAGAATTGAGAAGGAATATAAAAGTGTCAAAATTAACTATGATAACTTTGGTTATAAAGGGAGCGTTGACTGGGAGATATATCCTAAGAGCCCCTGGAACTATGGTTTAATGATTGACCCTTCAAAACAGGAAAGAGGATTTAAGATTACTGAAAATTCCTTGACAAGTTATCCCTTTGCCGACAGGGGAGATATGATCTGGAATACCGATTCGGGTAAATATGTTCTCTGGACAGAAGATGCTGCAGTCATTATAAAAGCAAGAGGAATGGAAGTGCCACGCTGGATCATGAAAGATAATTCGGCAGATATCCCGCCATTAAGTCCTGTTGCACCTGAAGGCACACCTGAAATCATTGAGCTGGTACCATATGGGGCAGCAAAACTGAGGATCACTGAATTCCCGGTATTTGATGTAACTAATATGGAAGATGTTATAAGATAGGTGAATAATACAAACCACTCCGTCCCTGACTATAAAAGTCAGGGGGGAGGTGTTTCTTACACTTAATTTATAGCTCTGAAGTTTTTTCCCTAAGCCACATCCTCTCCTCTTCTGTAATATTCGGGCTTAACTTTTCATATACCTCTATGTGATAGGAATTGAGCCAGTCTATCTCTTTTTGTTCCAATAATGATTTATCTATCAATGATTTATCAATATAACATAAAGAGACTGTTTCAAATCGAAGGAATTGCCCGAAGTCGGTTTCCTCATCCTCATAGCAGAGGATGAGATTCTCGGTTCTGAGTCCATATTCACCTTCGCGGTATAATGCCGGCTCATTTGATATAAGCATTCCTGCCTCAATGAGGATTTTGCTTCCGGAAGGACTTATATTCTGGGGACCTTCATGAACATTCAGGCAGTACCCTACCCCATGTCCGGTTCCATGTCCGTAATTCAATCCATGTTCCCAGAGATGTTTTCTTGCCAGCATGTCAAGCTGGTATCCCCTGGTTCCAAACGGGAATTTTGCCATTGCAAGGTTTATATGTCCTTTGAGTACAAGTGTGAAGTCTGTTTTTTGCTGAAGAGAAGGAAGTCCAACAGATATTGTCCGGGTTATATCAGTGGTGCCGCCATAATACTGACCGCCGGAATCGATCAGCAGGATGCCATTCTCCTCAATAATAGAATCTGTTTCCGTTTTTGCAGAATAATGAGGCAGTGCTGCATGTTGATTAAAAGCTATAATTTGAGCAAATGAGGGTCCCATAAAATCTTCGTTTTGAGATCTTAACTTCAACAATCTTCCAGACAGTGAAAGCTCGCTCATTGGTATCTGACCTAAGTTGTGTTCTATCCAGAAAAAGAATTTTGTGAGGGCAGCACCATCCTTTATCATTACCCTGCCTATGTTCTCGATCTCTGTCCTGTTTTTAACTGCCTTCAACCGTGAGGGTATGCTTATATCCTCAAAGATCTTCACGCTCTCCGGAACGGAAAAATAGAGGGCGGCAGATGTTGTACGTGGTGAAATGAGCAAAGAGGAGCCTGCGGGAAGGGATGATAAGACACCGGCAATCTCCTCATAAGGTAAAATGACTATCCCCAGTTTTTCAAATTCCTGTGCCAGCTTCGGAGGTATTCTGTTTTCTCCCGTAAACAGCATTATTTGTTCCTCGCCAATAATAGCAAAGGATAACAATAAGGGAGTATATGGCACATCATTGCCTCTGATATTAAGCAGCCACATTATATCATCAACCGAAGTAAGCAAGTGATTGTTTACCTTCAGGTTTCTCATCTGTTCCCTTACTTCCGTGATCTTCACTGACCGCTCCTTGCCCGAAAATTCTACCGGATGATCAAAAGCAGGTTCTGAGGGCAATGGAGGGCGGCTGACCCATATTTCAGTTATCAAATCACAGTCAGTTTTTAAAATCACTTTTTTGTTTCCCAGTCTGGCTTCAAGTCTCCTATATTGACTTATTGAAAAGATCCTGCCGTCTAAAGCTATCCTGCTCCCCTCCCCTGTATTCCGGATAAGCCAGTTAATATAGCTCTCTTCCGGAACAGGTCCGGGTCTCATATGTTTAATTGGGGAGCCTTCGAGTTGTTTTTCTGCCTGGATAAAATATCTCGAATCGGTCCATAGTCCTGCAAATGACTCAGTTACGACTACCGTACCATCTGATCCGTCAAAACCTGTCAGCCAGTCAATTATTTGCCAGTGATCAGGGATGTTTTCACCCAGATGTGGATCAGACACATGTATGATATATGCATCAATACCGGCTAGCTTTACAGCAGCGCGGAGAAGAGCAAGATTTTCTGATGAAGAATTCACAGGTTCTTTACCTCGTTTACCACATTCTGCAGAGTGGTTTTTGCATCACCGAAAAGCATTCTTGTCTTGTCGTTATAGAAAAGAAGGTTTTCAATAGCTGCATATCCTTTCCCCATTCCGCGTTTCATCACAATTATGTTTTTCGCATCACGTGCTTTAACAATCGGCATACCGAAAATAGGACTTGAAGGGTCATCTTCCGCAGCGGGATTAACAACATCATTGGCGCCGATGACAACAAGTACATCTGTATTCGGAAGATCAGGATTGATCTCATCACTTTCAATAAGCTGTTCATAAGGTACATCGGCCTCTGCAAGCAGCACATTCATGTGTCCCGGCATACGGCCCGCAACGGGATGAATTGCATACTTTACCTCCACACCTTTTTCATCAAGCAGCTTGTCGAGCTCATGGCATATATGCTGAGCTTGTGCTACTGCCAGTCCATAACCCGGTACAATCACAACCTTTTTTGAGTAGCTGAGAAGTACGGCAGCATCTGACAGTGTTATTTCCTTAACAGTACCCCCTCCCGAATCAGCAGCTTGCCCTCCTCCTCCAAATACACCGACAATCACGTTCAGCAGCGATCTGTTCATGGCCCGGCACATTAATACAGTAAGTATTGTTCCGGCAGAACCGACAAGGATTCCTCCGGTAAGCATTGCCTGGTTATTGTACAGGAAGCCTCCCATCGCGGCAGCCACACCTGTGAAGGAGTTCAGAAGGGATATCACTACAGGCATATCAGCACCGCCTATAGGCATTACAAAAAGAACACCGTAGACAACCGCTACAGCAAACATTATGTAAATAAATGGTGTAAGCTCGGAACTTGACTGGACATCACGGGTCATTATGAATATGATGAATCCTATAAGCACAGCTAATATTGTGAGATTCACATATCTCATGGCTTTTACTCTAAGATCGCCTATCCAACCGTCGAGCTTGCCGTATGCGATCATACTTCCTGCCCATGAAACAGTCCCAATCATGAGTCCAAGGAGAATAGCCAACACATGACCGTTTGACATACCGCTTCTGGCAATAAGTTCCGGACTCACATGCGGGAATTCCATCATGGAGATAAGTGCTGCTGCAGCGCCTCCCATCCCGTTGAAGAATGATACAAGCTGTGGCATGGCAGTCATTTTAACTTTTTTGGCTATTATCCACCCTATCGCCGTTCCAATGACAATAGCAGCAATGATCCATGGTATGTTGCCGATAGGCTCACCGTCCTTCTCGTGAAACAAAATAGTGGCAACGATAGCAAAGCCCATACCGAAAGCAGCCAGAATATTACCTCTTCTGGCTGTAAGGGGATGACTTAACATCTTCAACCCTATAATAAAAAGTACTGAAGCCACAATATAAGTTATCTCAAGCACTGAGATACCATATGGGAATTGTGATATATCGCTCATTAACCGGTAATTCTTTTTTTATTGTATTGACTACTTTTTCTTTTTAAACATTTCCAGCATCCTGTCGGTGACTACAAATCCGCCGACTACATTCAGGGTTCCGAGTATCACTGCAAGAAAACCCAGGATCATTGATCCTGTTGTTTCTGCATGCCCCATTACAATTATGGCGCCTATGATAACCACACCGTGAATTGCATTGGCGCCGGACATCAGCGGAGTATGAAGAATTGCCGGGACGTGGCTTATAACCTCAATACCCAGAAAGATCGAAAGGATAACAATGAATATTGCCTCCCTGTGCTGTAAAATGAAGTCAAGTATACTTTCCATTATCAGGATTATTTGATATTAAGTAATTGTTTCAGCCGCTGACTCACATACTCACCGGCATGTACTGCAGTTGTTCCGTTGATTATTTCATCCTCCATGTTTAATATGAGATTACCCTCTTTGTCGATCAGTATCTTCAGCAGGTTTATAATATTGGAACCGAACATTTTGCTGGCATCAGTGGGCATATCGGAGGGATAATCGGATTTACCTATTATTGTAACACCATTGACAATCAGCGTTTTACCGTTTTCTGTAAGTTCGCAGTTGCCGCCTGTCGATGCAGCCAGGTCTATAATAATTGAGCCGGGTTTCATGGCGAAAACTGTCTCTTTCAGAAGAAGAAGCGGAGCTTTTTTACCCGGTATCTGAGCTGTAGCGATAATTACATCGGATGCTGCAGCTCTCTGTTGGATAAGTTCCTGTTGTTTCTTCTTAAATTCTTCCGTTTGTTCCACAGCATAACCTCGGGCAGCGGCATCTTCCCTGGCACCTTCAACCTCTATAAATTTCCCGCCAAGGCTTTTTACCTCCTCTTTCACAGCTGACCGGACATCAAATACCTCTACAACTGCTCCCAGTTTTCTTGTTATAGCAATAGCCTGCAGTCCCGCTATGCCAGCTCCAAGTATCAATACGCGTGATGGTTTAATGGTACCTGCGGCCGACATAAACATCGGGAAAAAACGGGGCGATAAGAAAGCTGCCTGCAAAACAGCTTTGTAACCTGACACAGTAGCCATCGATGATAAAACATCCATCGCCTGAGCTCTTGTAGTTCTCGGTATCAAGTCCAGGGCGAGTACTGTAAGTTGCTGTATACGGACCTTATCAAGCCATTGTGCATTGTCCACAGGATCAAGAATGGAACAGAGAACCTGTCCCTTCATGCAGTACTTAAGATCATTTTCAGGAACATGTTTAACTGAAATGACAAGTGATGCTTTTGTAAAAACATCTTTCCGGGCAGAAATCTCAGCACCTGCTTTTTTGTACTCTTCATCAGATGCATAGGCGTTTTCTCCCGCATTGCTTTCTACGATAATATCAACTCCGAGATTTTTAAGAACCGCGATCTCACCCGGGAGCATTGCCACCCTTTTTTCAGTTCCTGTTTCTTTCAGGATGCCAATTATCATATATAATAGAATAAAAGTTAAAAGTTAAAAGTTAAAAGTTAAAAGTTAAAAGTTAAAAGTTAAAAGT
>CAZWZQ010000057.1:0-15984 GCA_964638955.1 uncultured Rikenellaceae bacterium | reverse complement strand
AGGGGGGCTAAATACGAATTACTTAATGTCTGAGTCCAATTTTATAGATTATGTAAAGATATTATGCCGTTCAGGGAACGGGGGCGCCGGATCGGCTCATCTCCGGAGGGAAAAATCTGTGCCCAAAGGTGGTCCCGATGGAGGAAACGGCGGAAGGGGAGGACATGTGATTCTGCGGGGGAACAGCCAGATGTGGACCCTGCTGCATTTACGGTATAAGCGGCACATATTTGCCGGTAACGGAGTCAGGGGAGGAGCACAACAGTCAACCGGGGCTGACGGCAAAGATATTGTAATTGAGGTCCCCCTGGGTACTGTGGCCAAAACTGCAGAGACTTTTCATTTCATATTCGAGATTACAAAACACGGTGAGGAGAAGATACTGGTAAAGGGAGGCAGGGGAGGACTCGGCAATACCCACTTTAAGTCTCCTGTGAACCAGACTCCGCGTTATGCCCAACCCGGCGAACCAGGGGCCGAAGACTGGTTTGTCCTGGAACTCAAAATACTGGCTGATGTAGGACTGGTGGGTTTTCCGAATGCAGGTAAATCGACGCTTCTTTCGGTAGTATCAGCGGCAAAACCTAAAATAGCCGACTATCCCTTTACAACACTTACACCGAACCTCGGGATTGTGAGTTACAGGGATGATAAATCGTTTGTAATGGCTGATATTCCCGGGATAATAGAAGGAGCACATAAAGGGAAAGGTCTGGGAATCAGGTTCTTAAGGCACATAGAGCGGAATGCTATACTGCTCTTTCTTGTCCCTGCCGACAGTAAAAACATCAGGAAAGAATATGAAATACTTGTTAATGAGCTTAGAATGTACAACCTGGAGCTGCTTGATAAAAAAAGAGTGCTGGTTATATCAAAATCTGACCTTCTTGATGAGGAGATGATGGATGAGATCAAGAAGGATCTGCCCGATCTTCCCGGGGTTTTCATCTCATCAATTACCGGACAGGGACTGGCAACTCTTAAAGATATGCTCTGGAGTGTTATGAATAACTAAATGATGGTCTGTTATGCTTGAACAACTGGATCAGCAGCTTTTTCTATTTCTGAATTCACTGAATACACCCTTTTGCGACAAGGTAATGTATGCCGTAAGCGGTAAAATAATATGGGCTCCGCTCTACCTTGCAATACTGATCTGGCTGGGATTCAAATATAAAAAGAGATTTCCGGTAATAGTGCTTTTTATAATTCTTGCTGTTACACTGGCTGACCAGATGTCAGTTCATCTTTTCAAAAACATATTTCTGAGGCTTCGTCCATGTCATGAGCCGGCTCTGCAGGGAATGGTGCATCTTGTTAATGATGACTGCGGAGGGTTGTACGGATTTGTATCATCACATGCCGCAAATTCATTTAATGTAGCTCTGTTAAGCCTTATGTTCATCAAAAGAAGATGGTATTCAATAAGCATAATTCTGTGGGCTGCAATTATCGGCTACAGCAGGATATACCTGGGTGTTCATTATCCCGGCGATGTCATTTGCGGATCGCTGCTGGGTGCATTGATCGGATGGGGTATATATAAGTTGTATGAAATAACAGATTACAGGGTGTTGAATAAAACATCATATTTTAAGCAATAATCCATACTGTGCTTTGCCTTAACCTGAATACAACCAATCCTTTCTTCAACCTGGCTGTTGACGAATATCTTCTTAAAAACAAGAAGGAAGAGTATCTCATACTGGGAATAAACAGTCCGGCAGTAATCATAGGTAAGCACCAGGTGGCACACAGGGAGGTTGATAGCCGGTTTGTATTCGAAAGGGGAATTCCTGTAATAAGAAGAATCTCCGGGGGCGGAGCTGTTTATCATGACTTCGGCAACCTTAATTTTACTTTTATCCTTAACAGCAAAAAGGGATATCAGGTTAATTTCAGAAAATATACCATTCCCGTACTTGAATTCCTGGAAGAAAAAGGCATTAAGGCAGGCTTAGAAGGTAAAAGCGACCTTAAGGTAAATGGTATTAAAATATCAGGTAATGCAGAGCATGTTTACCGAGAACGGGTTTTACACCATGGCACATTGCTTTTCAATTCACGGCTTGATAATCTTCGTGGAACGTTGAGGAACGACAAATCATCCTATTCGACCAGGGCTGTGGAATCAAATCCCTCACAGGTGATGAACCTGAAAGAAAAAGTCCCTCAGATAAAAAGCACTATTGATTTCAAATCTGAAATGCTGAAATTCTTCCTCGAGAAAGAGGGGAATAAATATACTGAGCTGACCGAAGAAGAGAGATCAGAAACAGCAGAACTGGAAAGATTGAAATACAGGACCTGGGAGTGGAATTATGCATATGGTCCTGAATATTATTTCATTAACAGGTTTGAACTGGAGGGGGAAAAGCATTTCTGCAGGTTGTTTGTTAAAGATGGTGTAATCAGGGAATGCGAGATTGAGGGATCGGGAGAAATGACTGCGACAGCGAAAAAGCTTATTGGCTGCAAACATATGGTTATGGAATTAGTTGAAATATTTAAACAGGAAAAGATTAATATAAAAGGCGCAGGGATTTTTAATTTCTTTTAATAAAATGGATATTTTAAAATCAGTAGTGGTCTGGTTGATCGGGATAGCAATTATGGTTATATTCTTCCCTGTTACTTTAATTGTATGGCTGCTTGTTCTTCCATTCGACAGGGAACGTTCTGTGGTTCACTGGATGCTGATATATCAGTCAATTATTATTTCGTATGTGGTACCGATCTGGCGAATAAAAGTTGAAGGGCGGAAAAAAGCACGTCACGGAACCACATATGTCGTCATATCCAATCACCAGTCAATACTCGATATTCTGATCATTAATTGTCTTCGCTACAGGTTTAAATGGATATCAAAAATAGAGAACACGAAAAAGCCGGTACTGGGCTGGTATCTGAAAATGGCCGGTTATATAACCGTTAACAGGGGCGATAAAGAGAGCAAGGAGAGAATGTTGGAGGTGTCATACCAATGTTTAAAGAAGGATATTTCGATTATGATATTTCCCGAGGGGACCCGTTCCACCGACTGCGAAATTGCTTTTTTTAAAAGAGGAGCTTTCCAGCTGGCAATATACGCAGGTGTACCTATCCTGCCTGTACTGATAGACGGTACAGGCGGAGTCCTTCCCAAGTATGGTTTTATATTCGGTGGATTTCATAAAATAACAATAAAAGTCCTTGATCCTGTGGATGTAGAATCATTCGGAACAAGTAGCCCTGAACAACTTGCAATGAAATTCCAGCAAATGATGGCAGCGAAATTAAAGGAACTAAGAGCAGAATCTGACAGGAAATGACTCATGCCTCTTCATACAGAAGAATACTGCATAAGATGGGATATTATGACTATCAGCATGGTTTGATATATCGTCATATTAAACAGGAGGGCAGGTGGGACAAACACCTTGAACGTTGCAGGAATATGATAATCAGGGCGATAGATCTGTATAAACCCGAAAAAGTTACTGTACTTGGCAGCGGATGGCTGCTGGAGCTTCCGCTGGCAGAGATGGTTGAAAAAACTCAAAAAATAATACTTGTTGATATAGTCCATCCTCCTGAAGTAATAACCCAGACTGCAGATTATACTAACATTCACATTGTTGAAGAAGATATTACGGGAGGTCTGATAGAATTGATCTGGAAGAAAGCAGGTAACAGAACATTTTTAAACAAACTACAGTCGCTGGAGGATATTGTTGTACCTGAATACACACCCTGGAGTGATCCGGGGATGGTTATATCACTGAACATACTAACTCAACTGGAGATACTGCCATTGAGGCTTTTAAAAAGAAAATGCAGGAGAGTGGCAGAGGAAGATTTCATGAATTTAAGGAAAGAGATTCAAAACAACCATATTAACTTTCTGGAGAATCATAATTCAGTTTTGATTTCTGATATAGCAGAGGTTTTTAAGAAAGCAGGAGGAGATTCGTATGAGAACAGTACCATAGTTGTTGAATTGCCCCGGGGTAAAGAAAGGGAGGAGTGGACATGGGATTTTGATCTTACCGGTACCGATTATAATCAAAAGAATTCTGTATTTAAAGTTGCTGCAATTTTGATTTAAGATGGAGAGGAAGAAAAGGAAAGCTTTCTTTCTTCCTCTACACTGAAAACATTAATCCTTCTCTCACCTGTTTTAACAGTCTCTCTCCTGGTTCTGGCACTGCTCAATCTGGTTCCATTAAATGTTTTGAGGTGGAAATCGAGGGGGAGAACATATTGTTTGATTATAAACTAAGGGATGGTATAACACGTCATATGAATGCCGGGTTGCTGATGAAGCAGATGGGAATAATATAAACTATTATCATTTATTAACATTCCGACTGATAATATAATTGTCAATCAATCAGTTAAATGTTTTGGCGACTGTCTTTTTTTCATTTAGGTCAGGGGCAAATTCAGCCTCATTGTTGAAAAATTGACTGCCAGCGACAGCTCTATTTAACTATATTTGCGCAAAAATTCAGGAAAATGTCAGTTGCAGGATATTCAGAAGAACATATAAAAACCCTGGAATGGCAGGAACATATCAGGCTTAGACCGGGTATGTATATCGGAAAGCTTGGTGATGGTTCATCGGAGGATGACGGTATTTATGTTCTGCTGAAAGAGGTGATGGATAATGCCATTGATGAATATATGATGGGTTTCGGCAAGAAAATTGATGTGTCGATATCGGGCAGAGAGGTAAAGGTGCGGGATTATGGCCGCGGGATCCCGCTCGGCAAGGTCCTTGATGCCGTGGCAAGAATGAATACCGGGGCAAAATATGATTCAAAGGCCTTCAAGAAATCCGTGGGACTGAATGGTGTCGGGGTGAAAGCCGTGAATGCTCTCTCTTCAAAGTTTGTTGTCAGATCAATACGCGATGGACAGGTCAAGGTTAACGAATTCGAACACGGAATTTCTGTACAGGATCACCCATTAGAGCCAACGAATGAAGAAAATGGTGTTGAAGTGATCTTCCAGCCTGATGAGGAGATGTTCGGGAATTATTTTTATATCTCGGAATACGTGGATACAATGCTCAAGACCTACGTATACCTGAATTCCGGACTTGTAGTTAATTTCAACGGCAATAAATTCTTTTCCAGGAACGGTCTTGCGGATCTGTTAAACGAAAACATGAGTAAAGAGGGATTATATCCTCTTATTCACCTTAAGGGCGATGACATTGAGGTTGCTTTTACCCATGTAACGCAATACGGGGAAGATTACTTCAGTTTTGTTAACGGACAGCATACAATCCAGGGAGGCTCTCACCTTTTAGCATTTAAAGAGGCAATAGTCAGAACAATCAGGGAGTTTTACAGAAGAGATTATGATCCTGCCGATATCAGGTCATCAATAATTGCTGCAATAAGCATAAAAGTAGAGGAACCTATATTCGAATCGCAGACAAAGACTAAGCTGGGATCAAAGGATATGGGGCCTGAAGGACCATCTATAAGGATCTTTATTAATGATTTCATTAAGAAAAAACTCGATGATTACCTGCATAAGAATCCCGGTACAGCAGAAATGCTTCTGAAAAAAATTCAGGATTCTGAAAAAGAAAGAAAGGCTATTTCGTCAATTCAAAAGCTGGCAAGGGAGAGGGCAAGAAGAGTGAGCCTTCACAATAAGAAACTGAGAGACTGCAGGATACATTATGATACTAATGATCCCGACAAGCTTGATTCAACAATCTTCATTACGGAGGGTGACTCAGCAAGCGGTTCAATCACCAAATCGAGAAATGTTGAAACACAGGCTGTATTCAGCCTCAGGGGAAAACCGCTTAACTCGTTCGGCCTCACAAAGAAAATAGTGTATGAGAACGAAGAATTCAACCTGCTGCAGGCAGCACTGAATATCGAAGACGGAATTGAAAACCTCAGGTATAATAATGTTGTGATTGCAACGGATGCCGATGTTGACGGAATGCACATCAGACTTCTCCTGCTTACATTCTTCCTCCAGTTTTTCCCTGAGCTTGTCAGAAGAGGACATGTTTATATTCTTCAAACGCCATTGTTCAGGGTAAGAAACAAAAAAGAAACGAGGTATTGTTACTCTCCCGAAGAAAAATCTGCAGCAATAAATGCACTCGGGCCTAATCCGGAGATCACAAGATTCAAGGGACTGGGGGAAATATCGCCCGATGAGTTTAAATATTTTATCGGAAAAGAGATGCGTCTTGAACCTGTCAGGATGAAAAAAACTGATGCCGTTAACGGTTATCTCGAGTTTTATATGGGGAAGAATACACCTGCACGACAGGATTTTATTATTGAGAACCTGAGAGTTGAGGAAGATGAGGTTGAGTCAGAGATCTGAAGAACAAATAAGCTGCCGGTAATATGTCTATGGAAGAAATGGATCTTGATATTGATGGTATTGAGGATGGAGAATTAATGCCGGAAGGATCGGAAACGCTTCATTCGGTAACAGCTCTGTCGGGAATGTACCAGGACTGGTTTTTAGATTATGCTTCCTATGTTATTCTGGAAAGAGCTGTTCCGGAACTTTATGACGGACTGAAACCTGTTCAGAGACGTATTCTACATTCAATGAAGCGAATGGATGACGGACGGTTCAGTAAAGTTGCCAATATCATAGGCCATACCATGCAGTTTCACCCTCATGGCGATGCCTCAATAGGCGACGCCCTCGTACAATTAGGGCAGAAGGAGCTTCTCATTGATACGCAGGGTAACTGGGGCAATATGCTTACCGGAGATGGCGCAGCAGCACCAAGATACATCGAGGCAAAACTTTCAAAATTCGCGCTCGATGTCGTATTCAATCCCAAAACAACTGAATGGAAACTATCGTATGACGGCAGGAATAAAGAACCTGTAACTCTTCCTGTCAAATTTCCGCTGCTACTGGCTATGGGAGTGGAAGGAATTGCCGTCGGACTCGCATCAAAAATAATGCCTCATAATTTTGTGGAACTCATTGATGCGACTATTCAATATCTCCAGGGCAGGGAATTTACTCTTTATCCCGATTTCCCGACAGGAGGATTAATAGATGTATCAAGATACAATGACGGGCAAAGAGGCGGAGTGATCAAGGTGAGGGCGAAGATTGAAAAAACCGACAAGAAAACTCTGATTATCACAGAGATACCTTTTGGCAAAACAACCACCTCCCTGATCGAATCAATCATTAAAGCAAACGAGAAGGGAAAGATAAAGATCAGGAAGATTGACGATAATACCTCTTCAAACGTTGAAATCGTGATTCATCTGATGCCGGGAGTCTCGCCCGACAAAACAATTGATGCTCTTTACGCACTTACGGATTGTGAATACTCAATTTCACCAAATACATGTGTTATAACAGAGAACAAGCCATCTTTCATGGGGGTAAGTGCAATACTGAAAAAATCAGCCGATAAAACGGTTGAATTGCTGAAAGCAGAGCTTGAGATCAGAAAAAATGAACTACAGGAAGAGTGGCACATGTCATCCCTTGAAAAGATCTTTATAGAAGAGAGGATCTATCGCGATATAGAGGAATGTGAGACCTGGGAAGCCGTGATAGAAGCCATTGACAAAGGTCTCATGCCATTCAAAAAACGGCTGCAAAGAGAGGTGACAAGGGAGGATATCATACAGCTTACGGAAATAAAGATCAAGAGGATTTCAAAATATGATGTCAAAAAAGCTGACGAACATATCAGTGGGATAGAATCAGAACTTGATGAAGTAAAAAATCATTTGAGGAATATTATACCATTTACCATTAATTATTTCAAGCAGATAAAGAAAAAATACAGCAAGGGAAGGGAGAGAAAGACAGAGATCAGGAGCTTTGATATGATACAGGCAACGAAGGTTGTGGCAAGCAATGCCAGGTTATATATAAATTATAAGGAAGGATTCATAGGAACAGGTTTGAAAAAAGATGAATTTGTCTGTGAGTGTTCCGATATTGATGATATACTGGTAATTCGCAAAGACGGTGTTTTTCTTATTACCAGAGTTGCCGAAAAAGTATTTGTGGGGAATGATATAATCTATGCCCAGGTGTTTCTTAAAAATGACGAACGGACAATATATAATATTGTTTACCAGGATGGTAAGGATGGTTCGCTGCTGGCTAAAAGATGTGCAATAACGGGTCTCACACGTGACAAGGAGTACAATCTGACAAGAGGAAAACAGGGGTCAAAGATCGTTTACTTCAGCGCCAATCCAAACGGCGAAGCTGAGGTGATAAAAGTACATCATAAACCGAAGGCCCGTCTTAAAAAGCTTGTTTTTGAATTTGATTTCGGACAGCTTAATATAAAGGGTAAAACCTCGATGGGAAACATCCTGACAAAGAACGCTGTGCATAAAATTACCCTGAAGGAGAAGGGGCTCTCAACACTTGGCGGCAGGAAAATATGGTTTGATGATTCAGTGTTCAGGCTTAATGTAGACGGAAGGGGTATATTCCTTGGTGAATTTAGCGCTGATGACAAAATCCTGGTGATAACGAAAAACGGTTACTTCCGGCATACCGGATTTGACCTTTCGAATCATTTCGAAGATAACATTCTGGTAATTGAGAAATTCAGGCCGGGGAAGGTCTATTCTGCTGTTTACTGGGATGCAGAACAGACATTTTATTACCTGAAAAGGTTCATGATCGAGGAATCGGAAAAACCACTCTGTTTCATTAGTGAACATCCTGAATCGAAGCTTGTAAGCATCACGGAAGTTGAATATCCGAGATTTGAGATCCATTTCGGCGGTAAGCACAAAAACCGTGATGCAGAGATCATTGAGGTGGCTGAATTTATCGGCGTAAAAAGCTATAAGGCTAAAGGAAAGAGACTTACAAGCTTCACCGTCGATAATATCACGGAACTTGAACCTGTAGTAAAGAAAGAGAGTAATCCGCCTGAAGAGGAATCTTATGAAGATGAAGATGAAACTCCTTCACCAGTTCATCAGGACCCGACCCAGATGAAGCTCGAATTATAATGCAGAAAAAAAGCCTGGTATATATTATCGGTTTTATGGGCAGCGGAAAGTCAACTGCCGGGAGGAAACTTGCCTCATCTCTGGGATGGTCATTTATTGACCTCGACATGAAGATAGAAGAAAAGGCAGGCAAAACCATTCCACAGATATTTTCACAATATGGCGAGAGTTATTTCCGGAGTATTGAGACAGATCTCTTAAGAAGTATCGGAACGGGTATCAAAACTGTAGTCTCAACAGGAGGCGGTACACCCTGTCATGGTGATAGCATGGACTACATGCTTCAGACCGGACTTACTGTTTACCTGAAGATGACTCCATCTCAGCTTGCAGGACGATTGATGAAATCCACAGATGAGAGACCATTATTGAAAAATATTCCTGATGACAAGCTGATAAGTTTTATTGAGGAAAAGCTGGTATACCGAGAAAAATGGTATAACAGGTCAAATATTGTAATTAATGGCATTGATTTAGATATCAGCCTTTTGAGCTCAAAAATTAAAACATCTCTTTCTCTCTGACAGGCAATAATTACTGTTTTTATTCTATAAAGTAAGTCTGGTCGTTTACTTGCAATTTGAAAAAAATGAAAGTAAGAAATCATGATATTATGATTAAATGATTACTTTAGTATGATTTAATAAAAACGGGGAAATTTATATGCGTGACAGATTGTTCAAGCTCCTTGGAGTTGAGACCGGTGAGGAGTCAATGGTATCTATGCTGCTGGCACAGTCTGTTTTCCTGGGAATTTTCTTTGGAGCATTCGATATCAGTGCCCATTCTCTCTTTCTGTCGATTTTTGACGAGAAGATGATGGCAAGGGGATATGTAATCTCAGGTCTTGCTGGAATAATACTTACATCTATTTATACCGGGTTACAGACCAGGATGCATTTTAAGAGCTTCTCTACCATCAATCTTATTTTTGTTACCACAATTACTTTGATCTTATGGGTACTGCTGCTTGTTAATCCTGCAAAATGGGTGATTTTCATTGTGTTTATCATGCTGGGCCCTCTTAATATACTTGCTATGCTGGGATTCTGGGGAACTGCAGGCCGTTTGTTCACTCTTCGCCAGGGGAAAAGATTGTTCGGCCTCATCGATTCAGGGATGGTAGTGGGGATAATTATAAGTTGTTATGCAATCCCTGTTTTGCTTTCATTTAACTTCGAGCCACACAATATATTACTCATCAGCTCCTTTGCCGTCTTAACCGGCAGCATTATTCAGATGCTGATAGGCAAGCGCTTTCCGCTTCTGGCAGGCAGGGAAGAGAAGCCGGAAGGATCGGATACAAAAAAGTCGGTTACAGCACTTTTCAGGTCTGACTCCTACATCAGAGTCATGAGTATATTCATTGCACTCTCAGTTATGACAGCCTTTTTTGTCATGTATTCATTTATGGCAGTGACAAGGGAGCAATACCCTTCGGAAGAAGATATGGCACGTTTCCTGGGCCTCTTTACCGGCAGCATGATGATATTTACACTGCTGATAAAACTACTTGTCTTTTCCTACCTGATAAGGAACTATGGATTAAGAACCTGTCTTGCAATTTCGCCGTTACTTGTTGCCGCATTTACATTAATAGCAGTCATAATCGGGATGTTGATGGGCTTTACCCCTGCTACAGGCGGATTCATGCTCTTTTTCATGCTGCTTGCTCTTAGCCGGCTCTTCTCAAAATCACTTAAAGATTCAATTGAATCACCCTCTTTCAAGGTGATTTACCAGACGATAGATGAGAAGATCCGTTATGAAGTCCAGTCAGCAATGGACGGGACAGTAAATGAGATTGCTGCTCTTACTTCAGGTCTTATACTGGCAGGTCTTGGTCTCCTGAGCTTTGTAAAGCTTATTCATTTTTCCTGGGTGCTGTTTGTTATTACGATCATCTGGATCTATATTGCCATAAAGTTATATTCAGAATACAGAAACTCAATCAGGAAAGCCCTGGAGTCGGGACGACAGGAAATTCCGGAAGAAGACCTTTATCGGGAAGAAGTTATGTTCAAAAGCAGATTTTCCGGAGACCAGACATTTAATGCAAATTATCTTCCCCTTATTTCAGGTGATTTTTCAAGCATTGAAAAGAACAAAAATCACTGGTTTATTGAGAAAATACTTGACCATTCAGACAGAAGGAAAGATTTATGCTTACTTCCGGCATTAAAAAAGATTGCTGAAGAGAAGTATCTTGATGAGGGAATAAAACATCGGTCTCTTAAGATTGCAGAGGATCTGGAATATGCATATTCCTCTGGCAGTCAGGCTACTGACAGGCTTGCTAATGCCAGGAAAATATTGGCTGGTTCAAAACAGCCTCAGACCACACAAATATTGAGACTCCTCAGGGATAATAATATTCAATCGAAAGAGATAGCAATCTATATGATCGGGAAATTCAAGCTTACCGATATGCTGGCTGAGGTGTGCGCGTGTCTTAATATCAGGGGACTCGAGATCCCGGCTGCCAATGTTCTCAGAAGTTTTGGAAGAGATGCCGGGGAAGAGATAACAAAATCGCATATGATCTTATCCGGGAATGTTAATATAAGTAATACTACCCTCCGTTTACTCGGAGAGAATAGCAGTGGAGAAAATGATGAATTTCTCTTTTCCCGGTTATGGTCAAATTCGCGTCACTTAAGGGAGACTGCACTGGAATCTCTGGTCAGCAGAAACTATAAAGTCAGGGAGGAGGATAAAGACAGACTTCATCAGATGATATCTGACGTTATCGGGATTATGGTGTGGAACATTTCTGCACGTATAAGCCTGCAAAGAAAAAACGACACATTCCTGCTTGAACCCATGAATATGGAGATAGAACGCTGGAACAGATTCCTGTTCAACCTGCTTGCTATTGCGTATGACCCCGGATCAGTGAACAAGATAAGGGAGAACCTTGAAAGCGAAACCATTGAAAGTGTCAATTTCGCACTCGAAATGATGGACCTGGTGATCGATGAATCAATAAAGCCAAAGCTTGTTCCGCTTGTCGATATTATTGCTGATGAAGATAAGGTAAAAGCGCTTTACCAGTTTTTCCCGGGTGAAATACCTGAGTACTACAGCCTTCTCGAAAATATTATTAACCGTGATTATAATTTGCTTGACATCTGGATCAGAGCCTGTGTTATCAGGAATATAGATAAAATTGGCAATGAGAATCTTGCGGAATCAATAAGAGCGCTTCTGTTCAGCCCTGAAGAAATACTGAGGGAAGAATCTGCCAGACTTATCTCCGGATTGGATAAAGAATTATATAAATCCGCATCAGGCAGGTTATCTGATAATATAAAGACACAGCTTGATAAAATAATAAGAAGTGAGACACCTGCCGGGGGATTGCTCTATGAAAAAACAAAATTCCTTTCAGGGTGCTTTACAGGATTAACAGAGGACGATTTGCTGTTAGCTGCGGGCTCCCTGCAATATCTTGATACCTTTAAACAGGAAGATCTGGCTGCTGATGAGCGAGGAATTTTATGGACGGTAAAATCAGGTAAACCAGGTGCTAAAGCTGAAATATTTTATGGAAAAGGGAAGGCAGATGAAACTGAACCTCCTGCAGGTGATTTTGATCACTGGTATTTACTTCCTCTGGAAACAGTGGAAGAATATAATTTCAGGTTTCCTGAGAAGGCTCTTGAGATGAAGAAGTATATAGAAACTCACGAAAATTAAAAGGCAAGAATGGCATTACGCAGGACTACAATATTCCGGCAATTGATCATAAACATAGCTATTCCTACATTACTGGCTTTGTTAATTTTTGCGGCTTTTAATTTTCAACGTACCCGTTCCCAGCTTGAAAGGAGCAATGAAGAGAAGAACAGGCTCCTGGTGAATGAGGTTACCAAAATCCTCAGGTTCCAGGATATTGCCATAAACCTCATTGAGGATGAATTCAATAACAGGTTCAGGGGATTAAGCTCAAGGCTGGTAAACGAATATTTTACCAATACTGATAACCTGGAAGATGTTGATCTGAAAAAAGTTGCCGATGAGGTGAGAATGGACCCTGAGAATGAGGATATTTATATAATTGCTGAAGACGGCACAGTAATCAATACCACATTCACCGACGATCTTGGATTTAATCTTTACAGCCTGGGTGATAATTTTAAGAAATATCTTGCAGGGATACGCGAATCGGGAGAGTTTGTTACTGACCTGTTTGCCATAGAACACCAGACAAAAAGACCCAAAAAGTATACCTACCAGGCAACAAAAGACAGGAAATATATCATTGAGCTTGGAGCATATTCGAAGCAGGTCGATGAGGTTATTCAGGCTATCGAGGATACAAAAGCTGAAATGAAAAGTGAAACGGAGGGAATTATTGATGTTGAATTGTTCCTGATAGCTGATGAACCATTCAGCATGAATAAAAATGCACTGGAGTTTGAAAGCCAGAAAGAGAACCTTTTGAGAGCATTTACAGACAAAGACACAATAAACATTACGGAAAAAGTCGATAAATCGTGGTATAATTATCGTTATATCTACATGGAAAGAGCCGGCATCAAGAATAAGCCGTCAAGTCTCTACAGCCAGGGCTCAGTAATCAGGATCATCTCTGATCTTACTTCACAGAAAGCATTATTGAGAAAAGAAGCCGTAAAATTCATTCTTGTATTTGTAGTGACACTGATTGCTATTACAATTTTGATATACAGAAAGGCAAGGGTCATCACCCAACCGATAATAAAACTCGTGGAGAATGTTGACAGGATAACGGACGGCAACCTCAGGGAACGGGCAGAAGTGGTTGGCAATAACGAAATTACAAGGCTTTCCGAGAAATTCAATATGATGATAGCACAATTGGAAAGCTATACATACGAACTTGAGGAAAAGGTTAAGGAGAGAACTGTGAAAATCGAAAAACAGAAAGAGGAGATTGAAGAGCAGAAAAAACATATCACCGACAGTATCTATTATGCACGCCGGATACAAAATGCAATACTTCCTTCATTCAGCTTGATAAGTGAACACCTCAGCAATTACTTTATTTATTATTTACCAAAAGATATTGTAAGCGGAGATTTTTACTGGGTTCATGAAGTTGACGGACTTTTTATGATAGCAGCTATTGATTGCACCGGTCATGGCGTACCGGGGGCATTCATGTCGATAGTGGGCTTTAACCAGCTCAATTATGTTGTAACTGTCAAAAAAGCCAGGTCAGCAAGTAAAATACTCGATGCACTCAATAAAGGAGTAATAACAACACTGAATGAAAATACAGGTGAAAACTCAATTAAGGACGGGATGGACATGGCCCTGTGTGTTCTTGATCAAAAAGCCGGAAAGGTTGAATTTGCGGGTGCAAATAATCCCCTGGTACTGATACGGAATAACATGGTCACCAGATATAAAGGAGATCGGTTCCCTATAGGGGCATATGAAGGTGATGATCCGCAAAACTTTGCTAATAATGTCATTGACCTGAAAAATGGTGATTGTCTTTATCTTTTTTCAGACGGATATGCTGATCAGTTCGGTGGGCTTGATGGTAAGAAATTCATGTACAGGAAGTTTGAGCAGCTTCTGCTCGAAATACACGCTTTGCCGATGGATGAACAGAAGGAGACACTTAATAAGAGGCTGCTGAAATGGAAAGGCTCCAACGACCAGGTGGATGATATCCTGGTGATTGGCATAAAAATATAGAAAAAATATATTTCTAATTTCTGACTATGGGATTAAAAGAAGATACCCGGACATTCAATCCCTTTCCTGGACTAAGGCCATTCACGCCTGATGAAAGCGACCTGTTCTTTGGACGTGAAAAGGAAAGTAAAGAGGTCCTGGAAAAACTCATTAAGAACCGTTTTATTACCGTAATTGGCGCTTCAGGCAGCGGTAAATCATCACTCATCTATTGCGGTGTGTTACCGAAAATCCGGAATTTGGAAAAGGATGAATCCTCAAAATGGAAGATAATCACGTTCAGACCGGGGAATGATCCGCTGGGTAATCTTGGGAATTCGATAAGGGAAGAAATTTCGGAATCTGACCGGGAAAATACTGAAGTGGAGACTATTCTCCTGGATATGCACCTGGATCCCGATGGAATTACATCCACTTTAAAGAAATATCTTATCAAGGATAATGAAAAGGTACTTCTTGTAGTTGATCAGTTTGAGGAGCTTTTCAGATATAGTACTACCAGTGCCGGTGGAGATAAAGAGGGACAAACTGCCGAGTTTGTCGGGAAAATGGTTAGTGCTATAAGTCAACCCGGAGGGAGTATATACACAATAATTACAATGCGCTCCGATTTTATTGGAGAATGTGCACATTATCAGGGGCTTACGCAATTAATAAATAACAGTAATTACCTTGTTCCACACATGGACAGGGAGAATTACAGGCAGGCAATTGAGGGTCCTGTAAAATATGCAGGAGCATCTATTGAAGAAAAGCTCGTGGAAACGCTTCTTACTGATATTGGTGACAGGACAGATCAGCTGCCGGTGCTGCAGCATGCTCTTATGAGAACCTGGACACACTGGCAGGAACTGGATGAACCGGAACGTCCGATAAGTTATACGGATTATGATTCTGTAGGGACAATGACCGATGCCATGTCAAGACATGCCAATGAAGCATTCGAGGAGCTTAACACGAGGGGAAAGGAGATATGTGAGAAGATGTTCAAAACAATCACCGAAAAGGGAGCTGACAATAAAGGCATCCGTCATCCTTCAAGTGTAACAACAATAAAATCGATCATTCAATGTACAAGTGAAGAACTCTTCGAGGTCGTTGAAAAATTCCGGATTCCCTCCCGATCATTTATTACACCCCGCCAAACAGTCCCTCTCGACAATGATTCCATAGTTGACCTCTCGCATGAAAGTCTTATGCGATTGTGGGACCGGCTCAGGGAATGGGTTGATGATGAGGCAGCATCGGTACAGATGTATCTGCGTCTCTCGGATGCTTCAGCCATGTTTCAGCAGGGAAAGAC
>CAZWZQ010000056.1:0-16657 GCA_964638955.1 uncultured Rikenellaceae bacterium | reverse complement strand
ACTAGAAAAGAAATAAAAGTCAACCGCTAACACAGACAATAAATTTAATAGGTTTCCCGCTGCACGGGACGACTTGTCCCGTGAAACGGGAAGTTGTCACGGTTTTTGCAAAGTCATGATATTTTCAACCTGATTTAGTCAATGTAAATTGGCAAAATATGTCCAAAATGACCTGTATGCACAATGATTGTGCATTTAATTATTCATCTGCACAAAAAATGGCAAATATTGTGCAAAGCGTATAATCTATGCACAAAAAATGGTAAATTTTGTGCATAGCATTAAGCTATACTCTTTGCCTGTGCATTAAAAAATTCATCTATTCGAAATAAAGTGGATTGATTACTCCCTGGTTCCAGAAAGAATATCAAATAGTCTTTTATTAAGATATAAAAACTCATTTCCTGATTTATGCATAACCAGTATTCCTGCTTTTTCAAGTTCTGAAAGGTACTTACCGGCTGTATTTCGTGAAGCAATACCGGCATCTACAATAAAACCAATCTTACAATATGGTTGATTAAACAATATTTCCAGGAGTTCATAACTATAAATATCAGGTAATTTTGTTTTAACCATTTCCTGTGTCTTAGTGAAAAGATCATGGATAGCATTCACCTTATTAAGAGTAAATTTCGCCGATTGAGCAACTCCTTACTCTTCCTGTCCTTCCATTTCCATCGGTAAAAGGATGTATTGCTTCAAACTGATAATGAAGAAGTGCCATCTTAATTAAAGGATCTAATCCATCTTCAATGCCAGCATAATCAAGCCAGTTTTGAAGCTTGCTCTTGATTACTTTTTTACAGCATGGAGGAGTATAAACTACCTTACTTAAAGTACCTACAAACACAAGAGAATCTCTTACTCCGTCATTTTTCTCTTTTATGGTCCTGTAAATACCCTCGATAGCTTCTAATGATAATCCATTTGATTTAACTTTTTGCCATCCTTCCCAAAGCGCCTGACGATATCTTACAACCTTCTTAGTCTGCCTGTCCGGTTCAGGTGTAGAAGATGCAAAAGCTCTGTAGAGTTTATCTGACGTAGTAAATATATTTTCAATAGAAGAAGAATCTTTTGCCTCCTGCAATACCAATGTATTGATAAGCATCATAGGATTCGGGATCACAGGAGCTCTCCCCTTAAGTTCAGCCAGAGCAGCTCTTGCATCAGCAAGCTGTTTATAGACTCGCAAGTTCTCCCATGATTCCCTTACAGGTGGTAACAATGGGAGTTCATTAAAAGGTACTTCTGGATTGAATATCATTTAATTCAGATTTTAAAACCTATTTAATCATAAAGATATGAAACCACAGTAACTTATTCAATATTAAAACCAGGTAAGTAAATACACGATTCATAAAGAACTGGTACATATCAGATCACTCTCCTGAGCTTTACATTATGATTCCCAACAATTTCAGGACAAGCGTACCGGTTGACATCAGCCTCCGCATTAGTTATGGCTGACACAGTAAAATCAGATATTGCGACGAGGCGAATCCGAGTCCTATTCGTTAACCCCTGCGTGTTTCTTCCTTTATTCTCTGTATATGTCCGCGTCCCAGTCCCTTGACCTCACAACCAAGCTGGAAATAACGCCTGATCTTCTCATCTGTCAGTATTCCAAAGCAGTCAATTATGGCTGCAGGCTGACCGATAGTCCTTACCACCTCATCAGGATCAAGTTGAAGATATGCTTTATGTGGTACTGCAAATATCACAGCCTCGGCATAATTCAGCGCCTTGTTAAGATTCGGTTCAATACGTATGTCTTTAAGTTTTTCCTGGTTTCGGAAGAATCGCGCCTTGCTCTGTCCCGGTGCCGGAAAAGTGTCCTGCTGTTCAAATTCCCACCAGTGCTCAACATAGGGATCATGTACACGGATCTCCGCTCCCATTTCTGCAAGCTTCCGGATCACAACTTCAGAACCGCTGTAACGGGTATCTCCAACATCTTCACGGTATGCAGCGCCAAGTACCAGTACATCAGCGCTGGCAATTGGCTGACCCATGTTCCGCAGAGCATCCCGTGTAAGCTGTCCCACATGTAAACCTCTGGTATCGTTGATGTTAATAGCCAAAGGTGTGATTTTGAATATATTATCATCAAAACCGAGAATATGCTTGTAAGCCCATACTCCCAGGCCGCCATCTTTAGGAAGGCAGTACCCTCCTATTCCCGGTCCCGGGAAGATTATATTATTGTGTGTAGGTCTCACTTTGATGGCTTTTATAACCTTAATAAGGTCGACACCGTTGCGCTCAGCGAAGAGACTCCACTCATCAAGGAAAGCCAGGATAGTCGCCCTGTAGCTGTTTTCCACTATCTTTGCTGTTTCTGATTCAATGGGCCTGTCCATAACTGTCAGAGGGTATTTTTCCGTATTAAGGACCTCATTGAGGAATTTAACCACCCGGTCCCTGGCCTTCTCATTTATTCCGCTGCAGACACGCCAGAAATCGCGGATACTGGCAACATAATTACATCCGGGCATAACTCTCTCATAACTGTGAGCCAGCAGCGGATCCGATTCAATACCTCTGTTTCTGAATATTTTTTTCATGATCGGGTATGCAACCTGTTCGGTTGTTCCGGGTGCAACAGTAGTCTCAATCAAAACAAGTGCTTCAGGTTGAATATTCTCTGCAATAACATGCAGTGAGGCCTCCAGGGCAGCCATGTCGGTCTGACCGCTGCTTACATTGCCAAGCTTCTCTTTGAGATAATCACATTGCACGTCAACCACCACAATATCAGTAAGTTGCAAAACATCATAGGTATATGTGGCTATAAGTGTCTTTTTTTCTGTTACACATCTTCTGATCATTGGTTCAACCTCAGGATCTTCAGCCTTTACCGGTGAAACACCACGGTTCAGCAGGGGTATCTTCCAGTAGCTTCGCACACTCGGGCGCTGCATCCCTATCACAAATTTCGAAGGCTGCCCCTTTTCATCAACCGTGTCAGCCACAATAGCGGCCATGACTGCTCCGACAAATCCGACTCCCATCACAACAACGATCTCACGATTCTTTGACCGCTCTTCTTCTACACGTTTTTTAAGGTTCTCGAATTCCTCTTTGTAATCTTCCGGCTTTGGTAAAGGGAACTTTTCCCCTCCCGGACTTATTGAAAGATTTTCACTCATACTGTATTTCTTATTATGATAAGTAACATAAATGACGAAGATAAAAGTTTATTCCGGTAAAATAAAGATACAAATTTCATTATGAAATCTGTATCTTTTACCTGTCTTGTTAGCTGGTCACGTAAAACTTTCAGCAATAATGGTTTAGTAAGTGAAGATCACATTAAGTCAGTTTCTTCCAGCGTTCAAGCCGTGGTATATGAGAAGTATAGAACCACCTTTTCAGGGGCCCATGACCCATTTCCTTCAACTTACCTTTTACAAATTTTACCATCTCGGATGGACCGGTAAAATTGTCAACAAAATTACCAGCCTGATAACAATAACTACAGTACTTTACTGATTTGGATCCGTCGGCGTTTGTACCTCCGTTTCCCGGATCCTGATCCATAGGCATTCCGCAACTCTGGCAGAACCTGTTGAATTTTTCCATAGCAATAATAGTTTTTGATTAGAAATTAATCATATTTTTTGTTTAAAATTTAATCAAATAATTTATAAAAGTCAACTATTTTTGTAAAAAAGTGCAACTGGGTAATGGGGAACCCAGTACTCAGGACCCGGCAACACCCAACAAACAACAAAAATCAACACTAAATGAAAGCGATCAATAAATCAACTCTTGAATTTCTGTCAGATATTAAGCACAATAATAACAGGGACTGGTTCATAAAGAACCGCAACAGATATCTTGAAGCCAGAGAAGATTATGAATCATTTGTTCAGGCAGTAATTGACGGGATATCAATCTTTGATCCCATCCTGAAAGGACTTGAGGTAAAAAGCTGTACTTACAGGATAAACCGTGATATAAGGTTCTCCAATGATAAAACTTTATATAAATCCCATCTTGGAGCATTTATAGTCAGGGGCGGAAAGAAGAACGGTGACAGGTTTGCCGGATACTATGTTCATGTTGAGCCGGGGAATAACAGTATGATAGCCGGCGGCGCCTATATACCGCCTGCTCCATGGTTAAAACTGATCAGGGAAAAGATTGATGAAAAGGGTGATAAATTTATGAAAATCATAACTGATAAGGGGTTCGTGAAATGCTTCGGAGAACTGGAGGGAGAAAAACTTAAAACTGCTCCAAGAGGATTTCCGAAAGATCATCCTTATCTCGAATTTTTGAAACTAAAAAGCTACCTGGTGGTAAGAATGATTACTGATAAAGAGGTTGTTGGTAAAGACTGTTTTGGCCTGATAATCAGAGCATCAAAAGTGATGAAGCCTCTGAATGATTTTCTTAACGATTATTAAAACCGGGATAATACTAAAGCTTCACTTAAGTATCATGTAGAAGAATATAGCGGTAAAATGAGACAGGCTCCCTCCTATTACCATAAGGTGCCAGACAAGATGATGATAACGGTAATTATGGAATAAAATTTGATTATCATAAAAAATTCATATATTTCGCTTGCAATTATAAACAAATAAACATGAAAAAGCTGATTTTCACACTCCTGTTTGCCTCTGTGGCAATAACCTGTACAATTGGGCAGACTGTCAAACTTGAAGTAGGCATGAAAGCTCCCGGGTGGACATTTACCGATGCTGACAAGAAAGAATTCACAATGAATTCCTGGCCCGGCAAAGTTCTGCAGATCAATTATGTCGATCCCGACGAGTCGGATCTGAATGATCCTTTTAACGATTATATCGATAAAGCAACCGATATCGACAAGAGGATAAATAAAGATTTCTTCAAGGGCTTTGGAATTGTGGACTGCAAATCGACATGGAAGCCCAACGGGCTTATCAGGCTTATTGCCGGTAAAAAGGCAAAGAAATATGACACTACCATTCTCTTCGACTATGATGCCACGCTCCAGAAGGAATGGGGTATGCCTGAAGACAGTTATAGTGTGGTCATTGTGGATAAGAACAGAATTGTCAGGGCTATTTATAAAGGCAAGATCCCGGAATCGGAAAACGAGAAGATCGTTCAGCTGATAATAGGTCTGACCCAGGAATAACCATAAGGAACAGTATTAAAAAGAGGCTCTGTACAGAGTCTTTTTTTTTTGAATATCACTTTACCTCTTCTATATCTGTTATATCTTTCCCCAGTCTTGCCTTGATCCTGTCCAGGTCGTTCTTCATTGTTGTAACTGCCTGTATCAGATGTTTTTCGGGCAAAACGGGCTCGGGAAGCTCACTGCTTATATAGTTTACAAATTTCCACAATTCCTTTACTTCGTTGACATGGACCTCATAAGGTTCATATATCGGGTTCAGGGAATAAAGTACCAGTTTCCCCTCTGTCATCAGATTATTTTCCACAACTTTAAAGACTATACCGTCATTTAGTGTAAAAACGATATAGGCTTTTCCGTTAATTATTTCGTGCCAGTCCTGGACAAATTCACCGGTTACCCATGAGCCGTCAGGTATCGGTAACATTGAATCGCCCTTCAGCTGAAATGTCCTGTATTTTCTTTTTTCAGAAAGAAAAGGAAACCTGAACCTGGGCAGTTCCTCGATATATTCCGGATCGGCATATCCTGTTGTATAGCCTGCCTTTGCTTTTTCAGGGACCATTTCAATGTTTTCCGCATCATCAGGACCGACTGTTGTAGCAAGAACCCTGAGGTTGCTCCCCTTAACATATGCATCATAGCCTCTTTCGAGCTCTCCAAGCTGGCTCTCCGACAATTTTGTAATGTCGATCTTCAGCAAAGTATCGATCGATATGTTGAAGTACCGTGAAAATGAGACCAGTATCTCAATGCCCGGCTGGGCCACGCCGTTCTCATACCCGCTCAGGGTGGAACGTTTAAGGTTAAGGGCCACAGCAACCTCATCCTGGGTCCTGCCCCTTCTTTTTCTTAAAAATTTTATGTTGGAAGTGAAGTACATAATAAAAAATTGATTACATTGTAATCATGATATTGATTAATTTTTAATCAAAAATATGATATAATTATTATATAAACAAGAAAAATGTAAAAAATTTGATTTACTATGATTTTGATCTTCATGTACTCACCCCCTTCCTTGCAAAGCAGGGAAGGGGGTTGGGGGAAGGGTACATGAAATCAATATCTGCGAAATATACACAGAGAACTAATTATAAGGTAAATGTTTCTGGCAGGCAACATAGCACGTTCCATCCTGCATCTCGACCTCGACACCTTTTTCGTATCAGTGGAGAGGCTTAAGAACAGCAGACTTCTCGGCAAGCCGGTGATAATAGGCGGCATGTCGGATCGTGGTGTTGTGTCGAGCTGCAGTTATGAAGCCAGGAAATACGGGGTGAATTCCGCCATGCCTATGAAGATGGCCAGGATCATGTGTCCCGATGCAATAATAATACGGGGCGACATGGAATCATACAGCAATTATTCAAACATGGTGACCGGAATAATTGCGGAGAGGTCACCGCTTTATGAGAAATCTTCCATTGATGAGCATTATATCGACATCACCGGTATGGACCGCTTTTACGGATGCTGCAAATGGTCGCACGAATTGCGCGAATATATAATAAAGGAGACAGGCCTGCCCGTTTCAGCAGGTCTTTCCATCAACAAGACCGTCTCAAAGATCGCAACAGGTGAAGCAAAGCCAAACGGTGAGATAGAAGTAAAAAAAGAGATAGTCCTTCCCTTTCTTGACCCTCTCTCAATAAGCAAAATGCCGATGATTGGTCCGAAGACTTACCACGTGCTGAGGTCAATGGGCATAGCAACAATATACACCCTGCGCAATATTCCTGCAGAGATGCTCGAAAAACTGATGGGTAAAAACGGTATTGAGATATGGAAAAAGGCTAATGGCATAGATTCCGCTCCCGTGATCAGCTATTCGGAGCAAAAATCCATAAGCACCGAACACACATTCGAAAAGGATACCACCGATATGGCACGGCTTAACCAGCTGCTGGTGAACATGGTGGAAAAGATCGCCTATGACATGCGAAAACAGGAAAATCTGACTTCCTGTGTCACGGTGAAAATAAGATACTCCAACTTTGATACGCATACCCTGCAGAAAAGGATCCCTTATACAGCTTTCGATCATGTGCTTGCAGATATCGTTAAAGAGCTGTTTGCCAGGCTGTACCAGAGACGAATGCTGATCAGGCTTATCGGTGTAAGGTTCAGCCACCTGGTACAGGGGGTACAGCAGCTCGACATGTTCGACGACACTCCCGAAAAGGTGAGCCTCTATATGGCTATAGACAGGCTCAGAAGGCGTTTCGGGCGTCATGCGGTAATGAGGGCTGCCGGGGTGATGACAACCAGCGAAAGAGAGGAAAAAACCCTTAAACAGCTCGAAAATGCGGCAAAAGAGCAGGAAGCAATGGAAGAAAGGCTTCGCGGATATATGATGTATGGATTTGGACACTAGAATTGTTCAGCGTTCAGCGTTCAGTACCAAGTACCTAGTAACTAGGACCCAGCAACCGGCAACATGTATTTAAACTGCCATTCATATTACAGTCTGCGTTACGGAACAATGTCCGTCGAACAGCTTGTGCAGAAAGCAGCTTCTGCAGGAGCTGAGACAATGGCACTTACTGACATCAATAATTCAACGGCAATACCCGAATTCGCGGGTGAATGCGCAAGAAATAACATCAGTCCCGCTGCAGGTATCGAATTCAGGAATGACAATGAACTGCAATATGCAGGAATAGCACGAAACAGCAAAGGATTAAGAGAGCTGAACGAATTCCTGTCAAAGCATAATGCCGAAAAGAGACCAGTCCCCTTCCCTGCCCCGGCTTTCTCAGAGGCATATATCATTTATCCGTTCACAAAAATTCCTGAACGTAATCTATTTGATAATGAGCGTATTGGCATAAGAACAAATGAAGTGAACAGGTTGCTGAAGCTGATGCCGCGCGACAGAAACCAGATGGTAATAATGCAACCTGTGACCTTCAGCAGCGGTGATGATATTTTTATTCATAAAAGCCTCAGGGCAGTCGATAATAATATCCTTCTGAGCCACCTTAAACCATGGCAATGTGCCGGGGAAGATGAGTTTTTCTATCCTGCGGAGACTATCAGTTCCGTATTCTCTGAATATCCGGAAATCATCAGTAACACCTCTAAGCTACTGAAAGAGTGTTCTTTATCATTTGACTTTGAGAGCCAGAAGAATAAAAAGATATTCTCGGCCAGCAGGTATGATGACAGGCTGCTGCTCGAAAAGCTTGCCTGGGACGGGATGATTTACAGGTATGGAAAGAACAATGATGAGGCAAGAACAAGGATACAGCATGAACTTAATATAATCGATAAGCTTGGTTTCTCTGCATACTTCCTTATAACCTGGGACATTATACGGTATTCAATGGCACGCGGCTTTTACCATGTAGGCAGGGGAAGCGGAGCAAATTCCATTGTTGCTTATTGTCTGAAAATCACTAATATTGACCCGATTGATCTAAACCTTTACTTCGAGAGATTCATCAACCCTGAACGAAGCAGTCCGCCCGACTTCGATATTGATTATTCATGGAAAGAGAGGGATGATGTCATTGATTATATCTTTAAGAGGTATGGTTACAGCCACACTGCGCTGCTGGGAACTATCAGCACCTTCAGGGGAAAATCGATAGTGAGGGAGCTGGGGAAGGTCCATGGATTGCCAAAAGAAGAGATCGATGCAATAATTGACAATCCCTCGTCCGAAACGAACAGGAATGCAATAACCGATGTTATCTTTTCCACAGGCCACAGGATTGCCGACTTCCCGAATATGAGAAGCATTCATGCCGGCGGGATCCTCATTTCGGAGGAGCCGATATCGTGTTACACTGCCCTCGATATGCCTCCAAAGGGCTTTCCGACAACACAGTGGGACATGTACACAGCTGAGGAGATAGGCTTTGAAAAGCTCGATATTCTAAGCCAACGCGGTATAGGCCATATACGCGAGAGTGTAGATATTATACTTCGAAACCGCGCAATAGATGTAGATGTGCATGCAATTCAAAGCTTTAAGAAGGACCCGAAGATCAGGGAACATCTCAGCAGCGGTGAAACCAAAGGTTGCTTCTATGTCGAAAGTCCGTCAATGCGGGGACTTCTGCAAAAACTCAGGTGTGATGATTATAAAACCCTGGTTGCGGCCAGCTCAATAATCAGGCCGGGAGTAGCACGCTCCGGCATGATGCGTGAATACATCTATCGCTTTCATAACCCGCATAATTTTAAATACTTACACCCGGTAATGAAAGAACAACTTGAGGAGACATTCGGGGTTATGGTTTACCAGGAGGATGTACTGAAGGTGTGCCATCACTTTGCAGGACTCGACCTTACTGATGCCGATACCCTGCGGCGGGCCATGAGCGGTAAATACCGTTCGAAGAAAGAGATGCAGCGGATCATTGACAGGTTCTTTTCAAACTGCCGTGAAAAGGGATACAGCGATGATCTGATAAAAGAGGTATGGCGGCAGATTGAATCATTTGCCGGTTATTCATTCTCCAAGGCACACTCAGCATCATATGCCGTTGAGAGCTTCCAGAGCCTTTACCTGAAAGCCCATTTCCCCCTCGAGTTCATGGTGGCTGTAATAAATAATTTCGGCGGATTTTACAGAACATGGGTATATGTACATGAAGCAAAAAGATACGGTGCAGTAATACAACTGCCATGTATTAACAAAAGCAATTATAAGACAACAATTTATGGTTCAGATATTTACCTTGGTCTCATACATATTCTGAGCCTTGAGGACAGGCTTGCCATGTCGATTGAAGAGAACAGGAATGCTAAAGGTCCCTATTCCGATCTGAACGATTTTATAACACGTATTAATCCCGGACTGGAGCAGGTCATACTGCTTATCAGGACAGGGACTTTCCGCTTCACCGGTAAGAAAAAGTCGGTTCTCCTGTGGGAAACACATATGATGATGAATAAATCGAAACCGGAACCAATGAAACGCCTCTTCCCCGCTCCTTCCAGGAGCTTCTCACTCCCCGATCTCGAACATGACAGGCTCGACGATGCATACGATGAAATAGAGCTGCTCAGCTTTCCCGTTTCAATGACCTGGTTCGACATGCTTGAAACTTCATTCAGAGGTGAGATACAGGCAAGGGATCTGATTAATCATGTAGGAGAAAGAGTCAGAATGGTCGGGCACCTGGTGACTATCAAGTATATAAAGACAATAAAGAAGGAATGGATGAATTTTGGGTGTTTCATTGATGCAGAAGGCAGTTTTTTTGATACAACACATTTTCCGCAATCGCTTAAGAACTACCCTTTTAAAGGCTCCGGAACCTACCTGATACTAGGTAAGGTCGTGGAAGAATTCGGCTTTCCGTCAATTGAGGTTGAGAAACTGGCAAAGCTGCCAGTCAAGCCTGATAAACGGTATTAAACCGATTTGCGGCTTGCGGCTTGATGTGTGCGATTAATCTAATCTCTCCCCATGATGGAGGGCTGGGGGGTGTATTATAAATTATCCACCCTGACTACTTTCAATATTCCTTTCAGTGCCTGAATCTTTCTCATAATACCATGAAGAACATTATTATTAGTGACCATTATGTTAAGCATTCCTTCAAATAATCCTTCGTCCATTTTATAATTAAAGCTTCTGACAACTACTTTGTATTGTGCGAGGATATCGGCTATCCTGTTCACCATACCGATATCTTCAACACCTGTTATCTTTACAGCAGCTATAAATGCAGGAGTTGCTTTTGACTTTGTCCAGCGGACGGCAATGAGTCTGTAAGGATATTTTGCCAGCAGATTATGGGCATTAGGGCAGTTGGTACGGTGTATTTTTATCCCGTCAGTGATTGTTATAAAGCCGAATATATTATCACCCGGCACGGGATTGCAGCATCTCGCCAATTTATAATCCAATCCCTCTACCTTATCTTCAATAACCAGAAATTCAGCATATTGAGAATCGAGTGGACTTTTTGTTGGCACCGGCATTTGAAGTACAGGAGTTTCTTCAGGTTCCTCTTTGCGTAGAACCTCTTTTATTTCAAGAAGTTCTATCTTACCTGTAATGATCTGGAAATAGAGATCCTGTGCCGTTTTAAGGTCATAATGGATGATCAGTTTCTGTATTACTGTATCGTTATAAGGTATTTTCCAGTTCTTCAGGCGTCGCATCAGCATCTCCTTGCCTTCAGCTGCTGCTCTGGCTTTTTCCTCATTCAGAGCCAGCTTGATCTTTGCTTTTGCCTTGCTGGTAACAACAAAGGAAAGCCAGTCCTGCTTTGGCTTCTGACTCTTGCTGCGGATAATATCCACCTTGTCGCCATTCTGCAGTACATATTTTATTGTAACGTTTTTACCATTTACCTTTCCGCCGACACATGATGCCCCGACAGCAGTATGGATCTCGAATGCAAAATCAAGGACTGTTGCGCCTGCAGGTAGTTGTTTAAGATCTCCTTTGGGAGTAAAAACAAACACCTCGTCGGTATATAGCCCTGATCTTACCTGGTCGAGAAACGCTGTTTCCTCCTTCTCTGAAGATTCAAGTATCTCGCGCATTTTGGTCAGCCATGTGTCGAGTCCCCCCTCTCCTTTTATCCCTTTATATTTGAAATGTGCCGCCAGGCCTTTTTCGGCAATCTCATCCATTCTGGTGGAGCGGATCTGAACCTCCACCCACCTTCCCCTGGGACCAACCACTGTGGTATGCAATGATTCGTATCCGTTTGACTTGGGAACAGAAATCCAGTCACGCAGTCTGCTGGGATTAGGCTGATAGAGATCTGTTACTATTGAGTAGGCTCTCCAGCATTCTGATTTCTCGTTATCCATACCGGTCTGGAGAATGATCCTCACTGCAAAAAGATCATAAACCTCATCAAATTCCACCCCCTGCTTTTTCATCTTCAGCATAATGGAATGTATTGATTTTGTGCGGCTTTTAATTGTGAACTTAAAGCCATGCTTTTCGAGCGTTTTCTTCAGAGGCTGGGAAAATTCACGGATGAACCTGTTTCGCGATGCAGTAGTCTGTTTCAGACGGTTTTCAACAAACAGGTACTGGTCAGGCTCAAGATACTTAACTGCCAGGTCCTCCATTTCCAGTTTAATATTATAGAAACCCAGTCTGTGAGCAAGAGGTGCATAGAGGAAATATGTCTCTGAGGCAAGGGGCAGCTTTTCTTTCTCAGAGGCTGTTTCCAGATTGCGCATATTCTCAAGGCGCTCAACCAGTTTAATCAGGATGACTCTTACATCATCGGCCAGGCTTAACAGGAGTTTTCTGAAATTCTCTGCCTGGTACGATGATTGCATGGATTCTATTCCGGTGATCCTGGAGCAGCCTTTAAGTATCTCCACCACTTTACTACCAAACTCCTTCTCAAGTTCCTTAGAACTGATTTTCAGTTTGTTATATGAACCGTGAAGCAGTGCGGTTATTATTGAAGTAAGTCCCAGTCCCATTTCCTCCGCTATGATACGTGCCACTGAAAGGGAATGAAGTATCTGGGGTTCTCCGGTAATAGTCCTGCTGTCTCCACAAGCTTTTACGGCAAGATTAAAAGCTTTTTTTATTTTGCCTTTATTTTCCGGTGCAATGTTGTTTCTCGCGGCCTGGAGCAGTGCCCTGTATGCGTTATCTGTTTTTTGTGTCTCCACCTGTTACAGGAGATAGAGTTGTACATATTGACATTAAACAAAGATAATCCGATTTTGATCGAATTTTAATAAAAATCCCCGGGTTTCATTGGCCCGGGGATTCCTCTTCAAATTATAAATTTTTATCTAAACGAGATCCCCAGTCCTGCCGATACAACATTATACTGTGCCCTTGTATAATCGGCATGAATTGTAAGTACTGCAAATTTAAACCTGAGACCAACATTGGCCCGGAGACCCGAAAAATTTTTAATATTTATCTCACCAAAGTCGTCACCTGTCTTTACCCCTGAATCGTTATATACTACGTCAGTTACATCAAGAACCGGTGAGGGATAATTACCTTCCAGTTGAAGAACCGTATTTGTTTTGGAATAACCCAGTCCGGCATAAAATGTAATAATTGCAAGGTTGACGGAACCTATTGCGCTTACATTCAATGCAGAAACTGTAGCCGCTAAGTTCTGATCACTGAAGGAAGCAACAGTATATGTAGGAGAATAATCTGCATAAGAGGGAGGTTGAAGGTTAACAGGTATATTACCTGTCAGCTTTGTATATCCGGCAAAAACAGATGCATCAACGGGAAGCAGATCACTACCCGGAATATATTGCGTGATACTATGCATTACTCCGATACCCCATAACCCGATATCTCCCTGGATGAGATCATTGTCGAAAGTCAACCTGGGAATAAATCTGACTTTGACTTCGGTTCCCAGCGGCAGGCCTACTCCAATCTGGGCTGTTGGTACCGGGATATATCTCCAGGCTACACCCGGTGGTGTTCTGAAGCTTGCGAGCTCATAGCCGCTTACAGAATATGCCATTAGCGGTCCGCTCTCATCAGGTCCTGCAATAGTTGGTGCCGTTCCTGTTGTGGGACTTATGTTTGAAGAGAGTCCAAGTGTCGACAGATCGAATGTCTCGGCTGAAACAGGTACAAAACCCACATTAAGAGCTGTTGTAATATCAAAACCCCCAAGTTTATGAGGTTTTGCTGTATTATACCAGCTTCCGTTCAAACCTGCACCAAAAGCATTAATCCATGGAGTCATATATGCTTCCAGAAATTTAATGCCGTCGGCAGTACTACTTTTTAAAAAATCAAGTTTATCGAACTGTGAATAGGTAACCGAAGAGAAGAGTGATGCAGAGATCACCAGAGTGAGCAGACGTTTTGTGAAGAGCTTATTCATAGTTACTATTTATTTGGTTTTTGAAATCTATACAAATATAGAAAAAATTGAAAACAGAAATCTGATGCACCTTTGTTTCGTGATATACTATATATAACGCAATCAGGACATCAATGGTTGCATTTAACGGGAATAATAATCAAAGATCCATTAATTACTTGTCTTCAATCCCTTCAAGCTCTTCCAGCTCTTCTATGCCTATTTCCTTTGAAAGTTGCGACAGCTCCTTCAGGTTAATCTGCCCTCTTATCGAAATTAGTGAATTACCTCTGGAACTACCCGAAATGACCAGCAGTTCGGATATTGTATTTCCATTCTGCCGGATAAGGAATTTTGTAATATCATTTCCCTCTTTTACTACCATCAGTTCCTCATAAACCGAAAGGTCAAGCTTTCTGCTAAGTTCAGTATAGAAATTAACATTACCTGTTGATAATGAATCATTTTCTGACAGTATCCTGATAGATTTAAGTCTGAGCATAATGTTATCAGGATTATTCTCTGCATCCAGAGAACCGATCATGTTAAGCATTCTGCCTGAGATTGATACATATGTGAATCCCTCTCTCTCCGAGTATTTATCAAACAGCTCATCTATAGGATTCTTCTGGGCCTGAATGACCTGGCATATTAACAAAGCTGCGATAATTATAAACTGCCTCTTCATGTTATATTGTATTTATTATTTCTTTTTTATCACTTATTAATTATTTCTTATTCTCTGCTGATACCTCTTCAAACAATTTGCTTCGATTCAGGCTGGTTGATATTATCGTTGCTGACCTGTCAATTGATTCCAAACCTGTTTCCAAATCATTTTGCATTTTACTCAATGGTTTAAGCGCCTCCGTTCCTTTATTGAGTTTTACAGATACTTCATTCAGTATTCTCATTGTTTCTGCATATGCTAACTGCGGATCGGAAAATGTGTCTTCCTGAACTTCTTTGTTGAAAAAGACAAAGTATGAACCTATCAATAAAAGAATTGCTGCTGCAGCACTCATGACCTTGATATATCTCTTCTTCAGGGAGATACTTCTTTGCTTTTTCTCAAGATCATCTATTCCCTTAAGGATCCTGTCCTCGAAATCAACAGACGGAACAGGTATTCTTTCTGAACCTGCATAATGACTGAAGATCTCTTTCTCCGCTTGATACTCCGGAAGAACACTGTCGCCCGAAAAAAAGTTCATCAATATTTCTTCTTCTTCCCTGGAAGTTTCCCCGTCATAGTACTTCTCCAGTAGTTTGTTAAGCTCTTCCCTTTTCATTTGTATAGTATAAATATTTCTCCTTTATCATCTTCCTGGCTCTTGAAAGGACGACCCTCAGGTTGTTTATATTCATTCCTTTCTGCTTTGATATTTCATCATATGACAACCCGTTTATCTCCCTCATCCGAACAAGGTCACGCGTAGCTGGCGGCAGTTCATCAATAATCCTGGTCATAATAGCGGAAGTCTCAGATATTACCAGCTGTTCATGCGGAGATGGAGAATGGTCGTGGTTCCGGATATCTGCCGCCTCCTTTTCACTGTCGATATTTTTCCATTTTCTCATTTGGTCAATGCAGCTGTTTCTTGTCATTGTTATAGCAAGAGCCTCAATATCATTGTAATCGTCAAGTTTTTTTCTCATTATCCACATCTTCATAAAGACCTCCTGGACAATATCTTCGGCTTCCTGCCGGTTTTTAACTAAGCGGAAAGCTATTGCAAACAGTTTGCGGTTCAGCCGGTGTATTATTACATTAAATGCATCCCTGGTCATCAGGTAAGAGGCTTATGACAAATTCCGGACAAAGATAAAAACAATCGTTTCAGTAGCAGTTTATTGCTATGTCAACTCCGTGATCTTTTTTCATTTTGTCTGAGAATTTCCTTGCCTCATCGTAAGTCATGTTGCCTTTAACCTGCATCAGGAAATTATCCTCGCCGCCTCCAACAATCAGGAACTCCCTTATGCTCCTTCCATCTGCCCGTACCAGCATCACCAGATCCTGATCATATTTTTTCATTCTCATGAACTCTTCATAATTGTTACGGTTCAGTTCTCTCTCGACCATGTCATAGAAATTACCATTATAAATCTCATCATCATCCTGTGCCAGGATTCTGATGGTGGTGATGTCTGCCGGCCAGCACCGGTCATGGTCATCATCACGGTGATTTCCGTCAAGAGCTCTGAAAAGCTTTATCAGGTTTCCGCTAATCGTTATTGTTGTAAAGCCATTACTGCCGGCATACTTGTTAAAAAGTGCATCAACTGATTTCTGGCCATATCCCATAATGGTTATTGCCAGAATCACAGGTATTAAAATAATTCTTTTCATTTGAACTTCAATTAGGGTTAAATAAATATGTTCTTTAGGAGGACGTTTAACAGGACAAAACATAACAAAAAACCCGGAAAATTTTTCCAGGTATTCTTATTAATGAAACTTTTTTTCATAAACCAGTTTATTGCAGAAGAATTCCGATGCTAAATCAGAAGAATATGGCATTAAAGGAAATTAAATGAAATAATAAGGTCATTAATATCGAAAAAAATATATATGGCTTGTAATAATTTAATTTTATCCTACCTTTGCACTCGCAAAAAAAGAATACTGATTCAGTAGCTCAGTTGGTAGAGCATCCCGCTTTGCGGGAGGGTTCTGGGCTCACGTTGTTTGAAAATATGATTCAGTAGCTCAGTTGGTAGAGCA
>CAZWZQ010000055.1:5578-17999 GCA_964638955.1 uncultured Rikenellaceae bacterium | reverse complement strand
ATTCCAGATTCCAGATTCCAGATAGAAGTATTATTAAACTTGAAATCTGGAATCTGAAATTTGAAATTTTGAATTTGCAATTTTATATTTTATTATTTCTGATCATCACCAGTTGTGCTGCTATACTTATCCCGATCTCTTCCACTGTTTTTGATCCGATCTCCAGTCCGATCGGTGTAAAGATCCTGTTCCACTGCTCTTCAGTTGCCCACTTCTTTTCAATAAAATCCTTATGCATCTTCGCCGTTTTTGCCCTGCTCCCTATCATACCCACATATGCTGCATTTGATCCCATGCATGGTTTCAAGGCATCTGCATCATTACTGTGCCCTCGGGTTACGATCACTATATAGGTATCACAGTTCTTTTCAACCTCGCGTATCGCTTTACCAACCTCCTTTACTATGATATGATCAGCATCAGGCAGGTTATCAGCATTGGCAAATTCCAGACGGTCATCAATCACCGTCACATCAAAATCGAGCATTTTACCGAGATGAGACATCACTTTTCCAATATGCCCGGCTCCTGCTATCACAAGATGCTTAAGAGGGAAAACAGGTTCAAGGAAAAAGGTTGGAGAGGGCTCTTCGCCGGGTATTGAAAGTTCCATCTTCCTGAAATCGTAACCATCTGGTGCTGACAGCATGCTCATTACCTCAGGCTCAATTTTTTTCATGAACCGATCCGGTAATTGCGGTTTGACGCTTCCTGTCATCCAGTAACGGTTAATCAGAACCTCCGTCTTCCTGATATCTGTTACCATGGTTATCAGTACACCAGGAATCCTTTCGGACATTGACTGTCCTATTTCCCTGAACACATTCAGGTGGTTTAGAGGATTTGCATCGACCAGGACTGATATTTTTCCTCCGCAGATTGCTTCTTCCTTATGTGAGACATCCTTGCTGAGATTAAAATGAAGATAACCTGATTTTTTTGACAGGATGCTTTTCAGTGCAAAATCGTGTACCTCGTTTTCAACAACACCACCTCCAATCGTACCTGACACCAGTCCCTTTGTGTTAAATAGAACCGAGCTTCCCGATTTTTGTGGCGTTGAGCCTGTGGTTAAAATAACAGTTGCAAGTACAAGGTCAATACTCTCCTCCTGTATTTCCATAATTTTAAGGTAAATGTTTTGCATAATCCCGTAACACCTGCTAGCCGAGTGATTATTCTTGTGTTTTCTCCTTCTCTTCAGCATCCTTTTTATCAGGCTCATCCTTGATATCTGAGGCTTTTTTAAATTCCCTCACACCCTGGCCTATCCCTTTCATCAATTCAGGAATTTTGCGTGCACCGAATAATAATACAACTACAAGAAGTATCAGGATGATCTCAGTAGCTCCAAAATTTCCCATGTTTTCAAAATTTAAATGTCCTATAAAGTTAGTCATCCCATCCATTAAAAACAATAGGATGATTTAAATCAAAAAATAAACAGCAATTCACACAAAGTAAAAGATGCACTGAAGAGGTCTGGAAAACAGCCGAATGTACCGGGAAATTCCAACGTGTAACTCCCACGGACACGGGTTGTGCAATTGCCCGGACCGAAGTGAGGCTTACATATGACGAACTTAACCTGTATCCTGGTTATATGTTATGATCCCACACCCGCTTATAACAGTATTACCTTATAACAGTGCAGTACTGCTTCTAATTGGCCCTAAAGTGTTCTTCGTGTGCCCTTTCTATATCTCTTGATTTTTATTTTATCTTTACACGTTGGAATTTTGATTTTATATGGAACAGGATATTACCAATCAGAATATCAACAATATAAGGAAGCAGTATATGGTATGGTTCTTCGGAGGAGGAGAAACCAGAGACAATCGGTTTAATGTTTTCACGGGGTCGTTTATCCGTCTGATGAAACAGATAATGGGTGACGATTTTGATTTCATCAGAGGTATTTATTATAATTCGAGTATGATAAATGTGATCTGGACACTTAATAATTGCCAGAGACCTGTAAAAAATCCACATGGTAACAGATTTATTAATGCTGCCTCACGGCAGATTTTTTCCAATGGCTACAACCCTGATATACAACTGATTCTGGTTGCCTCGAGCACGGGCAGCATCATTGCCGCACAAACAGCATGCTATCTTGCCAAACAGAACAGGGAGAGGCTTTATTTCAGAAAACCCATACTCCTGGGACTTGGATCAAGTATCATCTCAAAAGAATCGGAACTGTTTAAGAAACTCATTGATTATCAGGAAGAAGGCAGTATCGGCAATATAGTATTTGACGACCTTCTTGATGAGGATGATAATTCTCACGGGACCGGAGGCAGAAACAGATGGGAGGCCTGGTCCAATGCTTTCGGCCTCATGTTCCCTCTCATATCAAGAAAGTTCTCGGGTCCATCTTTTCTAAACATTCATCCCGAGAAAGGACATATTCACAGGAAAAGGTCACAGACAGTCCGGAAAGCGCTTGATTATATCAATATTCTTCTTATTAAACATAAGCTGGCCGGAGACAACTATGCTGAAAAAGCAGAAGCTGCGATCAGGAAAGAATTGCAGTAATTATTTAATTTTGAAATCCAGTACACTTTCCTCACCCAGATAGGCAACAAGATTATCATTTTTCTTTAATGGTCCTACACCTGATGGTGTTCCGGTAAAAATAAGATCTCCCGTCTTAAGGGTAAAAAACTTTGATACATAAGCAATTATCTCATTAAAATCGAAGACCATATCTGAAGTATTTCCTTTCTGGACGACCTTTTTGTTTATCTCGAGCCTGAATTCGAGATTCTTCAGATCGCTTACTGAACTTACAGGGATAAACTTCCCGAGCGGTGCAGCTCCGTCAAAACACTTTGACAATTCCCAGGGAAGCCCTGCAGCAGAATGGCGGTTTTGAATGTCGCGGGCTGTTATATCGATACCGACCGTAAGTTCATCATAATATCTGTGAGCATATTTTGCAGAGATCCCCTTACCAAGTTTACTGATCTTTAATACTATTTCCGCCTCATATTGAATCATGGAAGAGAATCCCGGGAGAAAGAAAGGTTTGTTGTTCTTCAAAATAGAAGAATCAGGTTTAAGAAAAATAACCGGTTCTTCGGGAAGCCGCCTTCCCATCTCCATGGCATGCTTCCTGTAGTTTAGTCCTATGCAAATGATCTTCATGCTAAAAAGAATTCTTACCGAAAGCCCTCAACTTGATCTCTGTGAGGGCTCTCTTTGTATAGAGCGGGAAATCGCCGTTCATCATCCATGAATAATAAGATGGCTCTTCTTCAAGAACCTTTTTGACAGGTTTGCCTTTGTGTTTACCGAAATTGAAGATCTCCACACCATTTTCATCAAGGATTATCCGTCCGGCAAAATCGACATAATCATTATAAGAGCTTAAATCTGCCAGCTTCTCAACATTATTCTCGAGATCATCATACCTGTCGAGCTGGGCTTTCAGTACTTCGTAAGTAGCTGATGTATCGGCCTTTGAAGTGTGGGCCTCTTTTAGTTCCTTTTTACAGTAGAACTGGTAGGCAGCTGCTAAGGTTCTCTGTTCCTTCTTATGAAAAATAACCTGGACGTCAATATATTTTCTCTTTCTGAAATTGAAATCAGTGTCAGTTCTCAGGAACTCCTCAGCCAGCAGAGGGATGTCAAATTTTATTGAATTATAGCCAGCCAGATCACATCCTTCGAGGAAGAGTGCAAGGTTTTTTGCAACTTCCCTGAAAGTCGGGGCACCGGTTATATCCTCATTACTGATGCCATGGATTTTTGTGGCTTTTGGAGGAATTGGCATTTCCGGATTGATCCTTTGGCTCAGCCACTGTTCTTTTCCATTGGGACTGATTTTAAGGAGAGATATTTCAACAATCCGGTCGCTCGAAACATTTATGCCAGTTGTTTCGAGGTCGAAAAAAACAATAGGACGTTTAAGCTTAAGTTCCAATTATCAGGTATTTATCATCATTGGCATCAGGAGCATGAGAAGGTCCTCTGCATCATTTTCCGTTTCAGCCGGCAGGAAGAGTCCTGCCCGCGTCGGATCAGCCAGTTCAATCATAACATCCTGGGAGACGATATTTGCGAGTATCTCCAGAAGGAATACTGATTTAAAACCAATCTCTATATCTTCACCTTCATACTGGCACTTGATCCTTTCATAAGCTGAGATTGAAAAATCTATATCCTGTGCAGATACTGTTACCTGGTTTCCCTTAAGCTGCAGTTTCACCAGATTGCTTGCCTGGTTCGAAAAGACCGATACTCTTTTAAGCGTATTATAAAACTCAACCCGGTCAATAGTAATCTTGCGGGGATTGTTTTTCGGAATAACTGAATTATAATTCGGATAATTGCCTTCAACAAGCCTGCAAACAACTTTATAGTCATTCAGGTTGAAGAATGCATTCTTGTCGTCAAATTCAACGGTAAAGGGTCCCTCCTCCCTGGGAAGAATATTCTTCAGGAGAGAAGCAGGTTTCTTGGGAAGGATGAATGAAGCGTTGTCATCGGCATGTGCGTCAGTTCTCTGGTAACGAACCAGCTTATGGGCATCGGAGGCAACAAAGGTTATCCTGTCAGTGGATGCCTCAATAAATATCCCTCCCATAACCGGGCGCAGTTCATCATCAGCGGTTGCAAAAAGTGTTTTGCTTATCCCTGCCAGCATAGTCTCGGCATCTATAGTGAATGTAAATTGCTTGTCCTTTTTAATTGCGGGTAATGCCGGGAAATCAACCCCATTTTGTCCGACTATATTGAACTTACCGTTCTCCGAACTTATGACAACAGCGAGGGTGTCAGGGTTTATATCGAAGGTCAGCGGCTGGGCGGAAAACTCTTTAAGAGTGTCAAGTAAAATTCGTGCAGGCAGCGCTATTGTACCGTCACCCTGTGTATTTTCAAGCTTCATCCTTGTTATAAGCGTCGACTCCAGGTCGGAGGCGGTTATCTCAAGGTCGTTACCTGCAAGATTGAACAGGAAATTATCAAGAATTGGAAGAGTATTCTTCGAACTTATTACCCTGCTGATGGCCTGAAGATGACCAAGAAGCTCAGTACTTGACACTACAAATTTCATAATGATACCGGTTTAAATTGACTTATAAGAATTCAAATTTAACTATTTAACTAATAATGAATGAATTGAGATAACATATCAGCTCAATTCCCATTTATCAATATTACGAAAAAAATATATTCTCTCAAACAAAAAAATACGATCTTAAGTATTCCTGGCTAATGCCCTGAAATGAGTAAGGTGTTAAATTCCGGGTTCCTGAGATTAATTAGTTGAATCCTTAAGGATCATATTATTAATTTCCCTGTTCCGGACTAAAGTCCATAAATGGCTAATTATCACTAACCCCAAGCTTAAGCCTGGGGTTAGTATGTCGCTGCAACATAGGGCTTTAGCCCGCAATTATTCAAGTCTAATTATTCCTTACAGAAATAGGATATCTTCTTCAAAAGGGGATCAATGTCAAAATATCTCACTACAAAGAATTCATCCCTTTCATCTGTCATTCCCCATAATCTGTCACTGTCTTTCTCTCCAGTGTCAGTATCATATCTCTCCCACAGAGTAAGAACAATCTCCCGGCCATTTGTCGTTCTGACCATAATCCTGAAAAGAGGATTATGTTTTGTAATCTCCTCTTTTCTGTCATCAGTAATATCTGATGCCCAACTCTCAAAAGGAACCCATGTGAAGTATGAGATATAACGTTTTACCCTTGCGGTATCCCATCCTGACGAACATTCCCTGGGATCAGCGAGAGTATATATGCCATTACTTCCTGTCACAGTGAAAGAAGAGGCCGGTTCTGAATAATTTTTAAGGGTTACTGATGATATCTCCGAAGGAAGAAGGTTAAATATATTCCAGGGCTGCCAGTAATATTCATTGGCAGTGAACTGAGAACCTATATCTCCCTCATATCCCGGTATATAGACAATAAACGGCTTCGTCCTTTCCTTCTTCTTCATAATATTACCGTAGATATTTGATCCGGTCCTGTATACGAGGAATGAGCTCAGCAGCCTGTTCCTTTCATATACCCTTACTTTTACAGGCAGGATCCCATTTTCAACAATCTCTTTTTCAAACAAATCGGGCGATACAGGTGATTTTATCTCCATCTCCGTTAGTATTCTGATAAGAAAGAGGACTTCATTTTTCCTTGTTTCCATTGCACCATTTACTTTCCAGCCCTCATCTGTTTTCAACAGGTTCAGATTCTTTTCTCCTTTCGTTAACTCTATACCTGTTATCTCTTCTTTCGGCACCGCTGCAAAGTAACTCTGTCTCTTCCCATAGGGTGACCTGTTCCTCACCATGATAACGATAACCAGCAGCACTATCAACACTGCTGAAATAATAGTATTTCTGAGTACTATATTACTCATTATCTATGATTTTGTATATACATGTTTCCTTATCGCGCCATAAATGAGTCCCGCAAGGATCACAATCAGAACAGGTCCCGCAATATTGATAAGCTGCCACAATATTTTCTCATCTCTGATCCTCTGTTTATCCAGCAGCCTCAGTTTCATCTCGCGTGATCTGAGTTCCATCAGTCCGTTATCATCAATCAGGTAATTCATGCAGTTTATGATAAAATCCCTGTTTCCGTACATTTCTCCAGTGTACCTGTCCTGTCCGAGCGGATAGGGTGATGCCGAATTTCCCGTTCTGCTTACTTCATTTCTGATCACATCACCATCTGCCACAACTATCATCTTTGTTTCCACGCTTTCATTCCTGATTTTGAAGTTTTTATCTTCCATCATATTGGAAGTCATACGGTTCCTGAAAGCTGAAGGGAATACTCCTTCGAGTAAAACAGCGACCGGAAGGTTTGATTTATTGAAATCATTTTCATCGGGCAGTTCATCAGCTTCCTTAAGTCTTATCAGGAGAGGAGGTGAAAGAGTCCTTGCATACTCCGATGTTGACAGGAGAATGGTTTTCCTGATTGCAGGATCGAGGCCGACCGTATCAATTGTATTTACGAATTCTCCCCTGATCCTGTTAAGGTTACGTGTTATCGGGTGGTCCGGATCAGGAGACAGCTTTGGGTAGTAGATCCATGGTGCAGGTACTATCTGATTGTGTTCAGCTCCTGTTGTCACGGATACTCTGATCACGATACAATCCAGATCCTGTACTATCACTGGATTTATCCTGGCGCCATACCTGAAGAGCTGATCCTCAATGTTAAGTGGATTATAAAGCCCAACTGTTTCACCATACACCAGCGAATCAGTGTTTACCTGCACTTCTTCAATAAGCCAGAGCACCTTGCCGCCGTTCATTATATACTGGTCGAGCACCAGCTTGTCGGGTTCACTGAATTCCTTTACAGGGCCGGCAACAATTACAGCGGCATACTCATCGAGGATTCCCGGCTGGCTCCCTACTGAGCCCCTGTCAACTGTAAAGAATTTTGCGAGGTTGATTGTAATATCTGCCACTTCTATCTCCTGCAGCTCACCCTGCCCTTCAAGGAAGGCTACTTTATATATAGTATCCGAACTTACTGTCGCTATTGTCTGGATCATCTCATATTCAAGGCCTTCGATGGAATGGAGAATATTTTGCTCATAAGAGACTGACTGGTTATTATTCAGGAAATTGACCGGAACCTCAATGCCATTATAATTTACTATCATACCCGGGAATATCATTTTCTGCGTCTTTCCTCCCTCTTCATCTGCTGCCTGTATCTTTACCGGATTAAGACTCTTATTAATGAGTGCCATAAACATGGCATCCCTCCGTGCTGCATCTTTTGCTGCTGCAGGATTTATGAAAGCATATCGGATCTTTCTTCCGGAAGCAATCCTGAACTCATCGAGCATCTCTTTGACTGATCTCTTCAGCCGTTTCAGGGGAATAGGCATTTCTCCATCGAGAAAAACCTCTATGTAAATATCCTTATCTATCCTCTCCAGAATTCCGAGAGTAGGCGGTGAGAGGGTATATCTTTTATCCTCAGTCAGATCGATACGAAGCCTGATCAACGAGCATAACAATGCAAGCAGGACTATCCCTGTAACTGCGGTAATGAGCTGCAACCAGCTTTTCATCCTAAAATTCCTGTTATCGTCTTTCCCTGTCATTTAATTCTTTTTCTTCCATTTACGTGATAACAGCACCATTCGTGTTGCCTCGTTAAAAATAAAGGCAACAGCAATGAAATAAACAGCATCCCTGATATCGATCACACCCCTGCTCATTGATTTATAATGCTCGTTGATACCCAGACTGATTACAAATTCATCAATTTTTTTAAGGCCCGGCAGGTATGCCAGAAAATCGAATCCCATTAAAAGCACAAAACAGATCAGTACAGCAATTATAAATGCAATTACCTGGTTATCAGTTAATGACGAAGCAAATATTCCTGCTGAAGCATATACTGCGGCAAGAAAGAAAAGTCCGATGAGAGCCCCCCATGTATCTCCTTTATCGAGATTTCCGGGTGTTTCTCCCAGGATATAGACCGAAATATAGAATATCAGACATGGAAGAAGGGCAAGAAGCACCAGAGCTATTGATGCAAGAAATTTCCCCCAGATTATTTCTCTTTCGGTAACTGGTTTAATATACAGGAGTTCAATAGTACCCAGGTGTTTCTCCTCGGCTATCATTCTCATCGTAACTGCCGGTACAAGGAAAAGGAAAACCCATGGTGAAAGAAAAAATATCGTATCCAGGCCGGCATATCCGCTGTCGAGGATATTCCATTCTCCAGGGAATACCCACATGAAAAGAGAATTAACCAGCAGAAAGACAATGATAACGATGTAACCCGTAAAGCTGCTGAAGAATCCGTTTATCTCTTTCCTGAAAATCGCAAACATAACACTGGTTAATTGGCAAAAATAAGCAAATAAATTGTTAACCTCATTCCTCCTCCTCTGCAGCTTCCTTTATATCAGCAATAACCACCCCGGTATAGTAAAAATTTATTATCTGCTTATAATCAAAACCTTTCATGGCCATTCCCATGGCACCCTCCTGGCAGAGCCCGACACCATGGCCATAGCCTCTGCCTTTAAGAATAACGGAATCGCCTTCAACCGAAAGAGAAAAAAATGTTGATCTCAGGTTCAGGTCTTTTCTTATCTGCTGCAGGGGCAGCGAAAAATTGCCGGTTTTGTATTCCTTCAGTCTGCTCTTCTGTGAAAAATTTAACAATGAAGCATCTTTTGTATATTCATTATATCCCATTTTCACAAGATAACCTTTCCACTCCTCAAGGCTCATGCTTTTCTGCCATCTGGCATTTCGTGAAGTAGTACAAAATGGGTCCGTAACTCTCTTCAGGTAAGGCTGGGAAGTAAGCCAGACATCTTCTGCCAGAGCGGTCTCTCCACCACAGTTACTATGAAAAGCCGCAATTATAAGTGTGCTGTCAGATCCCAGGATCACCTGACCCCGGGTTTCCTCTGCTGCACGAATTATGGCAGTATCATTCGATATTCCGTTATAAACCTGGCAATGAGTATCGTCGCATAAATTATACCTGTCGAGGATATGCTTTTCAAAATATTTGTACAGATAAGTCCTGGCAATCACTGCCTGGGTTTTGAAATACTCAATATGCTTACCCGGCCCGCCTTCAGCACTTACAACTCCGGCGACATACGTTTCTATTTCACAGGTGTTTATGAAAAGTAAAGTTCCCATATCGCGATAACAATTGAGGTTACCGGAATAATAACGCCGGATCCCGTCAATGCGAAGGGAGAACAGGTCATTGCCAGTTTTTCCTGAAATAAAAAGCGAATCGCACACAAATCCCGGTCTGTTCCTTGTTTTCACAACCAGACGGTCATTAAATCCTGTTATGATAATGATTTCCCCTGAGCTTATCTCAACAGGATCATTGATGAAGAGGTTGAGTCCATATTTTCCTTCCACAACCGAAAAAACAGCCGAACCGGAATCATATCCTGAGAATAGTCTTATCCTCACCTGTCCGTTTGCTATTGCAGGGATATAAATCAGGAAAATTAAGAATATGGTCAGATTTCTGTACAATAGCTTTCTGATAATTAAATCGTGCAATCGTGCGATCGTGCAATCTTTCTTGTTATTAAAATCATTCAACCTTCTTCAACTCCCTTCAACTCCCTCACCAAATCCCCGGCCACTCTGCCTGATGTGCCTGCGGGTCCAAGTTTCTCCCTTAGCTGCCTGTAATTATTGAGTATCTGTTCTCTTTTTTCTCCGCCGGGAATAATCTCTTTGAATGCTTTAAGAAGCTTTCTTTTATTCAGTGAATAACCTACAAGTTCCTTAATCACCTCAAAATCCATAATGAGGTTAACAAGCGAAATAAACTTAACTTTTATAAGTATCCAGGCGATGAGCATTGACAGGAAGTCACCTTTATAGCAGACCACCTGGGGAACATTGTAGAGGGCAGCTTCGAGGGTTGCGGTTCCTGAGGCTACAAGTGCGGCATCCGAAATATGGAGAATTTCGCTGGTTTTATCTTTCACCAGCTTAACAGGTTCCCTTTTAATTATTTTCAGATAGAGCTCATCTGGCAGGTTTTTCACACCTGCCAGAACAAACTGATATTGAGGAAAATAACGTATGACCTTAACCATTTGTGGTAATATGGATTCCACCTCATGACGACGGCTTCCTGCCAGGAGACAGATCACCGGTCTGTGATCAAGCTCCAGAATTTTCAGAAGTTCTGCCCTAACTGGCATCTTCGAAATTCTTCTTTCTGTTTCATCAACAAGCGGATTCCCGCGGTATTCCACATCAATCCCGTGCTTCCTGTAAAATTCCACTTCAAACGGGAAGATGATATACATCCGGTCGACGTATTTTCTTACTTTTTCTACTCTATTTTCATTCCATGCCCAGAACTTGGGAGAGATATAATAAAAAACCTTCAATCCTGATGCTTTGGCATATTCGGCTATCCGGAGATTAAAACCCGGATAATCAATGAGGATAACAGCATCAGGACTGAAATCAGCAATATGTTGCTTACAAAGTGACAGGTTACGTGAAATTGTTTTCAGATTTCTAAGGATCACCATAAAGCCCATGAAGGCTGTTTTACTGTAATTCATAAGTAGTGTGGCGCCTGCTGATTCCATAAGATCACCGCCCCAGCAAAATATTTCCGCTTGCCTGTCAGCAGCAATCAGCTCCCTGACAAGGTTAGACCCATGAAGGTCGCCAGACTGTTCTCCGGCAATAATGAAATATCTCATATCAGAATCTTTACTCCGAAAACAATAATAGCCCACACAATAGTAATCCCCAGCACACCCCGGGATGCCCGCAGCATGTCATAGTGGTTAAACAGAAGGAATATCAATAAATTCGGTAATACGCACAGGGAAATAATGTGAGTGCTTAAATTCGCTACTGCTATTCTTTCAAGCCATTCATGCAGACCAGGATTACCTTTCGCAAATAAAAAGATAATCATAGCTGTGATAAGAGGTAATAAGAGACCTGATATTATCCCGGTCATTATTTTATCATATTTTTCCGGCAGGGTCATACTCAGAACTTCTCTTTAAGCTTATCGATATACCAGTGAGCTGTCATATCAACACAAACGGGCACAACAGATACATAATTATTTGCCAGGGCCCATTCATCGGTATCTTCAGCTTCGGGTTCATGATTCTGGAAATAGCCGGTAAGCCAGTAATATGTCTTGCCCATCGGATCTTTCCTCTTTTCAAATTCCTCCTTCCAGTTTCCCTTCGACTGTCTGCATATCTTTATACCTTTTATGTTCTTTTCTTCTGCGGCCGGTATATTAACGTTCAGACAAATACCTTCAGGCAAAGGTTCTGCAGAAAGCTTATCCATAATAAAACGGATATATGTCTTACAGGCGTTGAAATCAGCCGTAGGTGAAAAGTTATTCAGGGAAAAGCCTACCGAACTGATACCATACAAACATCCTTCAATGGCAGCTGCCATAGTACCTGAGTATAGTACACTTACCGATGCATTCGCTCCATGATTGATACCTGCAACCACAAAATCGGGAGTGCGCTCAAGTAATTGGTTTATAGCTATCTTAATACTGTCAGTCGGAGTGCCGTTGCAGGCATAGATCCTGTGCTTCTCATTTTCATCAAGAAGTTTTACACGAAGCGGCGTTTTGACTGTCAGAGCCTGTGACATTCCCGATTGGCTTTCCATAGTGGAAATCATAACCACCTTCCCAAACTCCTCCATTATTTCAAGAAGAGTCCTTAATCCGGCTGCATACAGGCCATCATCATTTGTTAAAAGGATAAGCCTGTCATCTTTTGTAATGACCATAAAGAGATGTTTGCTTACAAAGATAGATAATTACAATTTCTGTGGAATCTGGTTGCTTTGTTCTTTATTAAAATGTTATGAACTAAAGTTCTACCTTTAATGGAA
>CAZWZQ010000055.1:0-5478 GCA_964638955.1 uncultured Rikenellaceae bacterium | reverse complement strand
GGTTGCTTTGTTCTTTATTAAAATGTTATGAACTAAAGTTCTACCTTTAATGGAATCGCTCCGCGGTTCTAAATGCATTTGCTGAACAAAACCAGCATTGATGGAACATCTCCGCTGTTTTACGCCTAAACTAACTAAAAATTGCTTTGCTGGAACTGCAACGCTGTTTATTCATTAGCAGATGATGTGTAAATTAATAAACATTGGAGATGTTTCATTAATTCTAATAGCGTTCCTTTTATTATTTTGAATCCCGGAGGGGTTCCACAATTAAATCAATTTCTTACTTTTGCGTACTATATAAATTACTTTATTCGTATAATGAAAATCTCTTATAACTGGCTGAAGGATTACCTTGACATCGATATCGAACCGCAAAAGCTGGCAGAGATACTGACCGGATTAGGTCTGGAGATTGAGGCAATGGAGGAATGGGAATCCGTAAAAGGGGGCTTGAAAGGTGTTGTTATAGGTGAAGTCCTTACCTGTAAAAAACACCCCGGTGCTGATAAGCTTACGGTCACTACGGTAGATACAGGAAGTGCCAAACCGCTTAACATTGTCTGCGGCGCCCCTAATGTTGCCCCCGGTCAGAAAGTGCCGGTTGCTACTGCAGGTACAGCAGTCTTTAAAGGAGATGAGACCTTTGAAATAAAAAATACGAAAATAAGGGGAGAGATTTCAGAAGGAATGATATGTGCAGAAGATGAACTCGGTCTCGGAACATCACATGAGGGTATAATGGTTCTCGACAAAGATGCAATACCGGGGACTCCGGCTTCAGAGTATTTTAATATTGCCAGGGATTTTATTTTTGAGATCGGACTGACTCCCAACAGGATCGACAGCGGTTCTCACTTCGGTGTTGCCAGGGACCTTGCTGCATATCTTAATATCAATGAGGGTAAAAATGTAAGTGCCAGGTTACCTTCTGTTTCTGCATTTAAACCTGATAACAACAACAATCCTTACGAGATAATCATAGAAAACAGCACGGATTGTCCAAGGTATACGGGTGCTACAATAAGCGGAGTAAAAATCGGCGAATCACCTGAATGGCTGAAGAATAAGCTCACGGCCATTGGCCTCAATCCAATCAACAATGTGGTTGATATCACAAATTATGTACAGCACGAGATAGGCCAGCCGCTTCATGCTTTTGATGCCGATAAAATAGAGGGAAGAAAGGTAATTATCAAAAACCTCCCCGATAAAACCCGTTTTTTAACTCTTGATGAAGAGGAAAGAAGTCTTTCATCAAAAGATCTGATGATCTGCAATACAAGGGAGGGAATGTGTATTGCCGGCGTATTCGGAGGCATAAGATCAGGGGTAACAACCGCCACAAAGAATATATTTCTCGAAAGCGCTTATTTCAATCCTGTTGCCATACGAAAAACTGCCAGGAGGCACGGACTTAACACTGACGCATCATTCAGGTTTGAAAGAGGCGCCAATCCCGAAATTACAGACTGGGCACTGAAAAGAGCACTGCTCCTGATAAAAGAGATCGCCGGCGGAAAAATATCTTCAGATATAGTAGATGTTTATCCTGAAAAGATCAACAGGAAAAAAGTAAATGTGAGCTTTAAAAATATCGACAGGTTGATAGGGAAACAAATTGACCATAAGACCATTAAGGGGATTTTGCAGCATCTTGACATCATTATCCTTAATGCAGATGGAGATAATATGACTCTTGAGATACCGTCATACAGGGTCGATGTACAATATGAAGCTGATGTTATTGAAGAGATACTGAGAATCTATGGTTACAACAACGTCGAGATAAGTAATCATGTTAATTCAACTCTCTATTACACTGAAAAACCTGACAGGGAAAAATTGGTCAATATCATCTCCGATATGCTCACTGCCAATGGCTTTGCAGAAATAATGTGCAATTCTCTCAATCCTGCTTCATTCTATGAAACGGGAGATTTCGAAAAGGAAAAACTTGTGATGCTTGCAAATCCTCTAAGCTCAGATCTGAATGCGATGAGGCAATCACTGCTTTATGGCGGTCTGGGCTCTGTCAGCAGGAACATCAACCGGCAAAATACGGATCTCAGGTTTTATGAATTCGGATATAATTACTTCCTCAGGAAAGGGAAGAAGTCTCTTCTGAAAGTATCCGATTTTGAGGAAAAGAAATCGCTCGACCTCTTCATATCCGGAAATACCGGTCAGCAGCGATGGAATAATAAACCCGTGCCGACTGATTTTTTCCATATCAAGTCATACGTGGAAATGATCCTTTCACGAGTTGGTGTTGATCCGGACAATCTCGCTTCAGGTGAAAGTGATAAGAGATACTTCTCCGAATCACTTACCTGGTTATCTAATGACAGTACAATTGCCGAAGCCGGCTCTGTATCAAAGGAATATCTGGCAAAATTCGATATTGACCAGGATGTATATTATGCCCACATCGATTGGGACCTGCTTCTGAAGATGATTGGCGGTCATAAGGTTTCCTTCACCGGATTGCCTAAGTATCCATGGGTAAGAAGAGATCTTGCCCTTCTGGTTGATAAAGGTGTTAAGTTTGGACAGATAAAAGAGATTGCCTTCAGAACCGAAAAAAATATTCTCAGGGATGTTGACCTTTTTGATGTTTATGAGAGCGACACTCTTGGCCGGAATAAGAAATCATATGCTGTTAGTTTTATTCTCAGGGATGACCTGAAGACCCTCACTGACAAGAATATAGATAAAATAATGAATGACCTGATCAATGCTTTTAAAAAGGAAGCCGGAGCAAAAATAAGGTGATGAAAAAAAGAAGGGTGGAACTGATAAAGGGTGATATTACCTCACTTAAGGTAGATGCCATAGTAAATGCAGCAAATAATTCTCTGCTTGGGGGCGGAGGAGTCGATGGTGCAATTCATAAAGCCGCCGGTCCGGAGCTTTACAATGAATGCAAGGTTCTTAACGGCTGTGAAACAGGAGAAGCCAAGATCACACGCGGGTATCGTCTTAAAGCCAGGCATGTGATCCATACAGTGGGTCCGGTATGGCGCGGAGGTAGTTATGATGAACATGAGGCGCTGGCATCATGCTACCAGACAAGTCTTGCCCTTGCAAAGAAAAATAAAATAAAGACCATAGCATTCCCGGGTATTTCAACGGGAGTATACGGATTCCCGAAAGATCTCGCTGCACTGATAGCAGTAAACGAATCTGACAGATTCCTGCAGAAAAACTCATATCCCAAAAAAGTGATCTTTGTCACTTTTGACAATGAGAGCTACGAAACATACCGAAAGCTGCTCGATAAATGAGATCCCTACTGAGATCCGTTAGTAATTATTTATCACTGGTCAGATTCAGCCATACTGTCTTTGCTTTGCCTTTTGCACTTATCGGGTTTTCTATTGCTGTATCATCCGAAGAACATGTATTCAGCATAAAACTGCTTCTGCTGATAATACTCTGTATGATCTTCGCCCGTAATGCTGCAATGGGTTTTAACAGGATAGCCGATAAAAGCTTCGATGCACTCAACCCAAGGACAAAAACCAGGGAGATACCTTCAGGGATAATAAGTACAAGGGCTGCAATAATTTTTGTCATCATCAATTCTCTCCTTTTTATTACAGCAACAGCATTCATCAACAGGCTGACTCTTTTCCTTTCACCTGTTGCCCTCTTTGTCATCCTCGGATACAGTCTTACTAAAAGGATAACCTCCCTCTCCCATTTCATACTCGGACTTGGATTAAGCCTTGCTCCTATCGGTGCATATATCTCTGTTTCAGGTTCATTTGCCATTAATCCTGTTATTTATTCTCTGATAGTAATCACATGGGTGAGCGGATTCGATATCATCTATTCCCTTCAGGATGAGGAATTTGACCGCGACAACCTGCTTCGGTCCCTTCCGCAGGCAACAGGGAAAAAAAAGGCTCTGACAATCTCTGCCATAGTACACTTCCTTACTTTCAGCCTTGTGATAGTTGCAGGCCTTAGTGGTAACGGAGGCTTGCTTTATTGGGCAGGAGCGGTTATTTTTTCAGGACTCTTGCTCTACCAGCACCTGATAGTTAAACATGATGACCTGAACAGGGTAACCCTTGCATTTGCCACTACCAATGGTATTGCCAGTATAATTTATGCAGCTTTTGTTATAGCTGATCTTTTCATAAGGCACAATTAACTATCATTTTTTCTTAAGGAACTATTTTTTGTTATTGTTTTTTTGTTACTTGGCAGCATAAAAACCCGGATATGGGAAATGTAATAATCAAAGAGATAACTAGCAGGAAGGAGCTTCGTGAATTCATTTTTCTTCCTGAAAAAGTTCACAAAAATGATCCTGACTGGCTCCCTCCCATCTATATGGATGAAAGACTTCTTTTTAACAAGAAGAAAAATAAATCCTATAAATATGCAGATGCTGTTTTGCTTCTTGCATGGAGGGATAACAAACCTGTGGGAAGGATAATGGGTATCATCAATCGCAGGTATAACACTATTAACAATGAGCAGCATGGAAGGTTTTGCTTTATGGAATGTTATGACGAACAGGAGGTGTTTCACGCTCTTATTGAATGGGTTGAGAAATGGGCAAAGCAAAATGGAATGAGTATGCTCGTAGGCCCGCTTGGTTTTTCAGACAAAGATCCCCAGGGATTCCAGATAGAGGGTTTTGAATATCCTATGTTTATTACCAGCGCAAATAATTCCCCTTATATGCCCAGGCTGATTGAAGCTGAAGGATATAAAAAAAAGATTGATCTTGTCAATTATCTTGCTGAAATGCCAAAGGAGTTGCCGGAAGTATACAAAAAGATACTTTCAAGAGTCGGGAATTCAAATGAATTTAAGATTATTGAGTTTAAATCAAAAAAAGAGCTGAAAGCCTATATTATTCCGGCTCTTGAGCTTATGAATGAAACCTTCAATGAGATCTATGGATTCGTACCCCTTACCGATAAGGAAAAAATAGAATTTGCCAACAGGTATTTACCCATTCTCGACCCTAAATTCATTAAGGTTGTCGAAGCTGACGGAGGATTGGTAGGGTTTGCAATCGGAATGCCTGACGTTAGTCCCGGCATAAAAGAATGTAACGGCAGACTCCTTCCTTTCGGTATCTTTAAAGTATTGAGTGAATCGAAACACTCCAAGAAACTGCTGATGATGCTTGGTGGTGTTAAAAAACCTTATCGTGGCAAGGGTATCGATGTACTGATGGGAGTCAAAATCCTCCAGTCGGCGATAAAACATAAGATGGAGATCATCGATAGTCACCTGGTCCTCGAAGACAATGCAAGGATGAGAGCCGAATATGAGAGGGTTAACGGGAAAGTTGTAAAGAAATTCAGAATATATCAAAAAGAATTATAAGCCCCCAAACCCCCTGAAGGGGGCTTTAATGATATAACTATTGATAAAGTCCCCTTCAGGGAATTTAAGGGCTCAAAACCTGAATACAAACGAGAATCCCAGAAGCTCCTTGAACTGTGCCCT
>CAZWZQ010000054.1:0-18106 GCA_964638955.1 uncultured Rikenellaceae bacterium | reverse complement strand
AATTTTATTGCCGGGCCGTTATGTTTAAGCGGGGCAATTTCTAGACAGTTTTGCCGTAATATCAAGTAATTATCCATCTAGATAGATACCGCCTAAACATAACCTTCAAATCTAGAATATCCTCAACAAATGATTTCAAAATAACTATTAACTATTATTTTTAGTAAATAAACTATACATTATAGTTGGTAAACTAAAAACAATAGTTATATTTGCAGAAACATATTTTAATATTATGAAACACTTGACCAATCGTGAAGAAGAAATTATGGAAATATTTTGGGAAAAAGGTTCCATATTTGTCAAAGAAGTTATCGAACTACTCGCTGATCCAAAACCACACTATAACACAATTTCGACCATTGTACGCGGGTTGGAGGAGAAGGGCTTTATAGGTCACGAGCAGTTTGGAAATACATACCGCTATTTTGCTGTCATTTCGCGCGAGGAGTTCAGCAAAAACTCAATCAAAAATCTTGTGAGTAAATATTTTAATACCTCTTATGCCTCGGTGGTTTCCATGTTTGTGGAAGAAAATAAAATTTCAACCGAAGAAATTCAGGAATTAATACGTCAGGTCAAATCCCGTAAAAACAAGGAAAATGAATAGCATGTTGTTGTTCCTGTTAAAATCGACATTGATCTTAAGTCTGTTATATTTGTTTTTCCGTTTGCTGATGCGGGAAGAAACTTTTTTCAGGCTGAGCAGAATAGTACTAATATCCATCGTATTAGTATCGACAGTTATACCATTGATATATTTGCCGCAATCAATTCATCCTGTTTTACCAATTAAGTTAGATCTTGTTTTTCAGGGCAATACAATCATTGAAGAACCTGTTCGGATGAATGAAATGCCTGCAGCAATTAATTCTTTTATACCAGTTTCAGATACGATACAGCCTGTTGTTTTCACAACTAAAACGATTATACTATTCGTTTACCTGGCAGGCGTTATAATTTCATTGCTGCTGTTTGTTAAAAGCATTTTTTCGGTTTTGATGCTGCTAAGGGAATCACAAAAAACTAATCTGAACGGGATACGTGTAATGATCTTAAACGATGATATCCCGGCTTTTTCATTCGGACGGCATATTCTGATTTCGCAAAACGATTACGACACAAATTTCGAAGCAATTCTTACCCACGAATTGTCACACATCAGACATGGACATTTTTACGATCTGATGCTGATGGAACTGGTTAAGATCATCTACTGGTATAATCCGCTTGTTTACCGGATGGATCGTGACCTGAAAGAAATTCACGAGTTTCAGGCCGATGAACACACCCTTAATTCAGGTGTCGATGCAACTAAATACCAATTACTGCTTATTCAAAAATGTGTTGGACATCAGCAGTTCGCACTTGCAAACAGTTTTAATAATTATCAAATTAAAAAGCGTATTGCTATGATAAACAAATCAAAAACCAACAAAGCATGGCGTTGGAAAGTGGCGGCCTTTCTTCCGGTGCTTGCCCTGTTGCTGATGGCTTTCGGCAAAAGGGTCGAAAATGTTTCTGAAAAGAGAATCCTGCCGGAAATTGTTATTGCACCATCTGCAATCATTCAAAAACAAAATGAGCTGACAAGTCAAATAATTGAGATCAAAAAAGATGGCAATTTTATTAACAATCAACTATGTTTATTGGAAGAAATAGCCAGGAAAGGGCAGGAATGGATGAAAACAGGGAAAAATTGGACCCTCCTTTTGTGTGATGAATCAATTCCTTTCTACCGTATTGATGAAGTCAGGAAAACTCTGCGTGATGCAAAAGTTTATTTCGTTACTCAGTCGACAGTAGGATCTGATGACATTGTATACCCTATGGGAGATGTTTCTGAATTTGCGAAATTTAAACAAGGTACCTGGGAGGATTGGCTGGAAAGCCAATTAAAGAATTATCCTGAATTTATATCTAAAGCGGGAAAATTTACTTTAACCTTCAGCTACATTATCGGTAAGGATGGAAAAGTGAGGGACGGTCATATAATCAAGGGAAGTGATAATCCTGAAATAAATACAGCATTTGAAAAAATACTAACTCAGATTCCTGACTGGGAACCTGCAAGGAGAGACAACAAAAAAGTAAGTGTCTACATAACCTACTAATTATGTTAAGAAATAATTTAAAAACAGCATTAAGGTTTTTAATTAGAAACAAGCTATTTACATTCATTAATACAATTGGATTATCCATTGCGCTGGCTACCTCTTTCATAATTCTATTATTAGCTGTCAATGAGCTAAGTTACGATCGATTCAATAAAAACAGAAAACGAATCTACAGAGTGCTAAACTTCGATAATGCTCTTAATATAACTCAGGCTGGCACCCCCTATGTACTTGCATCATCACTTATTGAGAATTTCCCCCAGATCGAGAAAGCTATCAGACTTAGTCATTGCAGGGATTTTAAATTAAAAGTCAATGATGAATATATCTCCATTAATGATGCAATAGCTACTGATTCTGAGATTTTTGATATTTTCACGCTTCCCTTGATATTGGGTACATCCAATAAGGATTTACTGGAAAACCCAAACTCGCTTATTGTATCGAGAGAACTTGCTGAAAAGCTTTTTCAGGGTGAAAAACCAATTTGTAAAGAAATCATCGGGATGGTCAATAACCAGGAGTATTCATTTATCATTACCGGTGTCTTCGAAAATATTCCAGTTAACTCAACACTGAGGGCAGATTGCTTTGTGCACAACAAATGGTCACTTGATCGGATAAACAAAATATTTGGTACAACCGATGCTGATAAAAGCTGGAGACGAGATTTCTGGCGTACCTGGATTCTTCTTTCAGAAGGCAATGACACAAGTTCATTAGGAAAGCAATTCAGATCAATTGAGAGCAAACGTTATAACCATTTAAAATTGCAGGAATTGTCATCTGTCCACTTTAACTCAGACAATGTGGAAAATACAGGCATGATGGGTAACATGAAAAACGTTAAGTTGTTTTGCCTCATTGCTTTGTTAATCATATTGGTTGCTTCAATAAACTATATGATTCTCTCCACGGCGCTTTCAACAATCAGAGCAAAGGAAATTGGTATACGAAAGACATTCGGCGCCGGCAACCACAATATCAGGAATCAAATGTTGAGTGAATCGGTATTAATGGTAGTTCTGGTATTACCCGTTGCATTGTTTCTGACCCTGATAACACTGCCCTATGCCGGAAAGCTTTTCCAGAAAGAACTTTTCATTATAGGTAACAATATTATAATCTATGTTTCTGTATATATTCTGCTTACTATACTCATCGGCCTTTCATCGGGACTATATGCTTCCACTTACCTGTCGAGACTTAAGGTATTGGATGTATTGAAAAATACTGCTTATGCAGGAAGGAGAAAAATTCTGATCCGATCTGCACTGGTTATAGTTCAACTGGTGGTCTTCTGCTCATTCGTTTCCTGTGTACTTATTATCAGATCTCAGTATAAGTTTGCCCTCAATAAAGATTCAGGTTACCATATACACGACATACTACAAATAAACCTTGGGGATGATTTTCCTGCATATTCTGCATACCTTGAAAACATCAAAACGAATCCCAATATTATCAATGCCACCGGTATTTTGGGTGGTATTCCCAGGATTGGATCAATGTACACCATAGCTTCGCATCATGAAAAAAAAGACATCCTGGTTAAAATAGAGAAAATGGACGTTGATTATGGATTTTTTGAAACCATGGGAGTTGAACTTATACAGGGCAGAAGCTTCTCCCCTGAATATGGAAATGATATTAAGGAGAATTCAACCATTGTTAATGAAACATTAGTCAAACAATTAGGAATAAAAGATCCTATTGGCGACTATATGGATTACATGACAATAATAGGAGTCGTCAAGGATTTCAATCTGAATCCCATTAATTCGGAAATACCTGCCTTGAGCATTGATCTGACGACCAGCAAATATATCGATAACATTGTTGTTCACTATAAGCCGGGAACGCTTAAAGCCATTCTTCCCATGCTTAAGGCGGAATGGAAGAAAATTACCCCGTATAAGCCGTTTGCTTTTTCCACTATAGAAGATATTATCAAGGATAGCTACACTGCAGAAAAAAACCTGATCTCAATCGTTTCCATTGCTGCGATCTTCACTATTTTAATTGCTGCTTTCGGATTATTTGGACTTGCCCTGTTTGTCGCAAGGGCAAGAACCAAAGAGATAGGTATTAAGAAAGTGTTTGGCTCTTCTGAAAAGGCAATTCTTTACTCCTTATTGTTCGAAAACATCATCATGGTCTTTATTGCCACTATTACATCAGTTCCTATAACAATTTATTTCATGTCGGATTGGTTAACCAATTATCCGTACAAGATAGATATCAGCTGGTGGGTATTTCTTATAGACTTCGCTATTGCTGGGTCTCTGGTTATACTAACCGTCTATTCCCATGCATATAAAGTGTCTCGTACCAATCCTGTTAAAGCACTGAGATATGAGTAATTAATTGTGAAAAAGATAGCAGGCAATCACAACGGATCATACATGTAATCCTTGGATTTGCTAAATCATCATTATTAAGCAAATGGGACATAAATATATTGAATATCAAACCCAACTAAAAAAATTGATCCCTGCTATTTTCTTATTCAGGATTATGCAAGACAGCACTTGATAACTATTAATCTTAACAAGCCTGAATTAAATTTTCATTGTAAAAACGGAACCTCAATGAAAAAACCGCCTAAACATAACACGGACAATTAATAGGTTTCCCGCTGCGCGGGGACAAGCTGTCACATCTGCCTGCCCGCCTGGCCGCTGTCATTTAAATATTGGTCCGACAAGTAAGAATATCTCTCAAATTAATAAAAGAGATTATCATCGAATTTTTGAACTTGATTATTCAATATCTGGTGAAAAAAAGAATATTTTACTGACTACTGCAATAAAAACAGGATATAAATATAAAGACAGCATAATAAAAGGATTTTATTTACCTGATTTCGGTAAAGGACTTATAATTATAGACTTTTTAACATACCAGGGTTTTTATCAATATTTAAAGATCCCAAGAATGTATTTAAATAAAAACATAATCTGGGATTCAAAAAATGTCTATTTGCGGGGATGTGGACATATGGGATAAACAAAAAACAGCACATTATACGGTTAATAAATTATTGACGGAGCAATACTTGATGTGATTTACGGGAAATTCAATCCAACAGTCAAGTTTCCGTTTGATTCTGAAGATCCGTTATATCCTTATGGTTGGGGATTATACTATTAATTATTGTTTTAGAAACTAAATTTTAACAATTATGAAAAGAAAAAATCTTCTGTTTGTACTATTTGTAATGTTCTTATTATCAGGATCTCTTTGCCTGAATGCCCAGGATAAAGAATCATACCAGGGCAAATGGAATTTTGAAGCACCAACTGCACCTGAAGGATATACTTCCGGTGTAATAATTCTAAAAAACGATTCCTCCCGTATGCAATTCACTGATGGTTATTACATATATCCGTCAAGCTGGCTTAAGGCAAAGAGTGATTCTATTAAATATGAGACCAACATTGATGGAGAAATAGTATTATTCTCATTAAAAATAAAAGATAAAACCAAAATAGCCGGGGATGCTGTCTGGAGCAGTGGACAAACGGTAATGATACTTACGAAAAAAGAAGATTAGCCTCATCTTTATTAAATGCAGACACCTATTCGTCCTGCCTTGCGGGACTCGCAATTGACAATAAAATAAAGAAGTCTGTATAAAAAGGAACGAGGAAAAAGTACCGAGAACCTAGAATCGATGACCGGGCACATTAGATTAAATATCAGAAAATTTTCTTTTAATCCAGCATATTTCATAATTTAGTAAATTAATATTTAATTACTTATGATGAAACCTATTCCGCGAAGAAAATTTATTCAAAGTTCCGCCCTGGCGGGTGGTGCTTTACTTTTCCTTCCCGCTCTTAAAGCATGTAAATCATCGGGCGGACTATTGTCCGGTAACTACTTTTTTAAAGAGTTCGGGATCGACGAAACCCTCTGTCGGAAATTACTGTCAAAAGCGTTATCAAAAGGCGGTGATTTTGCCGATCTTTATTTCGAGTACACGGTATCGAATTACCTGGGACTCGAAGATGGCAAGGTAAACCAGTCTTATGGTGATATCTCCCTTGGTGTGGGGATCCGCACAGTAAAAGGCGATCAGATAGGTTATGGTTTTACCCAGGACCTGATCGAGGAGTCCATGATGTCAGCTGCTGCAACAGCTTCAACAATATCAGATATGAGCGCTGCTTCGGCGGGTTCTTCCTTCAGCAAGCTTAAAACCGATAACTATTATCCGTTAGCACCTGATTTCGATGGTATTCCGGGTGAATCAAAACTGCCCTTGCTGCAAAGTGTAAATCAAAAATGCTTTGACCTCTCACCGGAGATTGTAAAGGTAAATGCGGGTTTTTCAAGCGCCCTGAAACGTATATTGATAATCACAAGCGATGGTGTTCAGGCTGAGGATATGATTCCGTCAGGTTATCTGTATGCTTCGGTCGTAGCCGAAAAAAACGGTAAACGCGAGCAGGCATCCTGGAGCCTCGGCGGTGCACACGATTTTTCATTTTATACTGACGAGGTTGTTGATGAAATAACTTCAAAATCAGTTAATAATTCATTGAAATTATTCGATGCCATACAGCCTCCGGCAGGAGAAATGCCTGTTGTACTGGGGCCGGGTGTTACGGGTGTTTTACTTCATGAAGCTATCGGCCATGGCATGGAAGCCGATTTTAACCGCAAGAAGACTTCAACATACAGCAACATGCTCGGCAAGAAAGTGGCTGAACCTTTTGTAACCATTATTGATGACGGTACCAATATGAATCTTGCCGGCAGCATAAATGTGGATGATGAAGGAACTCCGGGGCAGAAAACCATACTTGTTGAAAATGGAATACTTACCAGCTATCTGCATGATAAAATATCTGCAAAGTATTATGGAGTTGAGCCTACAGGTAACGGACGCAGGCAGGATTTCCAGAATTATCCGATACCAAGAATGCGCAACACCTACATGCTTGGAGGTGCCGCCACTGCTGAAGAGGTTATTAAACAAGCCGGCAATGGTATATACGTGGAAGATGTCAGCAACGGGCAGGTGAAGATCGGTGAGGGTGATTTTGCTTTTTATGTGTCACAGGGACGCATGATTGAAGACGGTAAGCTTACTGCTCCGATCAAGGATGTGAACATCATGGGTAACGGACCTAAAATGCTTGCCAACATTACCATGGCCGCAGATGACCTTGAAATGTTCGAGGGAGGCGGCGGACAATGCGGTAAGAACGGACAGGGTGTCCCTGTATCGTTCGGATTACCGACATGCCTTGTTAAATCATTAACCGTAGGAGGAACTCAGCAGAAAGGAGGCCGGTCATGAAAACAAAAGAAAAAGAACTAAAACTTCAGGAACTGGCCGACTGGGTGATTGCCCGGACTTTGAAGGCCGGAGCAAACAATTGCAAGGTGAGTCTTTCAAAAAGACGTCTCGTCGAAATCAATTACCGCGACCGTAAGCCGGAAGTGATCAAGGAGGCTACCACAAAAAACCTTTATCTTGAGGTATTTATAAATAACCGTTTTGCCGGCCAGTCAACACCTGATTACCGACAATCAACACTCGAAGGATTTATCAATAATGTGGTTGAAAGTGCTAAAATCATGGAGGAGGATCCCTATCGTACTCTTCCCGATCCAAAATACTATGAAGGAAGATCAACTGCCGATCTTCAGCTGAATGATCCTGATTATGGTCAGATAACACCTGAAGAGAGGCATCAGATGGTAAAGACTGTAGAAGAATCGTGTTTGCAGAAAGGAGGTGATAAGGTCATATCCGTCGAAGCCGGACAAAATGATGAAACCTATGAGGAATTTATTAAATCGAGCAACGGGTTTGAAGGTTCAACACAGACCACCTATTGCCAGATAGGAGCTTCAATGACGGCACAGGACGAAGGTGACCGTCGTCCTGAAGGTTACAACTATGTAAGCTGCAGATACAGGAGCGACCTCCCTTCATTAGAAGAGGTAGGAACTGTTGCTGCAGATAGAACCCTTGATCTTATGGGCGGGAAAAAGATAGCAACAACAAAAATTCCCGTTATCCTTGAAAACCGCGGCGCAGCCCGTGTGTTAGGCGGTCTGCTGAATCCGATGTCCGCCGGCAGCATTCAGCAAAAAAGATCATTCCTGGCTGATAAGAAAGACAAGGCCGTGGGCAGTAAATTGCTGACCCTCACGGATGATCCGTTTATCCCGCGGGGTCTGGGTTCAAAGTATTATGATGGTGACGGATTCCCTGCAAGGAAACGCGATCTCTTTACAGAAGGTGTTGTAAATGAGTTTCTTGTCGATTGGTATTACAGCCGGAAACTTGGCTGGGAGCCCACTTCAGGATCGATCTCCAACATTATTATCCCGCCGGGAACAAGGAGTGTTGATGAGATAATCAAAGATCTTGGCAGGTGTATGCTGATCACAGGTTACATTGGAGGAAATTCCAACTCCACAACAGGTGATTTTTCAGTAGGCATCATCGGTAAACTGTATGAAAAAGGTCAGTTTATTCAGAATGTGGCAGAAATGAATATAGCTGATAACCATCTGAAATTCTGGAACAAGCTTGTGGAGGTTGCAAACGACCCATGGGTCTACAGCCAGGCAATTTTCCCAAGCCTTGTGATCGATGATGTAGTGGTAGCAGGGATCTGATTTATCACTCACTCTCGCTCTCACACTCACACTCACACTAAAAATAGCCGCGAAATGCGGCTTTTTTTTATGTGATTATGTGTCCGCAATTGTATCATTTTGATTCAATTTCTTCTTCAGCTATACCCCTAAATATAAGATAATCTGTATTATATATTTACGGCACGACTCTTGCTACAAAACTTATTGCTGAAAAAATTAACCTTGTTAAATGGATCGTCCGCTATCAAAAGAGCATAAAAGGAAACTTCTGATAAGAAAGGCCGGAGTCGTATTAATTATTATCATTGTTCCTCTTGCCATAGTACTTTTCCTGAAAAGTGTTTTTATTCCCGTTGTCAGTCTTTCGAAAGTAACAACAGCCTCTGCCGGTATCGGTAACATCGAGATAACTGTTCAGGGGTCGGGAATTGTAATCCCTGCTTATGAGGAGGTAATAACTTCTCCCTTTCGCAGTAATGTTGTGAAAATAGTAAAAAGCCCCGGAGCAAAAGTAGAAAAGGGTGACACATTGCTTGTACTTGACAACAGGCTGGCTGAAAATGATCTTGATATGCTCAGAAATGAATTAGATCTGCAGAATATCAAAATTGATAAGTTGAAAATTGAGCTGCAGCAGCTTTATGAGGATTTTGAATTCAGCCGTAAGATAAAAGATATAAAAGTAGTAAATGCCAGGCTGGCTTATGAAGCCGAATCAACCCTTAACAAAATAGGAGGAACTCCAGCATATAATGTGCAGAAGTTAAAAACAGAATGGGAGATAGAACAACTTGAGTGCAATCAGGCACAATATAAATTTAACAACGAGGTAAACTCTAAAAATAACGGGATGCATGAACTGGAAGCCGGGAAAAGTATCCTTAAAAACAAGATAATTAAAGCACAAGATCTTGTTGATCAGGCTTATGTGAAAGCGCCTTTTAAGGGCGACCTGAGCTGGATTGTCGATCAACCCGGTGCTACAGTTTCCGAGGGACAGGAAATAGCAAGGATTGCAGATTTCACTAATTATAAGCTTAAAGGTTCTGTAAGTAATTCCTGGGCAGGAAGAGTTAGTACAGGACAAAGAGTTGAGGTACGAAACCAGGGGAAAACCCTTACCGGTACAATTGAGAATATTATGCCGGCAGTAAGCCAGGGAATGATGGAATGCCTGATAAGATTGGATGAAGGAGACATTACTCTTCTTCGTCCCGATCAGCAGCTTGAGATCAGAGTGGTCATTTCGTACAAGGAGAATATTCTCAGGATTCAAAACGGACCCTACTATAAAGACCGGGGGTACAAAGAAATGTATGTAATAAAAGGAAGGAAAGCTTACAGAATCAGGATTCTCTTCGGTGATGCAAATTTCGATTATGTTGAAGTTGTTGAGGGACTGAATGAAGGTGATAAAGTCATCATTACTGATATTGAGGAAAAATATTCCAGGGATGAGATAAAAGTGAAGGAGTAATGGAAGGCATTAGGCGTCAGGTCGAAGATTCTGACAACCGGAGGTTCGTCAGGACGTCAGGAGATCGGGAATATGTGACAGGAGAAAAAAATTTATGTTTAGTAAACAGATAAATATTATGATCAAGCTAGAGAACATAAGTAAAACTTACAGGACAAAAGAGATCGAAACACTTGCCCTCGACAATATAAACTTTGATGTCAGGGAAGGTGAGTTTGTCTCTGTAATGGGCCCTTCGGGCTGTGGTAAAACAACTCTTCTGAATATGATAGGACTTCTCGATGAACCCGATAAAGGAAAGGTTCAGCTCGAAAATCAGGAGATACTGTCATATGAGGATAAAAAAACAGCTAAGATCCGGAATCAGATGGTCGGTTTTATATTTCAAAGCTTCCACCTGATAAAAGAACTGAATGTTTATGATAATGTGGAATTACCACTTATTTACAGAAAGATGCCTGCTTCGGAAAGGAAAAAAAAGGTAATCGGGGCTCTTGAAAGCGTCGGGTTGACAAATAGAATGCATCATTATCCTTCCCAACTATCTGGAGGACAATGCCAGCGAACGGCTATTGCCAGGGCAGTGGCAGGAAATCCAAAGATAATACTTGCTGATGAACCTACAGGTAATCTTGACAGTGTTATTGGCCACGAGGTTATGGAGATACTTGCCAATCTTAATAAGAACGGGACAACCATAGTCATGGTGACTCATGATGAAATACTGGCAAAAGAGACAAACAGGATAGTACGGTTATTCGACGGCCGCTTTATAAGCTGATTTCAGGATTATTAATTTCAATAAACCAGAAAATGATAAAAAACTATTTTAAAATATTTATCAAGATTGCCGGTCAGAACAAGCTTTTCACATTTCTCAGCTTATTTGGAATAAGCCTGACGATCATGTTCGTTATGATCTTTAGTATGACTATTGAAAAGATAACCGGCGGATCAGGCCCTGAAAAAGAACTGAAGACAATAATCTTTTCCGAACGGGTCAAAACTGTATCGACAACACAGGCTAAAGGCGGAGGATGGAGCATTAGCAGCTGTGGGAAAGAACTTTGTGAAGACCATCTAAAAAATGTTAAAAGTGCGGACGTAATATCAATGTACACCGGGACATCTTCATGGGAATTTATTCTTAACGGAGAATATCAGTTAAAGTACAAAAATCAAACTGATGCGGAGTTCTGGGAAATTTATAACTATAAATTTTTACAGGGCAGACCCTATACAAAAGAAGAGGTTATCAATAAAGCAAACCTTGCGGTTATTACAAACAGTCTTAAGGAACTTTTATTTGGCCATGATGCTTATGTCCTGGGAAAGACAATTCATTTTACTTCCATGGATCTTACCGTTATAGGTGTTGTGGAGGATCCGCCTGCCACTGCACAAAATGCCCGGGGCGATTTATACTTCCCATATACTCTGCAAACCGATCAATATAGTAAATATATCGGTGGATACAGAATTGCTTTTAAAACCGGTTCATCAAGACAATTTAAAACAATCAGGCAGGAAGCCCGGGAGATTGTTTCCCGGCTTGATGCCATTGATTCTGCATACTCTGTCTATTTATCCGGTCCATACACCCAACTCGAGAAAATGATGGTAGGGTATGGCGACCCGGAAGAATACTCAAGAGGTAATCAAATTTTTAAATACCTCATGTTTGCGCTTGCTTTTATTCTTCTGCCTGCAATAAACCTTATGGCATTGAACTTTGCAAGGATACATGAAAGAGGCGAAGAGATCGCTGTTAGAAAATCGTTTGGAGCTGACGGTAGAGTATTACGTGGACAATTCTTATTTGAAAATATCCTGATGACACTTGCCGGCGGAATTATCGGAATATTACTTTCTTATATCATTGTGGCACTATTCGGTAATACGATAACTCTTCGAATCAACTTCTTCAGCACAGTCCCCTTAACCTTTTCTTTCAATATTATTGTATTCATTGCAGCATTAATAGCCTGTCTTCTTTTCGGACTCTTATCGGGTTACCTTCCCGCTGTCAGACTATCAAGAATGAAACCTGCTGTTTATTTAAAAGGAGGTGAGTTATGATACGTATTTTCTTTAAGACAATATGGAACAACAGGAAACGTAATATCCTGGTATTTATTGAACTATTTATAATCTCACTGGTGCTGGTCAATCTTACCGTCTACCTGGTGAATCTGGTTACTGTTTTCAGAATAAAGAACTGTTATGACACTCATAATGTCATTCTTATAACTGTTTCTAAAAAAGGTGATGAAGATCCATTAGTTACCGTGCAGTCTTTCCGGAATCTTAAAACTATCTTTACTTCAAACCCAATGGTAGAGTCTGTTTCCTTAAGCACCAATGCAATTCCTTATAATTACAATCTTTATTCGACTGATTTTACTCATGAAAACGATCATTTCAATCTTGCTTTAAGGCAGGTCGATTTTGATTATGCCAAAGTTATGAAGATCACTACTTTGAAAGGAAGATGGTTTGATGAGACAGATATCGGGAAAAAGTTTAATCCTGTCATAATATCAAAGGACATTGATGAGAAATATTTTGGCGGTAGTGCAATAGGGCAAGCAATTGAAATGAAACGCTCTCCCGGCTCTGCGACCGAAGAAAATAATTTTTACGAAATAATAGGAGTGGTTGATCATTTTAAAAGAAGTGATGTTGAAAAACCCTACTCTGTCGGATTTTTATTTCAGGATGTACCAAAGCCTCAATCCTGGTGGAGTATAGGAATTATGATCAGGACAAAAGAAGGAAAGACAGGTGATGTACTTGCTTTTGCTGAGAGTCAGGTTTACTCTTCTCTTAATCCTGATACCTGGACCATAAGCAGTCTGAATTCGCTCGAAAACATGCGTGACATGCAGAACTACGATACCGCCCAGAGACATTACCTGAGCCTGATCATTGCACTTTTTATTTTAATTAATGTTTTCCTGGGTGTAATAGGTATCCTCTGGTACAATACAAACCTGCGGATACATGAGATAGGTATTAAAAGGGCGCTGGGTTCGACAGGCGCCGGAATTAACCGTTTATTACTCGCTGAAAATCTGTTTCTGGCAGGTGCCGGATTGTTAATTGTAGCTTTGGTACTTATACAGATCCCGTCATTCACGGGCACCGGGATGCTTCTACCGGGAGTATATGTAAAATCAATCTGTATCAGCGTGGCTGCGATGATTATTCTTGTTCTTCTCAGTACATGGATACCGGCTAAACTGGCCTCAAAAATAGTTCCTGCCTCAGCCCTTAAAACAGAATAGTTTCGTATATTCGTAAATGATGGTACAATCAGGCCGGATATTGGTTTGTGATGATGATGATGCGATAAAAAGCTCTCTTGATTTCTTACTCTCAAAAGCCGGGTATGAAGTATACTGTGTCTCAAAACCGGAGGATATCATTAAAAACATCAGGGAATCTGATTTTGACCTGATTCTGCTTGATATGAATTTCTCCCTTACAATTGATGGAGAAGAAGGTATTGAGCTGTTACGAAAAATAAAAACACTGAAACCTCAAACACCCGTTATCCTGATGACAGCCTGGGGTTCCGTCGAACTTGCAGTACGCGGAATAAAATCAGGAGCATCAGATTTCGTTACAAAACCATGGAACAATATTCAGTTGCTTAAGATTATTGAAACTTCTATTGCCTTGTCGGGCAATATCAGGTCTCCGGTAAGCATTGTACTAAATAAAAAAGAAAAAATGCCTGAATTTCAGGGCATTATCGGCCAGGATCCAAAGCTCCTTGAAATCCTTGAGCTTATTAAAAGGGTTGCTCCCACACATGCACCTGTCTTAATAACAGGAGAAAGCGGTACAGGAAAAGAATTAATAGCTTCGGCGATACATCAGTGCAGTACAAGAAAAGACAAGCCGTTTATTAAGGTAAACCTTGGCGGTATACCGGCAAGCTTATTTGAGTCTGAGATGTTCGGTTATAAAAAAGGTGCGTTCACCGATGCAAAGAGCGATCATACAGGAAGGTTTGAAAAGGCCGACAACGGAATAATATTTCTTGATGAGATAGGTGATCTCGACCTCGCCTCCCAGGTCAAATTACTGAGGGTCCTCCAGGATCAGACCTTTGAACGTCTCGGTGATGCAAATAGTACTACTGTGGATGTCAGAATAATATCAGCAACAAATCATAATCTCTATGCAATGGTTGAGAAGAAATCATTCAGAGAGGATCTGCTATACCGTATTAATCTAATCCAGATCGAAGTTCCGCCACTCAGACAACGTAAAAATGATATTTCTCTTCTGGCCGATTATTTTGTCGATCTGGCTGTTAAAATATATTCTTTACCTGGAAAATCAATATCGGACAAGGGCAAGGAATGGCTCCGTGATCAAAAATGGCCGGGAAATGTAAGAGAGCTGAAAAATATCGTGGAGAGAACCGTTTTGCTTACTTCCAGCAACAGGGTAGAACCGGAGGATTTTATTTCGGCACTCAAAACCGGCCGGTATCCTGATCCAAAAGCATCTGCACATAACGGCGCCTTCAATACCCTGGATGATATGGAAAGAACTATGATTATCAGAACCATTGAAGAATGCGGAGGCAACCTGTCAAAATCATCGGAGAAGTTAGGGATCAGCAGGGCCACCCTGTACAGGAAAATGGAAAGACACGGCATCCAAACGGAGAAGAATGAGTAAAAAATGGACATTGATCTGGCTGACCGTCGTTTTTGCACTGTTCCTCTCTCTGGCTATTTATACTTTCCATGAAAACAAGCCTTTTCTTTTAATAGGTTCTGAAATAGCAATCCCCTTATTATATTCAATAACTGTCTGGGTGATAATAAGATCCCTGAAACCAATAAGTTCCATCGGAAGAAGCTTAAACCTGCTAAGTGAGGGAGATTTCAGCATTACGATGGTAAAAACAGGTAATAATGATGTTGACAGTATCATTGAGGTATATAACTCAATGATAAAACGTCTCAGGGAAGAACGCTTATCGGTAAGAGAAAAAAATCACTTCCTCGATCTTCTTATAGAATCTTCTCCCCTCGGTATTGTAATTGTGGATCTTGATGACAGGATAACGGATATTAATAAAGCAGCATATAGATGTCTTGGTTTGCAACCGGGTAATTACATAGGGAAATATCTGCATGAGCTTAAAAGTAACCTTGCATATGAAATAGAAAAAATAAAATTTGAGGAGAAACAGATTATAGTTCATGCTGACGGACAAAAATACCTTTGCCGGAAATTATATTTTATGGACCATGGATTCAGGCATCCTTTTTATATTATTGAAGAATTCACGGAAGAGATAAGGAAGGCTGAGAAAGAGGCTTATGGTAAGCTTATCAGGATGATGGCTCATGAGGTGAATAACACAATTGGTTCGGTAAATTCAATAATGTCGACAGTACAGGCAAACCGGGATTCGTTTATAGAACCGGAACAGGATGAAATAATAAAAGTTCTGGGCGTGGCTATTCAGCGTAATTATCAGCTTAACAGGTTTATGCAGAATTTTTCGAATGTTGTCAAGCTGCCTCTGCCCGAAAAGGAAACTATGGATGTGAATGAATCAGTAATGGTTGTATTAGATTCTTTCAGCACTTTTCTGAAAGAAAGGGATATCATTGTTAATACCCGGCTTGATGCAGAATCTCCGGTAATTTATGCTGACAGAAGTCAAATGGAACAGGTCTTTGCAAATATTATTAAAAACTCTGCTGAGGCAATAAATAATAAAGGCAGGATCATTGTCATTACCAGAATTAATCCGATCATTATCAGCTTTGAAGATAATGGAACGGGATTGTCAAAAGAGGTTTCCGACCGGATTTTTACTCCGTTTTTTACGACGAAGCCCGGCGGGCAGGGCATAGGACTTACACTTATCAGGGAAATATTATCAAATCATGGATTTTCTTTCAGTTTTTCAAATAAAAAATCAGGCGGAACAGAATTTATTGTCAGATGCCAGATTTAACCTCTGCAGCTTCGACAACCTCTTCACATTGTACTTCTGATTTAAATTTCCGGCATGTTCATCCTATCCCTCACTCTTTAATATAAAAACCGTAAATGCGTTTCTTTGTTTTACTTTGAAATATCTTTATAGCAGGAAGAATCCTGAATAAAAGTATTTACAGTAGTACCTGATAATAAACCTGACAGATTAATAACCAACCCGATTGTCAGTCCGGTTATGCTTATAAATGCATAGAATTTCTGCCTCCCGATGTTACGTAATGCTCTTTTGAAGTAATTCAACAACATTAAGCTTAGTTTTAGTAATCAACAACTTACAATATAATTTAAAGACAAAAGATATTTGAATGTGATACCTGAATATTAATTATCATTTAATTTGAAATAATACAGAGAATACAATTACCTTTATTGCTAAATCATTACTAATAACTTATCCAAATCTATATGAAACGTACTTCTTTGTTCCGGTTATTAATTCCGGTTATGTTATTTATTACCAGTACTCTTAGTGCACAGGAAGAGTATCCCAATGAGGGAATACCAATCAGAGACCTCGATGGTAATGTTTATAGAATCATCATGACAGAGTCTGGTGTGTGGATGGCTGAAAATCTGAAGACATCTAAATTGAGTGATGGTACTCCGCTACCTCTTATCAGGGACAACAGCGAGTGGGAAAACACAAAGACTCCTGCATATGGCTGGTATAAAAGTACTGTAGAATATGCTGAGACCTATGGAGCAATATATAACTGGTATGCTGTGGAAACCGGTAGGCTGTGTCCCAAAGGATGGCATGTTCCGACTGAAGAGGAATGGCTTGATCTTATGGAATATGCCGGAGGCAGTCAACGATCAAGTGAAAACGCTGCCAAGCTTAAGGAGGCAGGTACTGCCCACTGGAAAGCACCAAACGAAGGCGCCACAAATGAAATATTCTTTACCGCACTGCCTGCCGGAGAGATATCATTTGCATATTCGGAGGAAAATGAAGGTACTTCAACATCCTGGTGGACATCCACAGAAGATCGTTATGACCTAAATCCTGAAGAACCAGCTTCCAATGCCAATATTGCAGGTTTGCGATACGATTTCAATTCCAACTCACAGGGTTCTTATAGTAAAAAATATGCATTGCCAGTCCGTTGCAAGATGGATGAGGAATGAAGTATAACTGAAGATGCTGAATTTTCAAATATCTTTTGGAATCCTTCTCAAATTTTAAAATCGTTACAGTATAGTTACAGCAGTATATGCAATAATAAAGCGCATTCAGTAATTTTATCACTGTTTGCGCTTATATATTTGTTGACCCACCTGGGCTCGAACCAGGACTCTGCGGAACCAAAATCCGACGTGTTACCAATTACACCATGGGTCAATATAATCTGTTTTGACGTTGCAAAATTATAAAATTTTTTGATTGTGACAGCCCTCAGGCGTTGAGGCAGCAGTATGAGATGATATGCAGTTTATCAGGGTACATTCCGGTTGAAAAGCGTGGGCTCGGATTCTTCCCATAAGGTGGGATGCTCTTCTTCAAACCTTTTCAGGATGTATTTCATCACTGTCTCCCTGAAAAATTCCGATTTGTTTCTTATTCTGTAACGGCAGCAGTAAATGCCCAGGGCTTTCATTTCCCTGTTGTTCAGCATCACCGAGAGCCTGTTGGTCCTCTTTAACCGTTCCTCCTTATATACCGAATGCCTCAATGGTGGTGGTTACCTGATTATCAGGCTAAATTAAAAAAACTGTCCATTCCGCCGGAACACCGGATATAACAGTTTTTTAACAGAAAAAATCAGTCCGTATCTATCTGGCTGATTTTGTGGTTATTAATATATTGACAACTTTATCTTTACCCCCCTTTTATTCCCCCCTGAAG
>CAZWZQ010000053.1:0-18131 GCA_964638955.1 uncultured Rikenellaceae bacterium | reverse complement strand
CTGTTCATATCCAGGTCGGTTCCCATCATATCGATAGAATTAAGGATATCAAATGCATGTCCGGCTATTGTTACTCCCTTGACAGGATGAACCAATTCTCCGTTTTCTATCCACAGACCGCTGGCACCACCGCTGAAATTTCCGCTCACGGAATCTATTCCATAACCGGTAACTTCCAACAGCAGCAGTCCTTTTTTTGTGGCTGCAATTATCTCATTGCGGGAATGTTTCCCTTTCGAAACATATACATTGTGGGTACCTATACCAGGCAAAGAGCTGAAGCCGCCCCGTGACGCGTTACCAGTGCTTTTCACTCCTGCCCGTTTTGCAGATTTTGTATTATATATGAAACTCTTCAGAATACCGTTTTCCACAAGTGTGTTTTTGATTGTAGGAACACCCTCCCCGTCAAAAGGAGCGCTTCCAGGGCTTTTGTCTCTTGTACCGTCATCGGTGATAGTAAGCAATGGTGAAGCGAATTGTTTGTTGAGATGATCTTTCAGGAAGCTTGCTCCCTGCAGTACACGTTCTCCATTTATGGCAGAAATTATTCCTCCGAGAAGAGCCCTGGCAACGTCGGGATCAAAAATTACTGCTGCCTTCTGTGTTTTTATCATTACCGGATCAAGAAGCTCAATGGCTTTCTTTGAGGCTACCGCTGCTATCTCTTCCAGCGGGAGAAGATCAGAAAAGAAGATCCTGGAGCAATATTCACCGCCTGTATTCTTCTGTTCTCCCTTTTCCGCCACAACATAAACACCCAGGGAACAACCTGACGATTTATATGTTTTTAAAAGCCCGTTTGAGTTTCCAATAAAAATCTCTGATTCGCCCTCTCCATAACCTGCCCCCGAGCTTTTAGTGATCCTCGGATCTTTCATAGCCAGTTCCTCAAGGTCAAGAGCCATCTTTATTTTTTTATCCATGGGTTCTGTTGTTATCCCGGGATCGTAGAGATCAGCTATCTGTGTGATCCCTTTCTCATCAGTAAGCACATTATTTTCATCCGGAGTTGATAGTCGTGCAAATGCTATTGCCCTTGATATTGTATATTCCAGCGACTTATTGCTGAAATCGTTGCAGTGGCTGAAACCCATTTTCCCCTCAACAAAAACCCTGAAGCCGATTCCCCGGGATGAAGCTTCTTCAATGGTTTCAATTTCCGATTTAAGAACATTTATTGAAAGATTCCTGTTCAACTCAAGAAAAACCTCTGCCGCATCAGCTCCCAGGTTTATACATTTTTTAACCAGTTTTTCTGTTAAATCTATATTCTTCATGATTATTCCTGTTGACTTGTTAATTATGCTTTACTTCCTCCCACATTTATCCCTCTTATTCTTACTGTCGGCTGTCCTGCCGAGACCTCTGCTATCTGACCCTTACCGCATATACCGGGACCAAAATCAAGATCATCTCCCACGGCATCAATATTCAAAATTATATCCATGCAGGAACCTATCAGTGTTGCTCCCTTAATTGGTTTTGTCTTTTTACCCTTCTCTATCAGGTATGCTTCCCTGCAGGTAAAATTAAATACGCCTGTCACGGGATTGACACTGCCGCCACTCAGGCTCTGTACATATATACCCTTTTTGGTCGATGAAAGAATATCGGCAGGATTGTCTTTTCCCTTTTCAATAAAAGTATTTGTCATTCTTGGGATTGGAATATACCTGAATGATTCCCGTCTGCCGTTACCTGTTCTTGACATTGAAAGCTGCTTTGCACTTAGTATATCAGTCATGAACCCTTTAAGTATACCGTTCTCTATCAGCACATTGCGTTTAGTTTCGGTGCCTTCATCATCAAAATTTATTGTGCCCCTGAAGTTTGGAAGGGTTCCGTCATCCACCATTGTGAAACAGTCAGCTGCAACTTTCTGCCCCAGCTTTCCTGTAAATACACCGATCTCTTTGGCAATATTGTCGGCTTCAAGAGGATGTCCTACCGCTTCATGTACCAGCACTCCTCCCCACCCGTTCTGCATTACAACATCCATAATTCCTGCCGGAGCTTCTTCCGCATCGAGCATGGCAATTGCTTCGCGGGCTGCCTTTTTTGCCACAGCCTCCGGTGTTACATTTTCGAACATCTCGAATCCGGAATGTTTGCTTAATCTTTCACGTGCCATGTGTCGTGCCTTCCCGTCATCACTCATAACCTGAACAATAAAAAACAGAAGTGGCAGTTCATCTCTCAGGTAAATACCCTCGCTGTTGGCAATTACCCTGCTTCTGACCTCATCGTTATAATCAATAAAGGCCAATTTTATCCGCGGATCATAATCCATGGCAGCCTGGTCTGCTCTTTTTATTACCTCTATTCTTTTTTCATCAGCTATTTCCGCCAGAGGCTGCTGCACCGTAATGTACGATGGCCGGGTTGCTGCAGATATATTGACAGGTGGAAAAGGAGTCCCGTTTTTTGCCACATACGACGCCACTTCAGCTGCTCTTAAAAGCTTCTCTTCTGTTATTTCGTCGGTATAGGCATAGCCTGTTTTATTTCCCGAAATAACCCGTACACCTGCACCCTGGCTTATTCCGTACAGCCCGCTCTTGTATTTTGATTCCTCCATCACTATCTGTCTTGATATGCGGTTTTCAAGGTAAACATCTGCAAAATCGCCTCCTTTTTCCAGCGCTTTGTAAATGATGCGGGCCAACATCTCCCTGTCCATATCAAGTGCTGAGGTGCTGCCCGTCCCGTTTTTGCAGGATACAAGCTGCCACATCAGGGCAGGGGTTGCCGCTATCATCAATCCGCCCTTCATGCTGAGCTCAAAAAACCTCCGGCGGGGAATGTCCCTGACAATTTGTTTTTTGATTTCCATAATATAAAATTTATCTGTGTTTTTATTGTTACGTTGTTAGTTCATACGGATTCAGAAGAATATGGTAAAAATAAAAAATATTATCTGTCATCATTATTTGATTACCTGATTTGTTTTATTGTCAAATTTCGGCCTTCTTTATAATTAAATTTCCCGGGGAAACAATTGTTCCTTTTTCATGCTTTATAAAACTGATTATCATATACATACGAGTTTCAGTGATGGCAAGTCCGCACCTGAAGATTACATTGCCCCGGCTATTTCAGCAGGATTGTCAGAAATAGGTTTTTCCGAACATCTGTCATTGTTCAGGGAAAACCAGGACTGGGTTATGAATCCTGAAAAGACACCCGAATATATTGCACATATTGATAATCTGAAGAAAAAAGTAAGAAACATATCTGTAAGGACAGGTCTTGAGATAGATTTTTCCCCGGGTAAGGAAAAGGAACTTGAATTGTATCTGAACCGGTTTGATCTTGATTACAGGATAGGATCGGTTCACTACCTGGGAGACAAGACCGTTGATCTGGGGCCGGAGTAATTCCGATGCCCATATGCCCTGCCGTGTCGGCCAGTATTTCGAAGAGGCTTATGATCTGTTGAGGGAAGCCGGTTTCAAAGAGATGGCTGTCTTTGAAGGAAGGAAAAGAAGGATGAAAACCCTTTAATCAACCAGTATATATACCCTGGAATTATTAAAACATCAAATTATCTCTTCATATTAAATTCTTAGTAACTTTGAATTTCAATGTTCATCTTTATTAAAGACTGATTACCAAAAATATCCTGCTTGTTAGCTGCATAAAATAAACCTGGCAAAAATGAAAAAAGTGTCTATAATCTCAGCTGTAATCGTGTTTCTCTTTTTATTATTCTCATGCACAAAAAAACCAGTGCCTCCTGTTATAACAACAACTGCTGTAACTGAAATTACTACTACTACAGCTGTTTCAGGCGGTGTCATTATTGATGACGGCGGAGCCAGTGTTACTGAAAGAGGAGTTTGCTGGCATACTTCAGAGAATCCGACTATTGATGACAGTCTGACTATTGAGACATGGGATTCAGTATCATTATCTTTTACCAGCAATTTATCAGGACTCTCGCCAAATACTTCGTATTTTGTAAGAGCCTATGCCACAAACAGTGCCGGTACCGGATACGGGAATTCAGAATCCTTCACAACGCTGGGAGATGAACCCTCTTCAAACACTCTTGATGCTTCTAATATCCAGGCTCATTCAGCAACTTTGAACGGAATCGTAAATCCCGGCCTGTTATCAACAACCGTCGATTTTGAATACGGAACCACAACGAGTTATGGGAATACAGTCCCTTCAACACAAAGCCCGGTTATAGGCGATTCTTCTGTAAATGTCACTGCTGACTTAGCAGGGTTAACTCCGGGAACAACTTACCATTTCAGGATTAAAGTTGAAAATTCACTTGGAATAGCATATGGCAACGATATGACATTTACAACAATCGGACAGCTGCCTGATGCTGCAACAGAGACTGTTACAGATCTGACAATGAATACAGTTACATTAAATGGTTCAGTGAATCCTAACTATTTATCAACTGTTGTTATCTTTGAATGGGGAACCACAACAGGTTATGGAAATAGTATTACTCCGGCACAAAGCCCGGTTACCGGAAGCAGTTCTGTCAATGTAAGTGCAGATTTATCAGGATTAACCCCGGGAACAACTTACCATTTCAGGATCAAAGCAACAAATGAACTGGGAACAATGAACAGTGATGATCAGATTTTCAGAACCTATGTAGTGGCTGATGCAGACAATAATTTATATTATTCTGTGACTATCGGCACTCAAATATGGATGCAGGAGAACCTGAAAACCACTCATTATAATGATGGCACCGGCATACCGCTGGTAACCGACAATACAGAATGGAAAAACCTTTCTGCTCCGGGATATTGCTGGTATGGCAATGATGAATCGGGATATAAGTCAACATATGGAGCTTTATATAACTGGTACACTATAAATACAGGTAAATTATGCCCTGCGGGGTGGCATATTCCTACAAACGGGGAGTGGATAACCCTGACCAATTATCTTGGCGGGGAAAGTGTTGCAGGAGATAAATTAAAAGAAGCCGGGACCACACACTGGAGTGATCTTAACACCGGCACCAATGAAACAGGTTTCACTGCACTTCCCGGAGGGAACAGAACGGACGACGGAACATATGCGGATATTGGCTTCAATTCGCAATGGTGGAGTGTTTCACCGATCCTGCCGTCTTCATCATATTGCGCAATCCTTTATTATAATTCCAGTAGTCTTATAAGAGGAGGAAACCCGAATGTATCCGGGCTTTCAGTCCGTTGTATTAAAGACTGAATAAGATAAGCCTGTGCCTTCAAATAATTCAGGCCAACATATGTTCAAGAAATATTTTTATACCAATGGTAATCAGTATTAATCCTCCTATTATCTCAACTCTTTGACCAAGCTTTTCTCCAGCTGATTTTCCTATCCTTATTGCTGTCATCGAGGCCAGAAAAGTCACTACCCCTAAAATAATTCCGGAAAGCCAGATTTTTATATCAAGAAGTGCAAAGCTGATACCAACCGCAAATGCATCGATGCTGGTCCCAGTGGCAACAGCCAGAAGTTCAAGCGGTTTAGTGTGGTCTCTGATCTTTCCTTTCTCTTTTTGTGTTATCCCCTCAACAATCATTCTTATTCCAAGGAACGAAAGAAATATCAATGCGATCCAGTGATCTGCAGCTTTAATGAATTCGCTTACAATTGAGCCGAGAAAAAATCCTATAACCAGAAACCCCGCCTGAATAAGTGCCAGGATAAAAGCTATCCGTACTGCCTGTCTGAATAGTATCCTGTTCTGGATCACTCCATAGGATAGAGAAACTGCAAAGGTGTCAAAAGATAAGCCAAAAGCAACTGTAATAATGGTCAGTAAATCCATGAAACAGACGTATACAGGGCAAATATAATATAAAACACCATTTTCAGATTTTTAAAATTGATTACATATATTTGCAGACTTAAAAATAGTCTGAATGAGAGCTGTTATTCAACGGGTAAGCAGGGCATCTGTAACGATTAAAAATGAGATCAGGTCTGAGATCTGGAATGGCTTGCTGGTATTTATTGGTATTGAAGAATCGGATAATAATGCTGATATTGAATGGCTTGCAAACAAAATCGTACAATTAAGGATTTTCAATGACAATGAGGGAGTGATGAATCGTTCTGTTATGGAAACAGACGGTGAAATAATGGTAATCAGCCAGTTCACGCTTCATGCAAAAACGAAAAAGGGAAACAGGCCCTCATATATAAAAGCTGCTCCTACTGAAATAGCTATTCCACTTTACGAAAGGTTTGTTTCAGTGTTGTCGGGTCTTCTCGGCAAGCCGGTTGGAACAGGAGAATTCGGAGCCATGATGATGGTCGAAATACACAATGATGGTCCTGTTACCATAATCATCGACACAAAAAACAAAGAATAACAGATGATGCAGGAAATAAATCAATCTGTCGATGAAAAGAAGCTGAAGAGATCTGTTCTTGTTGTAACTGCATTTGCTGCTTTTCTGACTCCGTTCCTTGGCTCAGCAGTTAACCTTGCACTGCCGGCAATAGATAAAGACTTCAACACCACTGCAATAGAGCTTGGCTGGATACCCGGCAGCTTCATAATGTCATCAGCAATGTTTTTACTTCCCTTTGGCAGACTTGCAGATATTGTGGGCAGGAAGAAAATCTTCACGTATGGGATATCTCTTTTTACATTATCGACTTTCCTTATAGTTTTTTCATGGAACATTGAATCTCTGATCATATTCCGTATACTCCAGGGAATTTCGGGGGCTATGATCTTCGGCACCAGCCTGGCAATCCTGACCTCTGTTTTCGGGCCGGGAGAACGTGGCAGAGCAATGGGAATAAACATCACAGCCGTATATACAGGTCTGTCAAGCGGTCCGGTCATAGGCGGACTGCTGACACATTATTTCGGCTGGAGAAGCATTTTTGTGTTTCTTGTTCCGCTGGGAATAGCTTCTCTTTACCTTATTTTCAAAAAGATGAAGCCGGAATGGGCTGAAGCGAAAGGAGAAAAATTTGACTGGCAGGGATCATTAATTTATGGCGTCTCTATGGCCTTCTTTATGTATGGTTTTTCAAAGCTGCCCTCTATTCAGGGATGGATTTTTCTGGCGTCGGCTTTAATTTTTGCCATACTATTCCTGTTATTTGAAAAGAGGATCAACAATCCTGTATTTGATGTCAGGTTAATTCTGCATAACAGGGTTTTTGCTTTTTCAGGAATAGCCGCTCTAATACATTATTCAGCAACCTCTGCAACTGGATTCTTCATAAGTCTTTATCTTCAATATCTTAAAGGCTTTAATGCCCAAACGGCAGGGTTCATTATGATATCACAACCAGTCATGATGGCATTATTATCACCTCTGGCAGGAAAGTTATCTGACAGATATAATCCCGGTGTCATAGCTTCAATCGGTATGGGACTTACTGCAACAGGGTTGATAATGCTTCGCTTTATAAATGAAATGAGTCCGATATATCTGATTATTACCATGCTTGTTATTATGGGTGTCGGATTTGCCCTGTTTTCATCACCGAATTCCAATGCCATTATGAGTTCCGTGGAAAAGAAACATCTTGGAGTCGCATCGGGTGTTGTCGGTACGATGAGGATGGTCGGTCAGATGCTCAGTATGGGAATAGCAATGATGCTCCTGGCTCTTTACCTGGGTAATGATGCCATTGCACCGGAGACCTACCCGGGTCTTATAGCAACAATGAGGACAGGATTCATGATATTCTCAGTATTATGTATCCTTGGTATTTTTGCCTCACTTGCCCGTAACAGGAGGCTTAACAATAAAGCGGGTAACTGATATGTCTGATTTTTTACTCTTTTTTATCCGGTAATCCCTGTGTCCCTGTATCCGGAACAAATTTCCACTTACCATCCTGTTTTTTCTTCTGCACAACTAAAATTTATCAATAAAAGTATTATGAGAACAAAAAATACTAAATTGAACCCGGTCTTTTTTTCATGACTTGTATATTTGTTTAACTTGAATAATATGACAAAACTATATCAAAAACCGATTAAATCATGCCCTTCAGATAATGAAATCAGAAAGGAACTTAAAGAGGTTGTTTCCGCTATTCCCGATGTACCGGAAAAACGACTGCTGATGAAAATCCTGAACCTTATTGATCTTACAAGTCTTAATACCACCGACAGTAAAAACAGTATTATTCATATGACCGGCAAGGTAAATAGTTTTCAGGGCAGATTCAGCAATATTCCAAATGTGGCAGCTATATGTGTTTATCCTAATTTAGTATCTGTTGTAAAGGAAAAGCTTGCTGTCAAAAATGTAAAAATTGTAGCTGTTGCCGGTTCGTTTCCCACATCACAGACCTTCAGGAGTATTAAGATTGCAGAATGTAAAATGGCTATTGAGGCTGGCGCCGATGAGATTGATATTGTTATGCCGCTGGGGTATTTTGTGGTGAACGACTATGAGAAGGTTGCTGATGAGATCCGGGAAATCAAGGAAGCTGTTGGCGACAGATTGCTCAAGGTAATAATTGAATCAGGGCTGCTGGGAAATTACGAACAAATTTTCAGGGCATCGCTGATTGCCATGGATGCCGGCGCTGATTTCATAAAAACCTCCACAGGGAAAGTAAGGATCTCGGCAACTCCCGAAACGGCTTTTGTTATGTGCAGGGCAATTTCGGACTTCTGGTCCGAAACAGGTATAAAGGTAGGATTCAAGCCTGCTGGCGGTATTGTCACTGCCGGTGATGCTCTGCTTTATTATCATATTGTCAGTTATTGCCTGGGCGAAGAGTGGCTCAATAATAAATTATTCAGGATCGGAGCAAGCCGCCTGGCAAATAATATTTTATCCGAAATTGCCGGAGAACGACATGATCATTTCTGAACAGGATTCTGTAAGACATATTTCAGATACAACATCTGACGGTACAAGACCTGTAATTACTTTTTACGATACGGCAAATTTTATTCTTTCTTCCGGGTTTCAGTATTCAGACATGTTTCCTTTCGTTTTTATTGAAAAGAACAATCTACATGAAACCAAAACCAGTGAATTATTAATACAAAACCTCAGGGAAGGTAAAGAGCTGCCCCAACAGCCTCTGAAGGAAGACTGGTTAATATTTGCAGTATTGGCTATTTCGGCGCTGTATATTTTTATCAGCACCATTTATAAAAGATTGTTCCACGAGATGAAAAGATTTTTCCTCTTCCGTGGAGTCGGGGATCCTGCTTCACGTGATATACAGATTCTGTATCACTGGAAGTCAACGATCATAAACCTGGTCTCATTTCTGAATATAGGATTATTCCTATACTGTGCCGCCAATTTTTTTGAATTTATTCCGGACGTTATTCCAGGAATTTTTTTTTGGTTTATCTGTGTTGTTATTACAATCGTCGCTATTACATCCCGTCATCTATTATGCCTCATAACCGGGAATATCAGCGGGGAAAAGGATCTGTTCAGAGAATACATAATCACAATATACAATTCATACAGGTACTTTGCAGTAATATTATTCATCCTTGTCATACTTGTATTATACACAAACCTTTTTGATGTTAAATCATTGTTTATTGCAGGATTGTTTTCTTTTGCAGTCATTTATCTTATTCGGATATTCCGGTTCTTTTTAATATTTCTGAAAAAGAATATTTCAATTTTCTATTTGATTTTATACCTTTGTGCGCTGGAATTTTTACCTGTTCTGGTTTTGATGAAATACATTAAAGGCCTGTTTTAGAATAATGAGAGATTGCTTAAAAGTCAAACTAAAACTGTAAATCATTGAAAATAAGAAAGATTTTAGTGTCGCAGCCAGAACCTTCGGAGGCAAAATCTCCATACTTTGATCTGGCAAAAAAATACAATCTTAAAATAGATTTCAAACCGTTTATCCAGGTTAAGGGTGTTTCCATAAAGGATTTCCGGCAACAAAAGATCAATATTCTTGATTTCTCTGCTGTAATATTCACAAGTAAAACCGGGATAGATCACTTCTTCAGGATCTGTAATGAACTGAGAATAACGACCCCGGACACATTGAAATATTTCTGCATCACAGAGAATGTTGCATTTTACCTGCAAAAATATATTGTCTACAGGAAGAGAAAGATCTTTCATGGGAAAGCAAAATTCCAGGATCTCATTGATGTAATCGTTAAACACAAAGAGGATTATTTCTTTGTACCTCTTTCTGACCCTCATAATGCAGAGATTCCCGAACTGCTCGATAATAACAACATCAAATATACGATAGGAACTCTGTATAAAATAATCAGTAGTCATTTCTCCAACATCAATGACTTTCAATACGATATAATTGTTTTTTACAGTCCTTCAGGAATAAAATCGCTCAAAGAGAATTTTCCTGATTTTGTCCAGGGAGAAATTAAAATTGCCGCTTTCGGTCCAACAACAGCCTGTGCCGTAGAACATGAAGGACTCAGACTAGATATAAATGCACCGAATTCGAAAGCTCCCTCAATGACAATGGCTCTTGATAATTACCTTAAAGAGCATAACAGGAATCAGAAGTAAGATCATTTACTATAATCACCAGGGAGAAACCATGCCGAAAACCGGGCTGGTATTTCAGGGCAGGTTCCGTTCATGAATGCCGCAAGAGAGAAATTTAATAAGTCCGAGAGACTCTGCAGCCAAAAAATACTTGGCTTGCTGTTCGATGAAGGAAGAGTATTTTATTCAGATCTTTTTAAGGTGGTCTGGGATATAAGTCCCGTACCACTTTCATTCCGGGCACAGATTGCCTTCGGTGTCCCTAAAAATAAATTCAGGCTTGCCGTCACAAGAAATCTGCTTAAACGCAGGATGAGAGAGGCATACCGTAAGAATAAACATATTCTCTATGACCTCCTTGAAAAAGAAAATATACGTATCGTACTTGTCATTATTTACAGAAAGGAGGTGATTTCGGATTACCGTAACATAGAGATAGAAATGAGAGAAATATTTGACAGATTTAAAATTATTATTAAAGAATTAAACAGAAAATGTTAAAATTGTATTAATTATTTCTTTACCAGACTCTTTACAGAATATTCTTTATATTTTCACCATTCTTAACAAAGTTGCAATAACAAATGAAAAAAACCAGAACAAAAAAAATAATAATTCTTTTCAGCATACTGGTTTTTGCGGGGATAAGTACCGGATTCCTTTTTATGCAGGAATCACGTGACTTCCGGATAGCAAAAAACCTTGATATCTTTTTCTCTCTTTTCAGGGAGCTGAATGCTTTTTATGTTGACGAGATTGATCCTGATAAGGTCATTAAATCGGGTATCGATAATATGCTTAACACTCTCGATCCATATACTGTCTATTACCCGGAATCGAAAGCTGATGAATTTGCTTTTCTTACAACCGGAAAATATGGTGGAATAGGATCCCTGATCCGGGGCGGGGGCGAATATGTGGTAATTAGCGAGGTATACAAAGGTTTTCCTTCCGACATTGCAGGAATAAAGGCTGGAGATATACTAAAAAAAGTTGATAGTGTATCTCTGAAAGGCCTCTCCTCAGAGATGGTGAGTGAAAAGCTGAAGGGAAATCCCGGTACAGATATTACCGTTACGATAGAAAGAAATGGAACAGAATCGGACTTCCGGATGAAAAGGGAAAGAATAATAATTCCTCCTGTCCCATATTATGGAATGATAGATAAAGAGACAGGTTATATACGCTTTACCAATTTTACACAGGATTGTGTTCAGGAAGTTAAGAATGCCTTTGTCGCCCTGAAAGAGAATAATCCCCAAAATATTATACTTGATCTGAGGAGCAACCCTGGCGGACTGCTTAAAGAAGCAGTAGGAATCGTAAATCTTTTTGTCGGACCCGGTAATGAGGTTGTATCCACAAAAGGGAAAGTGAAACAATTCGATGAAGTTTCTAAAACAACAAAAGCTGCAGTCGATGAAAATATACCTCTTGCAATACTCATAAACAGGAGCTCCGCTTCAGCTGCCGAGATAGTTGCCGGGGCAATACAGGATCTTGACAGAGGTGTAATTGTAGGACAACGTTCATACGGTAAAGGGCTGGTTCAGATAACACGTCCTTTAAGCTATAATACACAACTTAAGGTGACAACTGCAAAGTATTATATTCCCAGTGGAAGATGCATACAGGCTCTTGATTTTTCACACCGCAACGAGGATGGAAGTATGGGAATAATCCCCGACTCGCTGATCTCCGAGTTCAAAACAAAAAACGGGAGAATCGTCAGGGACGGAGGAGGAATAACTCCCGATTTTGAAATAAGTCCTGATCCCCTGAGCCAGGTGGCAACAGAACTATTCCTGAGAAATTATATCTTCGACTTCGCCACAAAATATTACTGGGCACATCCTGATATTGATTCAATTACCGGATTTCGTTTTACTGAAACAGATTATAATGATTTCCATAATTTCCTGATCGGGCGTAAATTCAACTACAGAACTTACACTGAAGCCTCCGTTAATCAGCTTATTACCAATGCAAAAAAGGAAAAATACTATGACCTTCATAAAGATCTCTTTTTACAGCTTGAAAAGGAGATAGTTCATGATCTTGATTACGACCTTACATTGTTCAGGAATGAGATAACTGAACTTCTTGAAGAGGAGATTATCCGCCGTTATTTTTACGAGCATGGAGCTATAGCCCGGGGGATCAATAATGATGAACAAATCCGGAAAGCCATTGAAATTCTGAACAATAAAGAGTTATACAGTCATATACTCAGCGGAAAGAACAGTTCCCCGCTAATTACCAGGAACGATAATAACAGGGAAAGCACAGACAGTCAATAAGAATTCTGTTAATTTATGGTATTCCACTTTCCTGTTAAAGGAGGCACTAAAGTCACCTCGTCTCCGTCAGCCAGCAAAGGATTTTCAGGTGGTGTCTCACTGTTGATCAATATCCTGTATTCATAGTGAACCATACCGGGAATATCATCCTCAATCCTCAGCCTTAGATCATCCAGAGAGCCTACATTGCTGTAATGTTTAAAGCTTGTGTGTGCCACCTCAGCCAGTATACCGAAAAAGAAAACATTGATTTCCATTATTAATGCGCCTCCAGCCAGTTTTTCCCCGTACCACAATCAACCTTGAGAGGCACCGCGAGACTGGCTGCATTAGACATTTCATGTAAAACCATTTTCTTAATTGTCTCCAGCTCGGGCTCAAATACCTCAAAAATAAGCTCATCATGAACCTGCAGGATCATTTTTGACCTGTATTTTTCGTTTTTAAGCTTATCATGTATCCTTATCATTGCGATCTTTATAATGTCGGCTGCAGTACCCTGTATTGGTGCATTTATTGCATTTCTCTCAGCATTACCCATTACTACCTGGTTCCGCGAGTTGATATCACGTACATATCTCCTCCGTCCAAACATTGTTGTAACATATCCCTTTTCTCTTGCCTTCCTGATACTTTCATCCATATATACCTTCACTCCGGGGTAAGAGGCGAAATAACCGTCGATAAGCTCTTTAGCCTCCTTTCTTCCGATTGTAAGCCTTTCCGAAAGACCAAAGGATGATATTCCATAAATAATCCCAAAATTTGCTGTTTTTGCCTTTCCCCTCATTTCTCTAGTAACATCGTTAATGTCAACGCCGAAGATCTTTGATGCAGTTGCTGCATGGATATCATTCCCCGATAGAAAATCAGAGATCATGTTTTTATCCCTGCTGAGGTGAGCCATCAGTCTGAGTTCAATCTGGGAATAGTCGGCCGAAAGGAAAATATAATCCTCTCCCGGAACAAAAGCTTTCCTGATCTCTCTTCCCCGCTCTTCCCTTATCGGTATGTTCTGTAGGTTTGGATTGTTGGAACTTAACCTGCCTGTGGCAGCAACAGCCTGGTTGAATGACGTGTGAATTCTTCCGGTTTTTTTGTCAGCCAGTTTGGGAAGAGCTTCAACATAGGTTGATAATAGTTTTCTTAATCCCCTGTATTCCAGCACCTTTTCAACAATGGGGTGCTTATGAGTCAGCCGCTGTAGAATCTCTTCGCTGGTAACAAACTGTTTAGTTTTCGTAATTCTTGCCTTATCGTCCAGCTTGAGTCTGATAAACAGGATATCACCCAGCTGTTTAGGGGAAGAAATATTGAATTCTGTTCCTGCAAGTGAATAGATCTCTTTTTCGAGGTTGATTATATCATTCCTTAAAGTTTCTGCAATGGCATCCAGCTCTTTACCGTTCAGTATAACTCCGTTCCTTTCCATATCGGCCAGTACATTTATCAGGGGCATTTCAATCCCGGTGGCCAGTTCTGACAAACCCTCATTTTTTATCCTGGGTTCAAAAATGTTCTTAAGTTGAAGTGTGACATCGGCATCTTCTACGGCATATTCTTTCAACCGGTCAGCAGGTACTGACCGCATGTTTTTCTGTGATTGTCCCTTTTCCCCTATCAGTGATTCTATATGAACCGGGCTGTATGAGAGATATACTTCTGACAGGAGATTCATATTGTGCCGCATGTCCGGTTCCAGCAGGTAATGTGCTATCATGGTGTCAAACAGAGGTCCGGAGACTTCAATTCCGTAATTGCCGAGAACCTGGATATCAAATTTAATGTTCTGGCCTATCTTCAATATATTCCGGTTTTCAAGAAGAGGTCTTATTATTTCAAGTATTGCTTCTGTTTCCTGTCTTGATTCAGGGAAATGAATAAGATATCCTGTCCCTTTTTCCCATGATAATGCAAGAGCAACGATTTCTGAATTAAGCGGATCTATGTCAGTTGTTTCCGTATCGAAACAAAACTCTTTTTGTTCTCCGGCCTGACGTATAACTTTCTTCAGGTTTTCTAAATCATCAACCAGTACATAATTATGTTTTACATTGTCAATTGTTGATCTGGCTGTTTTAGTATCCTCTCCTGTTTGAGAAAAGAGAGAGGTCTGTACTGGTTCTGCCGTAAGCGGTTCCTGTTTCTCTTCCCCTGATTTTTCCTGTAATCCGGTTTCAGGAAGTAACCTTGCTGCTATTGTCCTGAACTCAAGTTCATCAAAGAGAATTTTGAGCTTTTGCACATCAGGGGTTGTGGCTGTAAGCTTCTCCTCATTAAATTCAACAGGGGCATTAATAGCAATTGTTGCCAGTTTCCTGGATATCTCGATCTGTTCCCTGTTGTTTTCAATTATATCTTTCAGCTTCCCTTTAAGCTTATCGGTGTTTTTAAACAACTCCTCAACAGAGCCGTATTCCGAAATAAGCTTCATGGCTGTTTTGGGACCCACACCCGGCGCTCCGGGTATATTATCGGATGAATCACCCATCAGGGCAAGAATATCAATAACCTGTTCAGGTCGTTCTACCGAAAATTCCCTTTTTATATCCTCGACACCCCATTGAATTGATTCATTTCCGCTTCTTGCAGGTTTAAACATGAAAGTGTTTTCGTCAACAAGCTGTGCAAAATCCTTATCGGGAGTCATCATATAGGTAGTAAATCCCATTCCTGTGGCTTTTTTTGCCAGTGTGCCGATCACATCGTCAGCTTCAAATCCCTGACAGTCAATAACCGGAATCTGATATGCTTCAAGAAGTTTTTTAATATAAGGAACTGATTTTTTAATATCTTCCGGAGTTTCATCCCTGTTGGCTTTGTAATCACTAAACATCTCATGCCTGAAGGTTGGCCCCGGTGCATCAAAGACTACAGCTATGTGTGTGGGTTTTTGTTTATTCAGAACCTCCTCGAGAGTGAGCAGGAATCCGAAAATAGCAGAGGTGTTGAGACCCTTTGAGGTCATCCTGGGATTCTTTATGAATGCATAATACGATCTGAATATCAATGCATAGGCATCAAGGAGAAAAAGTTTCTTATTGTTATCACCTGTCATTTAACAAACCTCCTTTCATCAAACTCTAAGTACTCTGGGCACTTTAGTCACTCCACACTATTTCTTTTTTATTCATTATCGGTGGCATACCACTCTGCATACGATCTCGCTGTTTCGAAAAGCTTCAGGCTGTGTAATTTCACTCTTCCGGGAATCGCCTCTTTGAGCCTGTCAGCAAAATCAGCAACAAGGTTCTCGCAAGTAGGCTGGTAATCAACAATAACGGCATTCCCGAATGCTGTTTTGATCATCTCCAGTTTCTCCCTGTCAAAATCATTGCTTACAACTACGGAATGATCAAAGAGATTTATTATTTTTTTCAGAACAATCTCTTTCAGTGCGGTGAAGTCGATGACCATTCCGTTTTTAGGATTTTGGTTGTCATTAACCGGGACACCTGTTACTGTTACAAACAACCTGTATGAATGTCCGTGTACATTACGGCAGGGACCGTCATAATCCTTCAATGCGTGAGCCATTTCAAAAGTGAACTCACTGGTTACCCTTATAACCGTGCTCATAATTCTTAAAATTGAAAAACAATATCCAAAATTAGTTATTCCGGACGATTAAATGGCAACCGTATCATAATGCTTTGATTTTAACATAATAAATGACCGTTATTTTTCAATCTTATTCGTTATTTTAAATACTTTTTCGAACTTTGCAGTTGATAAGGACCGGTCAGATGGAAGAAGAAAAGATTAAACTCACATTTCCTGCATTATTTGATAATACGGTTCATAAACACGGAAATTCCCTTGCATATTCCTTTGTGGGGGAAGAACCTATTAGTTATGCCGCAGCCGCAAAAAAAATCAGTGCGCTGACGGCGTTTCTTGAAAAGGCAGGTGTTGTCCCGGGAGACCGTGTGGCTATACTGAGCGCCAATATGCCTCAATGGCCGCTTGCATATTTCTCCATCACATTTATGGGGGCCGTGGCAGTTCCTGTTCTTCCTGATTTTTCAGTTTCAGAGGTTTGCAATGTTCTCGAACATTCTGAAGCAAAGGCAGTTTTTGTATCTGCGTCATTACTGTCCAAAATTGAAGGTAATCGGCCTGAAGTTCTTGAAACAGCCATACTTATTGAAGATTTCTCGGTTATTTTCTCAATAAAGGAAATTCCCCGGTTTGATCCCGATGCATTACCTTCCACAAAATATGAAGTTGAAGAAGATGATCTTGCCTCTATTATCTACACATCAGGAACCACAGGTCGCTCCAAGGGAGTAATGCTTACGCATAAAAATATATCATTCAATGCAATAAAAGGCGCAAAAATCCAGCCTGTAAATGAAAATGACCGGTTTTTATCGCTGCTTCCTTTGTCACATACCTATGAAAACACCCTGGGATTGATTCTTCCCATGATATATGGTGCATGTGTCAATTATCTCAGGAAACCAGCCACCCCGCCTGTATTGCTGCCTGCTCTGGAAACAGTGAAACCCACAATAATACTGAGTGTTCCTCTGATAATTGAAAAAGTGTATTACAACAAGATCCTTCCAACCTTCAACGAAAAATTGATATTGAAGCTTCTTTATAAAATTCCATTCATCAGGAGGAAACTTAATGTTGTTGCAGGTAAAAGATTAATGAATACTTTTGGCGGGCATCTTAAATTCTTTGGTGTAGGAGGTGCCAAGCTGAACAGAACAGTGGAAAAATTCCTTTTGGAAGCAAAATTTCCCTATGCAGTGGGTTACGGACTTACTGAGACTGCTCCGCTTCTTGCCGGATCAAATCCAAAAGAAACAGTATATGAATCAACAGGACCTGCTATTGAAGATATAGAGCTTATTATCAACAATCCCGACAAAAAAACAGGAGAGGGTGAGATATGGGCACGAGGCCCGAATATTATGAAAGGTTACTATAAAGAACCCGAACTTACATCTGAGGTGCTTACTCCTGACGGATGGTTCAAGACAGGTGACCTGGGAACACTAGATGCCGGTAATAATCTTTTCATAAAAGGGCGTCTTAAGAATATAATCATCGGCTCAAGCGGAGAAAACATCTATCCTGAAGAGATTGAATCCGTGATCAACAACTTTCGTTATGTTGCTGAGTCGCTTGTGATCAACCAGAAAGGTAAGCTGGTTGCCCTTGTTCATCTTAACATTGAGGAGCTTGAAAAAAAATATGAGCATCTGAAAAAGGATATGGCCGAAAAATTTGAGGAGAAGAAGGAAGAATTACTTGCCGAGCTAAAGGATTATGTTAACTCCCATGTGAATAAATTCAGCAGGATCAACAAGGTGGTCCTTCAGCCAGTGCCTTTCCAGAAAACGGCAACACT
>CAZWZQ010000052.1:0-18448 GCA_964638955.1 uncultured Rikenellaceae bacterium | reverse complement strand
GGCTCAGGGCTCAGGGCTCAGGGCTCAGGGCTCAGGGCATTATAGCATGTGTTTTTATACCTTTCGCCACATACCGCATGCCGCGTGCCGAGTAATTTGGTACACCTTTTGCTATTGTTTAAGTGAAGAGATGGTTCTTCACAAAACTTACGACAATGAAAAAGTTAATAATCACATCGATTTTCGCAGTCCTGGTCGCTTTTGGGACCACAGTTATGGCGCAGGATTATCCTGAAGAATACCTGGGACTGCCGGGTGATAATCTTAACCTCTATGCAGTATTGAAACTGTTTCAGGAATCTGAAACACTTGAAGGTTTTGAAAGAAGTCTTAATGATGAAAATTCAAGGATAAACAACCTCGACCTCAACGGTGACAATATGGTTGATTATATAACTGTCAACGATTATGTTGACGGTTATGTTCATAATATCGTACTAAGGGCAGTTCTCGACCGGAACGAATACCAGGATGTTGCTGTTTTTACAGTACAGAAATTCCGTGACGGGTCTGTTCAGATACAACTTGTTGGTGATGAGGCCCTGTACGGAGGAAATTATATCATTGAACCCTATTATGAGGAGACCCCCAATCCGGGTTACATGGGTAAAAACACGACAGTGAATGTTACTGTTGTCAGGACTACCCCCTACCAGGTTGCAGCCTGGCCGGTGATAAGGTTCATTTATCTTCCTCGTTATGTGGTCTGGCACTCTTCATGGTACTGGGGTTTTTACCCGCGCTACTGGCGTCCATGGCGCCCCTTCTACTGGCACTACTACTACGGTTATCACTATAACTGGTACCATTATTACTACAGGCATTATCGCCACTGGCCACATTATAGGTACACACACTTTAACAATTTCTACTTCACAAGTATACGGGTACACTCCCCGAAGGTGGTTGTTAATATCAATGAGGGTAAATACAAATCAACATATGCACGTCCGGAACAGCGCAGGGATGGTGAGGCTCTCTATACAAAGATGTACTCCTCTCAGAACAGAAGAACGCCTGAAGATGATGCTCTGGCAAGACAGGTAAACCAGGACAGAAGGTCTGCATCACAGGCAACTCGTGAAAGGGCGGTTACCAGACCGGCACCGGCTCAAAAAGCAGAAACCACAAGGAGATCAACCGGCAGTACTACTGAGCGGACGGTATCAAAAACGAAATCTGAACCTGCTAAAAGAGCTGAATCTTCAAGAACAAGAAGGTCTTCAGCTGCAAATGTAAACAAGAGTACATCGCGAAGCAAGAGCAGCAGCAGTAAAAAAGCAACGACCTCGTCAAGCAGAAGCTCCAGCAAAAAAGAAAAGGACAACGAAAAATCAACAAGGAGAAGGTAATACAGGCCTCGGGCGTCGGGCGTCAGGCGTCAGGCTTCGCCGGAAGTAACTGTTAATTAACCGATTTACTGTTAATTATTGAACTATTACATGTAAATTTGTTATCAATCAAAACCTTTTTCCCAATGGCAGAAAACACAGCAGACAATTCTATCATCATCATAGGTGCAGGATTTGCCGGTCTTGGAGCAGGTATCTATGCACAGATGAATGGTTATAAGACGCAGATATTTGAAATGCACGATAAACCCGGAGGTCTGTGTACATCATGGAAACGAAAGGATTACACATTCGATGGTTGTATACATTGGCTCGTAGGCTCCAATCCGGAAAGCGGTTTTAACCAGTACTGGCAGGAGGTTGGCATAGCACAGGGACGTACGATAATCAACATGGATCAGTATCTTCGTTTCGAGGGATCTGACGGCAGAACTCTTATCTTCTATTCGGATGTCAACATGCTTGAAAAGCAACTGTTAGAATTCTCTCCATCCGACAAAGAACCTATAAATGAATTCATTTCCGCAATACACATGTGCAGGGCTTTTGACTTGCCGGCAGAGAAATCCTCCCTGTTTATACGTCTCCTGCAAAAGATCAGCACCGGTTTCAGGTTCGCTGTAAATGCACCCAGAATGCAAAAATGGATGAAAACTACTGCAGAAGAATTCTCAAACCGCTTCAAGGACCCCCTGCTGAGAGAGGCTATCAAGGAGATCTGGATGCCCGAATTCTCAATGCTCCTTATGTGTTTTACATTTGCCTATCTTCATAATAAGAATGCAGGTTACCCTCTGGGTGGTTCAACACCGATGTCAGAAGCACTTGAGCGACGTTATTTAGATCTTGGCGGAAAAGTCAACTACAAAAATCGGGTCGAGAAGATACTTGTGGAAAACGACAGGGCTATCGGTATTATACTCGCTGACGGAACAGAACATCGTGCAGACAGGGTAATATCAGCTGCCGACGGATACAGCACCATCTTCAATATGCTCGATGGTAAATATGCTGACGAAAAAACACGTGAGCCGTACGAAAAATGGCCTATCTTCCAGCCGTTAATATTCGTTGGAATAGGCGTAAACCGTTCTTTTCCCGATGAACCGCTTTCCGTTTCGGGATTCAGTTGTCCTATCAGCGAACCTGTCGAAATAGGCGACAGGGTCCGGGACAGGATATGGATACACATATATAATCATGATCCATTCATGGCACCGGAAGGCAAGACAAGTATCATTATCATGCTTGAATCAAGATACGATTACTGGGAAAAGCTGTCACAGGATGAAACTGCTTATAAAGCAAAAAAAGATGAGATCGCACAAACACTGGTGGAACTGCTCGATAAAAGGTTTCCTGGAATTGCCTCACAGGTTGAGGTCATTGATGTGGCCACACCCATAACCTTTAAACGATTTACAGGCAACTGGCAGGGAAGCTTCGAGGGATGGCTCGTAACACCTGAAAATTCGTATACCATAATGAAGCCGATGTCGAATATGCTGCCAGGACTAAGCAATTTCTATATGTGCGGACAATGGGTTCAGCCGGGAGGTGGACTCCCCACAGGCATCATATCGGGACGGGGACTGATCAAGAAACTTTGCAAAGAGGATCACAGGAAATTCAGAACTAAAAAAGATTGAGTAGGGATGTACAGCGTTCAGCGTACCCTAAAATTATATCATTTCAAAAAGTCCTCTTCGAGTTCACGGTATCTTTTACCTTGTAAAACAGGCAGCAGTTTCTCTTTATCTTCCGAGAATATAGGGGTACCGCTCGAAATATGGCTGTTGCCCGATTTTACCCACAGCCAGCCGTCAGCTATCCTTATTTCTGCTTCTCCTGAGGAATTAAGATGATCCATCTCACTGCTGATTCGATCTATATACTTGTTTATAAGCTCATTATATAATAAACGAAGAGTGCTGTATGCTTCAAGCATTTCGCTGCAGTTTAAGCATTATTTTCATCAAATAATGATTCTATCGATGTATAAATGTAAGAAATAATATTATTCTTGTCCATGAAAGAAATTTCATAATTCTTTATGATAAAAATGGAAATATAATAAAAAGATATTACAGTACAGAAGTAAATGTCACTGATCTGATCACCTGCCTTAAAAGCCTGTAAAACACATATTTAACCACAGGGTATCACGGAGTGACACTGTTCTTAGTCCCCCTTTGGGGGATTTGTGGGATTATAATACTCCAACACACTCATCGCAAACCTCGCCGAAACAGTTGCCGGTCCCCCTCCCATTTCAATTCCGACATCGATGGCTTCGAGTATTTCATCCTCTGAAGCGCCGTCATTAAGAGCCTGCTTTATATGCCACTCCATACACGATTCGCAGTTGACAACCACTGAAATACCAATCGCTATCAGCTCCTTCTGAAGCTTACTGAGCCTGCCATCTTTATATGTATTCTTCTCCATATCAAGGAAGGAGCGGTATACTTCCGAGTGATCGGAATAGAAATTGTGAGCTTTCTTTCTGGATTTTATTATCTGTTCAATCTTTTCCTTGTCAGGACCGTCATATTCACTCATGGCAACTTTTTTATTTGGTCAATTAATACTTATCTGTTCAGGGACAAATTTATCTGATGTATTACCATCACCAAGCTGACCGGCTGTATTTAAAATAAGGTATGTAACATACTATAAGTAAGCGGATAAACCGGTATCTATTATTCCGTCAATAACAATAAAATTAATCCAAAATTATCATTAAAAACCAGAGCATAAAACATTGACTTTTGAATAATTGATGTGTAACTTTGTAAAAATTTGTCTTTTAATGACTTAGATAATACATAATAAAAGACTGTCATAATGAAAAAACTGGTTTTATTACTGAGTATGCAGGTTTTCATTCTAAGTTTATCAGGTCAGGATGATTATCTGTTGTTAACAAGAGAACGCAACCTGAGACCATCGGCAAGCACTCTTGAAGAGGTGCCGGCAGTCATTGTATATGAACTGATTGAAGACCACCTGATTAAACCCAAACCAGCTCAAAGAAAGATTAAAGAAGGGATGATAATCAAGGTAAAAACCTATGCACCTGGCAATACCAAAGTCATGGGAAACCTTGAAATTCTTAATGATTCCATGATCAATGTTGGTTCTTCTTCTATTAATATTAACAATATAAGAAAAATATCAGTCAGAACAACCTTTTCAAAAGTATCAGGTCCAATTATTTCTGGTGCGGGTATTGCAGGCACAATATTCACGACTCCTCTTTTCCTTGAATCACTTACCCTGTTCAGTGGAAATATTTTTATGGTATTTGGAGGACTTATGGTTGTACCGCTTGCTGCAGGTGCTCTTATGGGCTGTGCATGTGCAGCTATCGGTGGAATAATATATTTTATTAAGGGTAATGCATATAATACAACCGGCGCCTGGAAAAACGATTCCGGAAAATGGCAAATAAAGGTTGTGAATAATTATTCAGGACCAGCTCCCTGATCTTCATGATCAAAAAATGCCGGTTTTTTCCCCTTTGCTCCCTTTTTCATGTAATCCGTTAACCGGGGTTTGCATTTCGTAAATCAGTATCTTTTTATGTAAATGTATTTCATAAATTAGTTTCTGTAATGATATGATTATGAAGATACAAATCAATACAGGGACAGTAATAAGAGTATTAGAGTATTAATTAATTATTAAAGCCATGAAAAGATTAATTACAGCAGCAGTACTGATTCTTGCATTCAGTACTGTTTCATTTGCTAAGAAGCAGGTTGTTGCTGAAGGCAAGACGCATTCAGCACTTGGAAATTACAAGATTGAGACTCTCGACGCACCGGTTATGATAAACGGTAAAGAGCTCAAGGCATTCACTATCTCTTATGAGAATACCGTTATGAAGGCAATAGTAGCAATCGATAAAACCTTCAAATGCAAAAAATACTATGTATTGACCCCTAATCTGTCAATCCAGTATGTTTGCAACGGTTATTATTTCGGCGTTGAAAGACTTGACAAAAACCTCGAAAAAGAGGGATACAAGACCTCCAATGACGATCTGGACAATTTTCAGTATTACCATCAGAAAGTGCTTTCCTGCGGCGATAACGACGATCTGGAAAACACAAGACTTATTGCCGCCTATTTCCCGTTCCTGCTCAGGAATACGGAAGAGGTTCTGGCTATGAAATGAAGAGCGCTCTTTAAGCTCTTCAGTACGGTTTAGTTTTAGTTTATTAAGTAAAAAAGGGGCTTTCCACAAGTCCCTTTTTTATTGATTACTATTTTCCCCCTGTACTATTCTTCAGAATTCATCCTTTAAACCTTGACATGTGAACGAGAAACAATTCTTTCCTGTTCCTTGATACAGGAATTTCCGATCCGTCCTGCAATTCAATATAACCTCCCTCCTTCCTGATATACTTCTTAACGTATTTCAGGTTAACAAGATATGAATTATGTGGTCTGAAGAAGTGTCTGTCGCTGAGCAGATCCTGGAACTCCTTAAGATTTCTGGATACCAGTATCTTTCTGTCCCCGGTAAGGTAGAACCATGAATAACTGCGGTCAGCTTCAATACGGATAATTTCTTTGGGATTTAGATATTCCATGCCATCAGAGGTTGGGATAGCCAGGCGCGAAGGAATTGCTGTTCTCAGGTTCTCCAGAAGAGCCTTGATGTTCTCATTACCCCGGAACATACTGTCTGACCTTTTCTGTATCACCTTGTTCACAGCTTCAATGAATTCATTTACATTTATCGGCTTAAGAATATAGTCAACAGCACTGAACTTGATCGCCTTTATTGCATAATGGTTAAAAGCCGTTATGAACACAACATCAAATTCCTTTTCAGGGAAATGTCCCAGCAGATCAAATCCTGATCCATGAGGCATTTCCACATCGAGGAACACAAGGTCAGGTTTCTGCTCCTTAATTATCTGGATACCCTCATCGACATCATATGCCTTACCGGCAATATCCAGTCCGGAACAATACTCACAAATGATTGAGGAAATAAAATCGACTGCATCAGTCTCATCATCAATGATAATTGTTTTTAATTTCCGGCTCATGTCATCAATGGAATATGTATTTCCACAAGTGTTCCAGCAGCCTTTCCTTCAGCATTTTTAAGGTCGGTATAGGTTGTTTTCAGGCTTGATCCGTACAGGGTATTAACCAGTTCAAGCCTTGATGTTGCGATACGCGTGCCAAGTGAGTTATAATTGCTCTCCTTTTTTACTTTTCTCTCACGCGCTTCACCACGCCCGATACCGTTATCTTCAATAGTGCATACAAGATAATCATTTTTAAGCTTAATGTCAATCTTGACTTTTCCTTTTATTTTCATGGGTATAAGTCCATGACAGATGGAATTCTCCACATATGGCTGTATGAGCATGGTAGGCACTTTATACATTAGGGTATCTATCTCATCATCAATACTTATCTCATAATCAAACCTGTCCTTGAACCGTAGGCTTTCCAACTCGAGATACAGAGTCAGGGCATTAAGCTCATCACTGAGAGGGATTGAAGTGTGCTGTGAGTTTTCAAGCACTTTACGTATCAGGCTTGAAAATTTAGTGAGGTAATTATTTGTCGCCAGCTTATCATGCTGGTACATATAATACTGTATCGAGTTAAGAGTGTTGAATATGAAATGCGGATTCATCTGCTGCCTGAGATTGGCTTGCTGAATCTCAGATATATGTCGGTTCATTTCACTTATCCGCCGTTTGGACTTAAGCCTTGTACCCCTGTAAATAAGAAAAGCGATTGCCAGTGTCAGTAATACCAGACTGCCAAAAGCATAGCTGAGAATCCGCTGGTTCTTTAACCTGAGTGACAACAGTTGAACCTCCTTTTGCTGTGTATCTACCTTATACCTGATAGTAGCATCTGATACCCACTGGTTCCTGTTCATTATCATGGTTGAATCACTGTATTGCTTGAACAGGACATAATTCAGATATGCATTTGCAGTGTCTTTTTGCTTAATATACATATTGCTCATATCGTGGTATATCCAGTAAAGCTCGTAGTAGTCGTTTACTCTTTTTGCGTATTCAATCCCCTTTTTATAGTTCGCAACCGATTTGTCAATATCTCCCATATCACGATAGATAGTGCCAATGTTTCCGTAAGCATTGGATAACATTATATAATCACTGGTTAGAATGCTGTATTTCAGCGATTTGTTATATAAGGAGAGAGCAGTCTTATAATTCTGAGCAAGGTAGTTGCTAAATCCCCGGTTTCCCAGGGATCTTGATAATATCATTGTATCTTTGAGTGCCACAGCAAATTCATAAGATCTGGTCAATAATGAATCAGAAAGTTTGAAATCCCAGCTTCTTTCTCCCTTAAGCGTTCCGTAATAATATAATCCCCTTAATGCAGTAACTGAATCATTTTCTGCCAATGATGCTTCTATCATTTTCTTTAAAGATTGCTCATACTCCTGTGTATTTTCCATGGAGTTATAAACATCAGCCTGACCACTATATCCCATTTGTATCATTCCTTTCAGTCCCTTTTGCTCTGCCAGACTGATTCCCCGTACATAAAAATCAAGGCTCTCATTATAAAACCCGGTACGTCTATAATATCCTCCAAGGAAGAACAACGTATTTACCAGAACCATGTCTTCACCTGCTTTTTCAGCCTTCTCCATGGCAAGTGTTGCCTCGCTCGATGCATTCAGGTAATCACCTGTGATGAGATTGTATTCCGCCATCAGAAGATGAAGTTTTGCCGGGATATCAGTCTCTTCCTTCTCACATAAATAGAGTGCAGAATCGATGCAGGTTTTTGCCTCCTCTATCCTTACCGGTTTGGAAGAAAGAAATTTCGTTCCCTGCTCCGTGAGTCTGTCTATCCTGGCATTATGATCCTGTTTGAAGGATAGGATTTTCATCCTGGCTGTTGAAAAAACGGTCTGTACTTTTCCTTCCGCTGTACAGAAAATGAACAATAGACTTAAAATCGGTAATAACCTCACAGCTTTCATATCAATCCCGGTTGTATAATAAAATTATACAAATATAATCAATTCAAAATCAATCAAATAACTCTTCTTTAAGAACACTGCGGTCAGGTCAAATTTAATGTTAAGTTAAACCTTTCGTTAAACAAACGTACATTCTGTTTTACGGATTGCTGTTCTGGCTTAACGGATGACATATTTTGGGCAACAATCTTCATGACATCCTGACAGGAGATACTGAATAAGGATTGGGCAAGAAATGACGATATTCTTTCCATTTTTACGGATTTATTAATACAATGGAAATTTACATAAAAAACAAAGAACTTATTCAGAGTAAATCCGGAGTCAGCCTGCGTTAAAACTACGGCTGATGAAAAAGACACACAGATTCACAGAGGTTTCTGTTATTTCTCTGTGGTACTCTGTGGGAACGTGCTATTACACCGTTGTACCGTTGTACCGCCATACCGTCGCACCGTTTTTCACTTCCCTGTCATATTGAGTACTGCAACATAATACCCCGGATCAACTGCAATCAGGGCATTACCGTATCCAAGCTGAATTGTCTTAAAACTACGTGTTGGTGATATATTCATTGGTTCACCATTAACATATATCCTGAGCGGTATATTAAATCCCTGCACACAGTTATTCCACCTGAAGGAAAGCTCCTCTCCCTTCACATAATATTCAAATACAGGTATTCTGATATCCCGGAGGTATTGATCAAAAAAAGGTTTCAGATCCAATCCGGTTTTCTCAATAATGTAATCTTCTATCTGTGAGCCTTTTACAACCTGATGATAAAACTCCCTGTTCAGGCCGCGCAGTATGCCTCTCCACTTTTCATCATCATCAATGATCTGACGTAGTGTGTGGAGCATATTACCTCCCTTGTAATACATATCACCTGAACCGCTTACATTAACACCATAGATTCCCGTTATTGGTCTGTCGTTCCTGATATTATGACGGCTGCCCAGCACATATTCAGCTCCGGCTTCTTTACCATAATGGTATTCAACAAACAGGCCTTCGGAATAATTTATAAAACTTTCATGTATCCACATATCGGCCGCATCTTCATAGGTAATACTGTTTGCAAACCATTCGTGACCTGATTCGTGAACGATGATAAAGTCGAATTTCTCACCCCATCCCGAGCCGCTGACATCTCTTCCCAGATACCCGTTCTGATAGCCATTGCCGTATGTTACCGAACTCTGATGCTCCATTCCGAGGTATGGTGCTTCTACCAGTTTATAACTATCTTCGTAAAAAGGATATGGTCCGAACCAGTGTTCAAAGGCTGCAAGCATCATAGGCACCTGTTTAAAATGAATCTTAGCTTTTTCAAGGTTTTCCTTGAGAACATAATAATCGCAGTCAAGTTCTCCCTTCTCTCCACTGTAAACTTCTGAGAAGTGAGCATAATCGGCTATATTGATATTGACACCATAATTATTAATCGGGTTGGCAACAAACCAGTTATAGGTTGTTGTCTTATTTTTCCTGTTCTTCACAACGCTTCGCAATCTTCCGTTGGAAACATCCATAAGATTTGATGGCACCGTGACGCTTATCAGCATACTGTCGGGTTCATCGTACATGTGGTCCTTGCAGGGCCACCAGAGGCTCGCCCCGTCACCCTGGCATGATGATGCAGCGAAAGGAAGGCCGTTCTTATCCTTCCTCCATGTAATCCCTCCTTCCCATGGAGGCCTTGATGAAACATGAGGCTTCCCTCCATAGCTCAATACAACAGAATATATTTTACCGGCTTCCTGCTTTTCTTCCATCCGTATCCAGAAGACATTTCCTTCTCTTGAAAAACTGAGCGTTTTGCCGTTCTGTTCGGCTTTAGTGAGATACATTGGTTCCTGCAGGTCAATCTGCATGATATCCGAAGGTTCAATAACTCTGTACATAACTATATTGGTCCCGAAGATAGTGCTGTCAGAAGGCCTCACAGCGATATCAAGATGATAATAAACAAGATCCCACCACGCCCTTTCAGGAGTAATTGATCCCCGCAGGGTATCCTGACGGGTGAATATTCTCTGAGTTGGAGCTATGTACTGGGAATTGACTGGCTTAAGAGAGATGTACATTAATAATACTAAGCTCAAAGCGTTCAATATGGTCAATTTCTTCATAACAGAATATTTTAAAATAAATAAAAATACAAATATTATATATAGGAAATTTTTCTTCGTATCTTTTATCCACTGAAGTTTTATGAAGGTGGACTTTGTATTTAAAATTATTTACCTTGGAAAACAAAAAAAATAACTACATCATGAAACAGACAATATCATATTGTCTACTGGCTACAGGACTAATGCTCTGTTTGTCAAGTGCATTACAAGCACAGGATTCACCACGTTCGCGTGAATCTTTTAACTATTGACTCGGGTTTTTCACAGAAGAGATTTCGTGTAATTCCGTGTAATCCACGGTAATACTTTTATTAATGTTAAAGAAGATCCCGCATACATATGTAATTGTCTTCAGTATCATAGTACTGGCTGCTATACTTACATGGGTAATCCCGGGCGGAACATTTGACAGACAAATAGTTACAGTGAACGGAATAGACCGTAATGTGGTGATACCCGGCTCGTTCCATTATGTTGACAATAATCCCCAGACATGGCAGATCTTTTCCGCCTTGTTCGATGGTTTTGTTGATAAAGCTGACATCATTGTTTTCATACTGATCATAGGAGGGGCATTCTGGATAATGAATGAGAGTAAGGCTATTGAGGTTGCAATCCGGTCATTTCTCAGATTCACTAAAAAAATGGAGCATAACAAAATCATCTCACATATCGGCATCGATAACCTGATATTCATATTTATTATGACAATGTTCAGCATTTTCGGTGCTGTCTTCGGTATGAGTGAGGAGACAATAGCTTTCGTGATAATTTTCGTGCCTCTGGCGATATTGATGGGATATGATTCCATTATCGGCGTTTCGCTTTGTTTTGTGGCTGCTGCCCTTGGATTTGCCGGTGCTATTTTGAATCCTTTTACGATCGGAATCGCTCAGGGACTTTCCAATCTGCCTCTTTTTTCAGGTATAGAATACAGGATGTTCTGCTGGGTAATTATCAATGCCGCAGGTTTCTTTTTTATCCTCAGGTATGCGAGGAGAATCAAAAAAAATCCAGCCCGGTCATGTGTTGCAGCGGATGATGTCTACTGGAAAAACCTTAGAGAAACCGGTTCGGGACAGATTATCTACCAGACACCTGTGTCGGCATGGATAATGTATGGCATTATGCTGATTATTATGGTATTATTATCGTTCCTATATCCAATGACAAATATTTCGGCTGGAGGTAATGTGATACCTTTTCCTGCAATCCCTGTTATAACAGTGTTCTTCGGTATAAGCGGGTGGCTCAGTCTGAGGAAATCCGTTCACTTTTTTGTACTGCAGATACTAATCGTAACAATATTATTTCTCATAACCGGAGTTATGGGATATGGCTGGTATATAATGGAAATAGCCACTCTTTTCTTTGCAATGGGCCTGGTAACAGGTATTTCCATGAATTATTCCCCCAATAAAATAACCAAGTTATTTCTCGATGGTATTAAGGATATACAGTCAGCTGCAATAATCGTCGGTCTGGCAGGAGGAATAATAATCATCCTGAATAATGGAAATATAATTGACACAATGCTTTATAAACTGTCAGGAGCAATTTCCGAAACGGGCAAACTGGGGGCCGTAAGTATGATGTATGTAGTGCAGACCCTTATTAATCTGGTTATGCCTTCAGGATCGGCCAAAGCAGCCCTTACAATGCCAATGATGTCACAGTTCTCCGATCTCATTGGAATTTCTCGCCAGGCAACTGTGATGGCATTTCAGTTTGGTGATGGTTTCACAAATATGATAACACCGACATCAGGAGTTCTGCTCGGAGTTCTTAGTGTTGCCAGAATACCTTATGATAAATGGTTCAGGTGGGTTCTTCCTCTTATCATCATTCTGACTCTCATTGGTTTTATCCTCCTTTTACCAACAGTATATATGAATCTTAACGGATTTTAACACAATGTTAACTTTCGTTAAAACTGATAATCAGGAAGTTTTGAAAGACTTTTTTTCATAATTTCGCCCCATGAAATTTTGTTTCAGCGAATAATAATGAAATGAAGAAGACTATTATCATTACGGGTATTGTTGTTGCCGTTACCATTGTAGCACTTTTTATCGTCAATAAAGTTTTTACCAGGGAAGATACATCCAGTATCTTCACAGAAGTCTCTGAAGGTAAGTTTGAGATAGCTGTTACATCAACCGGCGAATTGCTTGCTGAACGTTCAGTTAACATCATTGCTCCTGATGTTGGAAGGAGAAGAGGGATAAGATCAAGAAGTATAGAGATCCAGAATATGGTATCTGAAGGTACGGAGGTACAGAAGGGAGACTGGGTTGCAACGCTTGACAGGACTGAGTATGATAATTCTCTGAAAGATGAACAGGAAAACCTCACAGAGATATATACAGAACTGGAGATGGCTCTTCTGGATACAGCAGTGACACTCAGTGGTTTAAGAGATCAAATAGAAAATCAGATACATACTGTCGATGAAGCCGAAATCACCCTGAAAAATTCAAAATATGAACCTCCTACAACAATACGGCAGGCAGAAATAAAATATGACCAGGCAATCAGGGAGTTGGGACAGATGAGACGAAGTTACTCCTTGGCTCAGGCCCGGGCCAAAACGACGATCAGGAATATCAGAACAAGGCTCAACAGGTATGAAAGAAGAGTAAAGGACTATGAAGAGGTACTGGCCAGCTTTGTAATAAACGCACCCTCGCCGGGAATGGTAATCTATTATAAGGATCCCCTGGGGAAGAAAAGAAAAGAAGGCAGCTCTATAAATCCGATGGACCGTGTTGTGGCAACCCTGCCAGACCTTTCATCCATGCTTTCTAAAGTGTATATCAGCGAGATCGACATTACCAAGATTGAAGAGGGACAGGAAGTTATCATTACGGTCGATGCTTTCCCCGACAGATCCTATACAGGTAAGGTTTTTTTCATTGCAAATATCGGCGAGAAACTCCCCAACACCGATACAAAGGTCTTTGAAGTACATATTAAACTGGATGGAAGAGATTATTCCCTGCGGCCAACTATGACCACAAATAACAAGATCATAGTTAAGATACTGGATAATGTCACTTATGTACCAAATGAATGTATACACACAGGTACTGACGATATCCCTGTGGTTTATACAAAGCATGGAATTAAGCAGGTAGTCATTCCGGGAGAGTCAAATAACAAGGAGATAGTGATTGAAAAGGGTCTTGAAGCAGGTACTGTTATCTACCGTACTTTACCTGAGAATCCTGACAAGTTTAAAATAAGGGGTACAGAACTAATAGAAACGATTAAGGCCGAAAGAGCCATGAATGAAGTTAAATCAGAGAAAAAAATAGAGGAACCGGGTAAATTATAGAGTATTAATTAATTAAAGGTTAGAACAAAGAAAGGAAGGACTCCGGCGGAGTCCTTCCTTTTTTCCACCATTTTAAATAATTTTATTTCTTATCATATACCATCTTAGTGGTCCTATCACCACCAGGTGTACTCATCATAGTTTTGATTGAGAGTGTTTTGGCATCAGTAAGAGTCCATTCCTCTGTGGAATTCATTGTCCTTGACTCACCGCCCATGTCAAATGTACGTGAAGTGGCAATTTTAAGTATTTTCCCATCAGCTGACCATGTTGCTGTCGATTTACTTTCACCGCGTCCTGTCGAATTAACACTCTCCTTACCGTCAAGTGTGTATTTGGAGGTTGTTGTAAATGACTCACCGTCCGGTCTTGACATTGTACGTTCTACCGTCAGAAGGTTGGCTTCCTGTTTGGCAGTAAAATCACCGCCGAAACCTCCCATCCTGCCACCCTGAGGCGGTTGTCCCTGGGGTGGTCCGCCCGGACCTCCCGGGCCCCCTCCCATTTCGCTCTTATCAGCATTTAAAATCCAGGTACCACTGAAATTAACCTTTCCTGTCTGCCCGTTCAGAGAAAGAGGCATAGCAAGAAAAGCAAGGATTATCATTGCTGATAATGCAACCTGTAAATACTTAACATCTTTTTTCATATCTATTGATTTTATTGGTTGATTATAATGTATAGACAATAATCCAAAATTAAATATTCCCCGATAATAAGCTTATATTTTCCCGTCTTTTATTTCATCAAGAATTTCCCTCGACCGGCATAGCGATCCCGCATCTCTTTCAATTGGAAGAAATTCATTAATATTGTAAGCTGAAGTTAATATGAAATTTAATCACAAATAATAATGATTATGATCAGGAAGATGATCCCATTTATATTTGCAGCCTCTTTACTCTGGTCTTGTGGTAATTCCGGCAAGAAAGATGTTGTTACCGGTACTGAAGCTCCTGAAGAAGCTATAAAAGTTGAGTTTACATCATTAGCTGAAAATCCTGATGACTTTGTGGGGAAAAAGATAAGCGTCGAAGGCAAGGTTGTGCATGTCTCCAAACCAGGCGGTAAAAAGATTTATATAACCGGGGATGATCCTGATATCAGGTTAACAATTTCTGCCAGTGAGGAAATACCAGAGTTCCCCATCGAATTGCTTGGAAGTGATATAGTTGTGGAAGGCACTATAACAAAGGCCGATACCACTGAGATGACTGGGGAAAAGGAAATTTATGCAGAAGGTGAAGACCGGGCAGATGCCGAAGGTGATTCATGCAAAACTGAAAAAGCAATTGCCGGTAAGTCAGTGATGTCGGACCTGATGATGGTATATAACAAACACACCCTGGTAAAATAATCTACTTGTCGTACCGTCGTACCGTCAGACCTTATTTATTGCTTCCAGTACCCGTTCCGGTGTAAATGGCATCCTGAACAATCTAGCGCCGGTTGCATCATAAATTGCATTGGCCACAGATGCGCCAACAGCAATAATTGCCGGTTCTCCGCATCCCTGTGGCGCCTCGTCCTTCCTCTCGAGTATTACGCAGTCAATTTTTGGAATCCAGGAGAAACGTGGTATCTGGTATGAATCGAAATTGTGGTCGTGGATATTACCTCCTTCAAACTTAACCTCTTCTGCTAATGTGTAACCAAGTCCCATCGACAGACAACTTTCCATTTGCAGCTGTGCTCCCTGGGGATTTACACATAATCCCATATCCTGCGCACAAACTAATCTGTTTACCCTGACCTTTCCGGAATTTTTACTCACTTTAACTTCGGCAATTGTTGCCACCCAGCTGCCGGCATCTGTTCCGCATGCAATTCCTATTCCCCTGCCGCTTGGTGTTTTTCCTGACTCATATCCGAATTTTTCAGTTGCTGCTTTCAGACAATCTATCATCTTCTCATCCTTCAGGTTTTTAAGTCTGAACTCCAGAGGATCAATGCCTGCAGCAGATGCCATTATATCGATCTGGGTCTCTCTGGCAAAGGTATTTGTGTTATTGTTGGGAGCACGCCATGCCCCTGTGCTAAAAGGATGAACGGGAGCATCTCTGCTCTCACTGTGGCTGGTTATTTTAACATTGGGTATGTCATAGATAGCGTCAGCACCCCTCGTACCTGAGAAATAAACAATATAATCCCATAATTTTATCATTCCTGTTTTGTCAATCCCCGATGTTACTTTTATCACACCGGCAGGATGAAATGTATCATAGAAAAACTCCTCATCACGTGTCCACACATTCATAACAGGCTTACCTGTCATTTTTGCCAGTCTTGCTGCTTCGATACCCTGTTGGGCAGGTATTTTACCACCGAAGCCACCTCCAACAAACGGCACTATTACTCTTACATTTTCTCGTTCATATCCTAATTCACGTGTTATGGAATCCTGCAGTCCGAAAGGTGACTGTGTAGATGCCCATACAGTAAGTCTGCCATCTTCGATGACTGCAAGGGCAGTATGAGTCTCTATCGGTGCATGTGCCAGGTAAGGATCCTGGTATTCATGTTCAAAGATCTTATCACATTCCTGGCTGCCTGCAGTCATATCCCCGTCCGTTGTTACAACATTTTCCCTGGTTTTAGCTTTTTTCATCCAGTCCCCAAGGGTTTTGTCGTTAACCGGCATCTCATCAAATGAATACTCAGCATTTATTTTAACAATAGCTTCATCGGCTTTATCGCGGTTTTCACTTATCACTGCAATAAAATCTCCGTCACGCACAACCTTCACTCCTTCAATCTTTTCCGCTCCCGACACATCCACGGAAGTCATTTTTGCCCCATGGGAAGGCGGCCTTAATATCCTTGCAAAAACCATTCCCGGTAGTTTCAGATCACCGGTATATTTTGCTTCGCCGGTAACTTTCAGCTTTGCATCACTGTGTTTGTATGGTTTTCCAACAATTGTAAACTTTTTATAATCTTCAACATGCGGTTTTACGTCAAGGTATTTTTCCAGCTTTTTGCCTTTTGCCAGCTGTCCGTAGCTTACTTTTTTATTTTTGTCTTTAGCGTCAACAACAATTCCGTCAATTACTTCAAGCTGTAATGCAGGAACACCCATATATTCTGAGGCAAGATCGAGCAGGACTCCCTTTGCTTCGGCTGCTGCTGCTCTCATAAACGGCCCGAACTGGCGTGTTGTCAGCGATCCCCATGTACCCTGATCATAAGGACACAGCTCTGTATCTCCCATCACCATTTTAACTTTTTCATAAGGCACATTAAGTTCATCGGCCATCATCTGTGCAAGCGATGTTATTACTCCCTGACCCATCTCTATTTTGCCGGTAAAACAAGATACCGTTCCATCTTCAGCGATACGTAGAAATGCATTATAATCTTTCGTTAGTGTTCTCGCCTGTTCTGCCGGTATTGAAAGAAGGTCAAGGGCTTCCCACGGCCGGAAGAAAATGAATATCCCGCCGCCAAGCATTTTCATGAAACTTCTTCTCTTCAATGTGAACCTTTTATCATTAAGGTTCATTTCTTTGGTATTTTCTTCTTTTCTTTTCATGGTTACTTCCCTCCTTTCATTTCATTTGCCGCTGTTTGAACAGCATCAATAATACGGTTATGTGCTCCACACCGGCATAGATTATCCTCCAGCCCCTCAATTATTTCCTGCCGTGTCGGGGAAGGATTTTTCATCAGCATACCTGCAGCTGTCAGGATCATTCCCGAAGTGCAATATCCGCATTGCAGGGCATCATGATCAATAAAAGCTTTCTGCAGAGGATGAAGTTCACCATTAGAGGCCAGTCCTTCAATGGTAATAACACTCTTACCGTCAACCTCACTTACAGGCAGCATACATGATCTGACAGGTTCCATATCGATCAGAACAGTACAGGCGCCGCAGAAACCTATTCCGCAGCCGTACTTTGTTCCGGTCAGCCCGAGCTGGTTACGCAGCACCCACAGCAGAGTCTGGTTCGGGTCTGTCACCAGTTCAGTTTCCGTACCATTTAATGTGAAACGAATTGTCTTCTCCATATTTAACTGATTTGTTTTAATTCATTAAAGTAATCTTCCTGAGTATCAATATCCTTGAGTATTGTTTGCGTTTTAACCTTAACCTCCTGTACATCATCTTTGAACTTATGGACCAGATCCCTGAGTGTTCCTGATTCAACAATACCTGCAATCTCATCCCTGTATTTACTGTCAATAATCAACGGGTGACCTCTCTTTTTATTAAACACCGGCATTACAATTCCTTTCCCCGATTTACTGTATGCTTCTATCAGTGTTTTTATTACATCAGGATCAATTCCGGGCTGGTCGCCAAGAAAAATCAGTGCAGCCTTGCACTTCTCATCCAGTTTCCTGAACCCGCATTTCACAGATGAAATCATCCCCTGTTTGTAATTATCATTATAACAATTAGTTACCGGCATGCTCTCTGTCACTTTCAGAATATCATCCTTTCCTGAACCAAGTACAACAATAACCTTTTCAATACCTGATGAAATAACCTTCTCGATAACTTTTTCAATAATGGTTTTATCCCGGTATGGTAACAACATTTTCGGAACCTTCATTCTTTTCGATTCCCCTGCGGCAAGTACTATGGCACAGATGTCATTCATTGATTCCA
>CAZWZQ010000051.1:0-18769 GCA_964638955.1 uncultured Rikenellaceae bacterium | reverse complement strand
TGAAACAGACTGTAAAGAAACCAGGTTGGCGTTTGTAAAAACACCATTTGTATTCTTCATCATAACAGGAGGATCCATATCGGCATAAAGAGCATCTGAAAAACCTTCACTGTCATAGTCTCCAACAGACACATTATTACCCGGATTGGTGATATTGAAATTTACATCCGGTAAATACTGATTCAGGGTATTGTTTTTATGAAGTTTTGAATTCAAAATATCAAAATGGCCATCATTATCAGTGTCCACCCAAATACTATTGATATATGACCCCCCGACTTGTTCAACATTTGCCAGATCCTGATCAACCAGAAGGAATTCACCTTCACGGTTGTTGAGTATATATATTTTCCCTTCAAGTCCCATTAAAATATCCTCATCACCATCGTTGTCATAATCAACAGCATCAACAGAGGAAATGGTTACAGATCCGATTGAAATGAAGTTTAATTCTTCAATAACTATTTCACTGAATGTATCGCTTCCCCGGTTTTCATAAAGCCGGGTCCCCATGAAAATATCAAGATCATTATCATTATCAAAATCTATCCAGGTGCCGGCATAACTTTTAACAGGAAACGTAATCAGGAGATCAGTAAAGGTCTTATCCCCATTGTTTTTAAATACTTTAGGATTATACCCAGGAAGAAAAATATCCAGATCTCCATCATTATCATAATCACCCCACTGGCAATTATTAGAACTTGTAGTTACCAGATCAATCTCGGAATCTATAAACTGGGAATATGATAAAAGAGAAATGCAGCAGATAATTATAAATAAGAATATTTTTCGGAGCATTTTGGATAGTAGCCTGAAGCAATGAGAAAGAATATCCGGAAGCAATACCGGAACCTGTTTATTAAAAATAAGTTCTTTCATCCTGAGCAGGTTTAAGAATATTCGTTGTAAAAGTTAAAACAATTTACTTGATCAGAACAAATATTTCTCAGTTATTTTTATGTAAGTATTGACCCCATTGACCAAACAGAATTAAAAGGTTGTCAAAAATTACAATCAAAAATCAGTCATATTCTTAAAATGTCGTAACTTTATAAACGGTACACGGTAAAAGGATTATAAAAGAGGATGGTATGGTATTTGAATAGAGGCATAAGGCAACTGGCATCAGGCGTCAGGAATACCAGAGCCGCATGTCGCTAACCGTACGCCGCAAACCGGGATAAATTGATTATCTTTAAGTTATTAAATACGTAAAGTCATGTCACCAAAAAGGTTTTTTTCAGTATTTTCTTTTTTCCTGGCAGCAGTTGTAATTATGGCCCAGGAAAAACCCACCCCTTCATATTACAGCTTCAGCAAGGGATTGAAAACGCAGACCGTCCTTCAGGATGATTTCAACAAATTCAACAATTACTGGCTGCTGGGAATAGAAGAGAACAGCTGGTCGGAAAGCATTGAAGACGGCCACCTTGTGTTCCAGTCATTAACAACCAAGGCTAAAGAAGACCTGCTTCCGGTCATCATCGATCAAAACCGGGATTTTGAAATTGAGACCTCCATACGTTTTGTCGAGGGACAAATGGATAAGGGTTATGGTCTTCAATGGGGAAAGTCGGTCAACCCGGTACGACAATTCGATTTTCTGCTTACCGGAGGAGGCCATTTTACTATAGATAAATATGACGGGGGATTCTCTGATTACATACCCTTTACACTATCGGACGATGTTAACAGGTATGCCTTCAACAAGCTCACTATCAGGAAGGTATCAGACAAATACTATTTTTTCCTGAATGAGAAGCTTGTCCATACGATGCCATTCGAACCATTTTTCGGCAACCTTGTAGGATTCCAGGTGGGAGATAACTCCACAATAATGGTCGATCATATAAACATTGCTTACCTCGACGAAGTGAAGCAGGAAAAATCAAAGGTCCTGATTATGGACTATAAGTTTAATACTACCAGTGATAAAGTAGCCATCGGGAAAGCAGTTACTCTTACAGTAAATATAACTAATGTGGGAAATAAAGATGCTGATAACCTTTTAATCAATTATAAAGTACCGGAAAATATTGAAGTGGTGGATTTCAAGAAAGTCCCTTCTCTTAAGGCAGGCGAAGAGGAACTTCTTACACTGCAGTTCTTTGCAAATAAAAATTATACCGATACAATCATCCCGATAAATTTTGAAATTACAGGGGCTGATATCACCAATGTTAATGACTTTGCCTTGGCTGTGGTTGTCGATAAACCTGTAACTCAGGAGATTGACAAATCGCTGGCTCAGAATTACAGTGAATTCAGGGGTGGCAATGACCCGCTGAAAGGATTGAATGTAGCCCAGGCAATGAAATCAGTCCAGGTGGGAGAATATTATGCACTTGTTATCGGCATAGATCAGTATTCAGGTGAATGGCCTATGTTGCGGAATGCTGTTAATGACGCAAAAGGTGTTGCCGGAACTCTTTCATCAAAATATGAATTCCAGTACCTTAAAACACTTTATGATAAAGATGCCACCCGTGATAATATCCTTAAGGAATTTGAATGGCTGATGCAGAATGTTAAACCAAATGATAACGTCTTCATTTATTATTCCGGACACGGTGAATACCTTGAAAATATGGATAAAGGATTCTGGGTTCCTATTGATGCTTCATCAAAAACCATTTCACGGTATATCTCCAATGAGGATATACGGTCATTCCTTTCAGGCATAAACTCAAAGCATACGTTGCTTGTCACCGATGCCTGCTTCAGCGGCGATATCTTCAGGGGAAAGACTATGACAATTCCTTATGAGAATTCAACAAAATACTACCAGAAAATGTATTCACTCAACAGCAGGAAAGCCCTTACATCGGGTGGTGTCGAACCGGTTATGGACAAGGGGAAGGAGGGCCACTCGGTATTTGCATACTATTTCCTGCAGGCCCTGGAAAAAAATTCCGAAAAGTATCTTGATGCAGGACAGGTTTTTGAATCCTTGAAGATCCCTGTGGTGAATAATTCATACCAGACACCGGCATACAGCCCGATAAGAAATGCCGGAGACGAAGGTGGTCAGTTTATCTTTATGTTAAAATAGAAATTAAGCACTGAGACACGAAATACATGGAGCAGTAAGTCATTGATAATATACTGGTTGTGAGTTCCGGTAAAAGAAGATTTAAGAACAAGGAATAATGATTTTTGATTTAAGAAGTAAAAGTCCATTAATAAAAATGGTTAACTTTATAAATATAAAATTTCTAAAATCACAAATCGTTAATCATCATTCATAGATCATTTTGATAAAAGCAAATGTTACCATCAAGAATTTCCAAAAGTCTTCTTGTTTGTTTATTTCTTCTGACTTTTTCAGTAACAGGCCTCTCCCAGCAGTACTTTTTCAGGAAATACTCTGTAGAAGAGGGTCTTCCGCAATCATCTGTTTACTGTATTATTGAAGATACACGTGGTTTTATCTGGATGGGAACCGACGGAGGTGGCCTCTGCCGGTTCGACGGAAACATATTTGAGACATTCACCAAAGCCAACGGGCTCTCTGACAACATTATAAGAACTCTTTTTGAAGACAGCAGAGGTAATCTCTGGATTGGCACTGACAATGGTTTAACATTATATGATGGTGTGAGTTTTAAAGCTTTTACTGAAGAGCCTGCCCTTACCGGTACATCTGTTCTTAAAGTTACTGAGGGAAGTAACGGGATCATCTGGATTGGTACCAATAATAACGGACTGGCCGCAATAGAACACGGAGATTCTCTTCGTGTAACCAATTTTACTTCTGACAATGGCTTGATAAGCGATTTTATTTTCGATATATATGAAGATTCTGAAAAACACCTGTGGCTCGGGATGGTGGGAGGAGTCAACATCCTTACATTCTCACGGGGTGATACCCTGTCAGTTGAAAATATTGAAGATCCTATAATTCCGGCAGATATTATCCTCTCCATTGAAGAGGCAGATGATAAATCCTTCTGGCTTGGCAGTTATGGCGAAGGTGTCTTCAGGGCCATTCCTGCAAAAGAGGACAATGATTATGAAATAGTTCCCTCCCGGATAAATGACCTGTATCATGGACTGATTGTATGGGATATGTTATCAAGAGAGGATGGCGAAATATGGCTTGCAACAGATAAAAACGGGATAATAATACTTCAAAATGATAAAATTGTCGGGAGATTTACCAGGGATAACGGCCTTCCTTCAAACCAGATACTTGATATTCTCAGGGATCATGAGGGAAATACATGGCTTGCCTCTTTCGGACAGGGTGCTATAATATACGATGATGATAAATTCTTAGGGTACGGTCCGGCAGAGGGCATTTCAGGAAACCAGGTTCTAAGCCTGTTTATCGATTCTGATAATATGCTTCATGCTGCCACCGAGGAGGGATTCTCTGTTTTTAAGAAGGAGGGTGATATTATCCGAAAGCTGAGATCTTTTTCTTTACAGCAGGGATTAAATGACGTCGGGGCGACAACTATAACAAAATACCAGGGAAAAATATGGATAGGCACCAATAACGGGATAAATATTTTTGACGGTACACGTCTTTCAAGATTTGAATATAACTACCGGCTGCCGGATCTTAAGATCAGCACCCTGCTCGTCGATTCTCATAATAACCTGTGGATAGGGACCGCCGGAGGTTATGGCAAGTATACCGGCGACTATCTTTTTACCATGAGTGAAGATGATGGATTGATACATAATGAAGTGCAGACTATCATTGAAGACTCAAGGGGCAGAATATGGATGGGAACCGTGGGTGGACTTGTCATGCTGGAGGATACCGTCTATAATGATTTTAATGAAGAGGAAGGCCTTTCTTTCCTCCGTATAAATACGCTTGCAGAGGACCCTGCTGGAAATATCTGGATTGGAACCTTCGGCGGCGGTATTTTCAAATTCGGAAGCAGAAACGACTCTATTCCAATCTCATTTGTAGCCGGGAAAGGAATACTATCCTCAGGAACTGTAAACAGCCTTCTTTTTATCAGCAAGAACTTATTGATAGCAGGAACAGAAAAGGGTTTTGACCAGATAGAACTTGATGATAATCAGATAATAACGAGAGTAGTACCATACGGTACCAAAGACGGATTCACCGGTGGTGAAAACAATCCAAATTCAATTGCACAGGATAATCGGGGTTTTATCTGGTTCGGGACAAAGAATGGTATCATACGTTTTAATCCAAATATCGACCAGGACTTTAATCTGGCACCCGAAACCTTTATTACTTCTGTAAAACTCTTTTTTGAGGAAGTTGACTGGAAATTAAGAGACTTTGACATAAGCAAATGGTCAGGACTTCCGGAAAACCTTGTCTTATCACATAAAGACAACCATGTAACTTTTGAATTCACAGGCCTCTCATTCAGCAATCCTGATGACCTGATGTTTTCATATCGTCTTGAAAGAAAAGGAACAGGAGAATGGTCCCCCTTTTCTACATCCAGAAGCATCTCTTCTTCTGATCTTCCGCCAGGTGATTATACTTTTTATGTGAAGGCAAGGAACAAGTATGGTATTTCAGGTGAAGCTGCACAATACAGTTTTTTGATCAAACCACCCTTCTGGAGAACCACATGGTTTTTTATTACTTCATCGTTAGTTATTGCACTGGCTATAATTGGTTTTTTCAGGTACAGAGAGAAAAAGCTGATCGAGGAAAAAATCAAACTTGAGAAGATTGTTGAAGAGCGGACAAGAGAGGTTGTGGAACAGAAAGATGAGATAGCAAAACAGAGAGATATAGTCACATACCAGAAAAAGGAAATAACCGACAGCATCCAGTATGCGGAGAGAATACAAAAGGCCGTCCTGCCCGAAGAGAGCATACTCGAGAGTAACTTTACCGATTATTTTATACTTTTTCGCCCGAAAGATATTGTAAGCGGAGATTTCTACTGGATGTCGAAAAAAGGTGATTATATAATATTTACAGCCGCTGACTGTACAGGGCATGGTGTTCCCGGAGCCTTCATGAGCATGCTGGGTGTCAGCTTCCTAAATAAGATAGTAAATGAATCAGGTGTCATTAAACCTGATCAGATACTTAATGTACTTCGTGAAAATATTATCCTGTCCCTCAAGCAAAAGGAATTACAGGAATCCAGTAAAGACGGCATGGATATGGCTATTTGCACTATAGATCTGAAGGACAATCGTTTGCAGTATGCAGGTGCAAATAATCCGGTAATCATAATAAGAAAAGAAAAAGGAGAATACTCTGTGATTGAAAAAAGAGCTGACGGAATGCCTGTAGGAGTATATTCAAGGATGAATGACTTTTCAAGTCATGAAATCGAAATAATGAAAGGTGATACAATATATCTGTTTTCTGATGGCTACTGTGATCAGTTCGGCGGACCCAAAGGGAGGAAATTCATGAAACCCAGGTTTATACAGATGCTGCTCGACAACCAGGGACTTTCAATGAATTCGCAGAAGGAGATCTTTGAAAAAACACTTGAGGAATGGATCAACCATCCGGACCAGGGTGAATCAATAGGACAGATTGACGATATAATTCTGCTGGGGATAAGAATATAAACGATCATGCAATCGTGCGATCGTAAAATCATGCTGTTTTCCGGTACCGTCTTACAGCGAACAGGGTAAAGAAAAGAGCAATAGCTGAAAGAAAAGTGATTTCTCTGGCTGTATCCTGTATTGTAGATCCTTTAAGCATTACCATCCTGTTGAATTTTATCAGATGTGCAACAGGATTGACCAGATCAAATTTCTGGGCCCACATGGGCATACTCTCAAAAGGGGTAAAAATTCCGCTCATCAGGATAAAAATGATCATTACAAAAAACGCACTGAACATATACTGCTGCTGAGTTCCTGAAAGTGTTGAAATAAACAGTGCAAGCCCCAGAACGGCAATAAGGAAAATTGTCGAACCCAGGAAAAGAAGCATTATGCTTCCTTCGAAGGGAATACTGAATGTCAGCTTTCCGATTATAAGACCCAGAGCCAGGTCGATCAAACCAATAATCAGGAATGGAACCATCTTCGCAATTATGAACTGGTATTTTCTCACCGGAGTCACATTAATCTGTTCAATTGTCCCGATCTCTTTTTCCCTTACCATATTCAATCCCGCAAGAAGAAATCCAATAGCCGTTACCAGAATAACCAGAATGCCCGGGAGCATGTAGTATTTATAATCCAACATCTCGTTGTACCAGTATCTGTTGGTTATATTTATCCGCGGTATTGCGGCCAACTGGATCATACCGGGATTTTCGCTTATAATATTGGTATTGTAATCACTTATTACACCATTAAGATAGGCCCATGAGAGCTGACCTGTTATTGCATTTAAAGCATCAACAGTTGCGTGTAATTTTGAAGGCCTGCCTGAAGAAATCTCTTTCCCGAATCCTTCAGGGATGTTTAGTACCATCAGGCATTTATTGCTGTGCAGAAGATCATTTGCTTTCTTTTCCGACCATGTAGAAGAGGTGATCCTGAAAAAGGTTGATCCTTCAAGCTTGTTTACAAGGCCCCTCGACTCTGCTGAGAAGTCATTGTCAATGATGCAAAGATTTACATTCTTTATTTCGAACGTGATAGCAGGTACCAGGATAAGCATCTGAACAATAGGAACACCAAATATTGCCTTCGAAATGAACTTATTCCGGAATATCTGCAGGAATTCTTTTCGTATCAGATATAATATAGTTCTCATTTATCTTTTATCTTTTTCATTGAAGCCTTACTTTAAACTTACTTACACTTAATCCTATAAACAGCAATGTCATGAAGAATATGACAAGAGTCTGTTTCCACACGAAGGTAATTCCTATCCCTTTTATCATTATTCCTTTTATTATTGTGATGAAGTAACTGGGGGGTACTATTTTGCTCACAACATCATATACTTTTGGCATATTCTCTATAGGGAAGATAAAACCGGAAAGTAATATTGTCGGCAGCATTAATCCCAGGAAGGAAATGAATATTGCCTGCTGCATTGTTTTTGATAATATCGAAATGAGTATACCCAGCGAGAGACTCATGAGTATGTAAAGCATACTTTCAAAGAGCAGCAGGACCACGCTGCCCTTTATCGGCAAACCAAATACAAGCCATGATAATATCAGGATCAGTATAATATTTATAAAAGAGAGAAGAAAATAGGGAGTTACCTTTCCAAGTATTATCTGCAGTGGTTTAAGTGGCGAAACCAGGAGTACCTCCATGGTGCCAAACTCCTTTTCCCTGGTGATTGTCACTGAGGTCATTAGTGCACAAATCAGGATCAGGATAAGGGTGATAACTCCCGGAACAAACATGAAGTGACTCTCCAGTTTGGGATTATAGAACATTTTAACCTCAGGCTGAATTAGTAATACACTGTTAACTGCATCGTTATTCAGCTCCCTGTTAAAATCATTTACTATTGCTGTGGTGTAATTGGTGATAAGAGTAGCGACATTAGGTTCAGAACCATCCGTTATTATGCTCATTGAAGCCTTGCCTTCCCTGTAAAGATTACTTCCGAAATTTTCCTCAAAAACATATATAGCTTTTGTGTTCCCTTTTTTAAATGTGGCATCTATATCGTTGTAATTAAGAAGATTACCGTTGTTTACAAAGAAACCTGAAGAAAATATCTTATTGGTCAGTCTTTGTGTGATCTCATCACCTGAAAGATCAAGTACGGCGACTCCGGCATCTTTTATATCGGTTCTGACCACGAATCCGAAAATAAGTATCTGAGCTGCAGGAATTCCGAAAATGATTATCAGCGTACGATAATCCCTGAAAATATGAAGAAACTCTTTTTTTACAAATCCCAGAAATCGTTTCATATCATGCCAGTTGTATCGGGTTCGGGTTTTAGCCCACTTTTAGGAGGGTTGGGGGGTCTTGCTATCTTCACAAACACCTCTTCCACAGACTCCGCATTATATTGCCTTTTCAATTCAGCCGGAGTATCCAGGGCTACAATTTTTCCCTCGCTCATGATTGAGACACGGTCACAGTATTCAGCCTCATCCATATAATGTGTCGTTACAAATACAGTTATATTCATAGAAGCTGTTTCATAAATCATTTCCCAGAATTGTCGTCTTGTAATAGGATCAACACCCCCGGTGGGTTCATCAAGAAAAACAATCCTGGGTTCATGGAGCACGGCAATTGCGAAAGCAAGCTTCTGTCTCAATCCCAGCGGCAGATCAGAAATGATCCTGTTTTCATATTCCTCAAACCGCAATTTATTGAGAAGCTGATGAATCCTTTCCTTCAATGCAGGAAGTTTCATGCCATAAATACCACCGTAAAGCATGATATTCTCCCTGACGGTAAGATCCTCGTATAGAGAAAATTTTTGGCACATATAGCCTATGTTTTTCTTGATTTTTTCAGGCTGGGTGCCGGCATCAAAACCGGCAACCGTGGCTCTACCGGAGGTAGGACGGGAAAGACCTGAAAGGATCCTTATTGCAGTTGTTTTTCCTGCACCGTTAGCTCCCAGGAATCCGAAGATCTCACCCTCAAAAACTTCAAAATTGAGGTTGTCGTTGGCAGTGAAGTTACCGAACTTCTTTACCAGGTCTTTAACCGATATGACTGTATCTCCTGTCATAATAACATTCCCCCATCCTCCTATAAAGGGGGAGTTTTATCTGTTTCCATAAGTTCCAAAAACCTGTCTTCAATTCCGGCTTCAGATTCCTCAATAACTGCATCATCTATTCCAGCTTTAACAAGAAATTCATTAAGAGAGTTATCGGGTATATCGTCAATAAAGGTGGTATGTACCGAATCACCGAAGGGATAGACCGTTACAACCCGGGGGAACTGGCGTAGTACACTTATCAGTTTGTATTTACTGCCGGCTTTTATCCTGAACAGTTTCCTCGTAAAACCCTCCTTTATTTTAACAGGGGAATCTATAGTGAGTATCTTTGCGTTCTGGATGAGGGCTACTCTGTCACATCTCATTGCTTCATCCATATAAGGTGTTGATACTATTATTGTTATATTATGCTGTTTCAGCTTTTTCAACATATCCCAGAATTCTGACCGTGAAACGGCATCAACACCTGTTGTCGGTTCATCGAGAACCAGTAATCCGGGTTTGTGTATTAGTGCACACGACAGGGCCAGCTTCTGCTTCATTCCTCCCGAAAGCCTCCCTGCAAGCCTCTTTTTAAATGGTTCAATATGCGAATAGATATCAGAAATCAGATCGTAGTTCTCCTTCACCGTGGTTCCAAAAACTGTTGCATAGAAATTGAGGTTTTCCTCAACCGACAAATCCTGGTAAAGGCTGAAGCGTCCCGGCATATATCCAATGTTCTTGCGGAGCTCTTTAAAGCCCTTTACAACATCATTTCCCATAACCCTCATTTCTCCTTCATCGGGCAGGAGGAGAGTTGTAATTATCCTGAAAAGGGTTGTTTTACCTGCACCATCCGGACCAATGAAACCAAATATTTCAGATTCATTTACTGAAAACGAAATATCTTTCAGGGCTCGTGTTTCCCCGAAACTCTTTCCTATGGCCAATGATTCAATTATCTTTTGCATTGGTTTTCAGAATATTACTTCTCCCGGCATTCCTGATTTCATCGTACCGTCATTTTTTACATCAATTGTTACGGCATAAACAAGCGTAACACGCTCTTCCTTTGTCTGGATGATCTTAGGAGTGAATTCTGCTTTTTCTGAAATGTGACTTATTGTACCGGGGAATGAAGTGTATCCTTTCTTGCCGTCATCTATTCTTACAGTGCATTCTCCGCCTGTTTTAATACTTCCCAACTGGGCACCACTGACATACACTTTAAGCTTAATCAGTGAAAGGTCAGCGATCTTAACCAGTGGTTTGCCTGCCGTTGTCATCTCCCCGGCTTCAGAATACTTTTCAATTACAGTACCCTTTAGAGGGCTTTTCACACTGCTTCTCTTAAGCTGCTCGTTTAGAGTTGCCTTTTTCGATTCATAAACCGATAATTCAGCCGCAATTGATGCTTTCTGAGTGTTATTAGCTGCAATCTGTTTTTCCAGTACTGCAACTTGCCCGGTAAGATCATCATACTGTTTCCGGGTTGCCGCGTCATTCTTCAGCATGTTCTCAATTCTGGCAATGTTAATATTCAGATTTTCGATTTGCTGATTAAGAATGTCATTCTGGGCATTTATTGAATTAATGCGTGTCCTGACAATTCTCATTCCTGCATTGATCTCATCTTTCTGCAGATGGAAAAGCGTTGTGTCGATAAGGGCAATTTCTGCTCCCCTGTCAATTTCAGAACCCTCAGTTACCTCTAACTTAAGTATTCTACCGCTTGTTTCGGCTGAAACAAGCACCTCAGTGGCCTCAAAATTACCATAAGCATCTGCCTCGTCAGCGTTGTTTCCGCAGCCGGCTGTCAGCAATGCGGCAATAATTATTAATGATCTGGTTTTCATATTATTCAATCTCCTTTCCACTTATGTTATAATATTCCACCTGAGCCTTTGCCAGGTTGATTTTATGTATTTCATGATTGATCTGAGTCTGTTTTTCTGAATTCATCTCATTCATATATTCAGTTACGGTGATCGTTCCGTTTTCGTACTGTGACTCAGCGGCGGCAGTTATCCGTTTTCTTAATGCAATGAGTTCTGAATCGGATTCAATGAGTGATTCCAGATTAGTTATCTCTGCCTGTTTTGCTTCAAGGAGTCTCTTAAGATTTTCAGTAAGATCGTTTTTCCGGTTATCGATTATGCCGTGCTGGAGATTTATCACCTGTTTCTCATTCTTTGTTTTATTCCAGTCGAATATATTCCATTTCACGCCGGCCCCCAGAATATAGTAAGGCGCAAACTCATCTTTAAAAAAATTATTTCCGGGAGGATTGCCATAACCAAGTGTCGCAAAGCCGAATGCTTTTGGCATTCTCTTGCTTTGTATTACCTGCAGGGAAGCGTCAAGTTGCTCTTTCCTGAGGTCGAACAAATGTAATTCAGGTCTGGATAATTCTATTTCCGGTTCCTGTGATGGTGATGGAAGAACAAATTCTGTTGAAGCATCGATCTCGGCACCTGTTATATCTGACAGAATCTTTAAGAGTGCAGTTTCCTTTATCTCATTTTCTTTGAGCTGTTGCCCGAGCTTTATCTTTTCGGAAACAAGAACATCAATATCCGATTTTAATAATACACCACTGGCAAGAGCCGAATTCATTGATGAAATACGCTTGTTTACCAGTTCCAGGTAGTTGTTCAGAAGCTCTTTCTGACGCGCCATAAGCAGCAGGTTGAAAAAACAGCTGTTTATCTGCTCCCTCAGTTTGTATATATCAGTATCTGTTTGTTTTTCATTTATACTGCGACCTGCTTTTTCAAGAGCCCGTGCTCCTTTTATTGCGCCACCGTCATAAATCATCTGGTTTATTTCCAGTGTTACTTTATATTGTTCGTGGGGAAGAGGGTTAAAAAAGTCGGCAATGCCGGGAACAGGCAATGAACCAAGCATATCAGTCATATCGATAACCGAGGAGTTATATATGAAACTTCCATTGGCATCGAGAGTGGGCAGCCAGCCCCTGGCAAGGTTCTTGTCCTTTAACTCCCATATTGATGAATAGGCAGCTTTTTCTCCGGCCAGTGCATTGGTTTCAGCCGCTTTATCATAGCACTCTCTAAGTGTCATGATCTTTTGCCCCTTAACAAATGATATCCAGGGTATTAACAAAATGAGCAGAACTATAATTCTCTTTTTCATTTATAACACTTTAAGACTTTTAACTTTAAATTTTCTACTTCTTTATTGCTTTAATCACAAAATCCGCCGCATATTCTTTTCTTTCCTCAATATAATCGTCAAAATCATACCCCATCTTCTCCATTATACTGGCAATCACCGGTTTAGCGACAAAAGGAAAGACGCTCATTGCAGCAATTGAAGTCATCAGCTGGGGGATTGTTTCTCTGGTGATATTATATTTTACCAGTTCATCTTTATGTTGTGCTTCAAGAGTGGTCCATATTTTATTTATATCAATGCTCTGAATCAGTTTTTTAATTCGTTCAGGATAGCGGTGTAATTCATTCAGGATAAATGAAGGAAGCCGGGGATTCTTCTGAAGGAAGGTAATGTGCTCTCTGAAGAAGAACCTTATCTTTTCTTCCAGGGACAGATTCTCGTCAAATACGGGGGCAAACTTCTTGAACATCTGCCCGGCTATCATCTCAAAGACTGCATTGAAAAGATGCTCCTTTGTGCGATAGTAATAATGAAGTAATGATTTGTTTATCCCGGCATGATCTGCGATATCCTGCATCCGGGCGCCATCCATCCCTTTTTCAATGAAAATCTCGGTGGCTGATTCAAAAATCTTTTCTTCTGTTTGTTTGTCTTTTTCAGTCATGACTTTTGACCATTTGATTTAACCAGATAAATAAACCATATAATTTAACCAATTGGTCAAATATAGGACATAATATTATTAAATGCAAACTTTTTCAAAAAAATATTGGACTAAAGTCCTGGAAGAGATGTTTGCAAACAACACCGGGCTAAAGCCCGGCGTTAGTTTTCAATGCTTTTTATTTCTTCACAAAAACAGAATCCTGTTTACTGCTAAGTTAGAAAAAATCTATTAGAGGGATTTATACCTGAGCCTGAGACTGTTGCTTACAACACTTACTGAACTCAGAGCCATCGCTGCTCCGGCGATCACGGGATTAAGCAGGAAACCTGTAAACGGGTATAATAAACCTGCAGCAACAGGAATGCCAATTATATTATAAATAAATGCCCAGAAAAGATTTTGTTTTATAGTTCTTGCAGTGTATCGCGAGAGTTTAATTGCCCGGGCTATTTTTGTAAGATCAGATGAAATAATTGTCATTTTTGCCACATCTATGGCAATATCGGAGCCTTTCCCCATTGCAATGCTGATATCTGCCTGTGCAAGAGCCTGTGAATCGTTTATCCCGTCACCGACCATTGCGACTGTTTTTCCCTGGTTCTGCAGTTGTTTTATGAAATCGTGCTTGGCCTGCGGCAGAATCTCAGCCTTAAAGCTTTTAATACCTGCTTCTGATGCAATTGATCTGGCAGTTGTTTCATTATCGCCGGTCAGCATATGAATTTCAATTCCCATATTATTCAGTTGTTTAACAGCCTTTTTCGAAGACTCTTTGAGCTTGTCAGCAATCGATATCACTGCAAGAACCTGCTTTGCATCTGTAAAGTAGGAAACCGTATTGGCCTCTTCAAGCCGTTTTACCGCAAAATCTTCCAGTTCCTTATCAGCAATAATGTTATATTCAGTTAAAAGCCTCCTGTTACCTATGTAGTATTCCTCTTCATCAACTAAGGCTTTTACTCCCATCCCAATTAAGCTTTCAATATTAACCTGAACAGAGTTCCGCACAGTTTCATTGTTCTCCAGATGAACGGCCACAGGATCTGCAAGGGGGTGTTCGCTGTTTTTCTGTATTGCATAAAGGATGTTGCTGTATTTTTCCTTTTTAAGGTTGTTTTTCCATAAGAGATTATTAACCACTGGTTGACCCATCGTTATTGTTCCGGTCTTGTCAAGCACTACGGCATTTATCTTATGTGCGGTCTCAAGGCTGTCGGCATCTTTTATCAGGATCCCGTTATCGGCACCTTTGCCTATACCTACCATTATTGCAGTAGGAGTTGCAAGACCAAGGGCACAGGGACAGGCTATTATCAAAACAGTGACTATTGCCAGAAGACTGTGAGTCAGTGCATTTTCTATACCCGACAGATACCATATTACTCCGCTTAACAGAGCAATTGTGATGACAACAGGAACGAAAACACCTGCAATTTTGTCAACAAGGTGTTGTATGGGAGCCTTACTGCCCTGAGCCTCCTTTACCGCTCTAATGATTTGTGCCAGAAGAGTTTCATCACCGGTTTTTTCAGCCAGTAACCTGAAACTTCCCTTCTGGTTTATTGTCCCGGCAAAGACTTCGGAATTGATTGTTTTCTCAACAGGAAGCGGTTCACCGCTTATCATGCTTTCATCTATAAATGAGCTTCCGGAAATAACAGTTCCATCAACGGGGATTTTATCACCGGGTCGTACCAGTAGTATATTGCCGGGTATTACATTGCTTATGGATATCTCTTTTTGTTCTCCGCCTGGCATAATTGCTGTAACCGTCTTAACCTGCAGTCCAATCAGTTTTTTAAGAGCGGATGATGTTTTCGATTTTGCCCTCTCTTCAAGCATTTTACCCATCAGGATAAAGGTGATGATCACTGCTGAAGCTTCAAAATAAACATGCCCACGGATACCTTGCTTTTGTAACAGGTCGGGGAACAGAGTTATTACAACACTGTAGATGTATGCAATACCGGTACTTAATGCGACCAGTGTATCCATACCGGCCGAACGATGTTTAAGCTGTTTCCATGCACCGGCCGGGAACTGGCGGCCAAACCAGAAAATAACAGGAGTTGCAAGCGCCATCATTATATAGTTGGCATAAGGAATGGTCATAAAGAACATTGCTATTATCACAAGTGGAATGCTTAAAGCTGCTGCTCCCAGGGTATTGATACGGATTTTCCTTAAATAATCATACTGCGCTTCTTCTTTAAGCTCCTGGCTGTTTGTTTCATCAATAATTATATCGTAACCAATTGAGCGAACCCTTTTCTTCAGTTCAGACGGAGCTATCACTTCCGGCAGGAATTCAACTTTCAGTGAGTTGTCGGCAAGATTCACCGACGCGCCATTAATGCCCGGGATTGTCTTTACAAACGATTCAACCCGTGACGCGCATGATGCACACGACATTCCTGTTACAGGGTATGTTTTTGATATTATCACTTCTTAGAGGATCTTATAAGACTATAACATTTGACCAGTAAAAAAGTTAAATATTTGCAAAAAAAATAAAAAAATCTTCATAAAAACTTGTATTATTTAAATATAATATTTTATATTTGCAATATATAAGAATCTTAAATATATAAAACCCATGATATCAAGCGAACTTCTCAAAGGGTCATTAAAAACAATAGTTCTTAAGCTGTTGAAAGAAAATGGCCGTATGTATGGTTATGAAATTACCCGTAAGGTCGAGGAGCTGACTGAAGGAAAGATCAATCTCACCTATGGAGCACTTTATCCGGTGCTTCATAAGCTCGAAAGCGAAGGAGTACTTATCACTGAGTCTGAGAATTTCAATAACCGTATCCGTATTTACTACAGTCTGACCCCAAAGGGGGATTCCGTTGTTGCAGAAAAGCTCAAAGAACTTGGTGAATTCATTGAATCGCTTCAACGGATTGTTGAACCCAAAACCGGTTTGAATTATGCCTGAGCTGAGTCTTCAGAATATTGATCAGATAAGCCGTGACATAAGTAGACAGGAGATAATATTTTCCCATCTCCTTGCAGACCTTATTGATCATGTTTGCTGCGATGTAGAGAATGAGATGCAGTCAGGACTCGATTTCAGTGAGGCATATCGCAGGGTAAAACAGAAAATGGGATCACGCAGAATCAAAGAGATACAGGAAGAAACACTTTATGCAGTTGACACAAAATACAGACAAATGAAAAACACTATGAAAATTTCAGGCATTGTCGGCACAGTGTTGCTTGGCTTTGGCGCATTATTCAAGATCCAGCATTGGCCCCTTGCCGGTATCATGACGACCCTCGGGGCTGTAACCCTGGCATTAGTATTCATGCCTTCGGCCCTCGGAGTACTCTGGAAAGAGACTCACAGCGGGAAGAAACTCTTCCTCTTCATCTCAGCATTTTTAGCCGGGATGTTCTTTATATTAGGTACCTTATTCAAGATACAGCACTGGCCTGCTGCTGCTATCATTTTATCCCTGGCCGCACTCTTTGGAGTAGTGTTCTTTGTTCCGGCATTGCTTTTCAGCAAGTTGCAGGAGCAGGAAAACAAACCAAAACGACCGGTTTACATTATCGGAGCAATTGGAGCTATATGTTATGCTGCAGGTATGTTTTTTAAGATACAACATTGGCCTCTGGCAGCTACCCTGACGGTATCAGGAATGATCATCCTGTACGTCATCGTTTTACCATGGTATACCTGGCTTACATGGAAGGAAGAGAATATTATCAGTCCAAAGTTCATTTATATGATAATAGGTCTGTTTGCAATTATCATTCCGGGAGCACTGATCAATCTTAACCTTCAGCGAAACTATGAGGAAGGTTTTTATTCTCACCAGGCTCAGCAGAAAGCATTGTGCACTTCTTTGTACAAGTACAATAATTCCATTATGATAATGTATCATGATTCACTGTACTATCCTCAGATGGAACAGCTTCATGCGAAAACTGTCAGCCTGCTTACTCTTATTGGCGATATTCAGACAAAAATGGTACAGGAGTCAGAAGGAGAGCCTGGTAAGCCAGCTGTAAGCACTGATCAGATCAGCAAGACTGAGACAGGAACCGAGATTCAATACAATATGCTTACAAAACCTTTTTATAGAATTCCGGTCAGGGATTTTCTTATACCAGGTAGCAGCTCACGTGAAAAACTTAATTCAGCAGTTGCGGAATATACGAAGTATATATCAGAATTGTTACCGGGAAAAGATCTTCAAAAGTATACAGGTCTTATTGAGCCTTCGGTATACATACCCGGAACAATTCCTGATCGTACAACTATATCATTAATGTCCGGCCTGCATTCACTTGAACTTCTGAAAAACAATCTTCTGGCTGTTGAGTCAAATATGCTGGAACATGTTGCAAACCACAAATAATCAACTTAATAGATGAGATCATGAAACAAAAAATATACATATTAGGTATAGTTACTGCCCTGATTATATTTTTAGGGGTCATTTTTAAAGTCAACCACTGGCCGGGAGCAGGATATATGCTGATCCTCGGAATTGCTGCTTTTATCCTGGCTTTTCTGCCATTATCATTGAGGAACCATTATAAAGCCGAAGGAAACAAGCAGAATTTGCTGCTTCATGTCGCAACATGGCTCACCTGTTTCGTTGTGTTCACAGGAATGCTTTTTAAAATAATGCACTGGCCTGGTGCCGGAATAGCGATGTCTATTTCAATTCCTTTCCCTTATATTGTTTTTCTTCCGGTCTTCCTGGTCACAACTGCGAAAAACAAAAATTTTAATATCTATAATACGGTTTTTGTTCTCCTGCTTCTTGCAGCCATTTCAGTATTTTCAGCCTTACTCGCGTTAAATGTCTCTGCGGAAAGACTCAGAGACAGTTATAATCTTTCCACTCATTATATTAAGGTCGAAAAGGTTTTGAATCAGCTTCCAGCCCGGAATTCACAATCGACAGTTTGTGTTAAGATTGATGAGGCATTAAAAATTGTATATGAGTATAAGGAATCGATTCTTAAACGTGAGGGAACTTCAGCTGAACAATGGGAAAATGCTGAGGGTAACGTATTAGTAAGACATGATTCACCGGATGCTGCTATAATTGCTTTATCGCTTGCGAGTAATGAGATTGTGGGAGAAAAGCTTGATAACAGTCTGAATACCCTTGTAAAGGAAATCGAAAATACGCCCGGATGTGAGGACCTCGCAAAAGCAATCCCGTCAATTTTTGATCTCAGACTGCAGTATGATGATGATCCAAACCGGGTATTCCATAACTTAACGAATACCCTTTCGTGGACGCTTATTTATCTTGACGGTGTTGAAACAAACCTGAAACTGATAAAAACTGTTGTTTCACCAAATGATTAAAGCCTTCTGCCAGTGTCCGGTTAATAGGCAGAGATTCCTCATCCCGAGTCCTCGGGAT
>CAZWZQ010000050.1:4605-19286 GCA_964638955.1 uncultured Rikenellaceae bacterium | reverse complement strand
CAGGGCTCAGGGCACAGGGCACAGGGTTCAGGGCTCAAGGCACAGGGCACAGGGCGCAGAGCGCAGAGCAGAGGGCAGAGGGCGAAGAGCGCAGAGCGCAGAGCAGAGGGCAGAGGGCGAAGAGCACAGAGCGGAGAGCAGATGAAGCATGAAGCATCGTCGGGAGCGGATTTCGGATTGCGGATTTTGCAGAACGATGTGTAGAAATACCGTCATATTGAAGGAGTAAGCATCGTCGGGAGATTATTGATGATCGCAGGATCGCAGGATCGCACGATTCAATACTTTCTTGTCTAAGTATTAAAAACCGTATTAAAAACCGTTGATTTGAGTCATGCAGTCTGTCGTTCATCTATCGCGAAACTCTGTCTTTATAAGGAATACCGCAAAAAATTAAAAGCATCTGTCGATGAAGTAGAATTGTTATCACAGTCCCGGTGTATGGGATCGAATATTTACCCCGAATGGATCGAATCAGTGCTGGGTTACACTGACATAAAAAAGATCCTCTGCCCTGCATGCTGGCTCTTCGCTATCCCGACATAACATGTCGGGACTTAACGCTCGGCCCTATTGCCGGGCCGTTAATATTATCTTGAGTTTTTCAGTAAACCAAGTCCAATTAACACATACCAAACCAGGGTCATAATCCCACCAATCATCGCAAAAATCATTGCTTCATAAAATAAAGTTCCAATGAAGGATGAAATAACTTCAAAAATCAATAAGAATGAAAATCCAATTAGTCCAATGATACCCGTTGACTTTTTTAGTACTCTTCCATTAAGTATAATTATTGAAAAAAATATTCCTGCGGTTTGTCCTATTAGAAATCCAGGAAATGTACCAGGAGTATGGCTTGCTCCTTTGGCAATAAGAGCTTCACCTGCAGCAAGCAAAATTGTTTTATTTGTATCGGAAATTTCTTTGAAGTATTTTTCTGCAAGTTCAAGGCATGCAAAGGTTGTATTGTCTGCCATAAAAATAGCATATCCTATAAAACTTAAAATCAATGAAAAGGATGCAAATACTTTTAAATTATGACGATATAATCCGTAAAGCGAAAAAAACACCGGTAGCATTAATGTAGAGGCTATAATATTAATAAAGCCCATATATCGCATTGCCATAAACCAATTGCGGTTGTACATATCAAAAAGTTGTTCTATTGTAAGTTCAACTCTGTTACCATCAGGCAAAGCAGTTAGAAAAATCTCAGTCAACATAACCAAGACTGCTAAGAATACCATAATCGCTCCTATTTTGTATAAAAGCTTCCAGTGTTTTTCGACTATATTGTTATCCATTATTGAAGTTTTTAAATTAATATTATATTAACTGAAGTCTTATTTCTTTATATCTGCATGACGCACAACGGCCCGGCAATAAAATTAGCAGGTGCCCCCACCGTTGGCGGTGTGGCACGTGTTTTTGCTTCCCGTCCCGATAGCTATGTTATACTTCATAATTTCGGTAACAAATTTACAATGTTTTTAAGTTTATCTAGAGGGGTTATATATTTTAATCCAGAATGTCTTCTTTGGTAGTTATATCTATACATAAACCCGTTTAGTTCAGCCTGAAGCTCATCCTTTGTCAATGTTTTATGTTGACAAAGGATGCATTCGTCATATAAGATTCTCCAGAATCGTTCTATTTTCCCATTAGTTTGTGGCCTATATGGTTTAGTATAGATATGTTTGATATTGAACATTTTAAGTGTTGTCTCGAAAAAGTGAGTTTCCTTAGCTTTTTGTGAAGTAAAAGCCGTAAACTCTGAACCATTATCTGTCATAACGACTTCAGGAAGTATCCCATGAACAGTAAACCATTTTAGTGCTTTAGATGTTGCCATAGATGCTTCCGCAGAGGTGTTTCTTTCTATTAGTTCAATATGACAAAGACGGGTACAGTCATCAATAAGTCCTAATAAATAAAGTTGTTTTTTATTATCTATCAAAGACTTAGCCAAAGAATAAGTGTCTGCATGTAAAAGCTCTCCTGGATACCTCTTTTCATATCTCTTGATTGCTTTTTTCCGTTTCTCATTTAAAGGATAAAGCTTTAATGTTCGATATATTGTAGATACTGACGGATGTACATTAAAATGTCCTTCTATTAAGTTATAAATCTCAAATTCATTCGCATTTAGCCGACGATGTATCTTTACAATTATCCGTTCCTCTTCTTTGCTAAGAATCTTTAATTGACCTGGCTTAGGTCCAGGCTTACGAGGAAGGAGGGCTTCTGTATCCTTTCCCGTACTAGCCCGTGTGCCATAATAGTTCTTAATATCTCTCCTTGTTACTTGAAAAGCTTCACAAAGCTCAGTAACAGTTTTAAAACTGGGATTGGTTTTTTGTTTAATTTTCTCATAATGATCAACAACCAAAGCCCACTTATTTGTTAATAAACGCTTTTCTGTTCTTGTCATGATAAAAGTTCATAAAGTCAAATATATAAACTGTTACATGAATTGTGAAGAAATACATAGCTATCGGGAGCTGTCGGGGTGCAAAAACCGTGACAACTGTGCCAGCCGAAGCTTTAGCGGAGGCTGGACAAATGAACTTTATTGTCCATGATTGTGCGGAATAAATTTACAGTTTTATTGTAAACTTATTTCAGGACGAGTCAATTGTCAGATATGGATCGCTTTATGCACTTACCTGCTGATTGCAATTGCCAAAAAGAAGCTGGATCTGGCAATAAGTCTTTACACTTTCGCTCAAACAATGGGTCTAACTCTTTTTGAGAAGACTCATATCAAAGAACTTATTAATAACAATATTAATTTATAATTTGTCCGATGAGAATCAATTATCTCTTTAGAATTCTTAACCGGACAGCAATGAATCATTATCTTTGAAAAGATCGAAAAGCCTATCAGATAAATTAGTTGTTCATTAACTTGATAGATTACCAATCATCACATTAAGCATTCATGGAATGAAGAGACTTCTAATAAATATTTTTCTTTGCGGACAATCACTTCTGGCCTTTTCTCAAACTAATTTTACGATTTCAGGATTGGTGGTAGATAAAATTACTCAAGAGTCGCTTCCATCTGCAAATATTGTTTATATAATTAAGTCTATTGGGACAACATCAGATGAGTATGGACGTTTTAAATTGAACCTAAACAGTGCGGATATATTTGATTCAATTTCGATTTCTTATACTGGTTATAAACCATATAAGACTTCAATTTCAGAGTTAATTAAAGCAGAAAAGATAGAATTGCAAAGGGATATCCAAAATTTAAAGGAGGTTATAGTCAGGCCAACTAAAAAGTTGAATATTAAACACTTCATGAACGAAGTAATTAGTAAATATTGGAGAAATAAGAACCAGGATTCTCATATTGCTTTATCCTATTACAGGGAAAACATAAAAAGCGATAATAGAAATATAATGTTTGTGGAGAGCATTGGCTATACAATATATGCGGCTTTAATCAAAAATGCCTCACCATTTTCAAATTATAATTTTTACGCAGAGAATTCTAAATACTGTCTGGATGATCCGCAGTGGTTGAAACTTTCCAACCAAATCAGGAATATGGAATCTGAAGTAACTCCTGCAAGTGGTGCTTGTTTAAGGTTTCTTCGGTATTTAGAAACAGATGACTTGTTATCATTAAATTTCATTAAGAAGTATAAATTCAGTTTAGATTCAAATTACCGGTATGTAGATGAAATAATTTATAAGGTATATTTTACTTATAACAAGACAAATGGATTTATACATATAAATGCTGATAACCTTGAAATTCTTCTGATCGAATGTGCATCCTATAAATTCTGGAGTTCCGTTTTTTCAGAAAGAGTGAAGGCTAATGTTAAGATCCAATTCTGTTATTTTAATAGTGTTCCATATATCAAAGCGATCAGTGCCTATTATCAAAAAGGAAATTTAGAACATGTTATCAATATGGAAATACTTCAACAAAAATTTGATAAATTTAATTTATCTGAGAACGAATACTGGAGTCTTAATGATTATAACCTAAATCCTTTTTTAACTTTTAATTCTAAGGATTGGAAAAAGTACCTAATGATTAATGATCCTGATTATTCTACTAATCAATTTATGCCGGAATGTTGTGAAAAGTTTTTAGATGGGAATAATAATTATACTGACCGGTGGTTTTCTGATTATATAATTAAGAACGAAGTGGCGAGACAAAAAATAAAATCTTTGAAAATGATCTTTTAAAAAAAGTATTGGGTTTTAATGATATACAGGTAGAGAGATAAAGACTGTTTTATTTGGATTATTTCAAGGAGAAATTTAGATAGCATTATTTAATATAGGCTTTTAATAATAGCCTTCTGAATTTTTCTTCTGAATTTGATTTTATAATTGTATAAATTTTTTGTTCTCCAATCTTCCCTTTGGAATTAAATTTTAGTTCTAAAAAACCTTCGCCACCTGTTTCGATGGAATTAGAGCTTAATTTATATGAAGTACAAATGCAGTCAGGTTTTACATATTCAATTAACAGAGTCGTATCTCCTTCATTTACAAATGTATATTTTGCAACGATTGAAGTATCCTGTGATATTTGCCCTACATCAATAATTTCTGTTTTAAAGGTCAATCGCGGCCTTTGTATTGTCTTGGAAGAATTGGATGATTCTTCCAACAGGTTGAATCTCAGAACACTAAGTTTATTCAAATCTTCATCAATAAAAACATCTGAGTAAAAATAAGGTGATATGTAACCAACAACTTTAAATCCTTTAGGAACATTAACATCACCTATAAGAGTGTTATTTCTGTAAATTTGGAGTCCGTCAAATTCGCTTTGAGAACCCTTGGAATAGTTTCTAAATAGCAAATTGCCTGGGTCTTCAAAAATTGTAATATCTTTATAGTAACCCCTTTTCGGTTTATCTTCAAAATATAGTCTTCGAAATTCTTTTACATTAAAACTTGAAATTTCAGAGTAATTGGTGTTCATATCTTTACCTCGATAACCAAAAGAGTATAAAGGCTTGAATTCATGATCATACACGTAAATTAATGAATCAATCTCATGAGATATATAAAAATTATCATTACTGTCAATATCAAATGAGAAGGTGGCATGTTGAGGCAGGAATTCATATTTTAGATACTCTGGAGATCTTCTTCCAAGTAAACCAGAAACATCCCCCTTTAAAAGATCAAGTTTTAGTAATATTCTGCCATTCTCATAGTATGACTTAGAAACCATGCCATTGAAGTATGGATGCTCTGAGTAAATTTGGATATAAGCGTTTTTCTTAGAATCAGACAAGAGTTTAAAATTTCCATAATCAAGAGTATATACAATAGGGTCAAGGGGATCAGGATTAGTATTGGATTCAATATTTGGAGTTGAGCTATGCCAATCCATAGTAAATCTTTTTATATAATCCCAATCTTTATCTAGAATATGAACATCCCAGGAAGATCCTATAAAAACATGATCTCCATTCTTTAATACCGTATGACCTTCAATGTATCCGGCATCAATTTCTCCGGGACCACGCCCTTGTCCAAGATTTCTGGAAATAAGTTTACCGGTAATATCAAAATTGTAAATCCAGCCAAACCTCTTATCAATCAGGCTTAGATTATTTGAATAAATTTGAAGGAATCCATCTAATGAGTACTGAATCTTTTCGAGATTTATTGTGTCCAGTATAAGTGTATCAATTGATACTATTCTTCCACTTTTATTAACGGTTGGGAACAATGAACCTTCTTTATTTCTATTGGTGCAAGTGAATATAAAAATTGAAAGAACTATTATGTAAATTATCTTCCTTTTCATGTTCGCCTCAAATTTAAGGATATCCTAAGTGTCATCCAGGTGATGACACTTAAGATTATCTCAATCATTTAAATAAAGTGAAAAATTTATTGATTCTAACAATTTGCATTGTAGATACTACAATCTATATTACCACCAGGTTCGCTTTGGGCACAAAGGTTCCCACCTCCGGAGGCCTTACATTTACCAAGCCAGGTACAATAGCACTTTACCTGCTCAGGGGGGATTTCAGCAACAGTTAAATTGGGGAAAATATAAATGCTCACGAAAGAAATTATAACCAATAGAAGAATTGATTTATTTTTCATAATAATTTCGTCTTAATGATTAATTGATAATTAGAAATGGTAAAGTGTTTAACATATTTATAGAACCTAGAGCCATGGATTTATTCACTGTTTATAAAACTTTGCAGACAAAATAAGTTAAATTAGTCCAATTACTAAACAATATGTAAATTTACATAAACTATATGATACTTGTCAATCCTAAAAAATGAGGATTTTTTAAATAAGTGAGTTTTTAATAGCGAGACATATTAATTCAGCAGTATTCCTTGTCTGAGTTTTTCTTAGCAAGTTCTTTCGATGAGTATTTACGGTACTATTACTGATAAAAAGCTTTTGACTTATTTCTTTTGTAGTCATCCCTATCGAAATTAAAAATAGAACTTCTTTTTCCCTGGTGGAAATAATATTTTTTTTAATTGCTCTATTTTTCATCACATTTTTTGTTTTTAATATTCATCATGAATTTAGACAGCATAACTTCTGTAAACAAACATTTTATATAGTAAAGTCTGAATATGTGGACCAGTAAGTAGTTTATACCTTCTTTTTATTGTGTTCAGTGAAGGTAAACGCGAAACCTAAGTCCCTAAAGATAGTCTGGAGCATTCTTTAATTGAAACTATATAAATAACGGCATGATGGTCAAGTCCCGATAAAGGATGAAAGTAAATTTTTTATTTTTTTTTGAGTCAAGTGTGATGGCAAAAAAGCATCCCGATAGATCGGGACAATTTGTGTTTGGCAGCCTATATGGTTGCAGGAACGGGCTGCCAAACTCTTGCTTGCGTATTGGGAGTCATGGTACAGTAGAATTTCACCTTAAACCTAACTTATTTTAAAGATATAGAACCAACTCATAAAGTACTTTTGAGTCTATATTAAATCACTCAACATTAGCAATCAAAGATAAATCCTATACTGCCGTCCCGTCAGTCACAAAAGCACACACTATGCTCACATACCTGAGATACAGATAATGTGCTGTTGCCTGACAATAGGTTACATTAAAAACTCACGAGGGACATTGACTATGTCAAATGTACGATATTATTTAGATATGAGGCAAGGAAACGTTAAAAAAAGCTCAGGGCTCAGAGCGGAGATAACAGAGCAATTGATGATTGATGATTTGATGATAGACGATACAGGATTCGAAAAAAGAAACGCTACTACAATTTATTTACGTTTAATTTATGTTATGCGTTTCCTGTAATTGGCAAATATCTGATAATAAATTATTTATAACTTATTACTAAATTTTGACCAACGTATTAAAAACCGTATTAAAAACCGTTGTTTTGAGTCGTGCAGTCTGTCGTTCCGCTGGCGTGAAATCCAGTCTTGAAGTCCTGATGCGGAGTTTACCCCGCAAAGCGGGGCTGTCCCGGGCTTCGTCCTGTCTGTTACTTCGTGACGTCAGTCGCAGAACGCAAGACAGGCTAACGGCCGTAAAGACTGCAAGACCTATTATTTATTTGCTTTAAGCACTGTTGCCTCATAGATGTAAATGTCGGTATTTTCCGGAATCTGAGCAATAGCCGCACCGGCGAAAAAGGCCGCTGCAATCAACACGGTTAATGTTTTCATTGTCTTACAGGTTATTTAACTGATAATTAAAAATAACCTTAATAATCATTAAGCAAAGTTAATAAGAGATAAAAGCAAAATCAACTGTATCTTTTCCATTGTCTGATACCTGAGAAAGGGGCTGGCAAGAAGTGAAGTTATGCAGTCTGTCGCCCTGACGGGCTTCGTTACGTTTGAACATATTACCCCATCTTAACGAAGTGGACGTAGAATCGCATGATTGCACGCCTTGAGCATAGCTATGCCCGAAGCTTTCCGGTACGGAAAAGCCTAATCGCTTTCCCTATGAGAGTCAGAATCTCTTTTGTCAGGATATATTCTTCCGCCTTTTGTCAACCAGGAGATACCAAAAGCAGCAAGAGCGACTGTCTCGCCCCAGAATACAAAACAGCATGTTGAATTTGGAGTCTGGATGAACACCATGTATATCAAAATTGCTGCCAGGCAGACAACCATTACCAGACCACAAATCACAAATATCTTATTCCTTACCAGTTTCCTTTCCGAGGTTATGAGGCCCTTTTTGGTAAAGATAAAGATAGAATAGAAAGCAAGAAGGATAAAAAATGATATTGCACATACATAATGGACTATCCCTATCCAGTCTATCGGATTATTATTGGGTGCCGGGAAAAGAGCAATTCCTATAGCTAAAATAGCACCTATATTAGTTATCCATAGATCCCAATTAATCTTTTTCCAGTTATCATAACCGCGATAGAAGAACAGAAATAATGCAATACCGCATAAAGTACCGACGAAAACGTCTCTCATACCTGAATGGTAATACTGGCTTATTGATTTCAATATCCTGCCGGCATGAAAGAACAGAAACAGGCCAAGCATAAGTACAAAGGGTAACAGAATTCCCATCCAGCCAACAGCTTTTCGTAAAGCCAGATAAGAATGAATCAGGTTTTGATTTCGATTATTTGATTCCATAATCAATGCAGAATTAAATATTTGACATACGTTAAAAATCGGATATATATATGTAGTAAAAAGTTATCATTTCACCTTTTTAGCACCTCACCTAACACTACGGCCACTTCCAAACTTCCGCCTTGTCAGCCCTAAAAGCACACACCATAATCACATTCCTGCAATACAGGTAATATGCTGTTGTCTGACAACAGTCAATAATAAAAAACTCACGGGGGACTATGATTATACCAAATGTACGATTTTATTTTGATATGAGTCAAGGGATTGGATAAAATAGGCGCAGGGCGCAGAGCGCAGAGCATAGAGCTTATTGCGAAGGTTAAGGAGCAAAGCAACTCAATCCCGACATGCTGAAGCATGAAGCAGCGTCGGGAGCGGAAAAATAGTCTGTCGTTCCTCTGGCGAGGAACTCTTTATGTCACTCTAAAAATCCCTGTGCAATTCCTGTTATCCTGCATTGTTAAAAATCACATTATAATGTGATTAATGTTCGTTTTAAATTATGTTATATTAACTTTTTCTCAAAATTCACACTTTATAGTGATTTTAGTTGTAATATTGAATTTTTCAATGTAATTTTACATGAAAATCACAATATAATATCAGCCATGCATATCGGGAATACTATAAAAACCAGGAGGAAAGAGCTGGGAATAACACAGCCCAACCTTGCAGAGCTGGCCCATGTCAGCACAAACACACTTTACAAGCTCGAACGCGGACAGGGAAATCCTACGCTAAACGTCCTTCATAAACTTGCCGAGGTGCTCGGGCTTGAATTAAAACTGGAAGTTAAGAAAAATAATCAATGAGAGCGGCTGAAATATACTGCAACGGGGTCCTGTCCGGAATTCTCACTGAGAAGAACCGCAGAAGCTATGTCTTCAGATACGACGACAGGTATTTCAATGATACCGGCAAGCCTTCCATCAGCCTGACTCTTCCGAAGAGACAACAGGAATATCACAGCGAATATCTGTTCCCGTTCTTCTTCAATATGCTGAGCGAGGGTGTAAATAAAAAACTACAGAACATCCAGTTGAAAATCGATGAAAATGACGATTTCGGCCTGCTCCTGGCTACTGCAGGATGTGATACTCCCGGAGCAGTAACTGTAAAACCAGTTCAACTGAAATGAATCCGCATAATCTGAAATACTGTCCCGGCACCCTTGCCGAGGGATTTGCCACTTACAGCCCGGGCAGCCTGCGCAGGCTTTTCGGAGGGAAAAAAGTAAGCCATTTCCTGACTTATGACACGCCACAGGCAAACGAAGAGGTGGCAGAGAAGTTCTTCGAGAACAGGAGACGGATTTCCATCTCAGGCGTCCAGGAAAAGCTCAGCATGATCCTTGAAAAAAATATCCTGAGGCTTACCAAAGAGGGTGAACAGGGTACTTTTATTTTGAAACCCGTTCCGTCGGACCTGAAAAAAGCAGACCAGGTTCCTGGAAACGAACATCTTACCATGCAGATCGCAGAGCAGGTTTATGGCATAAATACCGCTGCTAATGCCATGGTCTTTTTCAGGGACGGCACCCCTGCCTACATAACGAGGAGATTCGACGTCAGGAAGGAAGGGGGTAAATGGGGGAAGGAAGATTTTGCCTCGCTGGCAGGGAAGACCAGTTCAAATGCCGGACCGGACTTTAAGTATGGGTCCAGCTACGAAGAGTGCGGGCAAATGATACAAAGGTTCGTACCGGCCTGGAGGGTCGAAATTGAGAAATACTATGCACTTGTTGTATTTAACTTCCTGTTTTCAAACGGCGACGCTCACCTGAAGAATTTCTCGCTTCTTGAATCTTCAGACGGCGACTATCTTTTAAGTCCGGCTTATGATCTGCTGAACACCCGCCTGCATACCGACGACCCTGACTTTGCACTTGACAAAGGTCTCTTTGCAGATAACTTCAGGAGCAGACAGTACAAAAAAAACGGACATCCGTCAAAGGCGGATTTTGCCGAATTTGCTAGCCGCCTAAGAGTACAGGAGGGCAGGATTGTTAAGCTTCTCTCTCCTTTCCTGGAAAATCAAAAATCTGTCGGGACACTGATAAGCCGGTCGTTTTTAAGTGATGCATCCAAAAGAGGTTATCTGCTGATGTATAACACAAGGAGAAACATGCTGATCTCTGAGTGATTTTAAGGAAAATTATGAATCTCAGATTCAAGATTCCAAATGTCAGATTCTAATAATGTAAGTAAAGTTTATAAGAGAATAATCCGTAAATTCAGTTTTCAAAATCCGGTAATGAATTCACAGAAATTTCCTGTCTTGCATCTGTCCGTTGCATTTAAAAATATGTGTGCTCTTTACATGAATAAATACCGGATCCGAAAATATATCAGGGAAAATACACAAAATCGGAGGAATACTATCAGACCGGGATTTGATGTATGATATTAACCTTTCGCTGCTGGATTCTTTATCCCAAACCATGCATAGGCAGCCCCTACAAGGATCCCCAGCCACGATTTCCCGATCTCATTCAAGGTGACTGAAATATCAGGACGCATGATCACTCCAACATAGAAAGCGCCTGAACCTATCAGCAGCCAGACTACAATGTATATCCAGACTATCGTCTGCATAAGTCTTTTCCCGTAATCCTCTGAAAGCACCTTCACCTGCGAAAGTGGTGTAGAACCGCGGTCGGCAAGCGCCATGTTCCCGATAACAACTCCGGCAACAAGCCCGCCAAGCAGATTTACCACCCATACTAAATTAACTCCGGGAATATAATTCCCGGCTTCCGAATCCCACTTTAAAACTGAAAGGATAATATTTCCCAGAGTAAAAAAATAAATAAGGAGTAACAAACATGCAATTACTCCCAATAAGATCTCTTTTGCTTTAAGATTCATGATATATCTCCTCCTATTGTTCTGAATTAGTTTATAAAATCTTCTTTATTGCATTTTAATTGACATAAAGTTACAAGAGAAAAAATATATAAACCAGATGCGAAAGAGAATTTATAATCACTGAATAAATCCCTGCTGCCTTGTACCATCGTTGGGCCACCGGCAAAACAGCACTTTCATGTTGCTACTCGTCGTCAGTCGTTCCTCTGGCGAGGAACTCTGTCGGAAGGTCTGAAAAATAATTAGACTGCGATCCCTTCCTTTGTCGGGGCAGGCTCCAGGAGCAAGACAGCGCTCGCAGAACGTAAGACCGCCGCAGGTGAGACGATGAGTCAGACTAAAGTTCCCTGGCTCCGAAACCTTCTCTTATATCGAACCAGTTATATACATTTGGCCGGATAAATTTACGTCTACATTGGTCCGGTCTAACACCCTTTATTTCAATATCTCCGAATGTGGCCGGTGTCATGCCGGATTGATGTGCCAGTACTATTGCTGGTATCTCCTCCGGTTCAAAACCCATCAACCAGGCTCCTACCATATCTGCTGCAAGCGGTGATGTCCCTGCAATTATCAATCCCATTTCAACAAGAGTGCCTCCCGTTGGTCCGTCACCTTCCATGGCTGTTGAAGCGTCAATAACCGACAACCCGGTCTTTACAGCATTATTCATATCGATAATTTCATATGCAATCCCCGGCGAACCAGCCTCCGCTGCCTTGTCATGGAGCCACGACCTGACAGAATAGTATTCCGTACCCGGGTAAAGACCTATCAGGTTTTTCATGGCAAGCGTTACGGTGGCAAGGTTATGTGTTTTCATAACCGGAACTGAACACAACAGATCAATTTCGGTAAGCGACCGGTGGATCTTTACTGATTTTGCCGCATATCCATTTTTAAGAGATACTTCCGTAATATCACCTGAATGTAAATTTACCAGGGGGATATTCAGGGATTTGGTCATCTCAGTGTAGCCAAGAGTATCAAATACATCCTGTTGCAGTTTATCAAGGATCTCTCTTTTCTTTGTCTTGAAGATTTCATCATTTATAACGTTGAAACCTACCCCAGCTGCTGATCCCTCTCCAATGCTCACCAGCTTCCCTGCTTGTTGCATAAGTCTGGCAAGTGTTTTTACTACTTCTACCTTTGTGGTGCTGTTGAAATCAGCAATAACAAGGTTGGGTTTAAGCATGATCTTTTGCTTTCCTGCAGTAGCTGCTTCAATACCACCTAAAAGATCAATAGCTTCTTCAACAGCCCCGGAAATATCATTTCCCCGGATCCTGGCAATGCTTACTGTTTCTTTTTGAGATTTCCCCGGTAAATACTTTTTATTAAACGGATTTATTCCAAAAGCTGCCGACCCCATTGCAACTGCTGAAGCAGTACTAATGAATCTTCGTCTTGAAATTTTTGATTTACTCATGATATATCTTTCTGATTATGAAGATTAAAGATACAGCTATTTATCAGCTATTCAAAAATACAAGCATTTGAAAATTCAGCAATTAATTCACTGAAATTTCCTGTCTTGCATCTGTACGCTGCATTTTAGATATATGTGCTCTTTACATGAATAAATCACGGATCATTTTCCATCAATTGAATTGGATATCCTTTAGCATGGCATTCCAGATTTCATGATTTCAAGAACAGACATCCGCCGGCATAGGTCTTCCCGGTCTGATAATCAATCCATTGCCCGGCAACCGGATAGTGGCGATAAATTATTTAAGAATAAAATAATCTTAAATATAAAACCTGGAATTACGCTGTACGCTGTACGTTGTCACTGTCCGATATCATACACAAACACCTTATCCCAGTGCCTTACATAGAGCCTCCTACCGCAGACGACAGGATGGGCCCAGTACATGCTCTGGCCTCCCGAAGGCACATTGAACTCACCGGCAGATTCATAACTGTCAGGGGTAGCTTTTACAAGCTTCATGGAACCGCTTCTCTCATCGAGCAGGTAGAGCATCCCATCGGCATAGGTTATTGCTCCTTTGCCTCGGGTATTATTCCAGATCTGTTTGCCAGTAAAGAACTCGAGACAAAACCAGCCCCTTGAGTTGCTCCCTGATCCATACAGATAATCGTTATGCAGAATGACACCACCATGATGATTATCCATAAGCCCTGATTGCCAGACTGTTTCAGGCACAAATTTATCTCCGGAAGCTTTCAGCCTGAAGAGCATACTCCCTTTTCCATAGCCGCTTGTGATAAACACATAACCATCCTTTACTATGGCATCTGTCAGGTTGAGTCCCTGCTGATTTTCAAAATCGACTTTCCAGAGGAGCCTGCCGGTGGCAGCATCGACACCGTAATAACAATTGGAGCTTGAGCCTGTTATATGCTTGTTGTCTCCATAGTCAAAAACCACGGCCGAACTATAACCTTCAACACCCGGTATATCAGTATTGGCCCAGATAAGCTTTCCATCATTCTTGTCGAGGCATACCTGGAATCCTTTTTTGCCTGCCGGACGGACATAAAGGTCGAAAGCAAATACATAAGTCTGATCCCTGTATTTGCCCGCTGTGAAGATAAGCCCTGTCTCTTCTGATTTATTGGTTCTGTCCGGCCCATGAAACGAGGGCCAGTCGCAGGTTCCCTGGGAATGGGCTTTACAGCCCGGGAGAAGTATCAGTATTGAAATTGCAATTGATAAGAATCTGTAATTCAGGATTGATTTTGTTTGATTAATTGGAATATTATTTAATCGTTTATTCATAATTGATAATCTTTTGATGTTATATCATCGGGCTAAAATAGGAATAATCGGGGATTGTTGAAAATTGCATCATTACTAGTTCGGAAAATCTGTTGATAGCAAGGATCAAATAATCGTGCAATCGTGCAATTAATTTATTCAGATTTTAAGCATTGTAAAGATTTTACATTCAGGAATCAGATTACAAGAGCTGGAATCTCAATAATGAATAATATTTCTGAAGGTTTCTGTCGTAAAAGTGATGCAGAATTCCGCCAATTCCTTAATATTTCAAAAGGTTCTTCCGGTGAAGTAAAAAACATGTACTATATAGCAGAGGATCAAAATTATATAGATCTGGCAATTGCATCAGACAGAAAAGTCAGATGCCAGAAACTCATGAATAGTCTTGGAGGTTTCATGAAATATCTGAGTACTAAAAAGTAACGATTGCATGATCG
>CAZWZQ010000050.1:0-4505 GCA_964638955.1 uncultured Rikenellaceae bacterium | reverse complement strand
GTCTTGGAGGTTTCATGAAATATCTGAGTACTAAAAAGTAACGATTGCATGATCGAATGATCGCACGATCGCATGATCGTCCGTCACTTCTCCTGATTTAGAATAATACATGTAAATTCAAAATCTTCGCCGAAGGGATTCCTGAACTGGTGCTTCTCATTTGGTTTCACAAAAATACTCTGGCCCTTTTTTACCTCATATTCATTCCCATTATCATCAACGGCTATTCCTTTGTTACTTTCAATTTTAACAACATGTTCATAGTTATGCTGATGATATGGTGTATTACCGCCCGGGGCAATAATAAAATGTCGCATTATAATATTATCTGATCCGTCATCAGGACCGATAAGTACCTTCTTTTTTACATCTTTCGCTCCTTCCATTTCTACTTCAGCAGCGAATATTTCTTCATTGTTGTTGATTTTCATGATAATTTGAAATTTGTCATAAGTCAAATTTATAAAAAGAAAAGAAAATTGTCTCAGGCTGGAGGGTTGTTTATTATGATAATGAATCAATTGCTTTTTTTATGACAGCCGCGGAACGTTTAAGCAACACTGTCTCTTCAGGATCAAGAGGGCTGGAAATGATCTTTTCTATACCGCCATCGGAGACCACGCATGGTACGCTGAGGCAGACATCTTTTAATCCAAACTCACCGTTTAGCATGACAGAAACACTAAGCACGCTGTTTTGTTTCCGGAGTATTGAAGTAGTGATCTTTAAGAGCGACATTCCCACTGCAAAATGTGTAGAGCCTTTCGCATTTATAATCTGATATGCAGCTTCACGCACCTGCTGCTCGATCTTGCCGCGTTCTGCTTTCCAGTCGGAACATTTGTTACAAATAGGGCAGTAATCGTTGATCTTTATACCTGCCACATTAGTCATTGACCAGGCGGCGAATTCACTGTCGCCATGTTCACCGAGGATATAGGCATGTACATTATGTACGTCGACACCACAATGATTACCAAGAAGATGACGTAACCGGGCACTATCAAGAACAGTGCCTGATCCTATCACCCTGCTTCTTTCCCACCCCGACCTTTTGAGAGCAACATAGGTGAGAACGTCGACAGGATTGGTAACAATAAGCATCACACCCTGGCATCCGCGGCGCGAAATACTCTCAGCTATACTTCCGACAATCCCGGCATTCTTTTGCAGAAGCTGCAGCCTTGTCTCACCTGGACGCTGAGCAGATCCGGCTGTTACAACAACAAGCTGTGCATCAGAATAATCATCTTCTGTTCCTGCTCCTATTATAACCGTCGGGAAAAATGGCTGACCATGGACCAGGTCGAGAACCTGTCCGTGTACGAGCTCCTCGTTTCTGTCAATGAGGAATATCTCATCTGCCAGACCGCTCTGCGCGAGAGCATAACAATAGGTAGCACCTACCGATCCTGCTCCCACCACTACAACTTTACGTCCCTGACCCGTAACTTTATCGTTCTTCATATCTCAAAGATACTATAATCATGAACTTGATAATTATTGTAAATTCATTTATAATTAAACAAACCGTCGTTAAAAATGTTGGCTCTAATTACAGGATATGGGGAGTGATATACTAATTCTTAAATTTCATGTTAATCCGTAACTTTAATCCGTTGAGAATAGCTGATTTCCTTTATGAAAAACAGTGACAGCAATAAGGCAAAAGAATCGTATACACTGCTGCTTGAGACATTTGATGAAAAGAAATTTCATCGTACGCAGAACGTTCTGAAATACCTCAACAGTGATTACCCTGTCACGAAAGAACTTATCGATTCTTTATGGCTTTTTATTGGCGGTATTGCCTTGCTGAACCGTACTTGCGGGGCGATCCTTATTGGCTACCTATTTCTTATATCCTGTAAGTTTCAGCGGGGCCATATGCCTGCATTCAACGAGTCCTGCCTCTATTCCTTCAAATGCTTCAATCCAGGGCATCCAGCCCATAGCAATATTCATTGGCAGTAATTTGGGCACATCATTATTGAAGTAGAGCCTCGGTTCGCTCTGGTAGATCATCTTTTTGATTTCAGCATCAGATTTTCCCTGGGACCGGAGAGATTCTTCATATCCCTTTATTTGCTGGGCATACATTTCAGAGTACTTAGGATGCAGAAAAATGCATTTAAAACCGCCTGCAGTAGTAGTTACTTCTTCTGATTCTGAACCTTCCTCCCATGCAACAAACTGGGCAAAGCTTCCCTGCTGCTGCATTCTGCTTTTGAACATTCCCATTATCTGTCCGAATCTCTCATCACTTAAAGGTTTGATATCAATATCCTTGCCCTCGTCATCAGTGCCTGTTATACTGATAAACTCCATTTTTGCCGGGTTAATGAGATAATGAATAAGCATGCCATGGGTACTTTCGTCAATCATCAGGTTCCCGTTTTTTTCACCGCTAACCTTTAACTCTATTACTGATGGTTCTTCATCCCCTCCTGATTCGTCTGAATATTTCACCATATCACCCACTTTAAGGTCTTTACCGAAACGGTATTTCAAAGTGTATTGCATTATTGCAGTCTGCTGCTCAACATCACTTAAATCCTGCGAATATACATTACAAGGAATGCAAAATGAAAGGACTAAAATGAATAGAGCCGGATAGATACAACAAACCAGTAAATGGTTTTCTTTTTTTAACATTTTTTGTACCATAATTTCCTCAATTTAAAAGATTATTTTCCCTGTTTTGTCTGGTTCCGGAGAATTGGAATAGAACTTTATATATACAAAAGTACGATTTTCTTAAAACGAGGCTGAGTTTTTATTCGAAGTATTCAAAAGCATCTATAATGTCGAGATAGACTCCGTAAAAGTCAGCATCCGGAATTTTTTTCAGGTATGAACTTTCATTGCCGAAAATGATATCCTGCCGCGTTGTTTTGACTGTAAGAGTCGTCCATATTGGAATGCGTTGAACAATAGTCGGTTATCAGAATTGTAATTCCAGGATTGGTTACCTTTGTATTTGTCCGATTTGTTCCAGTCAACTTATAAGTGATGCGCTATTTTCTGGTTTTACAACTGTAAGATATATATTTTAAGCATATTACGCAAATTATATTCTGCCATTCACAAATCGTTTACACCAGATAACATAAGGTAATATAGTTTATCACCTTAAAATATATGAACATGAACAGGGTGAAGAACGCAAAAATCACTCTGCTTGCAGGATTCCACATGCCGGGAGACGTAACCGAGATAGCTGAAGCATATACTGTAAAACAGACAGGTGTCGGATCTGTTGTAACTCTCCGCGATGTGATGGGACTACAGGATATCCCCCTTCCAGTTGATAAGAAAACTGCATTTAAAGAAAGAGTTGACCTTACCAGGGAATTTAAGATTGATTTTAAGGAGAGACTGGACGGGTTGACGGAATATGACACTCCGATGCAGTTACACTATTTCCTGAAGTTTGAGATCGTGGATGTTTACCCCGGTTCAAGCTGGGATGACACATGTATTTCTGACATCCTTTTCCATAACATGGCCATCGATCCCTTAAGTGCTGATGAGATAATAAAGAAAGTATATGAATTTGATGATGAAGATTTGGTACTGTTTGACACTGATATAAGATCAGGTATTGTGCTGGTGGATATGAAAGAACTGAAAGATTTTAAGGAAAAAGTCGAGGGAGTCGAAATGGCAATCACACTTATGGATACAAGTCCGGATAAAGAATGGGCACAGGTTGATTTTATGTTTACTGCCGTGGGTACAAGAGTTGAAGAAATTCCGGTTCTCTACCATGTAAGATCAATGAAAAGAGTCGGAACAGATATTCTTGATAATAGTATCTCGATGTACGGTTTTACAGAAAAAGATGGTAAAATCTGGCTGGATACAAATAAAGGTCTTGTCGATCTGGAAAAAATCAAAAACAGTCTAATGGCAGAATAACCAGGTGCCTGCTTCCATATCATACTTCCGCTTCGCAGAACTTCGTCGCGGAGTTTATCCCGCAAAGCGGGGCTCCTTGAAACGTGTAATCATTTAATCCTCCTGATGTCTGTCGCCCCACCTTCGCACATAGCTTCGGTGGGCAAAGCGGTCGCCGGGTTTCAGCAGGTCAGATGGAGAATCAGGTTGGTATCCTGGTCGTTTACGTGTTTTATCGCTTCAGGAGTACTCATGATAAGCAGTTCCACACCTTTTTTACGGGCTTTTTTATATATTTCCTCCATTACCGGAAGAGCGGAACTATGTCCCGTGCCGATGATAAGATGCCTGCATTTCCAGGGTATATTTTCGTCCGGTGAAAGCGGTGTATGTCCAAACTGGTCCCGGTATTTTTTCGATTCACCCTTCTTTCTCTTTTTAACCACACCGTTTTTTATGACCACATCGTTATCGTACGTGATACCATCGATGGTTATTGATCCGAATGAGAGATCTGTTATTTCCATAAAGCATTTCCCCCCTTTTATTTATGAGTATTATAAAGATACAAAAAGAATTGCAGAAATACCTTCAGAAATTTACTG
>CAZWZQ010000049.1:14329-19536 GCA_964638955.1 uncultured Rikenellaceae bacterium | reverse complement strand
GAAGTCCGAAGTCGGAAGTCCGAAGTCGGAAGTCATAATTGCAGAGATCATTTTTGCTCCGGACTTCGGTCACCTGACTTCTGACTTTTTGTTTTCGGTTTCTTCATTATTGCCCAGATTTCAAAAATGAATCCTGCCAGAATGACAATTGGAGCAAGAGTTATCCTTCTGAAGCTGAATATATCATAACTGAATTCGTTGGGATCCTTCGTTCTTCCGCCCAGCATAAGCAAAAAGCCAATGACTATAATTACAAAGCCTATTGCCAGCAGCTTATAATTTTCGCGTCCCAGGGCAAAATTCAATTTTTCTTTTTTCTCATTTTTTGTTGCCATGTTATTTCAATAATATAGTTTATCCTCAGAAATATCAAGGTATCTGTTCACCGAAAAAAATGTTGAGACCATGTTTATCAGTATTCCGATTATGATTACTGCACCACCAAGGAGAACAAGGAGCTTAGTGCTTTCCAGGGTAAACATGACAAAGAATTCCCGTTCAACCAGGTAAAGCAGGATCATCAGGAGGGTCATGGCAATGAGTGCTGCCAGAAACCCGTGAAATGCACTTTGCATAATAAAGGGCCTTCGTATAAACGATCTTGTTGCACCCACAAGCTGCATTGTTCTTATTATAAATCTCCTTGAATAAACTGCCAGCCGTATGGTATTATTGATTATTGTAAGCGCAATAAGAAAAAGAAAGGCGCTGATTAACAGGAGAAAAAGACTTATTTTCCTTATATTCTCGTTGATGAGGAATAGAAGTGACTCCTGATAATAAACCTCTCTGACAAAAGGGTATTCAAGAATATATTTTTCAATTTTTGTCACACTGTCAGGACTTGTATAATTTGAAACAAGGTACACATCAATAGATGATGGAAGAGGATTATCCCCGAGAAAACTTATAAAGTCCTCACCCAGGTCTTCCTGCATCTTTGCGGCTGCCATATCCTTTGAGATATACTCCGTGGATTTTACATAATACTTGGCATCAAGGTCTTTTTGCAACATCCTGATATCTGCCTCCTTTGCGTCATCATCCAGTATCACAGAGAATGAAAGGCTCTCACGAAAATAATCCGACAGCTCCTTCGCATTTATCAGTACAAGCCCGAGTATCCCAAGAAGAAACAGAACGAGTGAAACACTGACAACGAGTGTAACATAAGAGCTCCGCAGCTTTGTCTTCGATGTCCCGTTTTGGTTCTTTTTCATTTCACCACCGTCATCCACCCGAACTCATCTTTTTCATCACCGTTCTGGATAGCAACCAGCTTATTGTATAACTTCATTGTCAATTGACCTGGTTTACCATCCTTGCAGTATTCATATATTATGTTTTTGTCAGGATCCACGATTTTGCCTATCGGACTTATTACTGCTGCCGTACCGCATGCTCCGGCTTCGGTGAATGTTGCAAGTTCTTCAACCGGTACAGGACGTCTTTCAGTTTTTAAACCTATAGTCCCGGCAATATCAATCAGGCTCCTGTTTGTTATCGAATTCAGAATGGATTCCGATTTAGGAGTAATGTATGTATTGTCTTTTATTCCATAGAAGTTAGCCGGGCCGCATTCGTCGATGTATTTCTTCTCTTTGGCATCGAGAAAAATTGCACTTGCATAGTCGCCAGCCTTTGCTGCCATTAGTGCCCTGAGGCTCGCTGCATAATTGCCTCCTACTTTAAAAATACCTGTGCCAAGAGGCGCAGCTCTGTCTACGTCTCTGCATATCAGCATGTTAACCGGCTTTATCCCCTCCTTAAAATAGGGTCCGACAGGAGTTACAAATACAAGGAATGTATATTCAGCAGCCGGTTTAACACCAACTTCAGGTCCGCTGCCATACAACAGAGGCCGGATATAAAGAGTCGCTCCCGAACCATATGGTGGAACAAATTTTCTGTTCAGCTTTACAGCCTGAAAAACTGCCTCCCTGAAGATTTCAGCCGGCACCTGAGCCATTTTTATACCTTCTGCAGAAAGAATGAGCCTTTTAGCATTTTCCTCCCAGCGGAATAGCCTGATCTTACCGTCTTTAGCCATATAAGCTTTAAGGCCTTCAAATGCTTCCTGCCCGTAATGCAGACCGGTGGCAGCTATATGGACATCTATATAATCCGAGGTTGATACTTCCAGTTTTCCCCATTTGCCGTCCTTATATTTACACCGGACATTGAAATCGGTCTTTATATAGCCAAATGGTAAATTTTTCCAGTCAAACAGCTCCATAATTATTTTGTTAATATAGGGTGGTAAAAGTACATTTTTAATGTTTATCCTCAAATTTTCCTGACTGAAACCTGATCACCCGGTATTCATCAGGAGGCTGGAGATCTGATCTTCAACCGACACGCTTCTTAAAAGCTTTGCTGTGTTTGTAATAAACTCATGATCTATAAGAAGTTTCCTTTGCAGATCTGTCCATTCCTTAATGTTATGCGGTTTGCCATTTTCCGATTCTTCTTTCAGCAGCTTTTCCGACAGCATGAGAAAATCAACGCGCCCAAGGTAATCATATCTTGCATCGTGCAGAATATTGTCGGAATCTGATTCCTGTATGTTTTTGAATGAGTTACCGATAATCCTTTTCGCCTCATCAATATTCGCCTTGTCAAAACCATATTTGGGCAGTATTTCCTCAACGAGCTGCCATGAAGCTTCCAGTGGTTTCTCATAATCAGAAATATAACCCGCAAAAAGGAATAGCGAAGCAAGCTTCAGGTTTATGAACTCTTCCTCCGGCAGGCTTTCTGCAGTAGAAAGAAGTTCGGTCTGATTGGTGATGCTCTTAACCAGGGATGAATTGTGGAAATAAAGATCCGGAGGAGCTTCATCATCGAACATTTTGATTATCAGATCTTCTATATCCTGCAGCTTTATCATCTGTATCTTCAGGATAAATTTCCTGTTTGGTCTTCCCTCCTCATCCCTTAGTTCGGGGACAATGCCATTAACAAAATACATATCCAGCTCACCTTTATATTTTACAGGCATCTTGCCCCTGTGCTCGCAGATGAAAAATTCCTTTACAAATTCATAAGTCGTTCCCGATATGTTTATTTTACCGGCTTCCCCCGATGATTCCATTCTGCTGGCTGTATTTACTGTATCACCCCAGATGTCGTACGACAATTTTTTGTGTCCAACCACACCGGCTATTACTGTTCCGGTATGGATGCCGATTCTTATATCCCAGTATTTCATACCCTGCACCTGTGATGCCTCTTTCAGCTCCTTCATGTAAACCTGCATCTCGAGTGCCGCCAGGATAACCTCAACGGGATTTGTCCTGTTCTTCTCCGGAATACCTCCCGCACACATGTAAGCATCACCTATTGTTTTTATTTTTTCAATACCCAGATTTTCTACCACCGAGTCAAAGTAAAAAAAGAACTTATCGAGCTCATCAATAAGAACCTCGGGATTCATCTCCTCTGCAATTTTCGTAAATCCTTGAATATCTGAAAACAACACTGTAACAAAGTTATACTTGATCTTTGTTGCTTTTCCCTTTTCCATTATCTCGCTGGCTGTATTTTTTGGAAGCACATTTGCAAGGAGATTTTCGGTCTTTTCTTTCTCTATTATAAGATCCTCTGTCCTCTTGTTGATTATCTGCTCAAGCATATACTGGGTTCTTGCAAACCGCAGGGTCAACTGTGCATACAGAGCCCAGATTATCAGCAATACCAGACAGATGTAAAAACCAATAGCCAAAGCAGAGAAATACCACAGGGGAAGGACCCTGAAGTTGACTATTGCAGTTTCTTCTGCATTGCCTTCCATATCACGGTACCTGACATGCAGCTCATAATTTCCTGCCGGCAGGTTTGTATACTCCTTATAGTTGCCCGGGAGCCACTCTCCCCATTTTTCATCAAAGCCATTAAGAAAAAATGAGTATCCCAGGGTATCACGGGAGGATAGTTCGAACAACAGGTTATTATGTTTATAATCAAAAATCAGAGATTCTGTAAAAGAGAGTTCCGCGGATCCTGATAAATCATCGGGGATGATGATAGAATCATTGTTTATTATTATACGTTCAAGGAAAGGTTTTTCATCCTCTGAAAATACAGCATCAACAGAATTCACTCCTATGATCAGGAACAACAGGGAGAAAATTGAGGTCTTAATATTCAGGCACCTGAATAAAACCATAAAATTCCGAATTATTCTATCCAAATGTAGCACTTAATACAGACTGCTCAAAAGGAAAGATCATTTTTAAGTATTTTTACGCGCAAAAGAAACGTGAAGATTATGCAAATAGTATTTGCCACAAATAATGAAAACAAGTTAAGGGAGATACGGAATATCCTTGGTAACAGCTTCAGCCTGTTAAGCCTGGGTGATCTGAACATCAGGGATGATATTCCTGAAAATGAGACGACTCTTGAAGGCAATGCACTTCAGAAAGCCCGTTATATTCACCGGCTCCTGAATATGAATGTCTTTGCTGACGATACCGGTCTTGAAATAGAGGCCTTGAACGGATTGCCCGGAGTTAACTCGGCCCGGTTTGCAGGGGAGAGTAAGAATTCTGACGCAAATATTGACAAAGCTCTCCAAATGATGGGTTCCACATCCAACCGAATGGCAAGGTTCAGGACAGTAATTGCCCTGATTCTGGATGACAGGGAATATCTTTTTGAGGGGATTATCAAGGGAAAGATCATTAGTGAAAGAAGGGGAAAAGAGGGATTCGGTTATGATCCGGTTTTTGTCCCTCAGGGCCGGGATCTGACTTTTGCCGAGATGCCCCTTGCAGAAAAAAACAGGATCTCACACCGGGCAAAAGCCTTTATGAAGCTCAGGAATTTTCTTCTTCAATATGATAATCGGGACAATAAAAGAGGCTGATTAACTGTTTAATTCCCTGATGAGAAGATTGTTGCTTTACATCTGCCTGCTTCTTGCCGCCTGTCAAACATGGGGGCAAACTCCGGTCGGAACCTGGACCGATCACCTGGTTTACAGTACAGCTAAAAACATTGCAGTCGGATCAGAGGAGATTTTTGCCTCCACAGGATCTTCATTATTTGTATATAATAAGGAATATGCAGAACTCCGGAAATTGTCGCGCGTAAACGGCCTTTCTGAAACTGCTATAAGCACAATAGCCTTTTCAGAAGAAAATGATATTCTTGTTATTGCATACTCAAGCACAAATATCGACATCCTGAAAAACAATACTATT
>CAZWZQ010000049.1:3761-14229 GCA_964638955.1 uncultured Rikenellaceae bacterium | reverse complement strand
GATCCCGGACTTGCATATTTTGGTAACTGGTCCATAATCAGCACATTGCCTGAGCCCCAGGGAAAATACACAGCCGCTGTTTATTCAGGCAGCCGGCTCTATGTTAACCATACAGGTAACCTTTTCCCCGGTGATTATATTTATTACATCGACAATGAAACCGCACTGTTTTCATATGTTACCGGTCGATTTAATACTTCTTTTGATGAGGCATCCGATGGTTTTATTGTTTCCTCCGGGAGCTCCGCAAGGTATTACCATAAAGATGGTTCGCTTTATAAGACTATTTCATCATACCCGTGGGGAACTCCAAACATTGTACAGTCAGTTGAGGACCACGGCGATATATGGATTGCAGATATCAGTTCAGGACTTGTAAAATGTGAATACAATTCAGATTTTTCCTTGTTCACTCTCCCGGGACCCTCAACAAACAATGCAGTCAGTGTTACATCATACAACGGAAAAACTATAATCTGCGGAGGCGGAGTTGATGTTCCATGGAACAATCTCTGGAGACCTTTTCGTGTTTCCATATATGAAGACAATACCTGGACACATATAAAAAACAGTAGTGTCCGTGATCCAATAAGAGCCTTCATAGATCCTGCGGATAACACTCATTTTTTCATTGCCACATGGGGCGGAGGACTGCTTGAATATAAGGATAATGAACTGATAAACACTTATAATGATTCAAATTCCCCTTTACAAACAATCATTACTGGTCACCCCTATGTGAGAATTTGTGGTATGGCAATGGACAAGGATGGGAATCTATGGATCACACAAAGCGAGGTGCCCGGATCAGTAAAAGTTCTGAAACCTGACAAAACATGGATCTTTAATCCGATTACTGCAAGTGTGGCAACTATCGGTGATATTATAATTACACGCAGCGGTCATAAGTGGATCGTTCTCCCGAGAGGGAATGGCCTGCTCATCATTAATGATAATGATACTCCTGAATATTCTGACGATGACATTTACAAACAGATGTTCGTAACCGACCCTGATGGCAAAGTGATAACATTTGTCTACAGTATTGCCGAAGACCTTGACGGTAATATATGGGTTGGCACCGACCAGGGACCATTTATATATTACAATCCCGGCAGGATATTTGAAGAGGATATAAGGGCTTTCCGGATAAAGATACCGCGCGATGATGGCTCAGGACTTGCCGACTATGTGCTGGCTACCGAAGCAATTACTGCTATTGCTGTCGACGGGGCCAACAGGAAATGGCTCGGCACTCAAAGCTCGGGAGCATACTTGCTTTCCCCTGACGGAACAATTCTCCTGAAGAACTATAATATGCAGAACAGTCCTATACTATCCGACCTGATCGCTGATATTTCAGTTGATAATCTGACCGGTGATGTGTGGTTTGCCACATCAGATGGAGTGATCTCAATAAGGGGTGAAGCAATTATGGGCAAAGAAGAATTTACCGGAGTATATTCTTTTCCGAATCCGGTAAGGGAGGATTTCACAGGTAATATCACAATAACGGGACTAATGAGAGATACACAGGTAAAAATTACCGATATCAGCGGAAACCTTGTCTTTGAAACAATATCTGACGGAGGGCAGGCTTCGTGGGATCTCAAAACTTATAACGGACGTCGTGTTGCAACCGGTGTATATCTTGTTTTCTGCGCCAGCAGCGATGGGTCGAAATCGTGTATAACCAAGATTCTGGTAATTAACTAGTTGTCAACAGAAAAAATCCCCGAATCCTACTCCGTAATCAAACTCTGTATCCTCTCGATCTGCAGCTGCTTATTCACCTCCCTGAGGCTCCTTGCCGTCTTGGTAAAGTACTGATGCCCGGATATGAATTTAACCTGTATCTTGTTCCAGTCATTGAGAGAACCCATTTTGTTTTGTGCTTTCAGTTCTTCGAACAGCGTATTTGAAACAGGAATGAAATCACTTCTTCCAAGATAGTCGAGATCAGAATCGCAGATTATTTCCTCAAGAAGATTTTTCGGTTGCGGCGGAAGCTTTGTTGACATAATGATCGAACAGATCTTTTCTATCTGTTCGGGAGAATAGTTGAACTTCGGCAGCATTTCTTTTGCTATCACTGTCCCGTGATATTCATGATCATCATACGCAACAGTGTGACCTACGTCGTGGAAGAGACCTGCTGTCTTGAGAACAAGTATCTCTTCGTCTGAGCAGCCTTCGGCCCAGCCTATAAGTTCCACTTCGGTAACCACGTCAACAGTATGCTTAACATTATGATAAAACAGATATTCAGGCAGTTCTTTTTCCAGTTTGTCGAGGATTATTTCCTGGATATCGGTAAATTGTATCAGCCCGAATTTGATTCTGAAGGCTTCATTAGGAAGAACTCCATCCCCATCAATGGAGAATTCAGGTTTAAGGCCTTTTACCCTGTACATTTGCAGGTCACCTTTATATTTCACCGGAAGTTTACCAAAGTACTCACAGTCAAAAAACTCTTTTACAAGCTCATAGGTCATCACCGAAAAAAGTATCATCCCGTTTTGCGAAACTGCCTCAACACGGCTTGCTGTATTGACAGTATCGCCTTTGATGTCATAATTGACCTTCTTTTTCCCGCTTATTGAGGCTGTAACCGGTCCTGTATGGATCCCGATCTTAAGATCCCAGATCCTGTTATCGGCACCTCTCTTTCTAACCTCGAAATTTCCAAGGAAATTTTTCATTTCCAGGGCAGCCATAACAACATCAATAGGGTTGGTGATGTTTTTTACCGGGATCCCGCCTGCACACATGAAAGTATCGCCGATGGTTTTAATTTTTTCAATCTTATACCTTGCTACGATCTCATCAAATTCATAAATGATCTCATCAAGCTCATCCATGATTGCAGATGAATCTATTCCTTCCACCAGCTTCGAGAAACCATGTATATCGGAGAAAAGCACAGTCGCCATATTGAATTTCAGCGACTTCTCTTTCTTTTCCCCTTCGGTTATTTCCTTCAGACTTTCGGGAGATACTTTTTCATAAAGAGTCTTTATCTTTTCATAATCCCTTGAAAGCTTTTCATTCTGCTTCTCCAGCTTCTTAATATATTCTTCAAGTTCCTGGTTTTGCTTGGCAAGCTTTGCGATCCTTTTTACAAGTTCCTCATTATTCGCTGCAACCATATCCGAAATGTTGAACAGTAAATATAATAAATTCCTAATATATTATTTTAGACTTCCTTTGTGTCACTTCGTACTAAGAATACAAAGGAGGTTTTTGGACTAACATCATTTTATTATAAATATCTTTGATAAAGATTTCAAAATCCATGATCGAAAAGACAAGGGGAATAGTCCTGCATCAGCTGAAATATACCGATACGGATATAGTAGTACAGATGTATACCCGGGAATTCGGAAGGCTTTCTTTCCTTGTCAGGGGAATGGGACGCAGGAAAACCGGCAAACATAATGTCCTGTTCCAGCCAATGTTCATACTTGATCTTGAAATTTATTATAAGGAATCAAGGGAAATGCAGTTGATAAAAGAGTTTTCGGTTTCTTATTCGCCAGCCGATATTTTTTCAGACATAAAAAAAACAAGTGTTGCAATTTTTCTTGGAGAAGTCCTGACTTCAATATTAAGGCAGGAGTCCCCTAATGAAAAGCTTTTCGGATTCATTGAGAATTCAATAATATATTTCGATAAGCGCAGTGATAATTTCGCTAATTTTCACATCGCATTTCTTGCGGGGCTCAGCAGTTACCTGGGTTTTGAACCGGGCCCCAGATCAGCAAAAAACGATTTGTTCTTCGATATGATCAATGGAATATTTGTCGCCGTTCCCCCTTTCCATAACAATTATACAAATCAGGAAATATCCGATATACTGGCGGCTTTTTTTTCAACATCATATGATAAAAGCATGAATATATCACTTTCGGGGGCACAGAGAAACGAAGTCCTTGAAATGCTGGTAAAGTATTATTCAATACATTTGCCGGGGCTGAAAAAGATCAGGTCGCTCAAAGTTCTGAAAGAGGTTTTCGGATAATTTCTCCTTAAATTATTTATCTTTAAAGCTAAATTTTTTCTTAAATGCCAATCATTACTTCCATTGTTAACCGGTTTAATATCAATCGCATAAACCAGATTGAGCATTTTAAAAAATTCCCTGTAAGGGTGCAGAAGGAGACCCTTGACAGGTTACTGCAGAGGGCTTCTTTGACCGAATGGGGTAAAAAATATAAATATTCTTCCATATCTTCAATTAAAGATTATCAATCGCGTGTACCTGTTCAGACATATGAAGAACTTATTCCATATGTCGAAAGGCTTGGAAATGATGAGTCAGATCTTTTGTGGCCGGGTAAAATAAGGTGGTTTGCAAAATCATCCGGAACAACTTCTGCAAAAAGTAAATTCATCCCCATGACTAAAGAGGCTCTTGAAGAGTGTCATTACAGAGCCGGAAAGGACGTTCTGGCAATTTACGCTTCAAACAATCCTTCCACCTGTATCTTTTCAGGGAAAGCTCTCACTCTTGGCGGCAGTCACAGGATTGACCAGTTCAAAAATAAATCTCTGAGTGGCGACCTGTCGGCCATACTCATCGAAAATGCCCCGTCCTGGGTTGAACTGATAAGGGTGCCGCGGCAGAAGATTGCTCTCATTGACGATTTTGAAAAGAAACTCGAACTGATCACAAAAACAACTGTAAAAGAAAATGTTACAAGTTTTTCAGGCGTTCCCTCATGGTACCTTACCCTGATAAAATATGTCCTTGCCTATACCGGTAAATCAAATCTCCTTGAGGTATGGCCCAATCTTGAAGTATTTTTCCACGGAGGTATAAGCTTCACACCATATCATGAGCTTTATAAGAAGCTTATCCCGGGCGACCAGATGCATTATATTGAAACATACAATGCCTCAGAAGGATTTTTCGGCATCCAGGATGATCTTTCAATGACCGACATGCTCCTGATGCTTGATTATGGAATTTTTTACGAGTTTATCCCTGCTGATAAAACAGACAGTGATAATTCTCCGGCATATACAATCGACGAAGTTGAAAAAGATGTGAATTACGCCATTGTCATCTCAACCAATGGAGGCCTCTGGCGGTATATGATCGGCGACACAATTGTATTTACCTGTCTGGATCCGTACCGGTTCAGGATCTCGGGAAGAACAAAACAATTCATTAATGCATTTGGAGAGGAGGTTATCGTTGATAATGCCGACAAGGCACTTGAGGCAGCATGTATAGCTACAGGTGCAATAATATCGGAGTACACCGCCGGCCCGGTATTCATGGATGCACACTCAAGAGGCTCTCATGAGTGGATAATTGAATGTGAAAAGGATCCTTCTGATCCGGAAAAATTTGCGGAAATACTTGACAGGACTCTCCAGTCAGTGAACTCTGATTATGAAGCAAAACGGTTTAAGGACATTAACCTGGTGAAGCCGGTAATACGATTTGTCCCGCAAGGCACCTTCCATAACTGGCTGAAATCAAAAAACAAATTTGGCGGACAGAACAAGGTTCCCCGGTTGTCGAATACCCGTGAGTATATTGAAGATATTTTTATTACTTTTAAAAACCATTATTTGTAACATTGAAACAATGCATATAGCTATCGCAGGAAATATAGGATCGGGCAAAACCACGCTGGCAGGCCTTCTTGCCAAACAATACGCGTGGACAGCTCATTATGAAGACGTTGATGACAATCCTTACCTCAACGATTTTTATGACGACATGCAACGCTGGTCGTTCAACCTGCAGATATATTTTCTTAATTCCCGTTTCAGTCAAATTATTGAAATAAGGAAATCGGACCAGACCATCATACAGGACAGAACAATTTACGAAGACGCATATATTTTTGCACCAAATCTCCATTCGATGGGGTTGATGTCGACACGCGATTTTGATAATTATTCCTCACTTTTCAAGATGATGAGCTCGCTGCTCCAGCCTCCGGATCTTCTCCTTTATCTAAGGGCATCTGTCCCGACACTTGTGAATCAGATCCAGAAAAGAGGTCGTGAATATGAAAGTTCAATACGTCTCGATTACCTGAAAAGACTTAATGAAAGATATGAGGCATGGATTGAGACCTATGACCTTGGTAAAATGCTTATTATCGAGGCTGATCATTATAATTTCCCGAATAACAAGGATCATCTGAGCGAGGTTATTGACAAGATCAATGCCGAGCTTCACGGATTATTTTAATTTATTTGGCTTCGACTCCTTCTTTAGGGGTTAGTGCCACTCTGACATAATTTTCAGTATCAAGGTATTTCTTAGCTACAGCTTTTATATCTTTTATTGTGAATGAATTAACAAGATCCTTATATTCTTCAAGAGTTAGTATTCTGTTCCCGTAGAGGTAATGATTCTGAAGATATGCCAACCAGAAGCTATTCTCTTTTACCTGTGTTTCACGTTCTCTTATCATTGTCTCTTTCACTTTATTAAGATCGGTTTCTGTTGGACCGTTTTCCCTGATTTTGTTCATCTCCTCCAACAGAGTCTGTGCCAGTTTTTCAATATTATCCGGATTACAACCCCAGGTAGAGGTTATTGAATATTTTGGTGTTGGTAATTTTGAAGCACTTCCGTTTATACTCACCCCGTAAACACCACCCTGATCTTCACGCATCGACTCCCTGCATTTTATAGTGAGGATATTCATCAACATTGCAAATCCCTGACGGTATTTCAGTTTCCATTTGAAATCACCATCCCATACCATAGCTACCTGGCTCTGGGGTTCGGAATTTTTTGGTACATCAACAATCACTCTGCCATCAGGGAAATCCGGTGTCATATCCCGCCATGTTTCACTTCTGTTTGTTGAGTTGAGCCCACCGATATATTTTTCAAGTAAAGGTATTACCTCTTCATTATTAAAATTTCCAACCATTATATAGGTAAAATCGCCGGCATCAGCAAACCGGTCGCTGAAGATATCCATTATCCTGTCGAGGCTGACCTCTTCAAGCTGCGCATCTGTGGGGATCGCAACTACCCGTGGAGAATTCATCGTAATGATCTTCGAAAGTGTATCGGAAAAGATAACCTGCGGTACTGCTCTCATTGGTTTGATCATATTTTTAAGCCTTGAAAGATATGAATTAAAAGCATCTTCATCTCTTCGTATTCTGGTGAAATACAAATAATTGAGCTGAAGCATTGTTTCCAGATCTTTTGGTGAACAGCTACCGCTGACTCCTTCACGCAGTTCATTAATATAAGGAGTTAACTTTGCTGTATTTCCTGATAGTTTTTTCTGCAATCCTGTAAGATCATATTCACCCAGTCCGCTTTGTGTTATTATTGTAGCAGCAAGCATTGCTGACATAACATCCTGGTCAGGATAGAGGGATATTCCGCCGGGACTGAAACCAGCCACCAGTATTTCGTCATTTTTGAAATCGGTGGGTTTAAGGATCATCTTTACTCCATTGCCAAAGGTCAGTTCGGTAAAACCAAAACCGGCGTTTTCGGTTTTACTGATCACCGGCGAAGAAACCGGCTCTTCGGGTAGCAATGGAACATCTTTGACTTCATCGACATAAGCCTCAACTTCTTTTGACCTGACAAATTTGATTATTTCGGCAACTTCTTCTTCAGTGGGGACTTTCACTCCTTCTTTTTCCTGGGCAGTTATAAGGACTAGCAAATTATTCTCAGTAATCCATTTCCCCCCAAGCTTATTAACCTCTTCCAGAGTAATCCCGGGCATAATCTCTTTCACAATTTCATATTCCCTTACATAACCCGGAATACATTCACGGGTCATGTAGTTCCTGACGAATTCATCTGCATAAACTGCCGATACAGTTTTATCGGCTTCTTTTGCACCATTTTCGTAAAATGTAAGAATATCCTTTTTTGCTCTTTCAAGCTCTGAAGGAGTGAATCCATACTGCCTTACTCTTTCATTTTCTGTAAGAATTACTTCGATGCTCTTCTCTATCTGGTTTTCTTTTGCTGCAGCATATAATGAATAAACATCTATAGTACGCCCGATAAATGAACCGTAATCCGATCCGGCATACAGGAACGGAGCGTCAGGTTTTACTGTTATTTCCTGAATCCGGTTGTTCAGCATGCTTGTGTATAATGTACGTATCTGGCTGTTTCTGTAGTCATTATATGTTATAGCATCCGCTTTTGGCTGTTTATACATTACCTGTACTGCGAAGCCTGATGCTTCCTTGTCTGTCACTACGCTTATAAGCGGTTCAGCATTATCGGGTACGCTATATTCCACTCTTTTCTCAGCATTATCGATCTTTGGAACTCTCCCGAAATATTCTTTTATTTTCCCTTCAGCCAGGTCGGGATCAATATCACCAACAACCACAACTGCCATCAGGTCGGGTCTGTACCAGGTCCTGTAGAAATCACGCAGTGTATCATAAAGAAATGATTTTATTATCTCCACTTTCCCTATTGGCAGTCTTTCGGCATACCGGGATCCTTTAAGCAATACCGGAAGATATTTTTGCATCATACGGTCCTCGGCGCCCAGCCCTAAACGCCATTCCTCAACTATGACTCCCCGCTCTTTATCAATCTCAACATCCTCCATACTTACCTGGTGAGCCCAGTCCTCAAGCACCTGGTAACCCCGGTTGATCCACTCCATACTGTCAGTCGGGACCTTCAGCATATAGATTGTCTGATCAAAGCTGGTAAAGGCATTCAGTTCGGCTCCGAACTTGACACCCATTTCTTCAAGCATATCTACTATACGGTTGCTCGGAAAGTTCTTTGTTCCGTTAAAACACATGTGTTCACAAAAATGTGCCAGCCCCTGCTGCGCGTCAGTTTCACAAATAGAGCCCGCATTTATGGCAAGCCTGAGTTCCATCCTCTGCTCGGGCTTCTGATTGTACTTGATGTAATAGGTGAGCCCGTTATCAAGTTTCCCTATCCTGATAGCAGGATCCGACGGGATCGGATCATTCGGATCTGAAATCTGAGCATATCCTCCTGTGAAAATAAATCCACAGATAACCAATGTTAAAATAATCTTCAATTTTTTCATTATTATATATTCAATATATAGAACAATAATTCAACTGGATCTGTATTAGTATATTCATGCAGCGATCATTTATTACAATGTAACTTGATATTGAAATATAAATTTAAGTATTTCTTATTATTGTTACAATAGAGACTGTTGAAAAACCTGTTTTAACCACCTTTTCAACTCTTCTTTTATAAAATCCTGCAATATCTTAATATTCTGATAATCCGGATTTTAAGCCCCCTTTGGGGGGCAGTTCCGCTAAAGCGGGACGGGGATTTTTAATATTTTTTAATAAACGTAAATTGACCGTAACACAATAAAATGTTACCTTTCGATTCATTTTTCAAAAAAACTAATATTATCATGACTTCTACCCGAAGAAATTTTATCAAGACAACTTCTGTTCTGGCTGCAGGATCTGTTTTACCTCTTAACATACTGGCAAAAGCCAGAAGGAGTGTGGCTCCTTCAGATAAGATTAATGTAGCCCTTGTAGGCGGAAACAGTATGGGATGGAGTGATCTCGAGTCATTCCTGAAAAATCCTGAAATCGAATGTGTGGCATTATGCGATGTGGACAGAAATGTTCTGAATAAAAGAACCGATGACATTGTAAAGATGGGACGTCCAAAACCAAAGCTTTACATTGATTACCGTAAAATGCTTGAAAATAAAGATATTGATGTCGTTATTATCGGAACTCCCGATCACTGGCATTGTATGATATTTTGCGACGCCGTTGAAAACAAAAATCATGTATATGTTGAAAAACCTATCGGTAATTCCATTGCTGAGATCAACATTATGCAAAAGGCGATAAAGAAACATGGCAAAATGGCCCAGGTGGGACAGTGGCAAAGAAGCCAGCCTCATTTTGTCGATGCTATTAACTTTCTCCGAACGGGTAAGCTGGGACGTATTCGTACCTGTAAAGCATGGTCATTTGTAGACTGGAAAGGTCCTGTACCAAAAGTTCCCGATTCACCGGTACCTGAAGGTGTTGATTATGAGCGTTGGCTTGGACCGGCACCTTTGCGTCCATTTAACAGAAACAGATTCCACCTTACCTGGCGCTGGTACTGGGAATATGGTAATGGTTTGATGACTGACTGGGGCGTACACCTGATAGACTATATATTATACGGCATGGGTGTATCAGTTCCTGAATCAGTAATGGCAACAGGAGGAAAATATGCTTTCCCCGACGATGACATGGTGACTCCGGACACGATGACCGCTGTTTATGACTTTAAGGATTTTACAATGATCTGGGAACATACTATCGGCATTGGTCTTGGCAACTGGAAGAGACCTCACGGCATGGCATATACCGGAGAAAACGGCACACTTGTTCTCGACCGAAGCGGCTGGGAGGTATTCCCCGAAAAACAGAGAATGGAGGCTGTCCCCCTGCAAAAGAATGTAGGTTCGGGACTCGA